>CACWLI010000006.1 GCA_902761685.1 uncultured Erysipelotrichaceae bacterium | reverse complement strand
AACAATACAGGAATTACAAAGAAAAGTTGATAGTATGAAATCTAGTCAACATGATGTAGATGATTATGGAGAAGATGAAGAAGGTAAACCAGTAGTAATCGGATCTCATAAAGAACCAAGTGATGCAGAGATACAAGCTGTTCAAGATAAAGTAGATGAAAATCAAAAATTATATGATGAACTTGAGAAAATAAAAACAAGAATAGATAATTATGTTGATGCATGTAATAAAGCACAAAACATGATAAATGAAGCGTTAGAGGAAATAAAAGGAAAATATGAAACAGCAGGAAATGCAATAAAGAATAATCAAAGTTTCTCAACAGACTTTACATTAGATTTTAGTGCATTTGGAATGACTGAAAGTGAATTTAATGCTTATAGAGATAGTTTTGATACAAGATATAATGAGTGGAAGCAACAAGAAGAAGCAGCAGCTGCAGCCGCAGCAGAGGAAGAACAAAAAACTGATGAAAATCCAGGAACAAATGGTCCTGGAAGTAATGGACCTGGAAATAATGGTCCAGCAACTAGCGGACCTGGAAGTCCTGGTCCATCAACTCAAAAGCCTGATGATAAACCTGATGAAAAGCCTGATGACGATGACGATAAAAAACCAGATGATGATGACGATAAAGACGATGATGTTGTAGATCCAAGAAATGAAGAAGAATCAGAGTTACCACCTGAAAAGAAACCAGATGAACCTTCAGTTCAACCAATGACTACTACACCATCTGGTCCTGCTAGAAGAGGAGATCCAACAATACCAAGTAAGTCAGATACAGTTGTTGAAGATGAATTAGTTGGTCCAGAATATATAGAAAATTTTGATCAACCAGCTATTGTTGAAATTCTTGATAACGATTTAGAAGTTGAACCAGACTTACCTCCAGTAGATATTAAACCAATTGATAATCCTCCAGTTGTAGATAAAGTAAAATCTAATAATAATGGTTCTATTGCTAAGACAATTGGTGTAGCAGCTGGATTAGGTTTAGCAACAGGAGCAGCAGCATATGCAGCTAATAAAATGATTAAAAATAAAGAACTTGAAGATGGATTCAAGTATGAATATGAAGATGATTATGCTTCTAGTGATGAAGAATTATAAAAAAGAAACTTATGTTTCTTTTTTTTTGTTTTTGTGATAAAATTTATTTAGTTAAAATAAAGGATGTTGAGATATGGCAAATAATGATTTATCACAATCAGGTTGTAGTGCAGAACAAATAGCATTTATTGAATCATTTGATTCTATTCAAACAGAAACAACAGGTTCTAGCGCTAATACTACTCATTCTTATCAAACAATAGAGACTTCAAATGGTAATGCTGTTTATTGTGTAAATGGTCGTAATAGTGGTGCTATTTATTTACCTGCCGATTTAAGTAAAGTAACATCAGTTATTTGCTTAGAGCCAGGAGCAGGTTCTACTGGTATTAATGCATACTCTACTATAGTAAGTGATATACAAAGTGGTAATGGACCTGATGATGTTATTATAGTTTTTGCAAACAATGATAGTGATAGTTATTCATTTAGTAGTGCTCTTGGAAGTGCAACAGGACAGAATCTAACTATTACAAATGGAGGAGTAGCTACATTTAGTAATGGTGGAAGAGCTGGAATGATTGCTTTAGGTAATGCAGTTAATGATTATCCTAATATATCATTTAGAGGAGTTAATATTGATTCATATTTAACTAATTATAATCAAGATGTAGCAAAGAATACTCCACAATTATCTGATTCAATTACTGCTATTACAGAAGGTAATGTACCAATAATAAATATAATTCCATATGTTAGTGGTGCATGGAATCCACAAGATAGAGTTACTGAAGCAACATCATTAGCCAATTCAGGATTTAATAGTTTAATGCTTAGAAGTGATGTTACCACTCATAGAGGAATACTAGAAGAAGCAATTGCAGAAGGATTAGTCGATTTGTTATCTGGTGGACAATTAGATACTGAAGTATATTCAGATTTATTAAGTTATAATCAAGAGACTGGTTCTTGGGAAAATGCTGATTGGTCAGTAGTAAGTGATGGAACAGTTTCATCTAGTTATAATTATGTTTATAACAGTATGAATGGTTTACTTAGAAATATAGCAACATATGAGATTAATAGTGATACTCAAACTACAGGAATAGTTGGCAGCTTTTATGGAGCTAATAATTACTATTGTGGTATTACAAATGGAGTACTTAGTTCACTTGGAGATGAAGCCGTAGCAGTACATTCAATTGCAAAAGCATTTTACGAATTAGATCAACAAGCAAGTCAAATGGCAGAAGCATCACTTAATGGTTCAGAAGGATTAGATAGAGGTGTTTTTGCATTAAATGAAACATTATCAAAAGGTATAGATAGTTTACTAGATTATAGTTCATATAATTCTATTACTGATAGATTCCATCAAGGTAAAATTGGAGCTACTAGTATAACAGATATTAATAATGCTATGAGATCAGTTGTAACTACATTAACAGCTGATTCAGAAAATGCTAGTGCTTTAAAAGGATATATAACTAATTTCACTTCAAGTATTGGTGAAGGAAAAATGTTATCAGGTGACATATGGAATTCAGTATTAAATAATATGGAAACATATGGAGACTTGATGGGTATTAGACAAGAAGCATCTGATTTCTTACTTGATACAATGAAAATTGCTATGGAGATGGTAAGAGAAGCAATAACAGATGGATATTCTGATATAAATCAAAATATTACTGGTAAATACTTTGCAATAGATGCTGAGAGTGTTGATGATACTCATTTAGAAGAATTGCAAATAACTTTAAGTGGAATAAAAAGAAATATATATGAATTAAAACAAATTGTTGCCAAGATGAAAAGTGAGCAACGTGATGTAGATGACTATGGACAAGATAAAGATGGTAATCCAATAGTAATAGGATCTCATAAAGAACCTAGTGATGAAGATATAGCTGCAAAAGAACAATATTTGCAAGAAAATGAAGATTTATATACAGAATTATTAAAAATTAAAACAAGAATTGATAATTATGTTGAAGCATGTAATAAAGCACAAGAATTAATTGATGCAGCAATTATTCAAATAAATAATACATATTCAAGTGCTGCACAGGCAATTAGAGATAATAAACCATTTGAAGCTAATTTTGTTCTTGACTTTAGTGCAATGAATATAGATGCAGATTCATATAGAACAAACTTTAATTCATACTATACAGCTTTATTAAATGAAGAGGAGAGTAAAAGAGAACAAACTGCTAATACTCAAACAGGAACACCACCAGGGAATCAAACTGCAAATCCACCTGGAAGTCAAACAGGAAATCCTCCTGGAAGTCAAACAACAACGCCTCCTGCAACAAAACCACCAGCTGATACTGTTGTAAGTACACCTCCTATTCCTCAAAATGAACAACAAACTATTAAACCAGATCCACCTTATGAAAAAATAGACGATGTAATTGAGACAACTCCAGCAGTGGAAGTGGTTGAATTGTCTACTACTCCAAGTCAAACACCAATAAGTGAAACTGTTTTACCAACATCTACTGCAATACAAGATATTAGTTTAGGTGAAAATTCAAAAGTTGATGGAGTTCTTGGCAATGAAATAATATCAGATAATACTTTATCTAATATAGAAGGCTTTGTTGTACAGCCTGAAATTATTGAAATAGAAGATAATGATTTAGCATCTCCTGTATTAAGTAATCTTGAGCCTATTAGTAAAAAGATAGCATCAAATGCCTTTGGTTCTATGAATAATTCAGTTGCAGCCTCAGCAGCTATTACTTCTGGAGTAGGCCTTGCAACTGGAGGAGCAGCATTTATAGCTAATAAAATGATTAAAGGTGAAAACGAAGAAGATTATGAATTAGAAAGTGAAAGTGCTTAAAAAAGAAACGTGAGTTTCTTTTTTTTATTAATTGTGTTAAAATAATCTTTATGAAAAGTATAATATTAATAATAATTATTTTAATAATTTTAGTAGTAATTATATCTACGATAATGAGTTATGTTAAACTTGATATAACTAGATATAATATAAAAAGTAATAAAATAGATAAAAATCTAAAAATAATATTTTTAAGTGATTTACATAATAGAGATTTAAAAGATAAATTAATTAAAATCATTCATAAAGAAAAACCAGATATTGTAATACATGGTGGAGATATGGTAAATGAAAGCCTTAGTGAAATAGAAAATTTTATTAATCTTTATGATGGAATTAAATATAAAAATTATTATATTTTTGGAAATCATGAAACTAAATTAGAAGATGATTTAATTGAATATAGAAAATTAATAGAAAAGAAAAAAATTAATTATATTTTTAATTCTAAAGAAAAACTTACTAATAATATTAATTTGTATGGACTTGTTAGTGAACTAGAATGTTATCAAAAATTTCATAAATTATGTTTAAGTAAAGAATACATTGAAGATAAAATAGGTTTATTAGATAAAAATAAATTTAATATTTTAGTTGCTCATAATCCACTTGAATTTGATAGTTATGTTAATTATGGAGCTGATTTAGTATTAAGTGGACATGTTCATGGAGGATTAATAGTATTACCAATATTTGGTGCATTATTATCACCTGATTACACATTTTTTCCTAAATATTCTATGGGAGAATATAATAAAGGAAAAACTAAAATGATTGTTTCTAGAGGACTTGGTTTTAGTAAAAGAATTCCTATTAGAATTAATAATAATGGAGAAGTTGTAGTAATTACTTTAATGAAAGAATAGTATTAATATGATATAATTAATATTAAGGAGTATAGTATGAAATATGTTTTATATAAAGTGCTTGTAGTAGTACTTAAACCTATATTTTTATTTATATATAAGCCATCATACGTAAATGTAGATAATATTCCAAAAGAAGGCGCTATTATATTAGCAGGTAATCATACTAATTTAATAGATGCAGCATTAATGCTTGGTGGACCTAAAAGAGTAGTCCATATGATGGCTAAGAAAGAATTGTTTAATACAAAACTAAAATCTAAATTTTTTAGAAGTATGGGATGTATTAGTGTAGATAGAAGTATACATGATGAAAATGCTAAAAGTGAAGCTATTAGTGTACTTGAAAATGAAGAAGTTCTTGGTATATTTCCAGAAGGAACAATTAATAAAACAAATGAATTATTGCTTCCATTTAAATATGGGGCAGTTTCATTTGCAAAAAAAACTAATGCATATATTGTTCCTTTTGCTATAACTGGTAAATATAAATTGTTTAAAAAAAGTATTAAAATTACTTATGGAAAACCTTATAAAGTTAATAATGAATTAGATATAGAAAATAAGAAACTTATGGAAAAAGTAAAAAAACTAATGATTGAAGGAGATAATAATGAAAAAAAATAATGAATATCCTTGGTATAAATATTATGTTGATATGAAAAAGAATTTATCTGTTCCAGATGTATCAATGTATGAAATGATTAGAAGAACTGCAATTAAGTATCCTCATTTAAATGCATATTCTTATTATGGATCTAAAGTTACATATAAAACATTTATTAGAAGAATAAATACATGTGCAAATGCATTTGTTAGAATGGGTGTTACTAAAAAAGATATTGTTTCTATTGTAATGCCAAATACACCAGAAGCTATAATATGTTTTTATGCTCTTAATAAAATTGGAGCACTTATAAATATGATTCATCCATTATCTAGTGAAGAAGAATTAAAATTTGCATTTAATTTAACAGGTTCAAAATATGCAGTAGTAGCTGATATTTCATATGGAAAAGTTAAAAATATAATATCTAAAACTAAGTTAGAAAAAGTAATTTATACAAGTGTTAGTGAATCTATGGATCCTCTTATGAAATTAGGATACAAAATTAAAAATTCTCAAAAGATAACAAGTCCTAGTGGAGAAGATACTATATTATATAGTAAATTTTTAAATAGAAGTAAATTTGTTACTAAATTAATTAAAAGTAATGTAAAGGGTAGTGATAAAGCTGTTATATTATATAGTGGTGGTACTACTGGTAAACCAAAAGGAATAGTTTTAACAAACAAAAACTTTAATGCTGTTGCTCTTGGATTACTTGAAATAAATAAAGTAATAGGGCCAGGAGTATCTACTTTATCTATTATGCCTATATTTCATGGATTTGGTTTAGGATGTACTTTCCATGCAGTTTTTGTTTCTGGTGGACATTCAATTATATTACCAACATTTAGTCCAAGAAAGTTTGATTCAATTATATTAAAATATAAACCTAATACAATAGGATGTGTGCCTAGTTTATTAGAAGGGTTATATAACAGTAAAAAATTAGTTGATGCTGATTTATCATTCTTAAAATGTGTTGTTTGCGGTGGAGACTCAATTAATAAAAAATTAAATAAAAAACTTGATGAATTCTTTTATGAACATGGTAGTGAAGCTAAAGTAAGAGGAGCTTATGGTATGACTGAATGTACTGCTGGAGTTACTATGACACCACTTGAAGAATCAAGATTTGGTAGTGTAGGTATTCCTACTCCAGAAACTGAAATAAAAATTATTAATCCAGAAACACATAAAGTATGTTCTAGTAATGAAGTAGGTGAAATATGTATTAGTGGTCCAACTGTTATGAGCGAATATCTAAATGATATAGAAGAAACTAAAAATATTCTAATTAAACATAAAGATGGAAAATTATGGCTTCATAGTGGAGACTTAGGTTATATGGATAAAGATGGATTCATTTATTTTGAAGCTAGACTTAAAAGAATGATAGTTTCTAGTGGATATAATATTTATCCAGGACAAATAGAACAAATAATACTTGAACATCCTTATGTTGAATCATGTGTAGTAGTTGGAGTTCCACATCCTTATAAAAAAGAAGTAGTAAAAGCATATATTATTCTTAAAAAAGGAATAGTTTTAAATAGTGAAGTTAAAAAGAGTATAAGAAGTCACTGTGAAAAGAATATTGCATCTTATGCATTACCTTATGCATATGGTTATAGAAAAGAATTACCAAAGACTAAAATAGGTAAAATATCATATACAGAATTAATAAAAGATAAAGAGGAAGATTAATGAAAGATATAGGTTATAAAATATTAAGACCATTTGTAAAATTATATTATAAAACTAAATTTTATCCTACTATAATTGGAAGTGAGAATATTCCTTCAAGTGGACCAGTTATATTTTGTGGTAATCATAAACATGTACATGATCAATATAATGTAATGATAGTTACTAATAGAGTAATACATTACATGGCAAAGGATGAATATTTTAAAGGTAAACATGCATGGTTTTATCGTATGGCTGGATGTATTAGTGTAGATAGAACTATTCATGATGAAAAAGCTAAAAGTGAAGCAATGGAAGTTTTATTAAATGGAGGATGTCTTGGTATATTTCCAGAAGGAACTAGAAATAAAACTATAGGTACAAAAGATGAAGTAGATTTATTACCATTTAAATATGGAGCTGTATCACTTGCTAAAAAAACTAATGCTTTAATAGTTCCATTTGGTATTAGTGGAGAATATACTGGTAAAAAAGGAAACTTAATTACTAGAATAGGAAAACCATTTAGTGTAGGTGATATGACTTTAGATGAAGCTAACACTGTTTTACGTGAAAAAATATTAAAATTGATGAAAAATACAAAATAATGTTATATAATAATGCTTACAAAGAGGTTTACTACTTGATGTAATTTTAAAGGAGAGAGTATTTATGAAGTTTATTTTAACAGCTGGTGGAACAGGAGGACATATTTATCCTGCATTATCAGTATTAGATGAAATAAAAAAGGATAAAAAAAATGAATACTTATATATTGGAACAAAGAATAGAATGGAAAATGATTTAATACCTAGTATGGGAATACCATATGAAGGTATTGAAATATATGGACTTTCTAAAACAAATATGATTAGAAATATTAAGAATATTAAATGTATTTCAAGTTCATATAAAAAATGTTTAAAAATAATGGATGATTTTAAACCTGATGCAGTTATTGCATTTGGTGGGTATGTAACACTTCCTGTTTGTTTAGCAGCAAAAAAAAGAGGTGTTAGAGTATTTTTACATGAACAAAACATGTTACCTGGTAAAACAAATATATTCTTATCTAGAAAAGTAGATGCAGTATTTGTATCATTTAAAGAAGGAACAAGAAAACTTAAATGTAAAAATATTATTTATACTGGTAATCCTGTTAGTCAAAGAGCAATTGAATGTAAAAAATATAATAAAACTGATTTAGGTTTTTCTAAAAATAAAAAATTAATAATAATAGTAATGGGATCTCTTGGAAGTACGTCTGTAAATGAAAAACTATTAGATTTTTTAAGAACATATGAAAGAGAAGATGCTGAAATATTATTTATAACTGGTAAAAAGAGTTATGCAGAACTTAATAATAATTTAATAGTGCCAAAGAGTACTAAAATTATTCCTTTCTTTGATAATTTGCCAAGTTTGATGAAAAGTGCAGATTTAATTATTTCTAGAGCAGGAGCTTCTACAATTGCTGAAATAATGGCGACTAAAACACCATCAATATTAATACCAAGTCCATATGTTGCAAATAATCATCAATATTATAATGCTCTTGATTTAGTTAATAAAAAAATTAGTATATTAATAGAGGAAAAAGATTTAAATAAAGATTCACTAATTGAAGCAATAGAAGAAATGTTTAGTGATGAAACATTTAAAGAAGTAAAAGAAAATTTAAGTAAAATAAGAGATATTAGTTCTAGTACAATAATATTAGACGAAGTAAAAAAGATAATAAAGGGAAAAGATGAAAAAAAATAAAAAGAAAAAAATTAATTTTAAAAAGATATTTACTTTTATAATAGTTATTATTATATTATATTTTGTAGTTAATTATTTAATTAATATAAAAACAAAAAATATAGTTATTTTGAATAATAATTATTATAGTGATGATGATATTATTGAACAAGCAAATATAGAAGATTATCCAAAGTTTTTATTGCTTAGTAAAAGTAAAATTAAGAAGAAACTTTTAAAATTAGATTTAATTGAAGATGTTAAAATAGAAAAAAATAGTGATTTTGCTTTAAGAATAGATGTTAAAGAAAAGAAAATACTATATTTTATTAGAAGCAATAATGAATATATGACATCAGATAATAAAAGTTATAAATTAGATAATGTAATTGGAGTACCAACATTAATAAATTATGTACCTGAAGAAGTAGAAAAGTCATTTGTAAAAGAGTTTAAAAATGTTGATAGTAATATAATTAGTTTGATAAGTGAAATAGAATATAGTAAAACAAATTTTGATGGAAAAAGATTTATACTATATATGAATGATGGAAATGAAGTATATATTACTACTACTAAGTTAGACGTTTTAAATAAATATGTAGATATAGTTAAAAAAATAGATGGTAAAACAGGTATACTTTATTTAGATAGTGGAAATTATTTTGAAATAAAAGAATAAAAGATATGTATAAAACATATCTTTTTTTAATATAATATAATATGTCAAAGAAAGATGATTTTAAAAAATTTATAAGTAATAATCCAGAATTTGTTGATTATGTTAAAAATAATAAAGTATCTTGGCAAACATTATATGAATTATATGATATATATGGTGAAGACAAATCTATATGGAATAAATATACAAAGAATACTATAACAGATACTATAAATATAAAAGGATTATTAAATACTTTAAAAAATATAAATATAGACTCATTAGAAGAAAATATCAATTCTATTCAAAAAGCAGTTTCTATTGTTGAAGAATTAACTAAGCCAGGTAACGAAGAAGAAGTAAAAGCAAAGGAAGAAAAAATAGATAAAATATATGAGGAGTAAATATGAAGTATGAAGTAATTAATAAATTAAGAGAAAATGAAAAGTTTCTTAAATATTTAAGAGAAAACTCAAATTGGTATAAAGAGTTAAATAGAGATCCTGCTAATTATAATGAATTTGTAAATAAAATGAAAACTAAATATAAACTAAGAACTATTGATAAAATTGATAACTTTGTTGATAGTGTAGATTTGATAACTAAAATAATAAATGTATCTAATGACTAGTTTACATTTATTATTTTTTTATATTGACAATACATTTTTTTGAATGCTATAATTATAACATAAGGTAAGGGTAAAGCCCAAGGAAAGGAAGGAATGATTTATATTATGAAAAAGAAAGGATTTACACTAGTTGAATTACTAGCAGTTATTGCAATCTTAGCTATCTTAGTTATCATCGCATTACCAAACGTTATGGGTATGTTTAGAACTGCTAAAAAGAATTCATTTACTACAGAACTTAAAGATGTCTTTAAAGCTGCTGAACAACAATGGATGCTTGATAGCATGACTTCTACTGGAGAAAAAACATATGCTCGTGTTAATGGAACTGCTTGTGGAAGTGCACTTGATTTAAGTGGTAGAACAGAACTTGATTATATGATTAAAGTTAGTAAAAATGGTAAAATTACTGAATATCATGCTACTGATGGAACATATCAATATTCTTACACTGGTACTGAATTAAAAGTTGAAAAGATTGATGATGATACTGCTAAAGTTGAAACAATTGGTGAAGCAGGAGTTACTCAATTTAAAATTACTTGTAGTAGTAATGTACCAGCTAAATCAAATAGTTAATTTATAGTTAAAGTGTTAAATAAAAGAAACTTATTAAAGTTTCTTTTTATTTTGAAATATTATATAATAAACATGGTGAATGAAATGAATTTAATAATAGGAAGTCATGTTAGTTTTAATAATAAAACACAGTTGTTAGGTAGTGTAGAAGAAGCTATTAGTTATAATGCTAATACTTTTATGTTTTATACTGGTCCTGCTCAAAGTACAACAAGAAGTGAAATTAATGATGAAATAACTTATGAAGCATATAAATTAATGGTAGATAATAATATTAACAGTAATAATGTCATTGTGCATGCACCATATATTGTTAATTTAGCTAATAGAGCTAGTGAAGAAAAATTTAATTTTTATGTAGATTTTTTTGTTGATGAATTAAATAGAGTTAAAAGCTTAGGTTTTAATAAAATAGTGTTGCATCCTGGAAGTGCAGTTAATTGTACACGTGAAGAGGGCATTAAAAATATAATAGATGGGTTAAACATTGTTCTTAGTAAAACAGAAGATACAATTATTTTACTTGAAACTATGGCAGGAAAAGGAAATGAACTTGGTATAAATTTAGAGGAAATTAAAAGTATTTTAGATGGAGTAAAAGAAAAAGATAGAGTATGTGTTTGTCTTGATACATGTCACTTAAATGATTCAGGAATTGATATTTCTAAATTTGATGAATATTTAGATCTTTTTGATGAATATATTGGATTAGATAAAATTAAATGTGTCCATGTAAATGATAGTATGAATCCTATATCATCACATAAAGATAGACATCAAAATATTGGATATGGAACTATTGGATTTGATAGTTTAAATAAAGTAGTCCATAATGAAAGACTAAGTGGTATTCCATTTATTTTAGAAACTCCATGGGTTAATAGAAATAAACCTGATGAGTATCCTCCATATAAAATGGAAATAGATAATTTTAGAAAAGAAAAGTTTATTGATTTTATTCAATAAACTTTTTATATTCATTATATTTTTCTAATATTTTATTATATAGTTTTTCATTTAAATTAAATTTATAGTTTGTTATATATTTATCAAAATCATTACTTAAAATAACTTCATAATCATTTTTAATAGCATTATATATTAAATCTAGTTCATCGTTTGTATATTCAATGTTTTCTTTATTTAAATAATTAATAATATCTTGTTTAGTTAGTTTATTTACATAGCTTATAATTAAATTTTTTTTCATAATAAAAAAGCCTCCTAATAAAGTATATTAGAAAGGCTTTTTATTTATTCTTTTAATTTATTTATAGCGTTTAATATAGAAATTCTTCCGTATTCATATGTTAAACTACCTTGTTGAAATAATACATATGGTTCTTTTATTGGTCCATCACAAGATAGTTCAATTGAAGATCCTTGAGTAAAAGATGGACTTGCCATAATTATATCATCTTCATATCCTGGCATAGGAGATGGTGTTGGTGTAACATGAGCATCTATTGCTCCAGATGATTGAATTCCTGTAGCATATTTTATTAATTCTTCTTTATTATTAAAATATATTAGTTCTACTATATCACATCTTTTATCATTATAAAGTGGAGTAGTTTTATATCCAAGTTTATCTAATGCTTTACTTGTTAAAATTGATGTTTTTAGTGCGGAAGCTACTACACTTGGAGCAAAGTATAATCCAAGTAAGAATTTTCTATTAGCATTTTCACTAGGACCAACTTCCATTCCTTCTCCTGGAAGAGTTAATCTTTCACCACATAAATGTATTAAATCTTTTCTACCAACAACATAAGCTCCGTTAGTAGCGATACCAGCTCCTAGATTTTTAATAAGAGAACCAACACATATATCAGCTCCAACAGTAATAGGAGTTTTTTCTTCTACAAATTCACAATAGCAATTATCTACAAATATTATAATATTTGGATTAATATTTTTAATAAATTTAATTACTTTTTCAAGTTTCTCAATATTTAAACTTTCTCTTAATGAGTATCCTCTTGATCTTTGAATATGTATTACTTTAATATCATTTTTAAGTTCTTTTTCTATACTTTTATAATCAAAATCATTATCTATTAAATCAATTTCTTTATATTTAATATTGTAGCTCATGAGCGAGCTATTATTGGGTATTATTCCAATTACTTCTTTTAAAGTATCATATGGAGTACCACTTATAGTTAAAAGTGTATCATTTGGTCTTAATAGTGCTTGCAAGCAAACATTTATAGCATGACTTCCTGATACAAATTGATTTCTAACAAGCCCACTTTCAGATTCAAATATATCAGCAAATATTTGATCTATTTTATCTCTACCTGAATCATTATAACCATATCCTAAAGTACCATATAAATCACTTTCACTAATCATATTTTTATGAAATGCATCAATTACTTTTTTACTATTTATTCTACATAATCTTTCTATTTCATTAAATTCAGTAGTTAATTCATTTTCACATTCTATTAAAAATTTTTCATCTAACATTTTTTACCACCATCTATTCTTATTACACTATCATTAATATAATCTGCTTCTTTTGTAGATAAGAAATAAACAAGAGAAGCTATTTCACTTGGTTCTGCAAATCTACCTAATAATATTTTACTCTCTTCTTCATGAATAAAATCTTTATCTAAATTCTTATTCATTGGAGTATTTATCCATCCTGGACAAACGCAATTTACATTTACAAATGGAGCATAATGATTAGCTAAATTATGTGTTAAATTAATTACACTAGCTTTAGATGCATCATAATCTAAACTATATTCATAATATGTATCTATACCATTGGTAGAGCTAATATTAATAATTTTACCAGTTTTATTTTTATACATTAAGTCTCCAAATAATCTAGATGTATTAAATAAACCATATACATTAACTTCAAATATTCTCATAAAATTTTTCTTTGTTTTCATATCAAATGTTGTATCAATAGCAATAGCGGCATTATTAACTAATACATCAATACTTCCAAATTCTTGAATTACTTTATCATACATATTATTTAATTCATTATCATTTGATATATCACATTTGATAGTTATTGCTTTTATATTATATTTAGTTTCTATTTCTTTTTTTAGTTCATTTGCTTCTTTTTCATGATTATAATAGTTAATTACACAGTTATAATTGTTTTTGGCAAATAATCTAATTATTTCACTTCCTAGTCCAATACTAGATCCAGTTACTAATACAGTCTTTTTATTCATACTTTTTCACCCGTGCATATTTTATCAAAAAAATTATAAAAAATATATATTAATATTAATAAAAATACTAAAATAAACATTTTAAATTAGATTTTACTTGCTATTTACAATTTTGTTTGTTATAATTTTGAATGTACAAAAAGGAGGAAGAAGTCCTATGGCAAAGAAGGAAAATAGAGAAGGAATTGCTTTACAATGTACTGTTTGTAAAGATATTAATTATTTAACAAGTAAAAATAAAAAGAATACTGATGGAAAATTAGAAATTAATAAGTTCTGTCCTAAATGTAATAAAACAACTGCTCATAAAGAAAGAAAGGCTGCGTAGTATATGATGTTTAATATTAATGATGTTAAAAATGGAATGACTATCAAATACGAAGGAGTTATCTATCAAGTAGTTGAATTCCAACATGTTAAACCAGGAAAGGGTAGTGCTTTTGTAAAAACTAAACTTAAAAATTTAAGAGCTGGAACTACACAAGAAATTACATTTAATGCTGGTATTAAGATGGAAAAAGCTGATGTAAGAAAGAGTCAATTATCTTATTTATATGCAGCTGGTGATAACTTTGTATTTATGGATTTAAATACTTATGATCAATTAGAAATATCTAGTAAACTAATTGGTGATGATGTTAAATTCTTAAAAGAAGGTATGGAAGTTGAATCTTTGAGTATTGAAGGAGAAATAGTTGGTATTTCTCTTCCAGAAAAAGTTTCTTATAAAGTAATTAGTGCTCCTGATGCTGTTAAAGGTAATACAACATCTGGTGCTCAAAAAGATGTTACTATTGAAACAGGATATACTCTAAAAGCTCCTTTATTTATTTCTGAAGGAGATGAAATAGTTATTACAACTCGTGATGGAAAATATTTTAGTAGAGGATAATTAAACTAAGAAGAAATAAATAGTAGTTATATTAATTAGTTTATAGAGAGTTAGTGGTTGGTGAAAACTAATAGATTAGTATAATGAAAATACATATTTTGGAGTTTTAATTGGTGATGCAATATAATCACAAGAGGTAGAATTAATTCTATAAATTAAGGTGGTACCACGATAATAAATCGTCCTTATAAATGGTACCTTTTTTATTGGAGAAATTTATGAGAAAATTTGAAAAAATTAGTTTTAAACAATTTAAAAAAGATATTTGTGATGATAAAGAATTATATAATAAAATAGAACTTCCTAAAAGAAGTACTTCTAAAAGTGCAGGATATGATATTAGGAGTGCTATTGATACAGTTATTAAACCAGGAGAAAGTAAAGTAATTAAAACTGGTTTAAAAGTGGCAATGAATGATGATGAAGTATTCTATTTATATATTAGAAGTTCAATAGGTTTTAAATATGATATTACTCTTAGTAATAGTACAGGAGTTATTGATGCTGACTATTATAATAATGAAGATAATGAAGGACATTTTAGTGTTAAATTAATTAATCATGGTGATAAAGATTATAAAATAAATTTTGGTGATAGAGTAGCTCAAGGTGTATTTATGAAATATTTAACTGTTGATAATGAAGAAAAAATAGATAAAAAAAGAAAAGGTGGAATTGGTTCTACAAATAAAAAGGAGGAAAAATAATGACATTTTTTGAAGAACTTGAATGGAGAGGACTAGTAAAAGATATGAGTAGTCCTGAAATAGAAAAATTATTAAATGATGAGAGTGTTACATTTTACTGGGGAACAGATCCAACAGCACCATCTCTTCATTTAGGGCATTATTCATCTTTAGTGACTGCTAAAAGACTTGCTAAACATGGACATAAACCAATATTACTTTGTGGAGGAGCAACAGGTTTAATTGGAGATCCAAGACCAACAGCAGAAAGAGAGATAATTAGTTATGAAGCTGTTAGAGAAAATATTGAAGGTATTAGAAGTCAAATAGATAGAATATTTGAAGGAAAAGCAAAGCTAGTAGATAATTATGATTGGACTAAAGATTATAGTTATTTAGATTTCCTAAGAGATATAGGTAAATACATAAATGTTAATTATATGCTTGATAAAGATATAATTAGAAGAAGACTTGAAACAGGTATTACTTATGCAGAATTTAGTTATACATTAATACAAGGAAATGATTTTTTAGAATTATTCCAAAGAGAAAATTGTATTATGCAAGTAGAGGGTTCTGATCAATGGGGTAATATTACAACTGGTATTGAATTAATAAAGAAGAAATTAGGTCGTGAAGCATATGGATTTACTATGCCATTAATTTTAGATCAAAATGGAAATAAATTTGGTAAGAGTGAAGGAAATGCACTATGGCTTGATAAAGAGAAAACTAGCCCATATAAAATGTATCAATACTTACTAAATACTGATGACTCTAAAGTAATAGAATACTTAAAAGTATTTACATTCTTAAGTGTTGATGAGATATTAGAGCTTGAAAAAAGTGTTAAAGAACATCCTGAAGATAGATTGGCTCAAAAAACACTAGCATATGAAATAATAAAAGATTTACATGGGGTAGAAGAAGCAGATAAAGCTCGTAAAACAAGTGAAGAAGTATTCTCTAAGGGATATAGTGAAGAAGGTATGCCAGAGGAAAATATAGTACTAAAAGATAATATGAATATTATGGATTTATTAGTAGAAATAAAAATAGCTCCATCAAAGAGTGAAGCTAGAAGACTTATAACTGGTAATGGTATAAGTTTAAACTCTGAAAAAGTTAGTGATCCTAATATGTTAATTACAGAAGATTTATTTAAAGATAAATTTATAATATCTAAAGGAAAGAAAACACATGTTAAAGTTAACTTAGTAAAGTAAGTTAACTTTTTCTTTTATTAAATATTTTATTGGTATATAATTATAGTAGGTGATTATAATGAAAAAGATATTTAGTTATTCAAAAGATAGACCATTTTATTTAAATGTTATATTTTGTGTATTATGCTTTTTAGGATTATTTTTATTTTCGAGTATAGTTTATTTATTACTTAAACCTATTATTCATAATGAAAATGTAATAACAATAATAGCAAATGTATTATTTTGTTTATTTTTGTATCTTCTTTATTTTAAAGATTTAAATAAAGAATTCAAAGATTATTTTAAAGATTTTAAATCTAATTTTAAATTAAGTTTAAAATATTATGCTCTAGGTATTATGGGAATGGTGTTCTTTAATATTATAATTATGATATTTTTAAAAGATGTTTCTCAAAATGAAAATCAAGTAAGAGAGTTATTAATTTCTAGTCCATTTTATACAATGATTAGTATTTCAATATTAGCTCCATTAAGTGAAGAATTAATATTTAGAAAAAGTTTACAACCAGTTATTAAAAATAAATGGATATATGTAATAACATGTGGTGTTTTATTTGGAGGAGCACATATATTAACTAATGTAATTAGTAATACATTTGTTTTAACTGATTTATTCTACATTTTACCTTATGGTAGTTTAGGAGCTTCATTTGCACTTATGGACAATGAAACAAAAACAACTTTTTCTTCTATTATGATTCATGCTCTTCATAATACATGTACTGCATTACTTTTACTAGCAATGTATTTTGGTGGTAATTTATAATGAAAAAAGTGGAAGAAGAAATTATAGATGAAAAAGAAGAATTAGAAGAAATTGATGAAGAAAACAATGAAGAAGTTAAACAAGAACCAAAGAATCATACATTGTTAAATCTTCTAATTACTGTTATATTATTTATCATTCTTGGATTTGTATATTCAAAATACGTTGGTACTAAAGGATTAATTGTAAAAGAATATAGATTAGAAAGTGAAATATTAACTAGTAATTATAATGGTATTAAAATAGTTCATTTTTCAGATTTATTATATAAATCAACTGTTAATAATGATGATTTAAAAGATTTAGTAAATAGAATTAATGAATTAAAACCAGATATAGTTGTATTTACTGGTGATTTAGTTAGTAAGAATGTAAAAGTAAATGATAATGAAATATCTATTTTAAAATCTTATTTAAGTAAAATAGATGCTAAAATAGGGAAGTATGCTATTTATGGTGATGCTGATTATTCATTTAAAAAATATAGTGAAGTAATGGAAAATAGTAATTTTAAGATTTTAAATAATAGTTATGATGATATTTATTATAAAACTAATGATCCATTATATATAGTTGGATTACCTAGTTCAATAAAAGAAAAAGTTAAAATAGATGAAGCATTTGAGTTTTATAAAGATGATAATAGAAACTATACTATTGTACTTGTTCATGATGGTAATACAATCAAATATTTAGATGAAAGTAATTATGAAGCAGATTTAATACTTGGAGGACATTCATTAAATGGAAGTGTAGTTATTCCATTTTATGGAGGGCTAATTAAAGAAGATAATGTTTATAAATATAGTAAACCAGAATATAAAAAGGGAATAACTAATATATTTATTTCAAGCGGAATTGGTACTAATGAACATGGATATAGATTTATGAATAAACCTTCATTTAATTTATACAGACTAAAAGCACAATCATAGTTGTGCTTTTTTCATATTATAAAATAGGGGTGAATAATAGTGTATAGCAATTTTAAATATAAAAATGATAGATTTGGTTTTGCAGCTCCATTTTTACTAGGTGGACTTACAGGTATAGTTGGAGCTAGTGCATTTAGACCAAGACCAATGTATTATGGTTATCCTTATCCAATGTATCCATATTACTATTAAAAAATAAGAAGATTAATCTTCTTATTTTAAATCAGCCATATATTTTTTTAATTGTTTTGAATTAGGACCTAAAATAATTTTTAATTGATTATCAATTTCTACAATTCCTTTAGCTCCTAATTTTTGTATGCCTTCTTTATTAACTAATGACATATCTTTTAATGTAACTTTTAATCTAGATAAGTTAATTTGTGAATCAAGTATATTTTCTTTTCCTCCAAGATAAGTAATTAATTTATTGATTTCAACTGAGAAATCTTTTCTTCTCATTTTAATTACTATAAGTGAAATTATTATTAATATACCTAATATAATTACATATTGCCAAAAATACATATAATCATCTCCTTAATTTTCTTCTACAGTTGGTTCTTCTTCAACTATTTCTTCATTCATTTTAATTATACCATTTGTTATTTCATTTTTAAAACTTAATATTCTTTCATTAGTCCAATATTCTTGAGGAGTTATTTCACTACTTACAAGTGAAGTATCATTATTATGAGCAACTATTTTACCATTATTTACAAATGTTAAATCTGGCATAAATATTTTTTTGTTATTTGAATCATCTTTATAAATATAACTATCTAATAATTCTAATATTTTTTGATATTTAATAGTATTTACTTCTCTATAATCTTTAATATCTAAATAACTGATAATTACATTTTCATCTTTAGTAGCTTTATCTAAATATAGGGCATAGTATTGACACCATTCACTATCTGGAGTACAAAAGAACACAATTCCAGTTTTATTACTTAAGATATCTATTATTTCATCAATTGTACTATATTTATATTTATTATTTGTATCTACTAATGTATATTCAGTAGAAAATTTATTATACACTTCATCTTTTTTATTTACTTTATCAAAGTGAATATATATAAAATAAGCTCCAATTACTGCTATAGCTATTATTCCAAATATTTTTAATCTTTTCATTTTTTCACATCCTAATAATATATTATCACAAATTAATTAAAAAGTCTTTATTTATAGAATTGTTTTAATATTGATTCATCTTTATGCTTTAAATAATAATTTGTATCAAATAATTGTTTTAATATTAATTTTAATGGTTTTTTATTTTTTTCTTGATGCTTTATTTCAAAACATTTTGGATTACTTCTTGCTTTTTTATTTTTCTTTAGGTAATCATATAAAGCAAGTAAACAAGAAATAATTATTATTAATGCAAATACACTTATAATTTCTTCATTATAGTTTTTAAATGTATTTATCTTTAAAGCGGGTAGTGAAAGTAAAATAAAACTTAATACAACAAATACATCTAATATTATAGTTTTAATTTTACCAATTCTACTTGATTGAATATTTCCACCATATCTATAAGTTGAATATATTGTATATAATATTGATATTTCAAGTATTAATGGTGTTAGCATTATATCATATTCAAGTCCAAGTATTACAAATGATACTACATTTAATAATTTATCACTTAGTCCATCTAACATACTTCCAAAAAACGTGGATACATTTAATTTACGAGCTAAGAATCCATCAATTGCATCAGTTAAAAATATTATAATTATTGAAAGTGATACAATACTTGCTCCATATTTATGATATATAAAAGGTAATAGTAAAGCACCAATTAATCTAATAAGAGTAATTGTATTTACAAATATTAATTTTAGTTTCCTTGGTACTTCTTTTTTCATATCTTATATTTTATGAAATAAACTAATAATTGTCAATAAACTAGCTATTTAGAATAAAATGTGTTATAATATTCTCTGAAATGGGGCTGCATTGATTCGACAGAATATTGATTTAGTTAGAGTGCAAGTAGTAGGCGTACTTAAAACGCAACAATAAAATAATCGGAAACGATTTTGATTTTGTACCAGCTTTTGCCTAACATAGGTTAACTGGTCTTCCACTGAATCTTTTGTTCACGGGATTTAGATTGGGAGTCATTTAGTGAACTATATTAAAAGTATGCTTGTGACTTTTAACGAATGATTAATAAGCTTTGAATAATAAGAGAAGTTGGCAATCTACATTATTATTTGAGTATAAAAACCAACTAAACTTGTAGATGCTCTAGTTAAATGTATTTTGGACAGGAGTTCGTTACTCCTCAGCTCCACCAAATATGATATATAGAGCAATTAGCTCTTTTTTAATTTACATAAATTTAAAAAACTTTTTATTAAATATACTATTTATTTTATATAATATGTTATACTTTTAATATAGAGGTGAAACAATATGAATAAATCAAATATAAAATATATAATTATTATAGTAATATTAGTTTTTTTGATTGGTTTTGTTATTTGGAAATTCTTATTAAATGATTCAAATACAGAAATAAAAAATAATTCTGATATAACAGTAGTTAAATATTCTGTTGGTGGAGGATTTGGTACAATAGCTAGTACTTCTACTAAAACTATGACATTTACAAAAGATGGTAAGTTAGTGTTTTCTAATACATATAATTCAGATACAAAAGATATTAATTTAGGAGTAGAGAAGTATAATGAATTATGTAATTATATAAATGATAGAATGTCATTGTTTACTGAAGATGCAAATGAAAATAATGAAATACTTGATGGTTTAGATTTTAGTCTTGAAATAACTTTAAAAGATGGAAATACTTATAAAGTAGGTGGATACATGATATCTAATCCTAAGTTTAATGAAATAGTGGATAAAATATATGAACTAATTGATATGACAGAATGGAATGAATATAGAGATAATCTTGAAGTTAGTGAATAAAATAGTCATTTGACTATTTTTTTTACTTTTAAAATGTTATAATTATTTTATAAAAAGATATTGCCCTGTGGCCAAGTGGTAAGGCTCTGGACTCTGACTCCAGCATCATAGGTTCGAATCCTATCAGGGCAACCACATATGCTGAAATAGCTCAATTGGTAGAGCAACTGAATCGTAATCAGTAGGTTGCGGGTTCAATTCCTGTTTTCAGCACCATAATGTAAATAATTAAACTTTAGTTTATTAATAATAGAGGTATTTTATGAAAGGTAAATTCTATTTAGATTATTCAAATAATATTAGAGTTGAATTCATAATAATGGGTAATTCAATTCGATATAAAATATTTTGTAATTCAGATAGTCCTAGATTATCTCATTCAATTGTTAGAAATTTAAATCAAATATCTGAAATGATTTATTATCCTGAAATTGATTCCTTTGTTTTTAGAATAAAAGATGATACTTTTGTTACTATTAATAAAACAACTCTTGAAGTAACTTATAAAAATAAACTAACTAGTTTTGAAACAAGAAAACTATCCCAAGGTAAAACAGAAGAAGTTCCTTTGAAAAGAGAAGATGAAGCATTAACTACTATTACTGATTTACATACTCATTTTGCTGGAGCAATGACTAATGAAACTCTAATAACTTTGGGTTTAAAGCATAATATTAACTATCCTATAAGATTTTTAAAACTAATTGGAATAGATACATCTAAATATAATAGTGATTCTTTTGTTAGATTAAGAGATTTAACTAAAGAAGATTTAGAAATATTAAAAAAAGCTTTAAAATTACCAATTATTACTCAAGAAACATTTAAAAAAATGGAAGATATTTATTTAATAAGAGGGCCATTTACAAAGAGCATTGAGTTATTCCCTGAATTGTTAATGTCTTTAGCCATGGATTACAAAAATATGGGTATTAGATATGCAGAATTATCTTTTTCTACTTTTACAATTAATAAAGAATTTACAAAAGCATTAGAAAAATATTTACCTATTATTGAAAGAGAAACTGGAGTTAAAATTAGGTTCTTAATCGGAATGTGGAGACACTCAGATAAAGAATGGAATTTAGATGAAATAGATAAAATTAAAATAATTGCTAAATGTCCGTATATAGTTGGTTGTGATTTTATGGGTAGGGAAACAAATCAAACCCTTGATTTTGAAGAAGAGTTAAGACTTTTAACTAGATATGCAATCTTAGAAGATCCATATTTTGTAATTAGAATACATGCTGGAGAGAACCCAATGTATAAAACAAATGTATATGATGCTTTAAAAATTATATACGATGAACATAAAAAAATTGAAAAGACATTTAATAAAAAATTAAAAATGCCTCAAATTAGAATTGGTCATGGATTATATGGACTAGATATAACAAGAGATGGTAAAGGAAATGATTTAGAGAAAAATGCTGTAATTAATCTTGCTCGTGAAATGGGAGCAATTATTGAATTTAATATGAGTTCTAATTTAGCACTTAATAATATTGATTCGTTAACTGTTGTTCCAATTAAAAGATTTATAGATAGTGGAGTTGGCGTAGTTCTTGGGACTGATGGTCATGGTTTGTATTCAACTACTTCTTCTCAAGAAGCAGTACTAGCTGATAGTGCTGGTCTTGATACAAAAGATTTTGAAAAAATACTTGAAACTGAAAAAGAAATAATAAGAAGAGCTGAATTAAGAGAAAAAACTCATCCCCATATAGTAGATGTAGATAAATTATATGAATCAATTAAATATGGAACAAAAGATGGTCGTCCTCGTTATAGTGAAGAATTAGAAAGAAGAAATAAACAAAGACTTGCTTCACAATTAAAAGGACTTAGTGAACAATTAGAAGAAATTGGAGCAATTACTGATGATAGAGTTATTGCACAAGATACTTTTAATAAAACTCCTATATTAATAACTGGAGCATCTAAAAATAACTGGCCTAATATTTCTAAAACAGATCAATATTATATTAGATTAACTATGCAAGTACTTGCTAATGTACTAAATCCAGATACTGCATATATAGTAACTGGTGGAACTAATTTTGGTGTTGAGAGAACTATGCATGAAGCAGTTAATAATAGAAATAAAGTAAGTAATAATCCAATTGTTTTACTTGGAACCTTAACTTTAGAAGCAACAAAAAGAGGATTTAATGAAGTAGAAAAAGATACAATTACACATGCTACTATATTAGAAATTGATGGCCAAAAAGCAAGAAACTGGTTAGATTTACCTGATACACAACTAAAACTTGTTCAAGAGAATAATGGACAAATGATTGCTATTGGTGGAGGTAGTGTAGTAAATGATATGATTCAAAGAGCTCATAATTTGGGAATAACTATGCATTTAATGGATGGACCATATGGAGCTTCAACTACCAAAAGCAGATCAATGAGTGGTAATGAATATTCATTTAAAACAATAGAAGAATTACTTGTCAAAATATATAATAAAAATCCTGCATTATTAATACCAGGATTTAACTTAGATAATATACATTATTATATTAGAGAAGCACAAAAAATGATTCAAAATAATCACAATGAAGAATTAAACTTAAGTATTTAATACTTAAGTTTTATTTTATGTTATAATTTATTTATGGAAGTGATTAATTGTGGATAATGAAATTAAAACGGAAGAATTATCTAAAGAATATGTTGATTTTGAAACATTTAGTAAATGTGATTTTAGAGTGGTTAGAATTAAAGATTGTTATGCAATTAATAAGAGTAAAAAACTACTAGGTTTTACATTAGACGATGGGTCAGGAGTAGATAGAACAATTTTAAGTGGAATCCATGCTTATTATGAACCAGAAGAATTAATTGGTAAAAATGTAATAGCTATATTAAATTTACCAATTAGAAGCATGATGGGTATTGATTCTTGTGGTATGCTTTTATCAGCTGTCCATGAAGAAAATGGAGTAGAAAAATTAAATCTTATGATAGTTGATGATTCTATCCCGGCAGGTTCTAAATTATACTAAGGAGTATATTATGTTTGAAGATGTAAGAATTTTTAATAATGGAGAAAGAATCAAAAAGAATTTTAAAATATTAAAAGATAAAATTAAATTCACTTTTGAATCTAATGATAAGGAATATAAGTTATTTTATGATAATAATGTTTATAATATTGAATTTGATAAAGATACTATAATTAACAAAAAATCTTCTTCTGAAATTTATATTAATCCAAATAAAAGTACTACAGAATTTTATATAAAATTAAATGATAATTTTTTTATTAAAAGTGTATTTAAATATATTAATGGTTATATTAATGATGACTTTTTTATAGATGAATTAGGACTATTTAATATGTTTAAAAAGAACAAAGAATTAAATAGTGTTATAGAAGAAATTAAGAATGTAGAAAATAAAGAAGATATTGTTTTGAATTCAAATGTATTTAAAAATTTTTCTTCTAAAATGTCTTCAAATGATTTAATGCTTTTAATTACTTGGTGGATTTGTTCTAAAAAACTACCAAGTTTAACAGAAGAAGAGTTTAATGATGTTTTAACTTCTGCGATTAATAGTGAATATGCTTTAGAAAATGTATGGAGACTAGCATATAATTATGATTGCAAAGGTTATAATTATGACTTAGTAGATAAATTCTTTATTGATAAAAAAGATACTTGGTATATTGGTGAATACATATCTGCTATAGAACAAGTAAATGTTAGTAGATTAGTATTATTAATACTTAATACTAAAGATAAAGAATTCATTAAAAAATTATTAGAAGAAGAAGTAGTAATTGATGCTTTAGAGCAAGAATATATTGATATGTTAAAAGACTTTATTAAAAACTAAAATATTATTGATTTTTAAATATTTTAGTGTTAATATTATTTCATAAGTTTTGATTAGGACGAGACATATAAAGTGCTTTATTTAGCGAGACTATGATGGTGAAAGATAGTTTAAAAGTGTTATATTGTTACTACCTATGAACTGGATATTAATAGTATCCCGGGTTATACCGTTATATAAATTAAGTTAAATAAAGGATGGTACCGTCAGTTATGACTCCTTAATACCATCCTTTTTATTTTTGGGAGGAAAATATGATAAATATTAAAGAAAACAATGAATTAAATACTTTAAATCATAGTTGTGCTCATCTTCTTGCTCATGCAATTAAGCATATCTATCCAAATGCAAAATATTGGGTAGGACCAGTTATTGAAGATGGATTTTACTATGATATTGATTTGGGTGATGTAACTCTAACTGAAGAAGATTTACCTAAAATTGAAAAAGAAATGAAAAAAATTTCAAAGAGTGACAAATTAATCAAAAGAATAGAATTATCTAAAGATGAAGCATTAGATATGTTTAAGGATGACGAGTATAAGATTGATTTAATCAGTAGAATGGATGAAAATGATACTGTTATTTCTGCTTATAAACAAGATGATTTTATTGATTTATGTCGTGGCCCTCATATGAATTCTACTAAACAAATTAAGTATTTTAAATTACTTAAAGTAAGTGGAGCTTATTGGAAGGGGGATGCTAAAAATAAAATGCTTCAAAGAATATATGGAATATGTTTTCAAACTGAAGAAGATTTAAATGCATATTTACATGAACTAGAAGAAGCAAAAGAAAGAGATCATAGAAAAATAGGTAAAGAACTTGAAATATTTATGTCTGATGATTTAATTGGTAGAGGTCTTCCAATGTTTTTACCAAATGGATATATTATTTGGGAAGAATTAGAAAACTATATCAAAGGAAAAGAGAAGAAGCTTGGTTATATGCATGTACTTACTCCATGCGTTGGTACAGTTAATTTATATAAAACTAGTGGACACTGGGATCATTATAAAGAAAATATGTTTCCTGCTATGGAACTAGAAGGCGAAAGTTTTGTTCTTCGTCCAATGAACTGTCCTCATCATATGATGATTTATTCTAATAAATTACATTCATATAAAGATTTACCAATTAGAATAGGTGAAATAGCTCATGATTTTAGATTTGAAGCTAGTGGAGCAGTTAAGGGTATTGAACGTGGACGTCATTTTTGTCAAAATGATGCACACCTTTTCGTAACACCAGAACAAATTAAAGATGAATTTAAGAGTGTAGTTGATTTAATATTTGATGTTTATAAAGATTTTAATATTACTAATTATAGATGTGTTTTATCTCTTCGTGATCCAGAAGATAAAGAAAAATATCATCCAGATGATGAAATGTGGAATAAAGCAGAAAATGAATTAAGAGAAGTATTAAATGAACTTGGTATTGAATATACTGAAGAGATTGGTGAAGCAGCATTTTATGGTCCTAAATTAGATGTAAATGTTAAACCAGCTGTTGGAAATGAATATACATTATCTACTTGTCAATTAGATTTCTGTTTACCAGCTAAATTTGATTTAAAATATATTGATTCAAATGGTGAAAAGAAAACTCCAGTTGTTCTTCATAGAGCAATTTTAGGTTCACTTGATAGATTTATGGCTTATATTTTAGAAGAAACAAAAGGAGCTCTTCCATTATGGTTAAGCCCTGTTCAAGTAAATGTTATACCAGTTAATAATGAATTCCATTTAGATTATTCTAAAGAAATAGTTAAATCTTTAGAAGACAAAGGTATTCGTGTTAAACTTGATGATAGAGATGAAAAACTATCTTATAAAATGAGAGAAAGTCAAGCTCATAAAATACCATTAACATTAATTATTGGTGATAAAGAAAAAGATAGTAAGAGTGTAAGTTATAGAAGATTTGGTGAACAAGAAACTACAAATTTAGAATTAGATAAGTTTATTAATGAGTTACTTAACACTATTAATTGTAAAAAGAATAATTTATAAAAAGCTTTATTTGTATAAAGCTTTTTTATTTTGTATAATATTTACAGGTGTATGGTATGAAAAAGATAGTATTTTGTATATTAATTTTATTTTTACCATTTATAGTAAGTGCTGCTAATATAAAAAGTGTTACTATAGATGGCAATAGTAGTGTTAACTTTAATAATGATGTTACACTTCAAGTTAATATTGATTTGAGTGATATAAAAACAGGAGAAGATAATGATATGGGATTATTATCTTTAGATTATAGGATTATATTTGATGATTCTATGCTTACTCCTGTAAGTATTTCTACTAATGATTTTAATAGTGTTTTATATAAAAAAGATAATGCATATTATGTATATAGTTATGTAGTTAGTTTAGATGGTGGAATTATTAGTGCAAAAAATGCATGTAGTTTTGATGAAACTTATTGTGGAACTTATACAATGAATTTAAAATTTAAAGCTATTAAAAATACTAGTACTACTACTAATATAGAAGTTAAAGATATTGAAGCTAAACTACTTGATTATAAAGAAGAAAAAGAAGAATATGATGAAAATGATATTATTAGTGTTTCAAATAAAACAAGTTCATCTTTTAGATTAAATATTAAAAAAACATCAGATAGTAATTCAACTTCAAGTGCTAGTAGTATTGTTAGTGAAAAAATAAAAGAAAAAGAAATTTCAATCAAAAAAGATGAAACTAAACAAAGAGAAACTAAAATGCCTAAATCAAGTAATGCTAATATTGAATCATTAACTATTAGCAAATATAATTTAGATTTTAATAGAGACATTCTAGAATATGATTTAGAAGTAGATTATAATACAAATAAATTAAATATAGATGTTAAAACTGAAGATACAAGAAGTACATTTTTAATACTCGGAGCAGAGGATTTAAACTTCTATGGAGGAAAGGTTAGAATTATTGTTACAGCTGAAGATAATACTAAAAAAGAATATGTTATCAATGTAACTAAAAAGAAAGAAGAAAAAAAAGAGGAAGAAAAAACATTTAAAGAAAAAATAACAGAAAAAGCACGCGAAAATAAAACTGTTGGTTACATAATAGTAGGCAATCTATTAATAATAATTATATTAATTGCTATTATTGGTAAAATGAATAATAAAAAGATAGATAAATATTTAGATAAACTATAAGATATAGAAATATATCTTTTTATTTGATATAATAATTATTGGTTAAAAATGAATAGTGAAGTTAAAGAATATTTAAATTTATTTAGAGATTATAATGAAATTGATGATGAAAAAGAAAAAGATATCATCAGTAAGTTTTTAATTGTATTAAAAGAAAGACCTTTTGATATATATAATGAAGAAGATAAAAAAATTATAAAAGATACATTAAAAGAATTGTTTTTAATAGAAATTAGTAGATATGGTTTAAGTGATGTAGATATTGAATTTGAATTAGATGGTGATTATCTTGGAAATTTTTCATTTGATGTTGTTAAAAATATAGAAGAGTATGATTATAAAAATTATAAAGTTAAAATTGCTCTTGATTCAATAGTAGGAGAAAGTCTTAACTTTGATATATCATCTAGATTAAATGCATTTAAATATTTATTAAAATCTTTATATCATGAAATAGAGCATTATATTCAATTTAAAAAACTTACTACAAATATTAGTAGTAGAGATAATTTAAGATTTGCTCGTGAATTTGTTATAACTGATTTAAAATTTGAACATGATTATGATAATTCAAGAAGTATATATGAAAATAATCATAATGCATTTAGTATTGAAGCTGATGCAGACTATATTGCTCATCAAAAAATATCTATTTTATTAGATCACTTTAATACATCAAGTATACTTGATAGTAGTGTTAGAAAACTTGATACTGTTTTGGGAGATATAAATGAAAGAGAAAGAGAAGAATTAATAGATGAGAAAGTATCAAAATTAATTAAGTTAAATCCTTCAATATTAGATAAATTACCAATACTAAAAAAAGAATTTAATATATATGGTGAACATATTGACGCTTCTTCTTTAATTACTAATATGTATAATGAAGTAAGTGAAGTATATAAATGTGATATTAGTGAAAAGGAAAAATCATTTATAATTAGAAATATATATAATATGTATTATGAATTAATATTTAATAGAATTAAAGAAAATAAAGGTGAAATATATAATATAATTAATTTGATTGGTGAGAATAATACATTTATATTACTTAATAATATAAAAGAATTATATAGAGAAAATAGAATATTTAAATCAAATTTAAGTAAAAGAAAATTTGATATTAGAACAAGGTTAGACAGCAAAGACGATTACTTAAAGACACGTGGTCCAAGAAGTAAAATTAAAGTAAGTGAAAATGGGAAAAACATTTACTATGAAGTAGATGAGTATGCAAATAAATATTTATTATTAGATAATGAAAGTGATAAATATATAAGAGATGCTTTTGTTCATAAAATACCTGAATGTGGATATTTTATATTAAAAAATGGTAAAAAAATATTACCAAATGATTTTATGCATTTATATTTAATTGGAAATGTTAGAATAGATAATAAATATAATGATATAATGGAAATATGTAAAGAACATTTAATGAGTACTACTCAAATGGAACACAAAATTGAATTAGAAAGAATTAATAGTGATTATCAAAGTGTAATTACATATATAGATAGAATAATAGAAGAGCATGATATAAAAGGAGAGATGAAATTATGAAAAAACCAATAGTTTTAACTATATTAGATGGTTGTGGTATAAGAGAAAATAGTGATGGTAATGCTTTTAAGAATGCAAAAAAAGAAACATTTGATTATTTATGGAATAAATATCCTCATACATTACTTGAAGCTAGTGAAGAAGCAGTAGGACTTCCACATGGTCAAATGGGTAACTCAGAAGTAGGACACACAAATATTGGAGCAGGAAGAGTAGTATATCAACCATTAGAACTTATTAATATGGCAATTAAAGATAAATCATTTTTTGAAAATACAGAATTGTTAAATGTAATTAATCATGTAAAAAATAATAATTCTAAATTACATATTTTAGGTCTTCTATCTGATGGTGGAGTACATTCACATATTAATCACTTAAAAGCACTAATTGAATTATGTAAAACGTATAATGTAGAAGTATATTATCATATGTTTTTAGATGGAAGGGATGTTAATCCTAAAAGTGCATATACTTATTTAAAAGAAATAGAAGATATGTCTTATGGAAAAATTGCTACAGTAGGTGGTAGATATTATGGAATGGATAGAGATAATAATTTTGATAGATTAAAACTAGCTTATGATGCAATGGTATATAAAGATGCTCCAAGATATAATTCAACTAAAGAACTAATAGATGATATGTATTCTAAAAATATTACTGATGAATTTGTTATACCAAGTATAATAAATGAAACTATGATTGAAGATAATGATGGAGTAATAGCATTTAACTTTAGAAAAGATAGATTAAGAGAAATAATGACAGTTATTACTAATCCAAATGAATATATGGATGAATCTCTTAAAAAAGATATGCATATAAAAGTATTTAATAATTTGAAATGTTGTACTATGATGAAAGTAGTTGACAGTGTTAAATGTCCTAATGCATTTGAGGAAGTAGCATTATCTAATATATTAGGTGAATTCTTAGAAAAGAATAATTTAAATCAATTAAGAATAGCAGAGACAGAAAAATATGCTCATGTAACATTCTTCTTTGATGGTGGAAAAGAAATGGATTATAAAGGAATGAAAAAAATATTAATTCCATCTCCTAAAGTAGCAACATATGATTTAAAACCAGAAATGAGTGCTTTAGAAGTTACTACTACATTAATTGATGAAATAAATAAAGATATATATGATGTTGTAATATTAAATTATGCTAATGGTGATATGGTTGGACATACTGGTGTATATGAAGCTGCTAAAACTGCAGTTGAATTTTTGGATAAATGCTTAGAAAGATTATATAAAGTAGTCAGTGAAAAAGATGGTATTATGATAATAACAGCAGATCATGGTAATTGTGATACAATGTGGGATGAAAATCATGTACCTGTTACATCACATACACTAGAAAGAGTACCATTTATTATTACTAAAGAAGGATTTAGTTTAAAAGAAGGTAAACTTTGTGACATAGCTCCAACTATGATAGATTTAATGGGATATGAAATACCAAAAGAAATGACTGGTGAAAGCTTAATAGTAAAATAGACTTGAAAAAGTCTTTTTTATTATGTATAATACAAGCTTACAAAGGAGCGTATTATGAAAGAAGAATTAATTAACTTAAGAAATAGAATATATGATTTATTCGATAAAGATGTAGTTAAACAAGAGGGAGATATTATTAGTCTTTATGACTTAATAGAAATTTTAAGAAATGATTTATTACCTTATACAGATGCTTTAACACTTGATACAGAAAAGACTATTAAAAGAATTAATTTTAAAAGTATATTTAATAGAAAAGTACCAATGATATCAAGAATTATTCCTACTGTAAGAGAAAATAATACTGTATCATTAAAAATCTATTTTTGTGATGAAAGAAGATATGCTGGTGAAGTTGAATTAACAGAAGACTTTTATCCAAATATTAATAATGTAGATTATGATAGATATCCAGTTGAAAGTATTTGTAAATTATTAAATGATAATAAAGAAAAATTTCAAAGTTATTTATATTTATTAAGACAATTTAATATGACACATGAAGGATATGATTTTGAATTTAATAATGAAAAGAATACTAATAATCAAGAAATAGATGATGGATTTATAGCTTGTAATTTAAATTTAGGTAATTTAAGATATAATCATGCTACTTTATCAAGTGTAAATGATTTAAGATTAGCATTAACTAAAATTCAAAATTTTGGAGTTTTATACGATTATATTGAACAATATAATGATGAAATAAAGAAGAAAACTAGTGTAAATATAAATGATTTAAATCCATTTATTCAAGATATAGTTAGAAAAAGTCTTAATAAAGAAAATACAAAACTTGTATTAGTTTAGAATAGAGTTTGAACTCTATTTTTTTTATAGTATAATTATTATAGAGGTGTTAATATGATATTATCAGTTTGCGATAGTGGAGATGTATTATCTACTTTTAGAATAGTAAAAATAGCTATTACAATTATTAAAATAGCTGTACCAATTATTTTAATTGTTACATCAATGATAAATTATATGCATGCTGTATCAAATGGAGATAATGATGCTCTATCTAAAGCAAATAAAAATCTAGTTTCAAAAGTAATAGCAGCATTACTTGTATTTTTTATACCAACTTTTATTAATATAATAGCTGATGCTACATCAAATAGTGTTGATTTTATGAAATGTATTAGTAATGCTAATAGTGAAGGAATAAGTAATGCTTATGCTTCTGAAGCTGATAATATGATAGAAGCAGTAAAATCAAGTTCAAATAAAAGTTCATATAATTTAGCTCTTGCATCAATTAATAAAATAGATGATGAAGGATTAAAAAACTCTAAGTTAAAAAAACTAGATACATATAAAAAATATATTGATATAAATGAAGAATTTAATAAACTTAGTAATTCAAGTTATAACACAAAAGAAAATAGAAAAAAAGTAACAGATATGATTAATTCATTAAGTGACTCTGATCCTAAAAAGAAAGAATTCTTAGATAGATTATCAAAATTAACATCATCTTCTTCTGGAGAACCTTTAAATATAACTACAGGATATAAAAAATATAGTTATAATGGACTTACATATTTTGTATATTTTCCACCAGAAGCGACAACTAATATGCCACTGCTTATATGGTTACATGGAGATAATCCAAGAGTAGAGTGGTCAACAAATGTACATATTGGACCAACAGCTTATAAAGCTGGCGTACCAGCTATACTAGTAATTCCATTTGCAGGAAGTGACTTTGGTTCTAGTGGAAACCCTGGATGGGCTGAGGGTGGCTTGCTTCCAAAAGTAAAAGAAATTGCAGATTTGGTATGTGATAGTGTTAAATGTAATAAAGATAATATTAATGTTGGAGGACATTCAAGAGGTGCAATTGGAACATGGATGATGGTTAGTAAGTATCCAGGATATTTCCATGCAGCATCTCCAGTTAGTTGTTGTTCAATTGGCGGATTTAATCCTTCAAGTTTCACTGGAGTTAAAGTATGGGCATTTAGAGGAAGTAATGCTGGAACTGGAGATAATAATGATAATATATATGCCGGATGTATGAAAAGCACAATTGATAAAGTTAGACCATATGCAAAAGAAGTAAGATATACTATAGAACCTAATACAACTCATGGAGATGCAACCAATAAAATGCAAGTGAGTGAAGACTATGTTAGATTCATGTTTACTGACTAAAAATATATAAATAAAAACATTTATATATTTTTTTATTTATGCTATAATAATTCTATAATAAGTAATAATAGGAGGAAAAAATGGCAGAAACTGTAAAAAGTAATAAAGAGTTTTTAATGGGTTATACTAGTAAATTATCTTCAACTATAAGTTCTGCGTCTACTTCTGGACTTGGTGGGCTTGGATTTAGTAGTTCATCTAACTGTCCAACACAAGAACCAGCAATAGTAGAATCAATGTTACTTTGTTGTAAAGAAGCATTTAGAAGAATAGGTAAAGATGTAAGTAACATTAATTCAGTAGCTGATAGTATTGATGCATTAGATAATTCAATGGCTGGTATAGCTACAACATTAAATATGTCTGTGACATCTTCTGCTGTTGATATTGGAGAACTAATATCAACTGATGGTAAAAGTTCTTCATTTAAAAACAATGATGAATTAAGAGAAGAAATAGCAAGAATTGTTGGAGAAAAAGGAGGAGACTTAAAACTAGAAGATAGATCTAAGGGTAGTGGAAATAATAGTGGTGGATTTTCAAGTTTACCATACTTTAGTACTTCTGATGCACCATTACAAGCTACAACATTATCTTCAACAACACCTACTTCAAGTACAACACCAGCTTCATCTCTTACAGCACCAACTTCTGTATTTGCACCAAGTAAAAAAGTAGATGACGTGGTTAATGATAAAAAAGCTCAAACAGATAAGCCAAAAGTTTCAACACTAGCTGCTGTTACAACAGCATCCTCAGTATCTCCATCAATTATTCAAGCATCATCATCTTATCCAAGTAGTGTAACAACTAGCTCTTCTTCTACTTCAAGCATGTCTAGTAAGGAAGATGATATTTTAGATGATAAATTAGTTAATGATACACTAATAGAAGATGAAGTAGTAATTAATCAAAGTGAAATTGAAATTTTGGATAATACATTACCAGAAAATAGTCCACTTAGAAATACAGATATAATAAATATAGATGAAGTTGAACCAGAAACAAAAATAGTTGCTAAAGCAAATGATAATGATCCACTAGTAGCTGGTATAGCTGCAGTAGCTGCAACTGGAGCTCTTGCTGGAGCGGGTGCATATGCTGCAAATAAAATTCTTAAAGAAAAAGAAGAAGATGAAAAAGAAGAAGAAGAATTCTATAAGGGAGAAGGTGAGACAGCATGACAGTAATTTATAATAGTGATTTAAGTAGTGCAAACTCATCTGTTATGGTTAGTGAACTAGATAAAGCAGTTAATACTTCAAAAGAATTAATTAGTACAATTGGAGATTTTCAAACTTCATCAAAAGGTGTTTTAGTTGGTGGAGGATACGATGCAGTAAGAGCTAAATTGTCTTTATATTCTGATGCATTAACTAAACAACAAACAATATGTTCAAACTTATCAAATAATTTAAAAGCAGCTAACAATATAATGATTAACTATATGGAAGGCTATGCAATGTTAGATGATGCTTATATTACAGATATAAAAAATTCAATTGAAGATATTACAACATTCTTAAATTGGTTAAAAGGGTCTTCTACAGTAACTAAAACAGATAGTACTGGAAAGAAAACTACTGAAACAGTGAGAAATGGTAGTGATGCTGAAATTGAATCATGGACAAATATATTAAATGAATTTAATCATAAATTAGAATTATTAGAAAAATTAAAACCAACTGATGATTCAGCATTTAGTTTATTAGGAGATACTAAGGCTGATGTACTAGCATATGCTTCTGCTTTGGCTGAATTAAAATTACCTAATTTTAATGGTGTTGTTGAAGATGATCCTGATGCTCAAAAATTTATTGATTCAATTAGTTTAACAACAACTAATGGTAAAAAAGTTTTCTATTGTCAATGGGGATGGCTAGATGAAAATGGTAAATATCATGAATGGGAAACTAGTTGGGGTAAAAATATTAAAAGTAGTGGATGTGGACCAACTTCACTTGCTGCTTGTTTAGCTACTATGTATGGAGATACTTCATATACTCCATCAACTATTGCTAATAATATGTCTTATGATGAAAACGTTGGAGGTAATTTCATAGTTAATGGAGCTAAAAGATATGGATATGATTATGATTGTCATATAGGAGCAGATAAAAAGGCAAGTAATAACTTACTTATGAATGGCGGAACAATGGTAGTTGCAATTAATGGTGGAGGACACTATATTGCAGTACTTGGTTATGATCCATCAACAAACACTTATACTGTGTGTGATCCAAATAACCCATATAAAACAGAATGGACATATAATGAAATAATGGATACTCATACAATGGTATTTCATATTGCTCCTCCAGGTAAAACAGTTGACGAATGTGCTCATCCTAGTGCAGTTCAAATATAGAAAAAAAGGACGAAAGTCCTTTTTATTTTAACTTAAATTTGATTATTAGAATAAATTATGTTATAATATTCAATGCTTGCTATTTAGGAGTGAAAGTATTATGTTAAATTTGATTTTAATCATGGGGTTGTTTGATTCTTTATTTAAAGAAGAAAAGGTTGATATAAATCATAGTTATTTAGATGATCAAATAGAAATTAGCATAGCTAATTTTGATGATAAGTATAATGAATATCAAGAATATTTAAAACAATTAGAATATGAACGTAAACATACTTTTAATGGAGAAAAAGATGAAGAAATAGCAAGAAAAATAAATAAATATTTGAATTCTACATTAAAAGGAAAAGGAGAATTTATTGTTGATTATTCATTAGAAGTAGGGCTAGATCCTTATTTAGCTGCAGCAGTAATGCTACAAGAAACAGGTTGTTATTGGACCTGTAGTAAACTAACTAGAAGTTGTAATAATGTTGGAGGAAATAAAGGTACTCCATCATGCAATGGAGGAAGTTATAGAAGATTTGATACTATAGAAGATGGTATGAAATTTGCTATTAATAAGCTTAATAGTTATTATCAAAAAGGTAAAACTACACCAGCTCAAATTAATCCATATTATGCAACAGATAAAACTTGGCATGAAAAAGTTGAAAGATATATGAAAAAATTAAAGAATGCTTAATTTAAAAAGGGGGGTGAATACAAATGAATGATAAGATTTATCTTCATACTATTAATAATGGTTATAGAGGTGTATATACTTCTAATAAACAATTAGATGTATTTGAACAAATATTAAAAAGTGGTGAACTTCAATCTTTAAGAATACAAGGTAAACCAATGCATGCTACATTTTCAGGACTTGATTACATATCACTTGCTGATTATGAAAAAAGATTTGTAAGTAATAAAGAAATGGATCATTATAATACATTTAATTCATATACTAGAGATGGTATTTCATTTGTATTTCCACATGAAAACATTGAAGTTATTGAGCCAACTATCATAGGGATATGTGGTCTTTCTAGAGAAGGATATGATTTAATGTATCAGTTAGGTTTATCAGAAAATGAAAGATATTCTGATTTACCTGATGAAGTACAAGTAAAAGATAGATTATCTTTAGAAAAAATGAGTGCATTAACATTTCCAGTTGAATCTTTTTTAGATTCTAAGTTTTTTAGAAGAAAATCTAAAAAGTTAGAATTAATTAAAAGAGAAATAGAAATCATAAAAGAATTATTATATAAATACAATTATAGTGATATTGGAATTTATGATATTGATTCATTAGGTATAATAACTGATGATTATTTAGAAGATAGAATTATGTTGACAAAAACAAAATAAAATAATATAATTCATTCGTAAGTGATGAAAAGAGAAGTAGGTATTTATTTCACTTTATAGAGAGTTAGTGGTTGGTGTAAACTAATAATAAATAAATATTCGAAAAAAAATTATTCTTGGAGCTTAAAAACGCATATCTGCGATAAAGATAAGAGGTAGAAAGCAAGTAATCTATAAAGTAAGATGGTACAGCGTTAATGACGCTCTTACGTTATAGATTCTTTTTTTTAAGAAAGGGGGAGTTATTTATGAATAACAACTTAGATATTAGTAGAATTTATTATATTGCAAGTGAAAAAAATAATGGAGAAATTATTAAATTTAATACATTAGATTTATATTTAGAAACAAAATTACATGATACTATTTATTTTTATTCATTAGATGATTATATAGTAGGGATGAAAAGTTTTACTGCTAATCAATATAGATATAATGTAGAAAGATTTAAAAGTTTATTTGATAGAGGTTTATATTCAAATAATTTTTCTATTCAAAGATCATATGATTATTTAATTGATTATTTTAGTAAACTTGATATATTTGAAGTAAAAGATAAAGAAATATATAAAATAGACGGTAATAATTGTTTAGATAAAATAATTAGTATATTAGATAATAGTAATCTTGATAAAGAATATAGATATTTATTTGATTTTATAAAATATTATAAAGGAAGAAGAGATTCATTAGAATTAAAGAAAGAAGGAGTTAAGTAGTATGGAAAGAGTATTTACAGAACAAGAATTAGTAAGAAGAGAAAAAGCAGAAAAGTTAAGAGAAATGGGTTTAGATCCATTTGGAAGTAGATATGATAAAACTGATTATGCAGCTGATTTAAAAGAAAAATATGCAGATGTATCTCATGATGAATTTGAAAATATGGAAGATACTGCATGTGTATCAGGAAGAATTATGTTTATTAGAAAAATGGGAAAAGCATCATTTTTTAATATTCAAGATAAAACAGGAAAAATTCAAATATATATTTCAATAAATGATGTTGGAGAAGAAAAATATGCTTTATTTAAAACAGCTGATATTGGTGATATAGTTGGAGTTAAAGGTAAAGTAATGAAAACTAATAGTGGTGAACTTACTATTAAGTGTTTAGAATATACTCACCTTGTTAAAGCATTAAAACCACTACCAGAAAAATTTCATGGTTTAACTGATATAGAAGAAAGATATAGAAGACGTTATTTAGATTTAATAATGAATGAAGAATCTAAAAATGTTGCTTTCTTAAGACCTAGAATAATTAGATGTATTCAAAAATATATGGACAATTTAGGATTTACTGAAGTAGAAACACCAATATTATCTACTTTACTTACTGGTGCTTCAGCAAGACCATTTATAACTCATCATAATACACAAGATTTAGATATGTATTTAAGAATAGCTCTAGAGTTACCACTTAAGAGATTACTAGTTGGTGGTATGGAAGCTGTTTATGAAATTGGTAGAGTATTTAGAAATGAAGGAATGGATACTAAACATAATCCTGAATTTACTTTAATGGAAGCATACTTAGCATATAGTAATTTAGATGGAATGATGGATTTAACTGAAAATATGTATCAAACTATTGCACGTGATGTATTTAATAAAATGAAATATAATTATAATGGTCATGAAATTGATTTAACTGGTCCTTGGAAGAGAATTAGTATGACTGATGCTATTAAAGAAAAAACAGGTATTGATTTTAAAAAAATTACTGATTTAGATGAATGCTTAAAATTAGCAGAAGAACATCATATTGAACTAGAAAGTCATGAACATCAATATGGACATATTATTAATAAGTTCTTTGAAAAATATGTAGAAGAAACATTAATTCAACCAACATTCTTATATGGTCATCCAGTAGAAATATCTCCATTAACTAAAAAGAATCCAGAAGATCCTAGATTCGTTGATAGATTTGAATTATTTATTGGAGGACATGAATTTGCTAATGCTTATACAGAACTTAATGACCCAATTGATCAATTAGAAAGATTTGAAGCCCAATTAAATGAAAGAAATTTAGGAAATGAAGAAGCTAATGATATTGATATGGATTTCATTGAAGCTCTTGAATATGGAATGCCTCCAGCAGGTGGTATTGGATATGGAATAGATAGATTATGTATGTTATTTACTGAACAAGAATCAATACGTGATGTATTATTATTTCCAACTATGAAAGAAAGAAGTAATTAAAAAAAGCACATTTGTGCTTTTTTATTTTGTTTGACTTATCATCCATTCCATAATATCAGAAATACCATTTTTATTATCATCTATACTAAATACATATGATCCAATTTCGCCATGACAAACTTCTGGTAAATATGTAAACGCGTCACAACTAGTACAACTACTACATTTACCAAGGCCTTCAAATACACCACACATAGCTGTTTTAGCAGACCAACCAACTGTTTTATTAGCACAGCTTCTACCACTTGCTGTTGTTGGTCCTCCTTTTTCTCCATATCCTTTCATAGGAAGTGTTTTTAAATAAGTCCAATCTTTATAATTTTTGATTTTTTCTATATTCATACCTGAACTAATAGGAGCAATAGCAGAGAATATTCTATACTCGTTAGCAGTCCAATAAATATAGTACCCACTAGAACTAAATGCTGTTAGTGATATTTTCTTTTCATTTATTTTATATTCTTTAACTAAATCATTTATTTTTTTAACAGCATTAGCACTAGCTGATGTATTCCAATCTCTTCTTTCAGATCCAGCTATTAATGGAATATATATAAATGCTTTTAAGTTATCTAAACTTTTTGATTCAACAATATTTTTCATACTAGGCCCACTTAAACTATTAGGTGGAAATACAACTATTAATGGCATATTTTCTGTAGCATTTTTTGGTATATATAAGTAATAACCGCTAAATATAGGATAAGTACTATCATTATATTTTTTAAAGGAACTTTCTACATTTAATTTAGGACCCGTTTCACTTTGAGTTTTTAATAACTTAGTTAATGTTTTTTTAACATCTGCATCAGTTATTTTTTGAATTTCACTATATATTTTAGCATATTTATCACTATCATAATTTTTGTTTAATTCAAGAATTTCTTGTTTTAATTCAATATATCTTTTTATTTTATTTAGTTCATTTAATAATTGATTTTTTTCATTAGCATCACTTAATTTATTTATTGATGTTAATGCTATTTGATAGTCAGAGTAGTTTAGTGTTTTTTTAGCAATATTGATTAACTGTCTACTATTATTAGTATAGGCTTGTTTAACACCTTCTTCTGTTGCATTAGATATACAAGATAAATAATTATCACTATCATAGCTAACAGCATCAGCAATAAGTCCAACAAATGTAGGAATAAAAAATATAAGTAGCGAAGCGATAACTCTTTTTGTGAATATACTAAATACTTTACTAGTTTCTCCTTCTTTAGCAGCACTAGCAAAATCTAACATACCTGTAACTATTAATATAATTGGAACTACTATCTTAATTATTATAATAATTATTCTAATAATTCTTAGTATATTTAAAAGGTCTCCATTATCACATATTTTTAATATCATAAAATTCACCATATTAATTATATCAAAAAAACATATAAATAAATTATTTATATGTTTAATTTATCATCCATAGTAAAGTATCTTTAGTATATGCTTGTCCGGGAGCAGTTCCATGAGTTGCACCAGGTAGTGAAATAAATACTGCATTACCACCAGCATTTTTAATACCATTAACATTTCTATTCATTTCACTATTATATCTTTGTTCAGCAGAACCACTAGTTCCAGCATAAGCTCTTATTTTAGTTTTAACAAAATTACTATAATTAATTGAATATGATCCACAACTAACTGGTACAGCAGAGTAGAAGAAACCAGGATAGTTATTAATCATATGCCATGTTCCAATTGAACCTCTAGAGTGACCAGATATTCCAATTTTTTGAGTATTACATTTATATTTTTCACATTCAGTGTCTATTATTGATTTAAGTTCAGCAAGTCTACCATTTGTTTCTGCCCACATTCCACCATTTGGTGTTACTAGTATAAATGGAAGATCTTCTCCAAAATATTTTTTAGCAGCGTTTAAAAATGGACTAGAGCCACTACTATTACCACCACCATCTCCATGTAAATATAAGATAAGTGGCATACCTGGAGCAACTAATTTAGGAGTATGTACTACATATGTCATAGTAGATGATCTTCCTTGAATTCCATTTGGATTACCTTCAACAGGCTTAATAATCTTTTTAAATTCAGCTAATAGTTTTTCTTTTACTTTAGCATCAGATATACTATTAATTTTTTCTTGAACTTTTTTATAATCTTCAGCATTATAATTATTTTGTAATTTTAATATTTCTTTTTTAATATCAATATATTGTTTAGTTGTTTCTAATTCTTTTAATAAAGCTTGTCTTTGTGCTTCATCTTTAACTTTATATATTTCTGTTTTAGCAGCAGAGTATTCAGCTTCAGATAATTGATCACTTGCAATACTTATTCTTTTTTTAGCAGCTGAATAATAAGCTTTATTAATATTTTCTTGAGTAGAATTTTTTATACAACTAATATAATTATCATTTTCATAACTTGTAGCATCAGCAATAAGTCCTACAAATGTTGGTATAAAAAATACAAGTATAGCAGCTATTAATTTTGGAATAAGATTTTTATTTGCTCTAGATAGTGCATCATCATGACTGCTAACAGCAGTCATATAGTTTAACATAGAGGAAACTATTAATATAATTGGAACTACTATTTTAATTAAAATAATAATAATTCTAAATATTCTAAGAGCACTTAATAAATCTCCATCATCACATAAACTTAATATCATATTATTTTCACCAAAATAATTATATCAAAAATAATAAAAAAATGATATTATATAAATGGTGAAAATATGAAAAAATATTTAAGTGAATACATTAATGAAATAGAAAACAAATTAAAAGGTAAAATTACTAAAAATGATATAGAAAATCATATAAATAAGATTAATTTCTTTTCACATGAAAGATTAATTCATTTAATAGTTACTATGTTTTTTGCATTGTTTACTATATTATTTTTTTATATTAGTTTGACACTTAATATGTTAATATTTACATTATTAAGTTTATTACTTTTAATAATATTAGTTTTTTATATTTTTCATTATTTTTTCTTAGAAAATAGTGTTCAATATTTATATAAATTATATGATCAAATGGTAGAAAAGATAAAATAATTTATTGATATAATTTTCTTTAAAATGTATAATTGAAGTAAGGTGAGGTAAATGGATGAAAAACTAGAAAGATTTTTTAATGCAATAAATTTTAATAAAGATTATATCCATTATTTTAAAAATGCGTCTGTTAAAGACGTTCTTTTAGCTAAAAAAATAAATAGAATCACCGTAGTAATAAATATAGATGAATTAATACCAATTGATGTATTTAAAGAATTATTTACTAGTGGTAAAACATTAAAAGGTGCTGAGTCAGTTAGATATAAATTTATAGTAGAAAATAATAATAAATATTTTGAAGATTATTTTAATTATTATTTTGACATATTAATTAGTAAATGTCCTATGTTAGTATGCATAGATAGAAATAAAATAACTTTCGATAATAATAAAATAACTTTTCAAGTATTAAATAAAGTAGAAAAAGAAAAAATAGAATCTTTAAGTGAAAAAATAACTATATTTTTAACAGATATGGGATTTGATGATGTAGAAGTATATGCTAATATAAATGAAGAAGAAAGAATTAAATTTAAAGAAAGTATAGAACGTGAAGAAGAAAAAATAATTAAAAAAGAAGAAACAAAAGTTTTAAAAGGAAAAAGTGTAATGGGAGAGGCATCTTCTATTAAAAATCTAATTACTACTGAAAGAAATGTAATTGTTCATGGAGAAGTATTTGGAATAGAAGGAAAAGATATAATATCACGTAAAGATGGAAGACGTTGGTTTATTATTACACTTAAAATAACAGATTATACTGATTCAATTATGTCTACTATATTTACTGGAGATGAGAGCGAATATAATAATTTACTTTCAAATATTAAAACAGGTAAATGGTATAAATTTAGAGGTAATATTACATTTAATCAAAGAAGTAATGATTATGAATATAGCATTAATGATATAGAAGAATTAGATAAAAAAAGTGAAAATAAAATAGTTGATGATGCTGAAGTAAAAAGAGTAGAACTTCATGCTCATACAATGATGAGTCAAATGGATGGGTTAACTAGAGTTGATTTAGGTAAACATACATGTGAACTAGTTAGTAAATGTATAGATATGGGATATAGAGGAGTGGCTATTACTGATCATAATGGTTGTCAAACATTCCCAATAGCTTATCAAATTATATCTAAATATAATAAAGGTAAAGAAGAAAAAGATAAATTTAAAGGTTTATATGGAACAGAACTTACTCTTGTAGAAGACATGGTTAAAATAGTAGTAAGACCATCTGACCTAGAACTTGAAGGAACAGAATTTGTTGTTTTTGATACAGAAACAACAGGTTTTAATGCTGCTTCTGGAGACCAAATGATTGAAATTGGAGCAGTTAAAATAAAAGATGGTGTTATAACTGATAGATTTGATGAACTAATTAATCCAGGAAGACATATACCAGATAGAATTACTGAGTTAACTCAAATTAGCGATGAAATGGTAAAAGACTGTGATAACGAAGAAAATGTAACTAAGAGATTCTTAGAATGGACTGGAAATGCTCCAATGGTTGCTCATAATGCAAAATTTGATATTGGATTTATAGAAATGTCTATGAAAAAATATAATCTTGGTGAATTTAAAAATACTGTTATAGATACTCTTGAATTATCTCGTGCATTAGACCAAGGATTTGCACGTCATAGCCTATCAGCATTAGTAAAAAGATATAATGTTCCATTTGATGAAGAATCTCACCATAGAGGAGATTATGATGCTGAGGGGACTGCTTTAGTATTTCATAAAATGTGTAAAAAATTAATTGGGCAAAACTTTGAAAAGATAAGTGATTTAGAAAAATTAATATCTAAAGATGAAATACATAAATTTGGTAGAACATATCACTTTAATGCAATAGCATTAAACAGAACTGGTCTTAAAAACTTATTTAAAATTATTTCACTTGCTAATACAACATATTTATATAAAACACCAAGAATTCTTAGAAGTAAACTAGAAGAATTAAGAGAAGGACTTATTATTGGTAGTGGATGTTATGAGTCAGAAATATTTATTGAAGCTAGAAATAAAGACGGAGAAGAGTTAACAAATTTAATTAATTTCTATGATTATGTAGAAGTTCAACCACCAGAAGTATATAATCACTTAATACAAACAGGTGACTTTGCTAATGAACTAGAACTTAAAAATCATATAAAAAAAGTTATTGAAGCAACAAAAAGTGCAGGTAAAATAATAGTTGCAACAGGAGATGTACATCATTTTACACGTGAAGATAAAATATATAGAGAAATAATAGTTAATCAAAAAGTTCCAGGTGGAGGAAGACATCCACTAGCTAAAAATGAAATAAAAGAAATACCTTCTCAACACTTTAGAACAACAAATGAAATGTTAGAAGATTTTAGTTTCTTAGATAAAGATTTAGCATATGAAATAGTAGTTACAAATACAAATAAAATATGTGATATGGTTAGTGAAATAGAAGTAATTATAGATACAAAAGGAGTTCCATTTAGTCCAAGAGTTAGAAGCGATGATGGAAAAAGCTATTTAGATTGCCCTAGAGTAGTTACTGACTTAGTATTTGAAAAAGCAGCATCATGGTATGGAAATCCATTACCACATAATATAGAAGAGAGAATTAGTAAAGAACTATATGGAGATGCTGTATATAATTATTGGAATAATAAATTAAAAAATGAAAATCCAGATATTAGTGAAGAAGATTTAGAACGTGAAACATTTAGTCATTTACATGAAACATTAATTGAAGGATTTGATAAAGTAAAAGAATTAATAAAAGAAGTAGTACTTGAAAAATGGACTAGTGAAGATGGTGAACAAACAGAAGAATCTATTTCTTCTAAAGTAAAAAAAGAACTAGGAGGTATTATTGGAGGTGGATTTGACCCAATATACTTAATAGCGCAAAGACTTGTTAAACACTCAAATGATGATGGATACTTAGTTGGTAGTAGAGGTAGCGTTGGAAGTAGTTTTGTTGCTACAATGATGGGTATTACAGAAGTAAATCCACTACCTGCTCACTATAGATGTACAAATTGTATGCATAGTATATTTGAAGATGAAGAAGGTAGTCTTGGAGCAAGATATTCTAGTGGATTTGATTTACCAGATAAAAAATGTCCTAAATGTGGTCATATGATGAAAAAAGATGGTCAAGATATGCCATTTGCAACATTCTTAGGATTTAATGCAGATAAAGTTCCAGATATTGACCTTAACTTCTCAGATTTAAATCAAGCTAGTGCTCATGAATATACAAAAGTATTATTCGGAGTAGATAATGTTTATAGAGCAGGTACAATTGGTACAGTTGCTGATAAAACAGCATATGGATTTGTAAAAGGATACTTTGAAGATAAAGGTATAATGGATAAAAGAAGTTGTGAAATAGAAAGACTTGCTATGGGATGCACTGGAGTAAAAAGAACTACAGGACAACACCCAGGTGGAATAGTTGTTGTACCAGATTACATGGATGTATCAGATTTTACACCATTCCAATTCCCAGCAGATGATCCAACTAGTGCATGGAGAACAACACACTTTGATTATCACTCAATAGAAGAAGATTTATTAAAACTAGACATTTTAGGTCACTCAGACCCAACACAATTAAGATTAATTCAAGATTTAAGTCATACAAATGTAGAAGATGTACCACTTGATGACAAAGAAACAATGAGTATATTCTCAAAATTAGATGCTCTTGGCGTTACAGAAGAAGAAATAATGTGTCCAACCGGGACACTAGGTATCCCAGAATTTGGTACTAATTTTACTATTAGTATGGTTAATGAAACTAAACCAACAACATTTGCTGAACTTGTTAAAATATCTGGTCTTTCACATGGTACTGATGTTTGGTTAGGAAACGCTAGAGACTTATGTACACCAGATGAAAATGGAGATATACAAGTTCCATTTAAAGATGTAATTGGGTGTCGTGATGATATTATGGTATACCTAATGTATCATGGTGTTAAACCAATAAAAGCATTTAAAATAATGGAATTTGTTAGAAAAGGAAAAGCAAGTAAAGATCCAGCAGGATGGGAAGAACATAAACAAACAATGATAGATGCTGGAATAGAAGATTGGTTTATTAACTCATGTCAAAAAATTAAATACATGTTCCCTAAAGCACATGCAGCAGCATATGTTACAAGTGCATTTAGAATAGCATGGTATAAAGTTCATATGCCAGTTTATTTCTATGCATCATGGTTTTCAACTAAAGCAACAGACTTTGATATAGAAGCAATGATTAAAGGATATGATGCTATTAAAGAAAGACTAATAGAAATAAAAGAAAAAGGATTTGAAGCAACTAATAAAGAAAGCGGAGTAAAAGAATCACTTAATGTTGCTTTAGAAGCTGCAGCTCGTGGTATAAAAGTCGCACCATTTGACTTATATAAATCAAAAGGTATGACATTTGATGTAGCAGATGATAAAACATTAATACCACCATTTATTACAATAGATGGATTAGGTGAAGTAGTAGCAAAAAATATAGAAGCAGAAGCTAAAAAGAAACCATTTGTAAGTATTGAAGAATTTCAAAATAGATGTAAAGTATCACAAACATTAGTAGATAAAATGAAATCTATGGGATTATTTGATAATATGCCAGAAAGCTCTCAACTAAGCTTATTTGATTTGGGGATAGAATAAATGAAAATAGTAGTACTTGGTAGTAGTAGTTCAGGTAATTCAACATATTTTGAATTTGGCAATAAAAAATTCTTGATTGATGTTGGACTTGGATTTAACGATATAAAAAATAAATTAAGTATTCTTGGTACTAAAGCTGAAGAATTAGATTTTATTTTAATAACACATGCTCATAATGATCATGTAAGAAGTTTGCATTCTTTTAGTAGAGTTTATAATACTAAAATATATATTTCAAAAGATACTTTCACAGAATACCAAAAAAATAGTTTAATAAAAAACTATACTTATTTTGATAATATAGATAATATAGATGAAATTAAACTGGTTAAAATTCCTATATCACATGATAAAAAAGGATATGGATTTGTTCTTGAATACGAAGATAAATCAATATTCTATATGACAGATACAGGTATGATACATTCTAGATATCATGATAAACTAAAAAATAAAACAGTATATTTATTAGAAAGCAATCATGATGTTGTAATGGAAATGAATGGTAGTAAAGATTACTATACTAAAATTAGAAACACTGGAGATGAAGGACACTTATCAAATGATGAATGCGCTATGTATTTAAATCACTTTATTGGAGAAGATACAAAATATATTATGTTAATGCATGTAAGTGAACATGATAATACTTATGAACTAGCTTATAATACAAATAGAGACAAAATAGATAAAAGAATTAAAGTATTAATATCTAATAAAGATGAAATGAGTGAAATAATAGAATTATAAAAGCATGAATTTAGTTCATGCTTTTTATTTGATATTTTATTATTTTAGTGATATTATATAACACAAGTTTTTTGGGGGTATTATGGAAAAAGAAAAATTATTAGAAGTAAGAAATATAATAGAAGATATAAAAAACAATGGAATTAGTGAAGAATATATAAAAGAATTATATAAATATTTAGGTTATGATATGATTCCATTACACTTTACTAATCTTAGAGGTAATGTGGCTGCATTTAGTCCTAAATATAATTCAATAGCTGTTAATATTGATAAAAGTGTTGATTGGACAACTGCACTTTTAAATGATTCATTAGAACATTTTGATATTAAAGATAAAGAATTATTAAAAGCATACTCATATGTTAGTTTACTTTCTCATGAAATAGAACACTCTCATCAAAAATTAATTGCTGATAAAAAAATAGATCCTAAATATCCATATCAAAGTGATGCATATCATACTATATTTGAAATAATGAGAAAAAAAGATTATTATTTTCCAAGACCAATATCACTAGTAATAGATATATTTAGATTTATAATTTATATGGGAAATGCATATAGTTTTATATTAGAAAGAAATGCTACAATTGAAGGATATAATATTTCATCACAAATAGCTTCACTTACAAATGAAAAAGATATAATGAATGCTATGATTACATATAGAAATTCATTTATTTTACAAGGATATACTCAAAGTGGAGAAGGAACATTAAAACATACATTTGATAGCCTTGGTCTTATGAAAAAATATAATAAACTAATACTTCCAAGTGATATTTCTTTAGCAGAAAAAGCAAGAGAAGGATTAGAAATAACAGAAGAAGAAAGAAATAAATTAGAATTAATATTAAAAGAAAGCAGTACTTTTAAGAAGTAATACTTTCTTTTTTTTATGATATGTTTTATAATTAAATAAAGATAGAGGTGTGTAAATGAAAAAAATATTAAATGTATTTTTAGTTTTAGCTTTTAGCTTTATATTTATGAGTAATGTATTTGCTAGTGCAAATGTAAATATTAAGAGTTTAGAAATATCAGATAAAACAAGCACAATAAATGTAAATAGTTATTCATATGAAGGACTAGGTATTAAAACAGATATTTTCTTTAATCAAGTAGGAGACTATGTTAAGTTTAAAGTTGTATTAAAGAATAATGATAATATTGATTATATAATATCTGATATAAAATCAAATTATCAAAATGAATATACTGATATTGTATATGAGTATGAAAATAATAGTAAGGATTTTAGAGCAAATAGTGAAAAAGCTTTATTTGTAACATTCAAATATACAAAAGAAGCAACAGATATAACAGTATTAAATGGAACAGAAATAAAACTTACTATTCCACTAGATACAATTAGTAATCCAAAAACAGGTATTGAAGATGTTTCAAAAATACTACTTGTTGGACTTGGAATAGGTCTTTCTGTATTCTTACTAGTTAGAAGAAGTCCAAAAATGTTAGTAGTATTATTCGCATTTACTTTAATAGGTTCAACAATTTATCTAACAAATGCAGCACAACAATTACAAATAGATTTAAATGTAGAAGTAACAATGGACGCTCCAACTACAGGAAAAGCTATATTTGATAGAGGAGTAATTGTAGATGCAAAAGCATTTGAATTAGCAGGAATTCCTTATATTACTTTCGATAATGGAATTGGATTGAATTGTAAAAAAAGTGATAAAATTGGCATAAATACAAATAATAATATTGTTAGAACTGAAGCAGCAGGTCCATATTTGACACCAGAAATATCTGAAGATTATTATTCATGTACAAATAAAATATTAAATTATAAAAGAAGTAAGACAATAGAAGATAAATATAAGACAGATGAATATAAAGTATCATCATCTGAATCAGAAATACCAATTTATATGTGGTATGAAGAAGGAACAAAAACAATTTACTGGTATAGTGAAGCACCAATTGTTTATTTTAACGAAGATGCTGGATTAATGTTTTCTGGACTTGCATATATTAGTAATTTAGACTTATCAGATATAAGATCAAAATACACTAAGAATTTTACAGAAACTTTTTCAAATATGTATAGTCTAAAATCAATTGATGTAAGTAAATTTGATACTAGTAACGTTGAAAGTATTGAAAGAATGTTTTATAGTGATACAAGTATTGAATCATTAGATTTAAGTAATTGGAATACAAGTAAATTCAATAGTATATATGGAGCTTTTAATGGTATGATAAGTCTTAAAGAATTAGACATTAGTTCATTTGAAATATCACATAATACTTATTTAGAACCATATAATATGTTTATGCTACCATCAATTGAAAAAATTAAAACACCAAAAATAATTAATATTGGAAATGAAGAAATTCTTTTACCATCATTATTTACTGATAACAAGAATGAATTTGATTCAATTAAATCAACTACACCAAAATCAACATGGATTTATTCAACAAATTTGGTTGACTTTCTAATAATAGATTATAGTGTATGTAAAAATAATACATCAGATGAAAATGCACTAGCTGAAGAATCTTCATGTGAACCAGAAAAAATAATGTTTAAAGCAGAAAAGGGTATGACAATATCTGATTGGGTAAAAAGCAAATATAATACAAAAAATTTTAAAGTTAGAAATTCAGAAGAATCATGTGGTCAATATTTCTTAAGTTATAGTGGAAATTTAAAAGAACCTAAAAGACTTTTAGCGAGTGAAATTAAAAAATTAGATGAAAGAGAATATTATATTATATATCAAAACGATATATATAGTAATTCCACTTATAGTTGCCCAAAATAAAATATGAAAGTAGCATTTTGTAGTGTAAAGCTACTTTCTTTTTTTTATTATTTGTTTTATAATTAAATAAGAATAGAGGTGTGCAGATGAAAAAAATATTAAATGTATTTTTAGTTTTTTTATTTAGTTTTTTATTTATGAGTAATGTGTTTGCTAGTGCAAATGTAAATATTAAAAGTTTAGAAATTGCTGATAAAACTAGTACAATAGACGTAAATAATTATTCATATGAAGGACTAGGTATTAAAACAGATATTTTCTTTAATCAAGTAGGAGATTATGTAAAATTTAAAATTGTATTAAAAAATAATGATAATACAGATTATATCATTTCAGATATTAAATCAAATTATCAAAATGAATATACAGATATAGTATATGAATATGAAAATAATAGTAAGGATTTTAGGGCAAATAGTGAAAAAGCTTTATTTGTAACATTCAAGTATACAAAAGAAGCAACAGATGTAACAGTGTTAAATGGAACAGAAATAAAACTTACTATTCCATTAGATACTATTAGTAATCCAAAAACAGGTATTAAAGAAGTATCTAATATATTACTAGTAGGATTATTAATAGGTTTAGTTTCATTTGTATTCTTTAGAAAGAATCAAAAAATACTTGTTGTTATGTTTGCATTTACATTAATAGGTTCTACAATTTATTTAACAAATGCAGCACAACAATTACAAATAGATTTAAATGTGGAAGTAACAATGGATGCTCCAACTACAGGAAAAGCTATATTTGATAGAGGATTAAATGTTGTTTCTAAAATGTTTGATTTATCAGGAATTAATTATGATAAAAGTACTAATTCAAATGGTTCTATTGAGTATGTTAATCTTAGATGTTCAAATGATAAAGCTGCTGAACCTAGAGTAGTTTTAAAAAACAATAATATAAAAAGAGTTCAAGTTACGAATTCTTCTGATTATGATCCTCTTCCAGAAAGCGGATATGCTTGTGCTAATAAAATATTAAATTATAAAAGAAGTAAGACAATAGAAGATAAATATAAGACAGATGAATATAAAGTATCATCATCTGAATCAACAATACCAATTTATATGTGGTATGAAGAAGCAACAAAAACAATTTATTGGTATAGTGAAGCACCAATAGTATATTTAAATGAAGATGCGACAGGAATGTTTGGTGGTTTAGCTTATGTAAGTAGTTTAGATTTATCAACTATTAGAACTAAATATACAAAGAATTTTTCTTCTTTATTTGGATTAATGGCAAATATAAAACAATTAGATGTAAGTAATTTTGATACAAGCAATGGTGAACATTTTGATGGAATGTTCTATGGAATGAAAAAATTAGAAAATATTGATGTGAGTAATTTTGATATTTCTAAAGCAGAAGATTTAAATTTTATATTTTTTGATGATAGAAGTTTAACTAAATTAGACTTAAGTTCTTGGAAAAATGATAATGGAGTATTTATTAGTGATTTATTTGATTATAGTGTAAATTTAAAAGAAATTGATATGAGTTCACTTAAATTAAAAAATGATAGTTCTGAAATGTATACGTTTAGTAATTTACCTTCACTTGAAAAAATTAAAACTCCAAAAGTTATGAATGATTATACAAAGTATTTATTAGAAACAGCATTTGCAGATGATAAAAATAATTATTACGGAGTAATTGATTCAAACACACCAACTGCAATTTGGATTTATAAAACAGATTTAATTTCATTTACTTTACATGATTATGTTAATTGTGAAACAAATAAGGATTTTGTAAATTGTAGCGGTAATGGTAAATTTGAAAATGTTATGTTTGCTGAACCAGATATGAAATGGAGTGAGTGGATTGAAAGTAAATATAATACTTTAGAAGTTAATTTTGTAGAGTATAGAAATTACTGTAGTTCAGATAATGAAAGAGAAAAACATTTATATCCTATTTATAGAGAAGAATCTGGTTCAAGGGGTATGGCAGGTACTTATAATACATCAGTAAATTATGATGACTTTGTAATGCCAAATACAATTTATGAATATAGAATCGATGAATGCCCAATAAAAGAGTAGTTAATATTTGAATTAACAATCAATATATGTTAATATATACCTCACTTATGTGAGGTTTTATTATGGAAAAACTTAAAATGAGTTATGATGAGATTAGATCAAAAATAGATTTAAAATTTAATTGGGATAATATTAAAACTACTAATTGTTATGCATATGCTTTGGGACTTGATATACCATATAGTGAAGTACTTGAGGGAAATTATGCTTATTCAATTGGAGAAATTGGAAAGTTTAGTTTTAATATGGATAGTGATTATTTATATAGATTACCATATTATTATAGAATGCTTATTGATATGCAAACTTTAGGTATTAAGATAGATGAAGTAAGAGAGTCTTATCCATCTTTGTGTGATATTGATAGTGATGGGTATTTATCATGGGTAGTAGCACTTTATGAAGCTAAGAGTACTATAACTAGTGATTTTCATTTATTAAGAAAGACTAGTGATGGTATTTGGTATCATAAAAGGGGTACAACTGGGGCTGTTACAAATATTGATGATGATAAAAAAATTATTACTAATCTTGATGATATATATTTAGATTGGATGTATGATGAAGATCCTTATGTAAGAGTTGGAGTCTATAATTTAAGACTTAAAAGATAACCACTAATTTAGTGGTTTTTATTTAAAATATGTTATATAATTAATTTATGAAAAATGAAGTGTTAAAACTAAAAGATGAAGATGGAAATATAAAGGAATATAAAATATTACTTGTTTTTATATATAATAATAGAAATTATATAGTTTATACTGATGATGGGATAAATGTGTATGCTAAGAGGTTTGATCCTAATGATTTAAGTATGTTTGAAAATCTTGAAACAGAGGATGAATGGAATGAAGTTGAAAGATTACTTCTAGAAATAGAAGGTGAAAACTAATGGGATGGCAAACTGATGCATTTGTTACTTTTATTAATTTTGTTTCTAATAATATAGAATTAATAGAAACTTTATTTTTGTCATCTGTTGTAGTTTATATTGAAAATAAAACTAGAAAAGGATTTAAATTAAGAAAAGATTATGAATCTAAGGATGTAATACTGTATTTACCTCCTGAAATTAATAAGAATTTTGATTCAATTAGAAAAGATAAATTAAATTCAAGATTCAAAGATGATATTTTACAGTTTGGAAGAATTTTAGAAACTAATTTTGATAGAGAGTATTTACAAAATTTTTATAATAATATTAATTATTTAAATATATATAGAAAAGATGAAGGGTTTAAAGATTTCTTTTTAAATCATCAAAGAAATACTGGAATGTATTTTTCAAATAATAAGATTGAATTATCTAAAAGAAGTAGTAAATCTGTTTTATTTCATGAATTATTGCATTTATCTAGTTCTAATAGAAGAAATGGTGTTACTTATATTGGATTTAATCAAATAAGTAAAGATTATGGTGACTATGGTAGAGGAATAAATGAAGGTTATACAGAATATTTAAATAGAAAGTATTTTAGTCCAAAATCTATGACTGCAAATTACTATGATTATTTAAGTGATATTAGTGGTATATTAGAGTCTATTATTGGTGAAAATTTAATGCATAAATTTTATTTTAAAAGTGATTTGTTATCTTTATATCATGAGTTATCTAAATATGTGGGTGAGTTAATGTCTGCTGAATTTATAAAACATACTGATTATGTATATAAATTCTTTCATAAAAAAGATACTTTTATGCAATGGGATTTAATTAATAATTCACTTAAAGAAATAAATAGAATACTAATTAATGCATATATAAATAAACTAAAGAATGAATCATTAAGTGAAGAAGAATTTAATATAAATATAAATCAATTTTTAGTTAATATTCCTCAAACTTTTTATTCAGGAAATAAAACGTATTATATTAATGATGAAGTTGATTTTAATGATATGGTAAATGAAATAAGGAGTAATAATGAAAGAAGTATTTAAAGTTAAACAAAAAGATGGAACAATTAAAGAATATAGAATACTTTTTTCATATGTTTCAAAAAATACTAAAAAGAATTATGTTATTTATACTGATGGTGAGTATGAAAACAATAGATTAAATGTATATGCTGGAGTATATGACAAAGATAAAAAAATTGTTGATATAGAAAAAGATGAAGAATGGGATGAAGTTGAAAGTGTTCTAAATGAACTTGAAGAGGTAGAGTATGAATAATGAAACTAAAAATAATGTTTTTGTGAGTAATTTACCTGTTTTACTTGGTGGTATTACACTTGGTGGTGTAGTAGTTTTTACTTCTACTAGTAAAATACATGAGAGTTTTAAATTAAAAAGAGAAAAAAGACTTGCTGATATAGATAGTGTAGAGTTTCCTCCAGAATTAGAACATTTATATGAAGAAGTTAGTTATGAAAATTTAAGTGGGTTAAGCAAGAGAAAATTTGGAGATGAATTATTACATTTTTCTAAAGTAATTACTGATAATTTTGATGAGAGTGATTTAATTAATTTTTATAATAATATAGTTAATCTAGATACATATGAAACTGATTTTAAAAAGAGAAATAAAAAATATAAAAATAGTATTTTAGAAGTTAGAGGGTCTTATGTAGTAAATAATAATTCCATCTTTTTAAATCCGGATGATTTTAAGAGTACTATATATCATGAATTATTTCATATGAGTAGTTCTAAAGTAGATGAAAATGTTGTATATAGTGGATTTAGTCAATCTAAATTAGGAGTTAAAGTAGGAGATGCTTTAAATGAAGGGTATACTCAACTTTTAACTGAAAGATATTTTAGTGAGGATGAAATAATTAAATCATATGTTTATTTTGTTAGAATCGCTTTATTAACTGAAAAGATTATTGGTAAAGAAAAAATGGAAAAATTATATTTACATTCTGATTTATATGGATTAATTGATGAACTTAAAAAGTATGCTTATTATCAAGATATTATGGAATTTTTAAGTAATTTAGATTTTGTTTTTTATCATTTGGATGATAAAAGAGTATCTAGTATTAAAAAGAAAATGATTGAGAAATCATTAAAACAAATAAGTGAATTTTTATTACTAACTTATTCAATTAAATTAAATGATATGTATAGTTCTGATTATTTAGCTAATAGTGAAAATGCGATGAATGATATAAATGAATATTTATCACTTCTTCCAGCTAGAGTTAATGTAGGAGATAAATCATTTATATATGGAGTACTTGATGATAAGTTACTTGAAAAAATAAGTGATAATTTATATGAGTTTGGTATTGTAAGTAGAAATAGTAAAACTTTATAAAATAATAAATATATTGTATAATAAATAATGAGGTGACATATGTATAGAAAAACATTTGTTGAAATTAATTTAGATAATATATCAAATAATGTAAAAAATATTATTAAGAAATATAATAATTATAAATATTATATTGGTATGATTAAATCTAATGCCTATGGACATGGTATGTATATAGTTAATACATTAATTGAAGCAGGTATTAATTATTTAGCTGTTTCTTCTTTAGATGAAGCAATGGAGGTAAGAAAATATAATAAAGATATTCCTGTTTTAATTACTGAAATAGTAGATACAGATTTAATAGATGAAGCTATTAAAAATAATATTACTCTTACTATTGATAGTTTGGATTATTTGAAACATATTAATAAAAAATGCAAGGTTCATATTAAAATTGATTCTGGTATGAATAGAATAGGTGTTAAGTCTCGTCTTGAGTTTAATGAAATATATAATTATATTATTTCTAATAAAAATATTTATTTAGAAGGGTTATATACTCATTTTGCAACACCTGGTATTAATGATGTATATTATGATAAACAATTAGATAAGTTTAAAGAAATAACTAGTGATATTGATTTAAATAAAATAGATATTGTTCATTTGAGTAGTAGTTTTATTGTATTAAATCATCCTAAAATAGAATTTAGTAATGCTATTAGGATTGGAACTATTATGTATGGATATGATGTATCATTAAGTGAATATGGATCTAATTTTAAAGATAAATTAAGACATTTAAGAGATGATTATTATATTAAGAAGAATAATATTAGTCCTGTTATAAGAGGAGTTAAAATAGACTTAAAACCTGCTTTTAAATTGATAAGTAATGTTATGGAAATTAAAGAGGTTAAAAAAGGTGAAATAATTGGATATGGTAATCATGTTGTAAGTGAAAACATGAAAGTTGCTATTCTTCCAATTGGATATGATGAGGGGATAGGAACTTCTAATTTAAATAGATATGTATTAATTAATAATAAAAAATATAAATGTATAGGACCAATATGTATGTGTATGATGTTTGTACGTGTTGATGATAGTGTTAAAGTTTCAGATAAAGTTATTTTATTGGGAGACTCTTTAACTCTTGGTTATATGAGTAGATTAAGACATTCAACAATTCAAGAAACAATTATTAATGTTGGTAAGAATTTGAATAGAGTTTATATTAAAAATAATAAAGTAGATAAAATAATCTAGGAGGATGTTATGTCAGTAAAAAATATGATGATGAGAAAATTAAAAGCAATTGATAAAGAAAAGCTAAATAAGTTAGCTAGTGATATTGCTAAAAGAAATAATAAGAGTGTATCTTATGTAAAAAAAGATATGATTAAAAATTTTATTAGATATGGAATAGGATATACTGATTATTTAAAGGGAGATTATATTAATTTAACAAGTGAGCAAAAGAAAACATATGTTACAACTAAATCATTTTATAAATTGTTACATTATTTAAATAATCCTAAGTATGATGCATGTATGTCTGATAAATTAGTTTTTAATAAAATATTTAATGATTTTTTAAAACGTGAATGGATTGATTTAAGAATAACTTCTCTTGATGATTTTAAAAAGTTTATTAAAAACAAAAAAACTATTTTTGCTAAACCTCCAACTGATTTTGGTGGACATGGTATACAAAAAATAGTTGTTAAAGATATTAAAGATGTAGATAAATTATATAAAGAATTAAAAAGTAAAAAATTAAATTTAATTGAAGATGGAATTGTTCAACATAAGGAACTTGATAAACTAAATCCATATGCTGTTAATTCATTTAGAATAGTTACTCTTGTAAAAGATGGCAAATCTTATATACTAGCTAATGCTCTTAGAATTAACTTGGATGATAATCCTGCTATTGGATGCTCTGATGCTTATATGAGACTAAATGAAAAAGGTGAGATTTGTAGTAGAGTTGTTGATGATGTTGCTAATGTTTATACTGAACATCCAATGGCTAAAATTAAATTTGATACAGTTAAAGTCCCATATGTAAAAGAAGCATTTGAAATGGCAAAAAAAGCTGCTTTAATAGTTCCAGAAGTAAGATATGTTGGGTGGGATATTGCTATTAGTGAAAATGGTCCAGTTATTATGGAAGGAAATGAATATCCTAGTTATGGACTAGTTCAATATTACTTATTTAATGATGAGCATACTGGACATTTAGCTCAAATAAGTGAAATCCTTGGCGATGAAATGGAAAAAATAAATCTATGAAAAAGGGTAAATTAAAGAAAAATTCGTTTATTCAAGGTACTTTAATAGCATCTTTTTCACTTATATTTATTAAAATACTTGGAGCTGTGTATGTTATACCGTTTTATAAGATAATTGGAGAAAGCGGAGGAACATTATATAGCTATGCATATAATATATATAGTTTATTCTTAAATATTTCAACTGCAGGTATTCCAATAGCTATGAGTATGATTATTAGTGAGTATTTAGCTCTTGAAATGTATGATGCTAAAGAGCGAAGTAAAAAAGTAGGTACACGTATTATTACGTTACTTGCTATTGTATCATTTTGTATAGTATTCTTTGGTAGTCCATTACTTGCAAAATTCTTACTTAGTGATGTAACTGGTGGTCACTCTATAGAAGATGTATCATTTGTTATAAAAGCTATATCATTTTGTTTATTAATAATACCATTTTTAAGCGTATTAAAAGGATATTTACAAGGACACAAATATATAGCACCAACATCATTTAGTCAAGTATTAGAACAAATTGTAAGAATTATTATTGTTTTAGTGGGATCATATGTTGCGATGAATGTACTAAAATATGATACTAAAATAGGAGTTAGTGTTGCTCTTAGTGGTGCATTCTTTGGTGGATTAGTTGCATATATTTATCTTAAAATTAAGGTTAAAAATAATAAGGAAAATTTCCCAGTAAGTGAAAAAAGAGATAATGTTAAAAATAAAGTTATTGCTAAGAAAATATTATCTTATTGTATACCTATTGTTATGGTTGCAATAATTGATAATTTATATACTTTAGTTGATATTAAACTTATTGTAAAAGGTCTTAATATGGTAGGATTTCCAGCTATGAAAGCAGAAGTAGTATCTGGAATAGTTGCAACATGGGCTCCTAAAATATGTACGATTATTATTGCAATAGCTACAGCTCTTACAACAAATATTATTCCTCATGTTACAACAAGTTTTATTAAAAAAGATATGGCTGGTGTTAACTATAGAATTAATCAAGCATTATCTACTATGTTAATAATAACTGTTCCAATGAGTATACTTTTATTCTTACTTTCAAATGAAGCATATAGTATTTTCTATGGAGTAAGTGAATATGGTGGGTTAGTACTTAAAATGTCAGCACTTAGTCATATATTCTTTGGAGTATGGAGTGTTTTAAATACATCTCTTCAAAGTTTAAAGAAGTTTAAATTAATATATTTAAATTCATGTATAGGTTTAGCAACTAATGCAGCTCTTGATTTACCATTAATTTTATTATTTGATAAAATTGGAATCCCACCATATATTGCTACAATAGTAGCAACATGCATAGGTTACTTATTATCAATTACAATTGTACTTACTAGATTAAAGAAAGAAATGAACTTTAATTATAAAAATACAATTATTACATTAAAGAAATTAATAATACCATGTATTATTATGATAATACCAATTATAATAGCTAAACATTTTATAGTAGTTGAATATACTAGATTAAATTCAATTATTTCAGTACTTGCTTATGGAATAGTTGGAGTAATTATATATTTAATAATTACATATAAAAATAATGCTTTAAGAGATGTGTTTGGAGACGCTCTAATAGATAAAGTATTAACTAAATTAAAATTAAAAAGAGGATGATAAATCCTTTTTTTAATGTTATTCTTGAAAAAAATTGATTTTTGTGATATAATATATCATACATTTTAAATGGGGGGAAAAATTATGGAAAATGATATTAATAGTAGAGTAGAAACTGTTAAAGAAAGATGTAAAAAGATAGACGAATTATTACATGAAAGATATAATGCATTAGATATGCTTGGTTCAAGTAATGAAACATTAAATGAACTTGTAGATTATATGAATAGAAATAGAGCTATTTATGAAGAAGCTAATCTAAATATAACAAGAGCAGAAAATAAAGTTTATAGACTAACTACAGAATTAGTAGATAAATATGATTTATTTGAAGTAGGAAAACAAGAAATACCTAATGAAGTACAAAAAAGAAATTTAACAGAAGAAATTCAAGCATTAAAAAAGAGAAGAAACGCTGCAATTATACAAACTATATTATATGGAACATGTGCAGGTATTTGGGTTGCTAATACATATTTACATGGTAATGGTTTGTCAGCAACATGTGCATCACTTTTTGGAGTTAATACTGGACTTTCATTATCTGAAGCTCTTAAATCTGGTTCTGAATTAGAAGAGTTAAAAAAGGAAGATAGAAGCATAACTTTAAAAAAATAGATTATATATAAAAGGGGTTTTGTATATGATGGAAGAAAGAAAAAATAGGTATCTAAAACTTAGAAGTGATATTTTAAATTCAATTAATTTAAATGAAGAATGGAAAACCACAAATAAATGTAATTGTTATGGATATGCAATGGGATTTGATAAAAGTGAAAGTGATATATTCTATTTTGCATACCAATTAGGAAGAATTGGTTTTGAATTATCTCATTTAAAAGATCCAAGTTCTAATAGATTTGAAAAGTATTTTAATAAATCATTTCAAGAATTATTTGAATTAGATTTAGATACTCTTGGAATTGAATACAAAAGCGTTAGTGAAGATTTTGAATCACTTTGTGATATAGATAGCGATGGATATTTATCATGGGTAGTAGCATTATATCAAAGAGATGGTGATAAAAGTGATGCAGTTGACTTTCATTTCTTAAGAAAAGATCAAAATGGAGTATGGTCTCATAAACAAGGATATAAAGGCATAGTTAAAAATACTGATGAAGATGGAAGACTTTTAACTCATTTAGACACAACTATTAGAAGTGGTAGTGAAACTCATCCATATAAACAAGTTGGTATTTATAATTTAAGACTTAAAAGATAAAATAATAGTTTTATCTTTTTTCTTTATAAAAAAATTAATATGTTATATAATAATTTTAGGTGATAACATGAAAAAAAGAGCATTATTAATAGATGGAAATAATTTATTATTTAGAAGTTATTATGCAACAGCATATACAGGAAACTTAATGAAAAATTCTAAAGGGATTCCTACTAATGCATTATATGGTTTTACTAATATGATGAATAAAATAATTAATGAAGAGAATCCTGAATATATAATGGTTGCTTTTGATAAAGGACATAATTTTAGACAAGATATGTATGATAATTATAAAGATGGAAGAATTGAAACTCCAAATGATTTAAAAATACAATTTCCTCTTGCTAAAGAATTATGTACACTAATGGGTATTAAATATATTGAATGTGATAACTATGAAGCAGATGATATAATTGGTACATTTGCTAGAATGGCTGATGAAGATAAAAATTATAATGCTACAATTATAAGTAGTGATAAAGATTTATTACAATTAATTAGTGAAGAAGTAGATGTAAAATTATTAAAACAAAAAGATTATATAATGATGAATACTAAAACATTCTTTGATACATATGGACTAGAACCAATTAGAATGATTGATTTAAAGAGTTTAATGGGTGATGCTAGTGACAATATACCTGGTGTAAAAGGTATTGGAGAAAAAACAGCTCTTTCTTTATTACAAAAATATGGTACTTTAGATGGAGTATATGAACATATTGATGAAATTAGTGGTAAAACTCGTGAAAAATTAATTAATGATAAAGATAATGCTTATTTTTCATATAAACTTGCTACTATATATAAAACAATTCCATTTGAATATACATTTGATGATATTAAATATAATGGACCTAAAACAAATGAATTAATAGATAAATATAAAGAATTAGAATTTAATTCATTTTTAAAAACTATTCCGTCTAAAATAGATAAAACTGTTACTAGTTATGAAATAGTTAAAGGAAAATTAGATTTAAAAAATGATTATAGCTTTTATTTAGAACTAAATAATACAAATTATAATAATGCTGATATTATTGGAGCTTCTATTTATGATGGAAAAAAATCTTATTATTTTGATAAAGCTAGTTTGATGTTAAATAGTGATTTACTTAAAAATGTACTTGTAACTTTTGATCATAAAAAGAATTTTGTATTTTTAAATAAATTAGGAATAGAAACTCATAGTAAATTTGATACATTAATTGCATCTTACTTACTTGGTTATAATGTAAAAGAAGATGTATCATACTTAAGTACTACTTATGGAATAGAAATACCATATTATACAAATATAATTAATAAGAAAAGTGATTTAACTAGTGAAGACGTTCAAAATATAATAGTTAAAAAAGCTAAATTCTTATATGAAACATATAAAGATTTTAATGATAAATTAAAGAGTGAAGAACTATATGATTTATATTATGATATGGAACACCCTTTAATAGAAGTACTTTCCGATATGGAAATAAATGGTATTAATGTTAAAAGTGAAGTAATAGATGAATTAAAGAGTGATATAAAAGTAAAATTAGATTTACTTGAAACAACAATATATAATCTAGCTGGAGAAGAATTTAATATATCTAGTCCTAAACAATTAGGATATATTCTTTATGATAAATTAGGTTTACCAAAAGGAAGAGGAAAGAATGCTACTAGTACTGCTCATGATGTATTAATTAAATATATTGATTATAATCCAATTATTAAAGAATTACTTGAATATAGAAATTTAAATAAATTATATACTACTTATTTAAATACATTTAATGATTATATTCATGAAGATGGTAAAATTCATACAATATATTTACAAACTGGTACTCGTACTGGAAGATTATCATCTATTGAACCAAATCTTCAAAATATACCGGTTAGAAGTGAAGAAGGAAAGAAAATTAGAAAAGCCTTTGTAGCAAGTAAAGATTCAGTATTATTATCAAGTGATTACTCTCAAATAGAACTTAGAATACTTGCTCATATTAGTAATTCAGAAAGTTTAAAACAAGCATTTATTAATGGAGAAGATATTCATACTCATGTAGCATGTGATATATTTGATAAAGATGAATTAAGTATTACACCAAATGAAAGAAGAATAGCTAAAAGTGTTATATTTGGTATTGTATATGGAATTAGTGGTTATGGACTAGGTGAAAACTTAGATATTAGTCCATTTGAAGCTAAAAAGTATATTGAAAAATACTTACATTTATATCCTGAAGTTGATACTTATATGAAAGAAATAGTTAAAAAGACTCGTGAACTTGGATATGTTAGAACTCTATTAAATAGAAAAAGAGAAATTGAAGAAATTAAAAATACTAATCATTTAATTAGAAGTATGGGAGATAGAATGGCTCTTAATACTCCAATCCAAGGAACTGGAGCAGATATATTAAAACTTGCTATGATAAAATTACATAGCTTATTAAAAGAAAAAGGATATAAAACAAAAATGTTATTACAAGTACATGATGAACTTATATTTGACACTCCAAATAATGAACTAGAAGAAGTTAAAGAATTAATTAGAGATACAATGGAAGGTATTTATAAATTATCGGTTCCATTAAAAGTATCAATTAATTATGGTAAAAATTGGTATGAAGCAAAATAAATTTATGCTATAATTATAATAGTAGGAGTATGAAATGGAATTTAGTTTACCTGATTATACAAATTTAGATATTGAATTAGATCTATATGCATATAGATCTGATTTTTGCTATCTAAGTGATTATCAAAGTAATCCTCATAAATCAATTTATACAATTGTTAATAAAAAAGTACAAAGTATTGATTTAGATACTAAAAGAATAAGTAATTATATTCCGCTTGCTTGTTATATTAGACCAACTTTAGATGTAAGTGATTTAACAAAATTTCTTCATGAAAATAAAAATTATGTTACTAATTTTAGAAAGAAGAAATATCAAGCTGTTGAATATGGATACTTTCCTCAAAAAAGAGTATTTAGATCAACAAATAATATATTAGAAAGACAATATAAAAAAGGTTTATTACCCAAAACAGGTAATTCTTATACATCTGATAAAACTTATTTTGAATATGAGTATAAAGGTAAAAGATATATTAGAATGGAAGTTAATTTGCTAGAAGGAAACTACTACAACTATAAAAATGGTAGTCCAATTTGGATAGAAGTAACACCAATAGTATGGCTTTATGATGAAAATATTGGTAAATTTATTTCAAGAGATATTATTGTAGGTAACTTTCCATATAAGTCATTTGTTGATACTGAAGAACAAGCTCTAGCTTATTTAAAATCTAGTTTTAAAAAAGAGATTAGTCAAACAGTAAAAGAAGAAAGAAAACAAATAATAGATAAATCATCTTATGATAGATTTAAGAGTATTGCTCAAAATAAAACTAGTATTGAAGAAAATACACTTTTAAATTTAATATATAAAAAATATAGCAGATATAGTGATAAAAAAATATTAGAATCTTTATTTAATTCTAATGAAACACTAAAACTATTGGTTTTAACAAGTAAAAGAATTGGTGATTTTGCAAATTTTATTGATATAGACACGGTAACAGGAGTTTATTTATATAAAAGATTGTATTTTAAAAATCCTAATTTACCAAAAAGAAAACTATATGAATATTATTCTAGAATGTTTCCTAAATTAGAAGAGAAAACAGATTTATCTTGTTATGATGTTTTACTAAATGAAAATTGTCCTAGTGATTTATTTAGAGATATGGTAAATGATTTATTTGATATTAAATTAGATGATAGAACAAGATTTGATATTTTAGACATGATAGCAAAACATCAAAATGTTAGTTATCGAACATTATATCATGCGTATTATCAAATGAGTGATTATTTAGAAAAAATGAAGCCAAATTATTTAAATACAACTATAAAAATAAATGAAGACTTTTTAGATTATTATGCAAGTTTATGTTTATCTAATCCAAATACAAATGTAAATGAAATGATAATTAATGAACCTTTTTTAACAGAATTTCAAGTTAAAGGCGTATTAGATAACCCCAACTGTAATGAAAGCACATTTAATAAGTTATTTTATAATATTGGTTCTAATTTTTATCCTGAATCAGAAAGATTTAGATTACTTGGTCTTTCTAAAAGTAAATATTGTACAAAAGATAAATTAGAAAGATTATTACGTTTTTGTACTAATGAAGATAAAAGAAGTTTAATGATAGCAAGTAATCCATATACTACAGCAGAAGAATTAAAAGGTATTGCTGACTTTTTATCTAGTAATGAGTTAACTTATAGAATACTTTCAAATAGAAATTGTCCACTTGAATTATTAGATAGAGTTAGTAAATCTAATTATTTATTTAGAAGAGTTAATTTTGAATATGAAATAGGTGTTGATGCTACTATATTTGAAGCAATAATTAATAATCCAAATTGTACAAAAGAATTATTTAATTATATTGTAGAAAGAGCAAAAATAGAAGATAGTAAAATAGTAAATTTAAAAATTAGTGAATATGTACTTACTAGTGATAAATCATCTATTGAATTAATGGAAGACTATTTTGGATTTAGTTTAGATGATGAACTTGATTTGAAACCAACTATTGAATCAAAAAATAAAAAAGTGGATACTATAGTTAAATTAGAAGAAGAGAAAAAGAGGAGTGAAGAAGAAAAACATAAAAAAGAATTACTTCAAAAAAAATTAGAAGAAGAAAAACTTGAAAAAGAAAAACAGGAAAGAATTAAGGATGTTACTAATTCACTAAATGCTCTTATGAATAGTATTGAAGCACTTGAAAAATTTAATGATCAAAATGCATTAATTAATTTATATCATAAGTATACAATAGGAGATGATATATTATTAGTTAAAGTTGATGATCATTATGAAATTAGAAGTGAATTTATAAGAGTATTAAGATTTTTGAATTTATCTTTTACAAACACTAATAACTTAAAAGCATCTGGTATTGACTGGAGTGAAACAAATATTATTTTTAATCCTCAAAATGTTTATAATAAAGATTTAAGTAATGCTAAATTTAGTGATAGGAATATTAGTGGAGACTTAAGTGGATGTAATTTAAGTGGAAGCTATATTGGAGAAGAAGTTTTTCCAGTTGGTATTGAAAATGCCATTACGGATGAAAATACAGTATTACCTGGTGGCAAGAGTAGATAAAATAAAATACAGATTATAAATCTGTATTTTTAATTGGTTTATTATTTATTTCATTTGCCATAATATCTTCATAAATAATAGAGTAGATATTGCTAACTCTTTTTTCAATATTAAGAGTTTTATATTTAAAAGTATCATATTTATTTAATATAGGAGTTTTAATACTTTTCTTAATACTATTTAAATATTTTTGACCATTTTCACTAAATCCAAGTATTCTGATATATTCTAATTTTTTAATAGATTTATTTTCTTCTTTAGTTAAAGAACATAATATATGGTTTAACATTCTTGATATTTTATTATATGTATATCTTTTAGTTTTAATATTTAATATTAGTTCATCTAAAGAATTAGATTTATTAATAGCATCCTTAATTCTTGTACTTAGTCCTTCATCAACATCTAGATATTTTTCTAAAGTAGTTTCAGATAATATTTTATACTTTAGATATTCAAAATATTTAGATTCAATATTTTTATCTTTTAAAACGTTATATACATTTTCTGGAACTTGTTTTTTGATATCTTCATGATTTAGTAATTTTGTTCTAATATTAGTAGAGGAAACAATATCATCATTAGATGATTTATCATGGTAATCATTTGTTCTTTTAATATTATATGGTTCTATTTTATATTTATTTTTTAGTATTTCTTTTATATAAGATAATGCTAGCAAATCATTTGGTGTTTTAATAGGAGCACTATTTAAGTCTTTTAGTGCATTATTTAAAGCTGTAGGATAGTTTATACCTTTGTCCATATAATCTTTTACTATATTATCAAAATACTTATTAAATAATTGAGTTTTAGCTGATTCTATAATATCCATTATATCTTCTGTTTCACTTCCAAATACTAGTGTATCTATTTTAAGTTCATTTAGTAGTTTAATACTATATTTAGCAAATATATCACTACTTTGAGTAGAGTATAGATATGGAAGTTCAACTACAATATCAACTCCATTTAAAAGTGCTAATTTAGTTTTATCCCATTTATTAATAATTGAATAATCTCCTCTTTGAGTAAATGAAGAAGACATACAAACTATAATGATTGAATCAGGGTAAACTTCTTTGATTTTATCAATTTGATATTTGTGTCCATTATGAAATGGATTATATTCTACAACTATTCCAATAATTTTTTTCATAAAAAACCTCTTTTTTATGGCTTTATTATAGCAAATTAAAATAAATTCTTCAATTTTTGATAATTTTACTTGATATTTTTTATTATTTATGAGAAAATACATAAGCAAATGCAAAAAAGTATATATACTAAAATACGCGCGAAGGAGGAATAAAAGATGAAATTAGATATTCAATTATTTGGTGCACTACCTTTTAGAAGAATTAGTAAAACTGCTAAAAGACAAAGAAGAACTCATTTAAAGAAAACTGCTCCAACAACTACTACTTGTAGTAACTGTGGTGCTGTAGTAGCTCCTCATAGAGCTTGTACTAAATGTGGTTTCTATAAAGGAAAAGAAACTATTAAAGTTAAAAAAGATGAAAAATAATTAGTCAGTCATTAGATTGACTTTTTTATTTTATGACAAATATAATTTTTTTTATTGAAAATTTATTATATTAAATGATACAATTAATTTAAGGTGATGATATATGAAAAAAGGATTTACGTTAGTAGAATTACTAGCAGTTATTGCTATAGTAGCAGTTTTATCAATTATAGTTGTACCAAATGTTATGAAATTATTTACTGATAGTACAACTAAATCAATGGATATACAAGAAAATTCTGTGTTAGATGCAGCTAATATATTTGTTAATGATTATTGTACTCATCCAATTGGTAAAAAGAAAGGCCAATGTGGTGACTTTGTTAAAAAAACTAGTGACGGTAAAAATAGATATATTTGTTTAAGTACACTTCAAAATTTAGGATATGATACTAAAAATGATCATTTAGATGATACTACTGGTGGTAATAGTACATATATAGATGCTGTATATTATAAGACAAATGTTAATTGCTTAGGATTTGTTTATTATCAAAGTGATTCAGATTATACAGCATATAAAAATGGTAAAACATATTTACAATGTGGTAATGAATATATGACAGATGGAATTAAAAATATTAAAGATGGAAGTCAACAAATAATTGTTTTATGTGGAGGAAATGAAGTTTGACAAAAGCTAAATTGTATAAAATAGACAATAGAAGAAATAATAGTATAGATGCTATTCAGTTTGTAGTTGGAATAGTTGTTTATGCATTAGTATTATATATAGCTGCTTCTTTATTTAGAAATTTACATATAGAGAATTTCTGGTATGCTATTATTGCTGCTTTAATATTAAGTGCATTAAATTATACAATTAAACCTATATTAATTTATTGGACACTTCCACTTAGCATAGTAACTTATGGAATAGCTTATCCAATAGTTAATATGATTATATTAAAAATATGTGATGTTTTAATGGCTTCATCATTTGAAATATCAGGCTTCATTCATACATTTATAATTGCAATATTTATAAGTGCATTAAAAATTATATTTGATAGATTAATAACTAATAAATTTGGAAGAGGGTGACATTTATGTTAGATCCAGTATTATTTGAAATATTTGGATTTGAAATTAGATGGTATAGTGTATTAATATTACTTGCTGTAATAATTGCGTATTTTCTAATATTAAATGAATCTAAAAGATTTCAAATAAGTAAAGAATTTATTTTTAATTTAATGTTTTGGGTTTTAATATTTGGAATACTTGGAGCAAGATTATATTATGTAGTATTCAATTTTAATTATTATAAAAGTAATCCAATTGAAATATTAAAAATATGGAATGGTGGACTAGCTATTCATGGAGGTATGCTATTTGGATTAATAACAATAATTATTTATTGTAAGAAATATCATATTAGAATTAAAAAAATGTTAGATATTATGGCTCCTGCATTAATAATAGGACAAGCAATTGGAAGATGGGGTAACTTCTTTAATCAAGAAGCTTATGGTAAAGTAGTTGCATATAAAACACTTGTAAATATGAAAATAATACCTCAATTTGTAATAGATAATATGTCTATTAATGGAGTTTACCATTTACCAATGTTTTACTTTGAATCACTTGGTTGCTTACTTGGATTTATAATATTATTAATAATTAGAAGAAGAAAATATACTAAAATATCTCAAGTTTTTGCTTCATACTTAGTTATTTATGGATTAATAAGATTCTTTATTGAATTCTTTAGAACAGATGCATTAATGCTTGGTAGTATTAGAATAGCTCAAGTAGTTAGTGTTATAATGTTTTTAGGAGGAATAATATTATTTATAACAGCAAATAGAGGATTAAAACTAGATAATTTATATAACAAACCAGAAGAAGATTTTAAGTTCTAATTATTTAGAACTTTTTAATTAATAAAAAATATGATAAAATTATAAAAGTTGGAGTGATATTATGTTAGTTTATGGAAAAAATGTAGTTAATGAAATACTTGATAATAATACAAAAATATTTAAAGTATTTTTAGATAATAATTTTAATGATGAAACAATTTTAAATAAAATAAATAAAAAGAATTTAAAAAAGTTTCATATGGATAAAAATAAATTAGATAGAATGTGTAATAATAGTGTTAATCAAGGTATAGCTCTTGATATAGAAGAATTTAAATATTTAAGTATTGAAGCACTAGAAAAAGATAGCAATGCTAACTTTGTAGTTATGTTAGATTCACTAGAAGATCCACATAATTTTGGTGCGATTATTAGAACATGTGAATGTGCTGGAGTAAACTACATAATTATTCCAAAGAATAGAAGTGTGTCAGTTAACAGTACTGTATATAAAACTGCTAGTGGAGCACTTTCTCATATGAAAATAATTGAAGTAGTAAATTTATCTAATACAATTCGTAAACTTAAAGATTTAGGTTTTTGGGTTTATGGAGCTGATATGGATGGACGAGATTACAGAAGTATTAAATTTGACTCTAAAACATGTTTAGTAATTGGTAGTGAAGGACATGGAATGAAAATGGGAGTAAGTAAAGCTTGTGATGAAATAGTTTCTCTTCCAATGAAAGGAAAAATAAACTCATTAAATGCAAGCGTAGCAGCTGGTATTTTAATATATGAAATAATGAAATATAAATAGGAGTACTCATGGATTATCAAAATTTAAATGATAATGAACTAGTTTATTTATGCTCAGAAAATAACGAAGAAGCAGCTAATATATTAGTTTCAAAATATAAAAATTGTATTCTAACTACACTAAAAGAATATTTACAAGAATATAATGTTCTAGGAGTAGAAGTAGCTGATTTATATCAAGAAGGTTTAATTGGTTTAATACATGCAATTAATACATTTGATAAAGATAAAGATGTTACATTTTATACCTATGCTAATGCTTGTATTAAAAGTAGTTTAGTATCTGCTATGAGGCAAACATTTAGAATGAAAAATAGAATACTAAATAATTCTTATTCACTAGATAAACTAATTGAAGACACTAATAGTAGCTTTTATGATGTGTTTCAAGATCAAAAAAGTGATCCTAATGAATTAATAATTAGTGAAGAAGAAAGTGAAGAATTAATTAATGCAATAAGAAATAAATTATCAAAAAATGAAAAAATAATATTTGATTTAAGACTAAAAGGATTATCTAATTCAGAAATAGCTAATTTAATAGATAAAGATAAAAAATATATTGAAAATGCTATGTTTAGAATAAATAAAAAATATAAAGAGTTGTTTTAACTCTTTTTAATATGCTATAATTACACTAGGTGATGATATGAAAAAAATAATATTTGTGCTTTTAACTATGTTATTATTTATAACTAATATTAAAGCAGATGATGTAGATATAAAAATAAGTGAAATTAGTATATTAGAAAAAGGTAATTACGTTGAAACTAATACTCCAAGCGTAAATGGTTTAAATATTAATTTTAATGTTAAATTTAATGATGTAAGTGATTATGTTAAATATAAAGTAGTAATTAAAAATAATGAAAAAGAAGATTATAGTGTTTCATATCAAAACATATCAAGTGATCATATTAAATATGTATTTGATTTTGAAGATGGTAATAAAATATTAAAAGCTAATTCAGAAAAAGTATTACTTGTAACTATATCATATGATAAACCAGTAAGTAGTGAAGAGTTAACTAGTGGTAAATACACTGAAGAAAAAACATTAGAATTAAAAGTAGAAAACTCTGATGGTAAAATAGTTAATCCTAAAACTGGAGTTAATGAGTGGACATCTGCTATATTATCTTTATTAGTTTTATTTGGTATTATAGTAGGAATAATAGTTAATAATAGACAATTAAAATTAATGGCATTTACACTTAGTTTTGCTTTATTACTAGTGCCATACACAGTTGATGCTCTAAAAGAAATAACAATAAATATTACTTCTAAAATAGAAATTGAACATGTTGACTTAATTAAATTTAAGATTACAAGTGTTTCTAGATTTGAGACATATGTTGATGATAGTGACTTATCTTATAGGCAATCATCTACAAAAGAATATGATGCTTTGCCTAATATGACAATGGGTGAATGGATAAATAGTAAATATAATATTGATAAAATAACGTATGAAGATGGTCAAGATTTTTGTAGTTCAAATGAGTCTTATTTTATGACTAAAGATGCTTACAGAAATCCAGATAATTCAATACAAAGATTGAATACTGATGAACTTTTTAGATATTCAGATATAATTGAAGAAAATAAAGAGTATTATATTTCGAAATCAGGTAGTTGTGATAAATAAAATAAACATAGATATTTTATTATCTATGTTTTTATTTTAAATATTGTTTAACTAATTATTTATATGATATAATCTTTATAGTGAGGTAGAAAATATGTTTGATTATTTAAGAGGAAAAATTACAAAACAAATTGCAAATTATATAGTAGTTGATGTTAGTGGCGTTGGATATAAATTATATACTCCAAATCCATATGGTTTTAAAGAATTAGAAAATGTTACTGTTTATTGTTATACTCATATAAGAGAGGATGAACAAACATTATATGGATTTAAAACCGAAGATGAGAGAGACTTATTTTTAAGACTTATTGATGTTAAGGGCCTTGGACCTAAGATGGCTATTACTATACTTGCTAGTTGTTCTATAAATGGTCTTGTTGATGCAATTGATAGAGAAAATATTTTATATCTTAAAAAGATACCAAAAGTAGGAGAAAAACTTGCTAGACAAATAATACTAGATTTAAAAGGAAAACTATCTACTGTTGAAAATAATACTAGTGTTAATGATGAATTAACTCTAGCACTAGAAAGTCTTGGATATAAAAGTGCTGATATTAAGAATGTAGTTAATAAAGTTGATACAGAACTATCAATTGAAAATCAAATTAAAGAAGCATTGAAATTATTGTTAAAATAAAGGAGAATTATTATGGTATTAGGAATTGATATGGATGATACAATCTGCTCTACAAATGAATTAATTATTGATGTAGCAGATCAATATGATAAAGAAGTATTAGGTGGAACAGGAGTTAAAGACAAAGATGCTTATGAGTTTACTGAAATGATGGGTTGGCCTAAAGAAATGAAAGGGCAATTCTTTGCTGATAGACTTGAATATATTATGAGTCATTCACCTATTAAAGAAGGTGCTCGTGAAGTAATAAATAAACTTCATGATAAAGGATGGAAAATAGTTATTATATCTTTTAGAAAAGATAAATATTTAACTGATCCATATAAACTTACTATTGATTGGCTAAATGAAAATGATATTAAATATGATAAGGTTTTTGTAAATACTGGTACTAAAGAAGATGAATGTTTAGAAAATAATGTAACATTATTTATTGATGATAAAGAATCACATTGTGAAGATGTGAGTAAAGTTGGAGTAGATGTTTTATTATTTACTAATGCTTATAATCATGATGAGAATAGATTTGATAGAGTTGATAATTGGTATGAAGTAGAAAAATATATAGAGGAGAAATATAATGGATGAGAGAATTGTAACTAATCATGAACTTGAAACAGATACTTTTGAAAAAAGTATAAGACCAGATTCATTTGATGAATATATTGGTCAAACTGATGTTAAAGAAAATATTAAAGTATTTGTTAAAGCTGCTAAAATTAGAAATACAAATCTAGATCATGTACTTTTATATGGTCCTCCAGGACTTGGAAAAACTACACTTGCTCATATAATAGCAAATGAACTTGGTAGTAATATTAAGACAGCTAGTGGTCCTACTATTGAAAAAAGTGGTGATCTTGCTGCAATACTTTCTACTTTAGAACCAAATGATGTTTTATTTATTGATGAAATACATAGAATTCCAAGATATATAGAAGAAATACTATATAGTGCTATGGAAGACTTTAAACTTGATATTATAATTGGAAATGAAGGACAAAGTAGAAGCATTAAAATAGATTTACCTCCATTTACATTAGTAGGAGCAACTACAAGAGCAGGGGATTTATCTAGTCCACTTAGGGATAGATTTGGTATTGTATCTAAATTAGAATTTTATACAGATGAAGAACTTACTGAAATAGTTAAAAGAACTGCTAGAGTAATTGGATCTAAGATTGAAGATAAAGCTGCTCATGAAATAGCAATTCGTAGTCGTAAAACTCCTAGAATTGCAAATAGATTACTTAAAAGAGTAAGTGATTTTGCATTAGTTGAAGAAAAAGATGAAATAGATTTAGATATAGTTAAAAAATCTCTAGAACGTCTTAAAATTAATCCTCATGGACTTGATAGTACAGACATTGAATACTTAATGAGTATTATTAAGAAATTTAATGGTGGACCAGTTGGTATAGAATCAATTGCATCTTCAATCGGAGAAGAAGCTACTACAATAGAAGATGTTATTGAACCATTTTTACTTCAAGAAGGATATGTTAAAAGGACTAGTAGAGGTAGAATTATTACTGAAAAAACATATAGAGAATTTAAAATTAATGAACAAAAAACACTATTTGATTATGTGGATTAAGACTTTTAAAAAAGTCTTTTTTATTTTAATAAAAAATTAAATATTAAGTAGCTTTTTAATCTTAATAATGGTAGAATAATTATATAATAGCGAGGTATGTAGTATGAATAATAATTTAGATAATCAAAGTAATACTTTAGGAAATGATAATCAAGTACTAGGTAGTCAACCAAATACACTAGAAAGCCCTATGGAACTTGTTCAAAATCAAGGAATAAATAATCAAATGAATCAACCACAAAATTCATTTAATAATGGAATCTATATGAATCAAAACTACAATCCTGCTATGATGAATCAAAACATGAATCCTGCACAAAATTTTTTTAGAAATGATAGTATTCCTAATAATTCTATGAATATGAATCAAGAATTTAACCCTAATATGATGAATAATATGGCTCAAATGAATCCAAATATGATGAATAATATGAATCAAGGGTTTAATCAAAGCATGAATAATCAAATGAACCAAAATATGGTTATGGGTCAAATGCAAGGATTTAATCAAGGACAAATGAATCAAAATATTGTTAAACCTAAAAAAGATATATTAAGTGAACAATCTCAGATAAAAAAGAAAACAAGTGATGATGATTTCTTAATTGATTATATAGGTAAGAATTATGATTCTATTGTACGTGGTTCATTTAATGTACCAGCTTTTCTTTTTGGGCCAACATATGCTTTTTATAGAAAAAGCATTTCATCTGGATTATTATATGTAGCTATTGTATTAGTTCTTGAATTTGTCTGTATCTTATTATTTAAGTCTGCTGCTATAGTTTTTGAATTTATTATTGCTATTTTAGGTTGTATTATTTATGGTATGAGATTTAATAATAATTATACAAATAGAGCTAGAAAAAAGATTGCTAAAATTAGAGAACAAAATCCAAATGCTGATGAGTTTACTATCTCAAATATATGTGTTAAAAAAGGTGGAACAAGTATACTTCAAATATTCTTAGGTTCATTTCTATTATCTATTTGTATGAGTGCATTAGTATTTGTATTTGTTTTGATACTTGGTTTATCATTCTTTGGTAGTATGTTTAAGGGTGGATCATTTAATTTTGGTGATTTCTCTGGAAATTTTGATATTGATGAGTCTTCATATACAACTACAACTAATAGTGAATATGTAGGAGCATTAATTTATGATACTTCATTTAATGTTGAAACAGTTAATGTAAAAATACCTGATGGTTTTACTATAGATGAAGACTTTAGTGATACTTCTACTTTAAGATATAGATACTATGAAAATAATGTAGAACAATGTGGTATAAAAATTGGAGCAGTAAGTGGATATACTGATTCTAAAACTTTATATGATCAAATGATAAAATTTTATTCTAATTTTGTTCCAAAAGACAGCGTAAAAGATGTAACTATAAATAATAAATCTTGGCATTATTTTAAAAATGAAGGAAGTTTAATTCATAATTACTATTTAACTGATCATAATGGAAAAGTAGTTTTATTTGAATATGATTCTAATAATTTAGACGTTAATTGTGCTAAATTAGAGAATGATATTGTTAATTCAATTGAATTAAAATAAGAATAATTATTATATTGAAAAAATAATATAAAAGTAGTAAAATCAATTATAAATTGGAGGGAAATTATGGCACTAAAGATATATAATGTCATGAATGGCAAAAAAGAAGATTTCTATACATTAGAACCAGGAAAGGTTAGAATGTATGCCTGTGGAATTACAGTATCTGATAATGCACATATTGGTCATGCATATCAAGCTACAATATTTGATACTATTAGAAAGTATTTAAGATTTAGAGGATATGATGTTAAATATGTTAGAAATTATACTGATGTTGATGATAAGATAATTTTAAATGCTAGAAAGATAAATGAAAATCCACTTGATTACGCACAAAGATTTATTGACAAGACAGATAAAGAATTGGATGCTCTTGGTTTAGAAAGACCAACAGTTCAATCAAGGGCCACAGAGTGTATCCCTGATATTATTGATTTTGTACAAAAACTAATTGATAAAGGTCATGCTTATGCTACACCTGATGGATGTGTTTACTTTAAAGTATCATCTTTTAGTGATTATGGAAAACTATCTCATAATCAAATTGATGAAACTATAAGTGGAGTTAGAAAAGAAATAGAGCCAGGAAAAGAAGATGATAGAGACTTTGCTTTATGGAAAAGTGCTGGAGATGATGAAATATTCTGGGACAGTCCATGGGGTAAAGGAAGACCTGGATGGCATATTGAATGTTCTACTATGAGTATGAAATACTTAGGTGAAACACTAGATATTCATGGTGGTGGAAAAGATTTAAGATTCCCACATCATGAAAATGAAATTGCTCAATCTGAAAGCTTAACAGATAAAACATTTGCAAACTTCTGGGTTCATAATGGACTTGTTAGAGTAAATGGACAAAAAATGAGTAAATCACTTGGAAATGGTATATTACTTGAGGATTTGCTTAAAAATTATAATAGTGATGTTATTAAACTTACATTACTTCAAAATAATTATAGAAGTGATTTAAATATAGTAGATGGTATATTTGAACAAAATGAACAATTAATATATAACTATTATAAATTAATTAAAAATATTGATGAAGTTACTAGTGGTTTAGTAGCAAATACAGAAAGTGATGAATATAAAGAAATACAAGATGCATTTATTGAAGCTATGGATAATGATTTTAATACATCAGCTGCATTATCTTACTTATATAATTATCAAAATAACTTAAATAAATTATTAAAAGATAAAAATTATCAAGCTGCTTTAGATATTATTTCATCAATAAAATATGCATATAAAGTATTTGGTTTATTTGAAAGTAATCCTGATGAAGTTATCTCTTCACTTAAAAATAAATATTTAAATATAATTAATATTACTGAAGAAGAAATTAATAATTTACTTAGTGATAGAGTTAAATTTAAAGAAGAAAAAAATTATAATGAAGCAGATAGAATACGTAATGAACTAATGGGTAAGGGTATAACAATTAATGATAGAGTTAGTCCTTATGAATGGGATATTGACTTTACTAAATTTGGTAAGAAAGAAGCATAGCTTCTTTTTTATTTGACTAAAAAAATATATTTAATTATAATACTCATTAATGGTGTAATTATGGAATTTATAAATGATGAAGTAAAACTTAAAAATAATAAAGAAGAAATTATTAATATATGTGCTTCTGCTTATAAAAGAAGTGTTTTTGCATTAAAAGAATTCTTTATGAAATTAGGTTTTGATCCAAGCATATTTGATCATTTATTTAATATAGAAATAAGTATTGATAATAGTATGCAAACAAATAGTGAAAGATTAGCAGCTTTTTTTACTCAAGATGTAGTTTCGCTAGAACCTAAAATATTTATTTGTGCTAGTTATGTTGATGATTTAATTAGTTATTGTAAAAAGAAATATAAGATGAATAAAAGAGTTAAAAATGAAATTATTACTGAGTTATCTAGAACAATAATTCATGAAATAATACATGCTAATAGAAATATAATATTAAATAATACAAAAGATATATCTAGTAGTGTAATTATTAATGATACAGAATATTTAAACGAATTAGATGAACTCAATAAAAAATTTGATTATTTAGTTATTAATGGTGGGGCAGATTTTAGTAAAAATGAAATTATAATTAGTATTGAATTTCATAATGATTATTTACTAGTGACAACATATAATCAAGAAGAAGAGTGGTTTACAAAATATAAAATTAAAAGAAATTCTATTAAGTATGATTCTTTAGAAAAAATAAAAAGATTTTTAGAAAACATATTTAATATAAATAAATATAATCATGTATTTGAACCATATAAAATAATTAAAAGTTTTGATGAACCTACTTTAAGTTTACTATGTAGTGATTATGATTTATCTAATTATAAAACTCATAATAAATTAATGATTGATAGAATTTTACTACATGATAATATTTCAAAACAAATAGGTTTAGAAGAAGAGATAACTGAAGCAATTGCTGGAATAATTATAACTAGTAGAAATGATATGGATTTTGATATAGATAATATTTGTGATAGATTAATAAATAGTCCTCGTGAACTAGATGATATAAAAAGAATATATAGAATAATTAAATATTATAAAAATGATTTTATATATTGGTTTATAACATCATGTTATATGGATGAGTATCATAATTATATAGAAGATAAATTTGGGGATGATTATAATAAATTATTATCTAGTTTTTATAGAATATATAGTAATTATGAAAAAAGATTAAATATGGATAAAGAACTATCTAATATTGATGAAATAATTGAAAAAAGACTAATAAAAAATTAATGGTTTTACCATTAATTTTTATATAGTTCTCTTTTATAATTTTTGATTATTTCATTCATTATTGATATATAATCAGCGCCTTCATTTCTTTCTTCATCACTTAATGTAAACATATCATTTATTTCTATTTTAACCAGTGAATTATCATTTATTAATTTTTCTACATTTGAGTTAATTTCATCACCTGATAGATAGAATATAAATTGTATTTTCTTTTCACTAATTAATTTTTTAGCATCTGAATATGCTTTATCAATTTGTTCATTCTTTTCATCTAGTGATATAACATTTATATTATATTTAGTTAAATAATTAAATACATCATTTGTTACTAAAATAGTATCATAATTACCACTTTTACCTATATCATATAATTGAACATCTATTTCTGATATATTTTTATTTAATTCCTTATATTTTTCTTCAATTCCTTCTTTTACATAAACGTTATCATTAAAATCTATAAGACCACTTTTTATATTGCTACATAACATTAAATAGTTTGATGGATCTAACCAAGTACTAGCTAAGTTAGTATTTTGATTCATTCCTTTAGTAGCATCTATAATATTCATTTTATTATTTAAGTTAATTAAATCTCTTGCTAGAGAAGCTTCATTATTAACTCCTGAATAAATAAATATTTCTCCTTTAGAATAAGTGTTTTTCTTTTTTTCAGTTAGTTTATAATCAGTTGTTGCTCCATTTGGATAAAGACTTGATACATTACCATAATCACTATATAATTCATTTGTTGCATATTCAATAGGATAATAAGTAGTATAAATATATCTGTCACTAAAATCCTCTTTAAATAAGTCACAACCACTTAAAAATAATAATAAACTAAATAATATTAATAATTTCTTTTTCATTTTATTCCTCCTTTATAACAGGGTCATAACCAAATTTTCCAAATGGATGACACCTAAGTATTCTTTTAATTCCTTTTAATACTCCTTTAACACCATATATATTAATACACTCTTTCATATATTCACTACATGTAGGAGTAAATCTACACATATTATGTGAATGAAGTGGTGTTATTTGATATATATGTATCAAAAATAATAATAATTTTTTCATACTAATATTATATAATAAATAAATTTAAAAATAAATAAATCTTATTATTGTTTATGTAAATCAAATTTTATGATAAAATGTATAATAGGTGAGTAGAATGAAAAAAATATTTATGGCTCTTTTAATAATTATTTCATTTTTTTATATTAATGTTTATGCAGAAACATATACATCTCTTGATATTAAAATAACTGATACTGGAAAACTAGAGACGCCATCTTTTAAATTTGAAAACTTTGAATATTCAAAAAGCGATAATATTAAAATTAATTATGTTTGTTTAAGTATTGGAAATGATTCATATGATTATGACGCAGTTATTAAATTATATGATAAAGATAATAATGAATTATATAGTGAAACATTTAAAGATAATAAAGGATACACTTGGGAAAATACTCTAACACTAGATAATAGTAAATTTAGTGATTTTAATTTAGTAGATCACTATACATTTACTGCTATATATAATGAAGATTACTTAAAAAGAGAAGAATTTAAAGAATATGATTATATAATTAAAGATTATACTTATAGTGTTTTAGTTAATGATATTAGTGATTATATTATCACTGAAAACATTGAATTAAAACATAATAATGACAATAGTTTTATAAGAATTATACCTAAAAAATATGAATTTAAAAATAAATATGGTAGTGGAACAATAACTGTTAAAGTAAAAAAACTTGATGATAGTGAATACAGTCATAAAGTAAAATTTAGTGAAGATGATGATAATTATTATTTTGAATTTATTAATGATGCGAATACAAATAAAACAGAAAAATATACTTTAAAATATTCATTTATTGTTTTAGATCATTCATTTGTATTTTTCCCATTAGTTCCAACTACTTTAAATATACCAGTTCAGTATTACAAATATGACTATACTATTAGTGATAATTTAAAAATTAATAAATATATTATTGGTGGAAAATCTAATAGTAGTTTTAATGAAAAAAGTATTAATGAAAAAATATTTAAAAATGAAGAATACTATTATATGGCTTCAATAAATGATGTAATTCATTCATATAAAGCAGATACTTCTAGATATAAAAATGGTTTTCTTACTTCTTTAGTTACACTTTTTATAACAATATTATTAGTTAAATTTACTGGTGGATTCTTTAATTTAAAAAACAAAGCATATTATCCACTTAGTAAATTTAGTAGTACAAAGTTTGCTATGTTATTTCAAAACTTCAACTATAAATATGCTATTAGTGCATTATTATTAGAACTTTGTAATGAAGGATATATTGAAATAATTCATGATAATAAAGAATTAAAAATTAGAATGATTAAAAAATATAATTCATATGATAGAAATAAAAAACTATTATTTGATAAATTATTTGAAAATGGAACATTATTTTCTAAAAATATTAAAAAAGATGATTTTGATGAAGTATATGATCATATATATAAAAATGTATCAAGAGAAGTTTATTTATTAAAAAAAGTTACATTTAAAGATAAATTAATTACTTTTATAATGTATGCTTTATGTTTTATTTGTTATTTAGCACCATATAAATTATACTTAGTATACAATACTACATTTATGAATTTTATTTGTTTATTCTCATTTTTAATAGTATTTATATGTAGAGTAAGTAATAAGAAGTTAGAAGAAAACCATTCACTTTTTGTGTCTGAATTTTGTATATTCTTACCTGCATTACTATTCTTAGTAAGATTTTATAATATTAATTATGTAATTATAATATATGTAATTTTATCATCAATCGCTTCTTATATTAATTACTATTTAGCTGTTAAGTTTAATCCAAGTAGAAGATTTAATAGAATATATTCTCACTTTAATGATTTTTATGCTTATATTTCATCATTAAAATCTAATGATTTAGTTAAAATTAGTTTGAAACATCCTAACTATATTTATGATATACTACCTTATGCATATTCAATTAATCAACTTAAAAAATGGTTAGTTAAATTTGAAACACTAAATATACAAAAACCATCTTGGTTTAAAACTAATAGAGAATTTAGAATAGATACTTTTGATGAAGAATTAAGTGATATTATGCTAAAATATAATATGCTTGTTTTGAAAGATAATGGAATTACTAATAAAAAATAAATAAATTTAATGATATAATAGAGGCGTGATTTTTATGAAAAATATATTTAAAAAATTTGGTATTAAATTTAAAACTGAAAAATTAATTAAAACAGCACTTACTCATTCTAGTTATTCTAATGAACATGGAGGAGAATGCTATGAAAGATTAGAGTATCTAGGAGATGCTGTTTTAGAAATAGTATGTAGTGAATACTTATTTAGTAAAACAAAATACTCTGAAGGAGAAATGAGTAGACTTAGAAGTTTATATGTGTGTGAAAATGCATTATATGAATATTCTAAAGAAGTAAATCTTAAAGATTATATTTTATTAGGTAATGGAATGGAAGAGGCTAATAAAACAATAATAGCTGATGTATTTGAAGCTTGTATGGCAGTTATTTATTTAGAAAATGGACTATCAACTGTTAAAAGATTATTTGATAAATTAATAGTGCCATATATAGAAAGAGAAGAAGACTTCTTAATGGATTACAAAAGTTTACTTCAAGAAAGTGTTCAAACAGTTAAAAAAAGTGTTGAATATAAACTAGTAGATGAAAGCGGTCCTGCTCATAAAAGAGAATTTAAAGTAGAAGTTATTATAGATGGACTTGTTTATGGTACAGCTAGTGGATCATCTAAAAAAGAAGCAGAACAAAATGCTGCTAAAGAAGCATATATGAAAAGAGCAAAATAATGGGTAAATATGAAGAAGAAATTGATACTGTAACATTTAGAGAAGTAATAGAATTATTTATAACTACTACTATTTTTGATATGCAAAAAGAAAGAGAAGTACCAAAAGTAAACTTCATTTTTAAAAGCGATGGATTAGAATTAATAAATGATTTAAAAAACAATCCATTTAAAAAAGATGGTTATTTTACTCCAAATATTGATGAAAAAGATTATGAATTGTTTTTAAGTCAAAATCAAATTAAAGATAATGAATATAACATAGTAGTACATGATGCTAATATGTTTTTTAGATTACTTACTGATATTATAAATGAACAAGTAAAGTTAGAATATGAATATTATGGATTTAATAATGCAAGATATAAAGCATTACTTATAATGAAAAGAATATGGCTTAGAATGAGCACGGAAGACTTTGATTCAGTAGAAAATTTCTTACAAAAACAATTAGATTTTATTAAAGATAGAACACTAGATGATAAAAGAAGAAAATCTTATCTTCATGATAAAATAAATGAGTTTAATGGTCTTGATGTTTACTGTAGTGTGCATCCTCAAGAAACATATTATGAAACATCTAGAGTAATAAATTTTTATGTAAAAAATGAAAGCGTTAAACACGATTTAGCAAACGTATTATTTGATATAAGAGAAGAAGATGGCAAGAGGGTATGTTATATATATGCTCTTCAAATGCCTAAATTGAGTACTAGAAATAAAGAATTAGAAAGAAAACTATATAAAGTTAACTCTCTTTCAAGTGATGGTACTAGTAGTGTTCATCCAAATTTTTCAATTTCTTTACTTTTATTTATTGATATATTGAGGTCGCATAATATAGATCATATAAAAGTTCCTTTGTATCAAGTATTATCATATGATTATCATAGAATATTATCAAGAAATACAAAAGAAAAATTTGAAAGTACATGGAATGAAAAAAAGTTTAAAGAGTTAGAATATTTAAAAAATAGTAAATATAAATATGACAATCATGAATATGAAGAAGCTATAAAAGAATATGAATATGATAAAGAGTGGTATAAACATGTAGTAGATAGAGAAGATGATATAAGTAGAGCTAAAACTGATAATCTAGTTAAACTTTTTACATTTATAGAAAGTATTAGTGCACTACATATTGATGCTTTACCGCTAGATGATACATTATACTTAGATATAAGTTTAAGTGAAGAAAACAAATTAAGAATTTAAAGGAGTATTATGAAAAAATTACTATTATTTTTGTTACTATTTATTTTATCTCTTTCTTATATAAACGCAGAAGAAAGAGTATTTGAAGAAGAAACATATAATCAAGACTATGATGCTTTTAATATAAAGTATACAATAACTGATACATCAAATAGTAAAAATATTAATGTACATTTAGATATAAATAACGATACTGTTGAAAGTGTAACGTGTACTTTTTATATTTATTCATATGATGAAGAAGGAAATGAATTAATAAAAAAAGAATATTTAGTTAATGAAATGAATGAATTTAATAATGAGTATAATTATAACTTTATAGAGGGTGAAGAATATACAAAATATAAAAATGAAATATCATATTATAAAGTAATTAAATTATGTCATTATAGTGAAAAAAATGAAAGTATTTTTAGTAAAGAAAATATTACATTAATTGCAGTATTTATAACTACAAGTGTGTTCTTTGTTGTAATTCTTATTTGTATTTTTAAAGTAAAAGAAACAACCACTAGAAAAACTATTACAATGAAAAGATTTAAAGAATATATAAATAATAATAATTTTAAAATATTAAGTGAAACTTATGATAACAATGATTATAATATATTAGAATACTGTTTAGTTGAGAGCAAAGATGATTATAAAGTGGAATTTTTTACATTTGAAACAGATGAAGACACAAATGCATTCTATAGATATATATATCATGAAGTATTTATAAATGATGTATTATCATTTAAAGCAAGCGAAAATAAATATTCATGTACTAAATCATGTAATTCTGAATCATATTTTTGTGTTTCAAGAATAAATAATTCTATATTATGTATTAGAGAAATTGATTCAAATAATGAAAAAAATAAAAAAATTGATGAGTTTTTAAAACTAATATAGTATTTGGAGGAATTATGAAGAAAAGAAAAGATTCATTAAAAAGAAAAATAGTTAAATTTATTATGTTTGCATCATTACTTGTAATATTAACTGTTCCAATTAAAAAGTCTTATTTTGATGGAGGAACTATTACTTATACATCTCTTACATATAAAATAATATATTGGCATAGAACTGATAGCTACTATAGTGATGGGTATAAAACAGGAAATGAAGTTCATATATTTCCAACTAATTTTAAATCACTTGATTATTATGCTGAACAGGATATTCATCCAAGTGGAATTAAAGTAATATATAATGATAAATCAATAAATGCTGATATTGGAACATATGAATGGTGTAATAAATATCATAAATGTACTGTGTGTGATAGTGAAATTGCTCTTGATTATGAAAATTTTAATACATTAAAAGTTAATAAAAACAGTAATGTTAAATTATTAAATGCTAAAATATCATGGTTAGAAGTATTTAAAAATAATTATGAAACACCATATACAATAAATGAATATGATGATGAACATTTTGTCGCACCAAGTGAAAGTGGAAGATATTTATTTCATATTCATTCTGATTATACTGATACTAATAATGTTGAATATTATTTTGCTATTGAAGTAGAATAATATTGAAATTTTTAAAAAATAAATATATAATACTCCTCTAATGAGGGGACTATATGGATAAAAAGATATTTGCATTTGTAAATATTAATACTAAAAAAGGAGTATTACAAACAATACTTACAGTTGATAAAATAGATTTTAGTATTTTTTATAAGATTCAAGATGTTGAATGTATTACATTTTATTTAGAATACTATAAAGAAGACGCTGGAGTTATTAAAGTAGATTATGAATTATCTCATTTTACTCCTAATTATTATTTTGGCACTAGAATAGATGATTATCATTGTGAAAGTTATAGTGGTAGAATATATGAGTTAGATGAAAAAGATATTGTAGTTATGGGGAAACAATTAATATTAGAGGTCTAATCTTAAAGATTAGACTTTTAAATTGTTTTTTATTTTGTTATAATTAAGTAGATACGATAGTGGGTGAAGAATATGTATATAAAAGAAATTAAAATACATGGATTTAAAAGTTTTGCTGATAAAATGACTATTGAACTTGATCCTACATTTACAGGTATAGTTGGCCCAAATGGTAGTGGTAAAAGTAATATAGTAGATGCAATTAAATGGGTACTTGGAGAACAAAGTATCAAGTCTTTGCGTGGAAGTAATAATATGACTGATGTAATATTTAATGGTTCTTCTTCTAGACAACCTGCTAATTTTGCAAGCGTTGCTATTGTATTTGATAATTCTGATAGGACACTAAATGTTGATTTTAATGAAGTGTCTATTAAAAGAATAGTATATAAAACAGGAGAAAATGAATATTATATAAACAATGATAAATGTAGACTTAAAGATATAACTAATTTATTTTTAGATTCAAAGTCTAGTCGTGAATCATTTAATATAATTCCTCAAAATAAAATAGATCAAATATTAAGTGAAAAACCAGAAGATAGAAGAGTTATATTTGAAGATGCAGCTGGTGTTTTAAAATATAAAAAGAGAAAAGAAGAAAGTTTATCTAAATTATCTAAAACACATGAAAATGTAGAAAGAATCAATTTGATAATTAGTGAAAATAGTGAAAACTTATTACCTCTAGAAGAATCAGCTAGAAAAGCACGTGAATATAAAACTGCTTTAAGTGAGTTAGAAAGTGTCGAAATAGCATTAATTGCTAAAGATATAACTACTTATAATGATGAACTTGAAGAAAAATCTAATAGAAAAGTTAAATTAGAAGAAGAGGTAAGTAAATTATCATCTACTTCTACTACAGATAATACTGAAGTTGAAAAAATTAAAGTTAAAATATTAAATAATGATGAATTAATTAAGAGTACTTCTAATGAAATATTTAAATTAAATGAAAGTTTAATGGAATTATCTAATAAAAAGACATTACTTAGTGAAAGAAATAAGTATGATAAAGAAAGTACTAGTGTCAAAAATAATCTACTTAACTTAAAAGATAGAGAAGGGGTTATTAAAAATAATATATCTTCTATTGAACTTGATATTAAATCACTTGATGAACAAAAATCAAATTTAAAAGCAAAATTAGAGAGTTTAACAAGTGATTTTAATAGTTTAAATAAACAAGTTCAAAATACTAATTTTGAGTTAAATAACAAGCGAAAAAGTCTAATTGAAGTTAAGAATAAAATTGATATTTTAGAAACTAATATATCTAATATGAATAAAATACCATTTAGTGTTAGAAGTATAATAGATAATCCAACTTTAAGAGGTATTCATAATATACTTGGAAATGTAATTGATACAAAAAGTGAATATGCTACTATGTTAGAAATAGCTCTTGGAGCTAGCGCTAATAACATTATTACTGATGATGAAGCTTGTGCTAAAGAAGCAATTGAACACTTAAAGAGAAAGAATTTAGGAAGAGCAACATTCTTCCCACTTAATGTAATTAAACCAAAGAGTATTGATCCTGAAACACAAAGAACAGTTGAATCAATAATTGGATACATTGGTATTGCTAGTGACCTTGTTACATATGATTCAAAATACTATAATATTATAATGAATCAACTAGGTAATATAATCGTAGCTGAAAATATTAATACTGCTATTAGTATATCAAAGAAGATAAATCATAGATATAGAGTTATATCACTAGATGGAGAAGTAATTCATGTTGGTGGTATGATGAGTGGTGGTAGTAATAAGTCAAATTCATCATATATTCAAGATAAATATGAACTAGATAGATTAAAAAATAGTATTAATAATTATGAAAATGATATTAAAGAATTAGAAAGTAAATATAATCATGAAAATGATGAATTAAATATTATAAAAGATAATATTTATAATACTAATATTGAATCTATTAAAGTTAGTGAATCAATTAATAATAAAAATGCTTTATTAGAAAGCACTAATCATGAATATGAAATGGTTAAAAATGAAATTGATAACTTATCTGATAAATCACTTGATAAGGAACTAGAAAATGTTATAAATGAATACTATAATCATGAACAAAAGAAATTAGAACTAGAAAAGAACTTAGAATTATATAATAGAGAAAAACTAGAATTAAATTCTACACTTTCTACACTTGAAACATCTATTAAGAAAATGAACAGTGATTATAATTCATTAAATAGTGAAATTAATAGTTTAGAAATTAGTATTACTAAACTAAATATGAATTTAGATACATTATTAACTCGTTTAAGTGAAGATTATAGTTTAGGATATGAAAGAGCTTGTAAAGAATACATTTTAGAAATAGATGAAGATATAGCCCGTGAAAAAGTAACTACTTTAAGAAGAAAGATTAAATCACTTGGTGAAGTTAACTTAGGAAGTATAGATGAATATGAAAGAATTAGTAAGAGAGTTAACTTCTTAACTAAACAAAAAGAAGATTTAGAAGCAAGTGAAAAAGATTTACTTACTATAATTGATGATATGGATTCAGTTATGGTAGATAAATTTAAAGATACTTTTGAACGTATTAATGAAGAATTCACTAAAGTATTTAAAACACTATTTAAAGGTGGAAATGCTCATTTAGAATTAACTGACCCTGATAATATTCTTGAAACAGGTATTGATATAATCGCAGTACCTCCTGGAAAGAATCAAAAACCATTAAGCTTACTTTCTGGTGGAGAGAGAACAATGACAGCTATTAGTTTATTATTCTCAATTATGAACTTAGAAAAAGTTCCATTTGTAATACTAGATGAAGTAGAAAGTGCTTTAGATGAAAACAATGCAACTGTATTTGGTGAATATTTAGATCACTATAAAAATAAAACTCAATTATTAATAATTACTCATAAAAAGAAAACTATGGAATTCTTAGATAAATTATATGGAATTACAATGCAAGAAAGTGGAGTAAGTAAAATAGTTAGTGTTAAACTTGAAAATTAAGCAAAATAAAAAAGCCATTTGGCTTTTTTTATTTGTTATTTAAGAACAGTTATTTTAACTATTTTAGCATAATCACTAAATTCTTTTCTAACATCATCACTAATTACATAATCAGTTTCAACTTTATAACTATTTGATTCACTTGCTGTTGTAAATCTTTCATCTTTACTAATTGATTCACTCCAAGCTTCACTATTAAGTTCTAATATTACATTAGCTATTGAATTTTTTAAGTCTTCACTAGACATATCAGAATCAGTAGCATATATTTCATAATTTATTTCTTTTTCAACTACTAATAATACTATATTATTCTTTTCAAATTTAGCATATCCTTTTTCTTTTAAATCATTTTTAAGAGTACTTAAATCATTTGAATTAATATAATTTATTTGTGAGTCTTCAATGCTTCCTTGTAAGTCTTTAATATTTTTAACAATATTTGTATCTAAATTTATTTTAATTTGATTAACTTCACCAACAAGTAAGTTAGCACCTTTATCAATAGTTAAATTAGTAAGTACATTATATTGAAATTCCTCAAACACAGAACCAGATCCACCATTTAATTGATATACTGCATTAATCATACCTTTAGCAATTGTTTCACCAAGTAGATTATCATTTTTACTATATCCATTAGTTATAGTACTAATTCCATTTTCAACTGCATATTTATACTCAAACTTTTTAGTAGAAGAATTAGTAGAGTGGGTAACTATAATTTTATCACCACTAACTTCAGCACTAATACCTCCATATCTAATTATTGAGTCTTGAGCATTAAAAGCATCAACTACAGGAATAAGTCTTTTTCTAGCTTGACCAATTCTACCATAACCTTTGTAATAGCTAAATAAACCTCCAACTCCAATAAGTAAACATACTAACCAAATACCACCCCAAATAAATAATCTGTTTTTATTTCCTTTTTCCATATCTATCTTGTCTCCTATGATAATTATAAAATAATACATAAAAAAAGTAAACAAATAATTTTATTGTTTACTTATATACTTCTCATTAAATCTTTATTCTTATATGGGTCTTTTTTATCTATTCTATCTATAAATAATATTCCATTTAAGTGATCAATTTCATGTTGAAAAGCAACAGCTATTTCTTCTCTTACTCTAATAGACTTTTTATTACCAAATTCATCATAATATTCAATAGTAACTCTAGCATATCTAGGAACTATTCCTTCAACATATCTATTTATACTTAAACATCCTTCTCCCTCTTCAACATAGATTAATTCTTCTGAATTAGATACTATTCTAGGATTAACTACTTTATATTCTTCAAAAGTACCATCATCATTTTTATATGAAATTACAAAAAATCTTTTAAGTATACCAAGTTGTACAGCACTAAGTCCCATACCAGCTCTAATATTATTACGACTAGCATATTCTTCATCTTGACTTAATCTTAAATACATAATCATGTCATTCATTAGTAATATATCTTTTTCATCCATAGGAAAAGATACTTCTTTACTTTTTTCTCTTAAGACTTTTGATTTTCTATCATCTAATATATCACATTGATTAAACATAGTTCTTTTCTCCTCAAGAAACATTTTACCAAAAATATGTAATTATTTCAAATTTTATTGAAAAATAAGCATAATAATTATATAATTAACTTGTTAAGATAGGAGTAAATAATGAATAGAAATAGATTAAGTTTTATAATTGCAACTATTCTTATTGTAATAGATATAGCCTTTATACTTTTAACTACATATGCATACTTTACAGTAGATATTGAAGGTGAGTCAAAAGATATAGTACTTGAAACATTTAATGAAAATACAAATATTATATTTAATGATACTAGTAATGTTTCAATGGTAAATGCATATACAGGAGAAGACATAGTTAAAACATTCACAATAGAAAATACAAGTAACTTTCCAATTTATTATGATATAAATATAGCAAATGTAACTAATAACTTTGAATATATGAATGATTTAGTATACACTCTTGAATCAGATAATAATGGAGCCTATAGAGAAACATCTATTATGCCAGAAAAAGATTCAGTAATTAGTTCATATATATTAATAAAACCACATGTTAAACAAAGTTATAAAATGACAATTACATTTTTAAAAACAGACACAGATCAATCTAAAAATATGAATAAAACATATTCATCTAATATATCAATAACACCATCAAAAAATATAAATGTAGGTGAACTTATATATAAAGATAATACACTTGGTAAACTAATTGTAGATAGTTTAAATAATAATAAAGAAGACATAGAAGGAGTATTTTATACAAATTCTAGTATTAATGGAGTTACAACATATTATTATAAAGGGTCTAATATTTTAAAAAATAACTTAATACTTGATAATAAATGCTATAAAATACTAAGAACTACAGAAGACTTTGGTATTAGAATTATATATAATGGAGAATACATAGATAATAAATGTAGTGAAGAAAAAATAATTGAAACTAAAAGCGTATTTAATAATAAATCTAATTATAATGCATATGTAGGATATATGTATGGAGATGCTAGTAGTAATAACTATAAAAGTGAACATAATAATATTAATTCAAGTATAATAAAAAATAATACTGAAAAATGGTATACAGATAACTTTAAAAATAATAATTTAATATCAAATACAAGTATTTATTGTAATAATAGAAAAACAAGTGAATTTAAAGATTCAGGAGTTTTATATACTACACTTGGATATAGTAATAATAACACAGGTTATATTGATTCAAATATGTTATCTCCTTCATTTGATTGTATTCAAAATGAAGATAAGTTTTCAGTACTAGAACCTGGTAATCAAGCACTTAATAATCCAGTAGGACTAGTTACACTAGATGAATTACTTTATGCAGGAGTTTCTGATGAAAACACAGAAAACTTCTTATATTCAACTGATAGTTATTATACAATGACGCCTGCATATTATAATGGTAGTGATGCATATAATTTTAGTATAATAAATGGAAAAATAAGTAAAACTAAAGTTAATGAATCACTTGGAATAAGACCAGTAATAACACTAAATAAAGATACTAAAATTAAAAGTGGAGATGGAAGTGAAATGAGTCCATTTAGAATTAATTAGGAGGGTAAAATGATAAGTTTATTAGATGCACTAATTATTATACTTTTAATACTTGGAATAATGGGTGGACTAAGAAGAGGAGTAATTAAAGAACTAGTATTACTTGTTGGATTAGTTGCTGCACTTGTTTTTTCATTCTATTTAAGAGTACCAGTTTCAACATTCTTATATAAACACTTACCATTCTTTAATTTTCATGGTATATTTAAAGGAGTTTCTGCATTAAATATATTATTATATGAATTAATTGCATTCTTAGTAGTATTCATAGTTTTATATTTAATACTAAGAGTATTATTAAAAATATCAGGAATAATAGAAAAAATATTTAAAGCTACTATTATACTTGGAATATTTTCTAAAATAGCAGGTGCAATAGTAGGATTTATAGAAGCATACATAATAGTATTCATTATATTATTTGTATGTAATACACCATACTTAAAAGTAACTGGTATAGAAGAGTCAAAACTATCAGATAGAATACTTACTAGTACACCAGTATTAAGTAATGCTACTAATAAAATAAGAAATGTATTTGATGAAATAGACAACTTAACTAGAATATATAAAAATGATAGTAAAAACTTTAATAAAAGAGCTATAGAAACATTTGTTAAATATGAAATTATTACTCCTGAGAATGTAGAATACTTAAGAGAGAAAGGTAAAATAGATTAATGACTTATGTAGAAAACAATGATATAAATGATTTAATTAAAGAAGGAGTACATGTAATTGATTTTTATGCAACATGGTGTGGTCCATGTAAAATGTTAGAGCCAGTTCTAGAAGAACTAGAAAATAATACAGATATAGATATTATTAAAGTAGACATAGATAAAAATCAAAAACTAACTTATGAATATAGAATACTTAGTGTTCCAACACTAGTATTTGTAAAAGATGGTAAAACAGTTGAAGAATTAATTGGTTTTCATGATAAATATGATATAGAAGACGTATATAAAAAATTAGTCTCAAAGGACTAATTTTTTTATTTTATTTCTAATTTTTTAATTGTTTCATTATATTCACTAGCACTAATTGGTAAACCAAGTCTAAGTCTCTCATCAAGCGTATAATCTTCTGGCATATCATAATAATCAAAATGCTTTTCACCAAGTAACTTAGTAAAGAAATCAAGAGTAGGGCTAAGTTCACTTTCATCATAATCCCTTAATTTTCTATTTAAATTTAATTGATTTAATAATGGATATAAATGAGGTATTTCACTTTTAACTTCATAAAGCATATCATATAATTTTTCACTAGAGTCAACATCTGCAAGTCTTTCAAGTAAAGAGTAATCATATAACTTATCATATCTTTTAGATTCAATAAAATATTTAATAGAGTATCTTATATATTGAGGAATACTCATATCATATTCTTGTGTATCTTCATGATAAACACAATTCTTAAGTGCACTATGACCTAAGTGATCTAAATAATGATTTTCAAGAAGAATTAATTTATCTTCAAAAGTAGTAGGATTATTTTCTCTTGATAACTCTTCCTGCATAGCATGTTCTAACTCATGACAAACAATACCTGCGATAAATAAGTTAACTCTCCAAACTCTTTCATATAAAATTAATTGCTTTTCTAAAGGGGAATCACTTTTATACTTTTGACTATTTAATACAGCCATTATTCTACTATAAAATATTTCAATATAATCATCAGCATAATGACCCATAGTAATTCTACCAACTAATAGTTTATTCTCACGAATGATATAAATATTATTAACTATACTGATATTAAATTCAGATATATATTCTTTAATTATTTTTTCAATAGCATCTTCATCTAATATTTTTCTTTTTCTTGAATAATCATATATTACATCTAGTATATTTTTCATTTCTCCCCCTAATGAATAATAGTTATTATAGATATTTTTCTTTTAATAGTCAATAAAATATGCTATAATCACGAAGAAAGGAAGTGAATCACTAGGCTGTTTTCCTAGTAGATATTATGGATTATAAAGATATAAATACATATGACTATGATTTAGATGAAAGCTTAATCGCACAAACACCTATTAAAAATAGAGATCACTCTAAATTACTAGTAGTAAATAAAAAAACAGGTAAATATATAGATAAACATTTCTATGATATTATTGATTACTTACATGAAGGAGATGCGCTTGTTTTAAATAATACAAAAGTATTACCAAGTAGAATAATAGGACATAAAATAGATACAAATGCTAAAATAGAAGTACTATTATTAAAAGAAATAGAAAGTGATACATGGGAATGTTTAGTTAGACCTCAAAAAAGAGTCAAAATTGGGACAAAAATACATTTTGAAGATAATTTTTCTTGCACAGTTTTAAAAGTCTTAAATGATGGTATAACACACGTTAAATTTGAATACACTGGTATATTTGTAGAACACTTGAATAGTATTGGAGCTATGCCACTTCCACCATATATACATGAGTCACTTAAAGATAATGATAGATATAATACAGTATATGCTCGTGTTAACGGTAGTGCAGCAGCACCAACCGCAGGACTACATTTCACTGAAGAATTATTAAATAAAATAAAAGAAAAAGGTATACAAATACTATATGTAACACTTAATGTTGGACTTGGTACATTTAGACCAGTAACAGAAAATGATATTACAAATCATGATATGCATAGTGAACTATATGAAATAACAGAAGAAGTTGCTAATAAATTAAATGAATGCAAAAAGAATAACAAAAGAATTATATGTGTTGGAACTACTTCACTAAGAACTCTAGAAGCAAATATACAAAAATATAATGAATTTAAAAGTACAAAAGAAGAAACAGATATATTTATATATCCACCACATAAATTCAAGTCAGCTGATGCATTAATTACTAATTTTCACTTACCAAAGTCAACACTAGTAATGCTAGTTTCAGCATTTAGTAGTATTGATATTATTAAAAACGCGTATGCTCATGCACAAAAAGAAAAATATAAATTCTTTAGTTTTGGAGATGCAATGTTTCTAACTAATGAGGAGGTTTAATTATGGATTTACATTTTAAATTATTAAAAACAGCTAGTTGTGGAGCTAGACTTGGTGAATTTGAAACTAAATGGGGACACCACAAAACTCCAATGTTTATGCCAGTTGGAACACAAGCAACAGTAAAAACTCTAAGTCCAGAAGAATTAAAAGCAGCTGGTGCTGATATAATACTATCAAACACTTATCACTTGTGGCTTAGACCTGGAGAAGACATAGTAGATTATGCAGGTGGACTTCATGAATTTATGAACTATAAAACTGGTCCAATATTAACTGACTGTGGTGGTTTTCAAGTATTTAGTTTAGCTAAACCAAAAGATATAAGTGAAGAAGGAGTTAAATTTAAAAGCCATATAGATGGACGTGAGTTATTCTTAACACCAGAAAAAAGTATAGAAATTCAAAATAAACTAGGTTCAGACATAATAATGAGTTTTGATGAATGTCCTCCTTATCCAGTAACACATGAATATATGAAAAATAGTGTAGAAAGAACTCTTAGATGGGCTAAAAGAAGTTTAGATGCTAATAAAAAAAGAGATACTCAAGCACAATTTGGTATAGTTCAAGGAGGAGAATTCCCTGACTTAAGAAAATACTCAGCTATTGAAACCTCTAAACTAGATTTTGATGGATACTCAGTCGGAGGAGTAAGTGTTGGAGAAGATCCAGATACAAAATTAAAAATGATAGAATATGCTACCCCTTACTTACCAAAAGATAAAATAAGATACTTAATGGGAGTAGGTGAACCACAAGACTTAATAGATGGAGTAATAAGAGGAATAGATATATTTGACTGCGTTCTTCCAACAAGACTTGCTAGACACGGAAATGCACTAACTAGAAATGGAAGAACAAACTTAAGAAACGCTAAATTCATTCGTGACTTAACTCCAATTGAAGAAGACTGTGACTGTTATACATGTACTCACTATACAAAATCATATATAAGACACCTAATCGTAGCAGACGAGTCATTTGGACAAAGACTAATATCAATACACAATGTTCGTTTCTTGACTAAATTAATGGAAGATATTAGATTACATATAGAACAAGATGATTTATTAGAATTTAGAGAAGAATTCGTATCAAAATACAATAAAAAGAAAGATAATTAATTTATCTTTTTTTGTTATAATTTTACAAATCCAAATAAAAATAGTATAATACATTTCACAAAGGAGATTATATGGCCTTAATTAAATGTAAAAAATGTAAGAAAAAAATTAGTGAAAATGCTAGTATATGTCCTAATTGTGGATATGAAATAAAAAAAGAACAAAGAAAAAAATACATAGAAAAATTAATTAATAAAATAAATAAACCAATATTCTTTTATATATTATATATATTAATGGGTTTATTATTAGGTCTATTAATAGCAATACTAATTAATAAAATTAAATCAGATAACTATAGTGAAGAATACTTCTATGAATCAGATGAAATAAGTTATTACTTAAAACTAAATAAAGATAACTTATGCGAATATAAAGATACACTAAGAGATAAATTAACTTGTAATTATGAAATTACTAGAATAAATAATAAAGATGTAGAAGAATTTAAATTAATACTTTCACTAAAAGATGATGATGAAGTATATACTTATTATAATTGTACTAGAAACTCTCACTTAAATAATAAAGAAAAAGGTAATTATAAAAGCATATATTGTGAAAATAATACTGTAGAATATGACGATAAATTTACTGTTTATACTAAATAAAAACTAAAAAATGCAAAAAAAGTTGCATTTTTTTAATTTTATGTTATAATAACACTCGACCAAAAGGGATTGGTATTTATATTCAGGGGTGTTTTAAGATGATAAGTGAACTAGATAATACAGCTAGAATAGTTTTAGATGGCTTACAAACTGAAACTACAAAAGCTAAAACAAATAATTTATATTTATTTATAAAAAGATCATTTGATATCTTTGGTTCAATAATTGGTTTAATATTTCTAATACCATTTATAATATTTGTAAAAATATCATATATGATAAAAGGAGATTTTAAATCAGTATTCTATACTCAAAAGAGAATAGGAAAAGATGGGCATGAATTTAAATTTTATAAATTTAGAAGCATGATTGATAATGCTGATGAAGTTTTAAAGAAACTACTTGAAGAAAACGAAGACCTTAGAAAAGAATACCAATTAAATAAAAAACTAGAAAATGATCCTAGAATTACACCAGTTGGCAAATTAATAAGAAAAACATCAATAGATGAATTACCACAAGTAATT
>CACWLI010000005.1 GCA_902761685.1 uncultured Erysipelotrichaceae bacterium | reverse complement strand
CATTCTTTAATATTGCATTTACTTTTTGTTCCATTTGTGTTACTAATGTATTTATTGATTTTTGATCTCTTCCGTAATCTACTTCTCCAAATGTCATTGTCATATTTTTTTTACACACCTTCCTTATTATATATTCTAAGAAAACTATAACATATCAAATAAATGAATGCAATGATTTGAAAAACCAAATAAAAAAAGATTCCATTCAGAAATCTTTTTTTATTTTACTTCATCCATTTTCATAACAACCCATTCATACTTTTTATTAATAATAATATTATTACAGAATGGACATATATTACTAACATCATTTAATAATTGTGACCCACAATTTGGACAAATATCTTTATTATCATCTATTCTTCTAGTTAATCTAACTATATATTTCTTTTCAACCATATTGTCTCTAGTTCCATTTATTACATTTCCCATATTATTAACAACATATTCATATAGATTTACCTTCATATACACATCAATAATATAATCTTTTTCAGTTTTAATAAAATTTGTTATAAATAAATCATTTAGTGTATAATCCGAAGTATTAATTTTATTCTTTTCTTTTTCTAATTCACTTAATTCCATATAATATGTATTATATAATTCATCTGTTAATAATTTTCTTAATTCATCATAATTAAAACTAACTCTAGCTTCTTTAATATCTATATATATTTTATACACTTCATCATTAAAATGATCAAAATCAAAATCAGGCAATTCATTCATAATCTTATTATTTGCCTCAATTTTCTTATTTTCTAATCTTTCTTCTAATGTCATTTTTTTATTTTTTGCTCTTTTTATTTTCATATTTATAAAATATATAATAATAAATATTACTTCTAATGCAACAATTGAAGCAACAACAATAAGTACAATCATAAGTTTATCAGAACCCTCTTCTTTTTCAACATTTTCTGTTTCACTTACTGTCTCATTAGTAGTTACTTGATCACTAGTTGTAAATCCATATCCCTCATCCTCAAACGTATCCGCTTTTATATTGTTAAAATTCCAAAAAATAGAAGAAATAAGCATACATACAATAATTAATACTTTTTTTAATCTTTCTTTCATATTTACCTCTACGATATATATTATTATAACAATATTTTTTTTATTTTTCTACTATATATAATACACATTTACTAAAACATTTGATATTAACTCATTTTTATCATTATTTATATCAACATTAAAGTATCCAATTTTATTACCAATCTTTAAAATTTTAGCTTTTGCTGTTATAGTTCCACCACTTACCGCTTTTATATAATTTATATTACTACTTATAGTAACGCTTTTCTTACCTGTCATTGAAGAAAGAACCCCAGCACATGTATCAGCAAGACCAAATATTATTCCACCATGTAATATACCCATTGGATTTAAACCTTTTTCAGTTACTTTATATTCCATTTTACATTCTCTATCATTTAATTCTACTATTTTAAAATTATTATTCTTAATATATCCTTCATCTTCATTTAATATTTTAGTTATCTCTTCTTTTATATTATTCATAATTTCACCTATTAAATTATAACACATAAAAAAAAGAAGAATATATATTTTTCATTATTGAATAATAACCTACATTATAATATAATAATCAATAGTAGGTGAAAAAATGAAAGAAAGAAAAAAAATAGTATTTAATGTTGTATTTTTCATATCATTAATTGCATTAACCTATTATATTATATTTAAAGATTATAGTATAAATGATATTATAAATAACCTTAAAAATTTAAATAGAACTTATTTATTAATTTCTATTCTTTTTATGTCTTTATATTTAGTTGTAGAAGCTCTAAATATAAAAGTTATATTAAATTCTTTTAAAGAAAAAATATCACTATTTAAAATGGTTTTATATTCTTTTGTATGTTTTCTATTTAGTGCTATAACACCTGGTGGTTCTGGTGGACAACCTGTGACAATTTATTATATGTCAAAAGAAAAAATAAAAGTTTCACATTCTACATTAGGATATTTAATTCAACTCTTTGGTTATAATATTAGCTCATTTATTTTAGGAATTATATCTGCAATACTTAACCCACAAATATTTGAAAGTAAATTATTAATATTGTTTATTGTAGGTTCTTTATTTTTATTAATTCCTATATCACTAACAGTTGTTGGAATTTTTTCTAAATCATTATTAAAGAAAATAATAGATCTATTAGTTATAATTCTAGAATTACTTAAACTTAAAAATATAGAATCTATTAAAACAAAAATATATGATGAATTAAAGGTATTTAACGATAGTTCTAATTATATTAAAACTCATAAATTAGAATTTTCAAAATCATTAGTTTTATCTTTTATACAAATTACAATTAATTATTCTATACCATACTTTATTTTCAAATCATTCGGTCTAAGTGGTTATAGTATAGTATTCTTTATACAATTACAAGCAATACTTCATAATGCAGCAATTAGTATTCCTTTGCCAGGTGCAGTTGGAATTACAGAAACAGTATTTTTACTTGTTTATAGTAATGTTTATCCCGCATATTTATTACATAGTTCACTTATAGTAAATAGAATTGTTACATTCTACTTATATGTTGTTCTTTCATTATTTATATTTGTATTATTCATAACACTTAAAAAGAAACAAAGTAAATAACTACTCTGTTTCTTTTTTTATCCATCTCATTAAAACATCAACTATATATTTTATTTCTTTTTCATTTAGTTCTTTTCCCTTGGGAATTTTATGAATTTTTAAAAGACAAGTTCTACAACAACAACCACATGCATGCATTGCAATAAAGACGGGATGAACTTGTCTCATCGGAGTTTGTTTGCCATCATTTTCTATATATGCTGGTTTCAATCTATTATTAACAAAATCATATGCATGTTTTTCTAGTGTTTCAAATCCTGTTTTATAAACATACTCTTTCATTTTTTTATTTAAATGAAATGACCCTCTAAATTTAGTTTTGGATAAGCTAGTTAATAATTTATCTATTTCTTCCATGATAACTTCATTTCTTCACTTGGATACTCTTTTATCATTAATGGTTCTCTAGTAGAATGAAAACTAATTGTATTATTTTTCATATAATTATACCAATCAACATAACAAAAAGTACCATATTCATCTACTGAACATATATTATTTTTCATCATTCTTTGAAATTCATCATCTTTTCTTAAATCAATGCTTTCTTCTACAATTGGAGAAAAAACTTTATAATATTCTTCTTTAGGCCATTTTCCAATAAATGTTACATCATATACATACTCTTCTCCTTCAATCCAGCAATGATTAAATTTTCTATCTTTAAATGAATCTAAATAACCTTCTTTTAAAGAATATTCATTTGGATCTAAAAATAACATTAAATATCTAGAAAACAAATAACATTTACCAATTCCATAACTAGAACATAATGCACTCAAATAATTAATAACATTAATATTATTTTTATCAGTATGATTTCTTAAATCATTTTGAAGTTCTAATTCATAAGGTTTTACAGTTCCATTATTAATATCATCATAAAACCTTTTATATATTTCAAGTTCTTCTTTACTACAAAGCATCTTAACCACCTCTACTATATACAATTTTATCAAAAAATCATAAAAAAAAGAACTATAAAGTAAATACGTATACTTCATAGTCTCTTAGATTAAATCCATTTTTAGTTGCAATAGTCTCTAATTCACTATTACTAGCTCTTTGTACTTTTGATAGTTCTATTATAGCAACAGGATTATGTATCATTGCGGTTCCAAAATAATTAAGTAAATCTTTTCTTAATAATTCATAATCAATATTCATATTAACCTCTATATGAACATTTAACTTTTTTTAAAACAGTATCATGTATCTTTCTATTTGTTAAAATAGCACCATCAATATCTGAATCATATCTTTGATTGTTTCCATGAAAATCTGTTACCATACCACCTGCTTCTTCAACAATTAATTTACTAGCAGCAATATCACAATTGCAATGACTTGTACCTGGGAATATTTCCCCACTAATTTTTCCACTTGCAACAGCCATACATGCTCTTGCAACACTACCAATTTGCGATAATTTAACTTCTTTTCTTATTTGTTTTAGAACTTCCAAAGTATCATATTTAGCTTCATTCCACATACATAAATCAATAGTACAACCTATATCACCATATTTTTTATTATCAACACTTATTCTTTTATTATTACAAAAAGCACCTTGCCCTTTAATAGCAGTATACATTTCATCTAAATAAGGATCGTATACTACTCCAACTACAGGATTACCATCTATTACTAATGCTAGTGAAAAAACAGAAACAGGAATGTGTCTTGTAAACATACTTGTTCCATCAAGTGGATCACATACCCATAAATATTCTCTATCCTCATTATATTTCTCTTCTTCACCACAAACACCATGTGTTGGATATTTTTCTTTAACTTTCTCTATTAAATAACTATTTATTGTTTTATCAGCTAAAGTTACTGGAGTATTATCAGATTTATATTCTATATCTAAATTATCATCAAAAAAATATTTTTTCATTACTCTTCCAGCATAATTTGCTATATCAATAGCAAAGTCTAAATACTCATTCATTTTTATACTCCTTTATATTTATTTCTAGTCATTTTATAAGTATATATTTTTACTGGTTCATCAATAAAAGTGTAATTCACATAAGAAGAACCAGTTCTTTCAAAACCAAACTTCTCCATTATTTTCCATGAAGGACTATTATCAATAGCAGCTCCAGTATCAATTTCATTTATCATAACTTCATTAAACATATAATTAAACATTGCATTTGCTGCTTCGCTTGCGTATCCTTTTCCTTGATATACTGGATCAATATACCATCCAACATCTCTTATAGACTTATCATCTCCAAGTTCATGACAATCTATTTTTCCAATACATTCACCATTTTCTTTTAAAATAATACACCAATCAAATATATCTTTATCATTTGAATGTTTAACTTTTTCCAAATAAAATGGCTCTTGAGTTTTCCAACTTAATAACTTTTCTCTATATTTAGATGGTATTGCTAAATAATAATTATATACTCCTTCTGTCATTAATATTTCCCACAATTTATATTGATATTTTTCCTCATGTGGGACTAATAGTAATCTTTCTGTTTCTAATACTTTACTTCCAATTAAATTCATAATATCACCCTATATATCTAAAAATGAACTAATATGAGCAGTTGAATAATTTGTTTTTTCTTCTATTTCAGTAAGTATGTTAACCGTATCATCTATCATAACAATTTGATAATCATCTATATCCATATGTTTACTTCTTATTTCATTAATGGCATCTACTTTTTCACTATTCTTTCTAACAAGATAAATATTTTCCTTTAATATCCCATAATACTTATTTGCATAATCTTTTTTATGAAATACTTCATTTTCATTATTAACTTTAGAAATAATATATATATTATTCTTATTTTTTTTACTAATAAAACTTTGCATTTTTTTGCTTACTTTATCTTCTGTATAATAGTTATTTGTTTCGCAACCTTTATTCCACTCTTCATCTGTAAGCAAACCAAAATGATTATATTCTCCAAACTCAAGTAAAGCTAAAACACCATCAATATCAAATACTAAAACCGTTTTATCATCATTTAATAATTCTTTTATTTTGCTCATAAACATCCCTCATTAAATATTATACTATTAATGTTTAAAATAATCTAAAAAATTGTAGAAGTTCTACAATTTTAAACACAAGTATATCCACCATCAACTGGTAAAGCTATGCCTGTCACATAAGATGCCTCATCACTTGCAAGAAATATTGCTGCAGCATTAAGTTCTCCTTCTTTTCCATATCTTTTCATAGGAACATGAGTATTTGCAAATTCTTGAAACATTTCAGTATCTAAAACTGATGTCGTTAGTTCTGTATAAAAATAACCAGGACATATACAATTTACGGTAATATTATATTTAGCAAGTTCAGCTGCTGCAGCTCTTGTAAAGTTAACTACACCGCCTTTACTAGAATGATATGCAATAGTAGGTATTTGATCATTTCCAACAAGTCCATACATTGAAGCAATATTTATAACTCTTCCATAATTATTCTTTTTCATAATATTTGCAAATGCACGTGTCATTTTGAAAACAGATGTTAAATCAGTTGATATTGTAAAATCCCATTCATCATCAACCATATCTAAAACCCCTTTATCTTTAGATGAACCTGCACAGTTAACTAGAATATCTACTTTTCCATATTCTCTTTCAACTAAAGATGCAGCATTATTAATATCATCTGTACTTGTTACATCACATTTTACAGGTAAAACTTTAACACCTTTTTCTTCTAATTCTTTTTTTAATTCTTCTAATCTATCTAGTCTTCTTGCTAATATTGCTAGGTTAGCACCTTGAGATGCAAATGCTCTTGCCATTTGTTTACCAAGTCCACTAGATGCTCCACTAACTACAGCTACTCTTCCTTTTAAATTAAACATTTTATCACTCTCCTAAAATAATTCTATCATATAATAATTAGATTAAAAAAAAGTAAAAACAATATTTTACTTTTTATTGATATATTTTATAGCTTCACTTGCCGCTATTGCTCCATCACTAGTAGCAGTTACTAGTTGTCTTAATTCCTTTACTCTTGTGTCTCCTGCAACAAAAACACCTTCAACATTAGTATGACAATTTTCGTCTGAAACAACATAACCAGATTCATCTAAGTTAATTAATTTTCTAAAATTCTCATTTTCAGGTACTCTTCCAACAGCAATAAATAATCCTGAAATATTAATATTTTTTGTATTATTTTCACTGTCTTTTATTATTATTCCTTCTAATTTATCTTCACCAATAATTTCTATAACATTACTATTATATATTATCTCAATATTATCTTTAGATTTTACATCATCTATTAATGTTTCTTCAGCTTTAAATTCATTTTTTCTATGTATTAAATATACTTTATTTACTAAATTACTTAAATATAGAGCATCTTCTAAAGCAACATTTCCACCACCTATAACAGCAACATCTTTATTTTTGTAAAAAGCTCCATCACATGTAGCACAATATGAAACACCTTTTCCAATTAGTTCTCTTTCTTTATCTAATCCAAGTTTTCTATTTTCTGCTCCTGTTGCTATAATAATTGACTTACATTTATAAGAATTTTTATTAGTTATAACTTCTTTTTCTTTCCCTAAATCATTTATATCAATAACTTTCTCAAATTTAATTATAGCTCCCAAATTTTTAGTTTGATTATATAGTTTTGTAGCAAAATCAAACCCAGAAATATGTTCACTAGCTGGATAGTTTTCAATATCTAATGTATTTATTATTTGACCACCATAAGTAGATGCTTCTAAAATCAAAACACTCTTATTACTACGTCTAGCATATATTCCAGAAGTTAATCCAGCAGGACCTGCCCCTACAATAATAATATCGTACATTATTTTCCTCCAATAAAATCTTCTAATGCTTCTTTTGGAACAAATCCAACACTTCTACTTATTTCTTTACCATTTTCAAATAGAACTAAACAAGGTATTGATGAAACTCCATATTTTTCAGCTAAAGCATCTTCTTCATCAACATCTACTGAAACAACTTTAATATCATCTCTTTCTTCTGCTAGTTCATCAATAACTGGTCCCAACATTCTACATGGACCACACCATTCAGCATTAAAATCAACTAATACTTTTTTTTCTGATTTTAATACTTCACTTTCAAAATTTTCATTATTTCCTAATATAACACTCATTTAATCCTCCTTATAAATATTACTTAATATTTTATATACTAATTTATATAATAATTTTTCTTCTTCATTTGATAAATTTAAACATTTTTCTATTTCAAATGGAATATCAACTGCTTTATCTTTTAATTTTTCACCTTTTTCAGTTAGCGTTAAAACAAGATTTCTCTCATCACTTTCTTTTCTTTCTCTTTTAATATATCCTTTTAATTCTAATTTTTTTAATAATGGTGTTAGAGTACTTGAATCCAATAATAATGTATTTCCTAATTTTTTTACATTAGATGTTTTATTTTCCCAAAAATACATCATAACTATATACTGAGTATATGTTAAATCTAATTTATCCAAATATGGTGTATATTTTCTAATTATTTCTTTCGAGCATAAATAAATTGGAAAACACAATTGATTTTTTAGTTTTAAAGATTCATATTTATCATTCATTATTTTAACAACTCTTTTATATCATTTTCCAATTTCATTGGACTTTCAATAGGACTATATCTTTTTACTACTTTTCCATTTTTATCTACTAAAAATTTAGTGAAGTTCCAAATAATATCTCCTCTATTTTTACAAGTACTACTTATTTTGGATATACCTTTCATAGTCATTTTATTTTTCATTCCATTTACAATATCATCTTGTATTTCATTTTTTAATAATTTAAACAATTCACTTTCATTTTCACCATTAACATCTATTTTAGCAAATTGATCAAATTGAGTTTTATACTTTGCAGTACAGAATTCATGTATCTCATCATTTTCACCTGGAGCTTGATGTCCAAATTGATTGCATGGAAAATCTAATACTTCAAAACCATCTTCATGATAAGTCTCATATAATTTTTCTAATGCTTCATATTGTGGAGTAAAACCACACCCAGTAGCAGTATTAACAATTAATAAAACTTTACCTTTAAAATCATTTAAAGAGACATCTTCTCCTTTTCTATTTTTTACTTTTAAATCATAAATATTCATAATATTCTCCTAAATTAATTTGTATGCAAATTAATTGTATCATAATTAATTTAGATGCTCAATACTTTTTATAAAAAATGAAGTATAGTTAATAATACTACCAATACTAATATTGCATACATTGACTTTTTAGAAACCGTTACTTTTCTCAAATCATTTCTTTCTATTTGTTCTACTTCACCCTTATATTTTAATCCAAAATGGCTTTTCTTACTTATATCTTCATTTGTATATATTGCAAATGCGACTGGGTTATCCATTTCACTAAATTCTATATTTTTTAATTTTGAAATAAACATAAACATAATAAAATCTCCACTACATCCTGATATGTTAAAAATAGATAACAATAGAAGCATTGGTAAATCAAATATTAATGCAATAAAATAAGTTATTAAACCAATAAATATAAATGGATATAGTAATGAATGTAAAATATTATTTTTAGATATATTTTGCTTACATAAACAATATGCAACTCCTATTTCTAATGCTATACCGTAAACTATCTTATTAAATTTTCCTCCATATATTACATAAGCAGCACTATGAAGTAATTCATGTAGTGTCATATAAGCAAAATATAATAATAAAAATAATTCTACTTTATCAACTAAAATTTTCAAACTACCAAAAATAACATCTTTATTAATAATATAAGTGATTCCAAATACAAAACACAATAATATAATAGATATAATACTTAAAATTGTTACATTCATTTCATATAAATAATACTTTTTCTTTTCTTCTTTTTTCATAAACACACCTTATAATAATTATATCACTAAAAAAGATAGTATTTATACACTATCTTTTTAATTTTAATTTAATTGCTTCTTTTTTAAAATTCTCCTTAGCTTTTTCAACATCAATTTTGTCATTTAAATTTAAATAATCAATTGCATTTTCAAAATCCTCAGCTAAATCATAACCTCTAATTCCCATATTAGTTGGTTGATCAAAATATAAATCATTTTTACCAATTTTTAAAAAATCATATGTAAATTCTTTTTTACACTTATTTCCATATCCAGCCTGCCACGAATTTTCAAAATCCATTGTTTCCATAACTCTAAATAATATTCTTCTGAAAAACTCTACATGACATAATACTTTATATAAAGTTGATAATTTTGTTTTTTCACCATGATTTTTAATCTTAACAACCATATATTCTATTTCATCATCTAAATATGAAAGTTCAAATGCATCTATATCAACACTATATCCAGCATTCTCTAATGCTTTTATTAAATTTGCTAATATAATTGCTCTATTTTCAATTTGTTTTGGTCTTGTTAATCCATTAAATGAAACTAATACATGTATTTTAATAAATTTTGGTTTTTTTACTCTCTGTAGTTCATCAAAGCAATATGGGTCTCCAGCAGAATAAGCTGGTATATTTAATTGACCACCACTTAATGTTTTAACTGTTTCATATGTACGAGATTTAGCTTTTATTGCACTATTAATACTACCTTGCAATTTTAAAAATTCATCATACTTTACATCTTCTTTAATTAATAAATCTTCAACAGCTTGATCATAAGGTTTTCCTGCTATTGCTTCTGTACCAGCTTCACTTTCTAAAACTCTAAATACAGAACTATTAGTTTCAGGATTACTTTTTAAATAATCATATAATGTATAAAGACTATTAAATCTTGCAATATGTAATTTATAAGTTTTGCCCTGTACTTGAATATTTCTAGGTGCAAACATAACATTAGGATATTTCAAATAATTATGTGGTAAATTTTTATAACCCATAGCTTTTCCCCTTCCTTTTAATTTTTAGTTTCTTGGATTATTACAACAATATACTAAACTTCTAACTAAACTCTTTTCATCAACACTAGAAGCTTTAATATTTGAAGAAATTGGTTCACTTAAATCTTCTAATCTTGGATATTTTCTCTTAATATAGTCTGATACAGCTCTTAAATAATCTAAATCTTTCTTTTGAGTAAATTGTTCTCTTATAATCCAATCAACATTTTTACTATTATGATCTAAATATTTTACTATAGATGAAGCATCTCTAGTTGTTACCATACCTGGAGTATCTGGAAATCCTTGTTCTCTTGCATAATCATCACATGCTTCTCTAAATAATTTAAATAAAGAATACCAAGATTCATAGTTTCCAAAGATTCTTGACTCTAATCTAGAATCATAATTAAATTTCTTTGGAGTAAGTCTTTGTTGAATTGCTTCATCCATTTTTTCACGTGCTGAGTGAACCTCATTTTCTCCATCTCCAGTTGTATTACCAGCAGCTATCATTCTAAAATTTGGATTTACTGGCACAGTTAATGTTTCAGCAAATGTAACATATCTTTTATTCTTTGGATTATCAATTGTTTTTTTCATTTCATCATATAAAACTCTTATAGCAACTTGAGTATCAGCATTACCATTATCAAGTTCATCAAATGATAAAAGTTTTCCATATAATAATGCAATAAATGCTTGAGTAGCTCTAAATCTTCCATGAGGATCAGTATAAGCCATAACACTTTGAACATTTGTAATTGGTCCATTTTCAGCAAAATCTAATCCTAGCAATTCTGCAACTTGTTCAAATATATATGTTTTTCCACATCCACTAGGTCCATATAAATAAACCCAATCTCCTTCAATAACATCAACTAATACTTCATCAAATATTTCATGAAATAATTCTCCATTTTTAATTCTTCTTTCCTTTTCTTTCATAATTTTTTCAATACGTTTTTCAAAAGGAATAGATTCATCAAAAGCCTCAATTAGTTTTTCTCTAATTTGACCTGCAGGTATTTCTACTCTTTGATTATCTGGAATAATTTGTTTATCAAATCCTGGAATAATAATACTTGGCATATTTGAAACATCAATTCCTGGCATTTGAACAACATTTGCTTTAGTAGCACCTTGAACAGTTGCAGTTGGGAAACCATTTTCAAGTAATGCTTCTTTTAATGTTGCACTCTTCGCAGCATCAGCTATAATTTTTCTAAACTCAGGTTCATTTTGCATATATTCTTGTAATGCAGAAACACTATCCTCAGCAGCTTGTTTAATTCTAAGTAAATCTTGTGTAGTTGTATTATTAATACTTTGAGCGAGAACCTTAACATTTTTAACTTTCTTTTGAGTATCTTCAAGTATTTTATTAAACATTTCATCACTACTATTTTTTAATGATTTTTGTAATTCTAATTCATATTCTTCAAGTCTAGCAATAATAGCTTTTTTCTCTTCTTCTATAATATTTTTAAATGAACTAATAGAACTTTTAGCTACATCTTCAATAGCTTTTATACCTGAAGAAGTTGCTAGTTTTACTCTCTCATCATATCCTTCAACTCTTGCTTGCATATTTTCAAGTTGTTTAATTAAAGCTTCTGCACGTCTTGCATTTTCTGAAAGTAAAGCAAGTTGTCTTTCATCTAGTGGATAAACTCCACTTCTTTTTTTAGCTTCAATTAACCTTGTTTTACTATATTCACTTACATTTCCAGTTACATTTTTCAATCCTTGCATATAAGACAATATTTCTCTTTTTAAAACGCCTTGATTTATACAATAAGGACTAACTTCAAGTGCATAATCTACTATTTCATCATTTCTACTTAATAAAACAGGATCACTCTTTATTATATTAGCAATTTGTTCATAATCATGTCTATTCTCAAAAATAGAATAGAATTCTTTTCCTGGTTCAAAATTACTTCTTAGTAATGCTTGTTTGATTCCAACAAAATCTTCTGTTTCTTCACCTTCAGGTAAATAAAAATTAATATCCATTGCAAATTCTTTAAATTTTCTCTCATATGTTTCTCTATTTGAATCTATTTCTATTTCTCCATTTACAAATTTCATTACAACAGAACTTAAAATATCAAAATCAACAAAATCATTTACTCTTGTTCCATTTTTTACTCCATTAATATATTGAAGTAAAAAGTTTTGAAAATTATAATCAATTTTACTTGAATTCTTTATTGCCTTAACTATATTTCTATATTTTCTCTCATCCATTATTATTTACTCCCCTTTATAAGATTTAACATCTTTTGTGTGTCTATTAAATCAGCATTAACAAGCACATCATCTTTATTTATACTTATACCATTTGCAAGCAAGATAGCGCAAACACCTTCTTCACTTTTAACAACATGATAAAAATATTTATTAATTAATTTTTCTAAATAATATCCATTAGGATATCTAGTATTTAAAAAAGCTGTTTCTATAGCATATAAATTTTCAATTGGTGATATACATATACATGTAGTATTTTTCATTACTTCATCCATGACTAAATCTTCTGTCGTAATAGTTACATTACTACTCTTTTTAAATGTTTTTGAATAATTCTCTTTTTTCATAAATGAATTATCAAGTACTAATACATACATTGAATATGTTTTAATCATTTTTTCACTACCACTTAAAGAATTAACTTCGTTATTTATTCCATATAAAGCATTCCATGGTAACTTAAACCATCTAAAATTTGATTTACTATCCAAATCAGTAATATTATGATATACATTCTCGCTTTCTTCTAAATCTTTATTTTCGTATATAATTGGTCTATTTGATTTACTGATACTAACAACTTGTTTTATCTTTTCATTATTAGCTTGATATATATATTCAGAATATAATTCATAACTTATACTATTCATTATCACTTCGATTCGATCATTTTTAAATTTAATACTCATTTCTATAGAACTATAATTTGAAAAAATTCCACCAATCGAAATTAAGTATTCATTATCATTCTCTTTGTATATATACATATTTATTGTTTTTTCTATCCCATCAACATTAGCTGTTAGAATAAAATTATCTCTATAACCTTGAAAATCATTACCAAATTTTACTTGATTATCTGTTCTACTAAATAAATCTTCTAAATGATATTTTATAATTGGTAATAATAATCTAAATTCATCTTTTTGAAATAATAAACTATTAGAATATGGCTTTTTATCATCATAATATTTATAAATATCCTCAAGATTAGTTAATCTTCCACTCTCAAGAACTTCTTTAGTATGTTCATCTATTTGTATATGACTACGTAATCTAAATGGATCTGTTAAACTATCTTCTATAATATTATTTTTTTCGTCATTATATACTTCTGTTACTTTTTTTACAAAAGCATCAAAATACTTTTCTTTAGATGTTAAAGATAAAGATTTATTGCCATCGTAAGTTACACTTAATATTGGCACTAATTCCATTTTTTCTTTATCATCTTGAGTATAAATAATTCCATTTAATCTAATGCTCGTAATATTCTTAATACTTTGAATTTGAATTAATGTATCTTCCATGCCAAAAATTTGCACTATTTAACCCCCTCTTCATATTATTAGTCATTTAATTTTAAGCTTTCCACAACAACACCTGGTAAAGTGTATTCAATCTTATTTGTTTTTGAATTATAAGTTGGTGTTACTTCTACCGTAACTTCATTTACATACATATGAACTATACTATCTGTAAATCCATATGTACCTTCATCTATAGAAAATGAATTAACATATTTATACCCTTCTGGAGTTTCTGGCAAACCTATATTACTAGTTCCCCATCCTTTACTTCCTCCAAAACTACCAGATGTATTATAAGTAAAATAAATCACATGTTCTCCTGGTTCAAATGTTTTTGGTTCCATATTTAGTTTGACGTATTCTTCACCATCTTGAATATATGTTTGTCCATCAATATCAATTGTTTTAGTTGCACTTCCACAACCTGTTAATACAGCAAGTGATGTTAAACATGATAATAATAAAGCTTTTTTTCTATTTTTCATTTATTCCCCCAAATTTAATTTTGGACTATCTATTACTTTTCCAGGATTAAGGTAAACAACAGAATTAGTTCTAGCATCATAACTGCCTTCTACTTCAACTGTTTCATCATTAACTAATATAAAAACTAAATAATTACTATATCCCCTATTAGTTGAATAGTCAGTAAATCCAATGACTCTATATCCATCTGGAACTTCATTTAAATTAAACCATGGATTATTATATCCTTCATACAAGTCCCCATTATTAATTGAACTGCCATCATTTGGCTTTACAAGATATGAAATTACATGTTCTCCTGGTTCAAATGTTTTAGGTGCTACATTAACTTTTACATACTCTTCTCCACTTTGAATATATGTTTCACCTTCTATTTGAATTGTTTTAGTCGCACTCCCACAGCCTGTTAACACAACAAGTGATGTTAAACATGACAACAATAAAGCTTTTTTTCTATTTTTCATATCTCCTCCATAAAGTGTCATATATTATATCATAAAGTCCAAAAAAAATCAATAATAACAAGTATTATTGACCATTAAATTTTCTTTCTAAAAGCTTTATTGAATTTGATCTATCTCGAAGAATATCTGAAATAGATAAATCATTGTGTATATTATAAATTATTTGAGCTAACTCTTTTGAACAGTCGCATACATGCAACCACTCACACTTTTTATACTCTTCTGGAATATACGATAAATTACTAGTATATACACCATTTATTTTTCCTTCTTTAAAGTATTCATCAAACTTATCAATTCCCTCAGTAAATAAAGCATAAGTTGTAATTACATATATTTTGTTTATTTTTCTCTTTCTAAGTTCATCTATAACATCTAACATACTTCCACCACTAGAAATCATATCATCCGTTATAATTGCAGTTTTACCTTTCAAATTAGAATTTCCTGAATAATCATGTGATATTATAGGATATTTACCATTTTCAAGTCTGTTATAATCTCTTTGTTTAACAAAACTTCCTGCTTCTCTTTTTATATAAGGGCTATTAAATGAATTTAAATAAACATTTCTTCTTCCAGTTGCACCATTATCTGGAGCAACAAAAACTATATTTTTTAACTCTTCAACACTTAAATTTTCTATAAACTTTTCTAGTATAGTATCAGTAGCATAGAAATTATCAAATTCCATATGAGATACAGAATGTTCTACTCCTTGATCGTGAGCATCAAAAGTTATAAAACTATTAATTCTACTTATTTGATCTAATTCTCTTAAATTAGCTCCACAAGTTAGATTTTCTCTTGTATTTCTTCTATGTTGTCTGCCTGCATATAATAGTGGCATTACAATATTTATTTTACTTGCATGACAGCAACAAGCACCAATACCATCTTTAAGTTGCATCATTAAATCATTTGGACTAGTATGATTAATAAATCCATGCATTTTATATTCTATAGAATAATTACCTATATCTGTTATAAAAAACATATCTTTTCCACGTACAGTTTCTTCAATTTCAACCTTCAAGTGTCCATCATCAAAAAAGTTTTCTTTAATTGGAACTATGAATGTATATTTTTCTGAATCAAGTCCATATAATTGAAGTAAATGTTCATCAACTTTTTTACCTAGTTCAAGTGCACTTTTAAAAACCATAAGTCTTAATTTTTCTTGTTCAATTTGTTCTTTCATTTAAACCTCCCACAAAAAAAGAGTATTATAAAAATACTCTATCTTAAACTATTAAATATGTAATCATTAAAATATATCATATAATCACATCCATATTTAGAATAACACTTATAAAATACATTTTCAACTTATTTTGTCAAATTTAATGTCATACCTTTTCCTTCAATAATATCTTCTTTAGCTACGCAATCTAAATAACTTGTTGGAATAAGTATTTGATTTATTTTTTTCTTTATATCTTCGATTCCAATTCCTTTTACTCTAGCAGCAGCAGAGTGTTCATTTCCTCCGCCACCAAATAATTTCATTACTTTTGATACATCAATTATTCCCTTGCTTCTAGCGCTAATAGAAATTGTTTCTTCATCTATATATCCAATTGCAAAAGTTGCATTAACCTGATATTTAAGTAAATAATCTGCTGCTTTAGCAATATCTTCTACATCGTATATTTTTCCACTATCTTCTTTATCACTTGCAATTGCAAATACATATGTTGGAAAAATAGTATTATCAACTAATCGTTGAATAGCTCTATCATGTTCAAAATCTTCTAAGAACATATTATTTGCTATTGTAGCATCTGCTCCCTTACTAGTTAATTTTGTTGCTACAGAAAAAGTATCAGTAGTAACATTTTTACTAAGTTTATTTGTATCTAAAATAATACCTGCAAGTAAATAATTAGCATGGTCTTTTGTAATCTTAACGCCATTCATAAAAAGTAATCTACTTACTTCTTCACAAACACTAGATAATCTTTCATCAACAAATAAATATGGGGTTTTAATAGTATGCTCATCTGTTTTATGATGATCAAGTACAAATACATTTTTAAAATCATCTAAATATTTTTTTGTTGAAATCAAATAATCTTTGTTAACATCAACAGCCACCATCAAACTATTATCAGTAATTAAATTTGGTATATCAATCGCTTTAATGATATCAAACTCTCCACTAACTTCTTCAATTACCTTTCTTGTAGCTGATTCCAACTTTTCGATATTGTCATCAATTACAATAAAACATCTCTTTTTATTCTTTTTACATATTAGTGCCATACCTATTGCAGAGCCCAAAGCATCCATATCAGGTCTATTATGAGGAACAATAAATACTCTATCACTCTCACATAATAGTTTATCAAGGCACTCTTTGATAGTCCTACTATCTTGCATAAAAATGCTCTCCTTCGTAAAAAATATTATCATTTAAAAAAATGATAACTTATTTATACTCTTTTAAAAAAAAATTGTCAATTTGACTTTTTTATAAAAATGTGCATCAAAAAACTCAAATATTATTAATTTGAGCTTTTCTTTTATATAGAAGTTTTAAATCCTTTCTATCTTTCTCCCTATTTAAAAATTCTTTTAATTTTATTATATCATCAATACTTTGAACTGGAAATCCATCTATATACTCTTTTGCCTCTGAATAATAATTAACTCCAAAATTAATTATATCATCTATCATATATGCAAAAGTTCCATTTGGATTAATGTGTTCAAGTACCGCTAAATAATCTTCTAATAATTCTTCCTCATAATCTGGAGTAATAGATATATCTATATCTGGTGTTTCACTCTTTAGTCCATGTAAAACCATTGCTGTACCACTTATAATAATATACCGCTTAATATCTAAATTATACTTTTTTAATTCTTTAATAACCTCTATTTTATTCATATAACTATTCTAACATAAATAAAAACAGTTTTCACTGTTTATCATTTAAATAATCCTCATTCACTTGCTTATCTATTTCATCATTTATTTCTTTTTCATCAATAATAATATCATAATCATCTTCACTTCCACTAACAGGTATTCTAATCTTTTGATCGCCAACTATTTCAATCCCTAATTCTTTAGAAATTGTATACTTAATATTATTTTTATCATTACTAACATCTACACATGTTGGATTTTTTAAACTTCTAATTATTATTTCATCATCATTATCAAGATTACTATTATCTCTTACCCTTACCTTTACTTTCTCTTCATAATAATTTTTGTTACTTATTACATCTGTCTTTGTATTATTGTCATAACTATACCAAATATTAATATCATAACTACCATTTATTTTAATATAGTCTTCATCTTTAACACCCTTTAACTCATGATTTATTACCCAACATCCCAGTACAGTATCAACATCTTTATCAGTACTAACTTCATATTCATTTTTAAAAGCTTTTTTACCTTTTCCAATAATAGCTTTAGTAACTATCTCTTTATAATTATTAAACATGATAAATGCCTCCTAATATAAAATATGATTAAATCAAAAATTAGTCACAAATACATTTTTTTATATTTTTAAACCACAATAATAATATGAACATTTTAAAAGAATTATACAACTCAAAATCATATATGCCAGATCTTCAAATAAAAGAAGTTTCTTTTATTTTAAATAAATTATATATAATAAATATTCAAACAGTTTCATCTTCAATACAAAGTAATGATTTCATACTAAAATATTTATCCAATAGAAGCATATTCAAACATGACATCATATCATCTTTAAAAAAAGATATAAAAAATAATATTCCATCAATTAGTTTTATTAATATAAAAGAACATGATGTGTTTAATTATTTGTTCAATGGTTTTACTATAATTATTTATAAAAATGAAATAATTGCAATAGAAACTAAAGCTAATTTAGACAGGAGTATTAATGAACCAACAAGTGAACCCACTATAAAAGGTCCAAAAGACTCATTTAATGAAAACTATAATACAAATATTGGATTAATTAGAAAAAGAATAAAAGATATAAACTTATATATGAAAGAATTAACTCTTGGATTTAAAACAAAATCAAAAATCTGTATTTTATATATGAATAATATTGTAGATAAAGACTTATTAAATGATGTAATAAATAAAGTTTCAAATATTAAAACAGATAAATTATTGGATACTTATTATATAAAAGAATTAATAAGAAAAGAAAATAATTCTGTTTTTCCCACTATTAAATCAACAGAAAAACCTGATACTATTTGTAAATGTTTAACAGAAGGAAAAATATGTATATTATCAGAAAACTCAAATAATGTATTAATAATTCCAACATTCTTTATAGATTATTTCTATAGTAATGAAGATAATTATCAAAAAAAAATATTTGCATTTTTTGTTAAATTTATAAGATTACTCGCACTATTTATAACAATATTTGCTCCATCTATTTATTTATCATTAATAACTTATGATCAGCAAATGCTTCCAACAAATCTATTAATTAATTTTTCTCTTCAACGATCGGGTGTACCATTTCCGGCTCTAGTTGAATCATTTTTATTAATGTTTACATTTGAATTATTATATGAAGCAGATGCTTTAACTCCCACTTCTAGAGGGACCTCTCTTTCAATACTAGGAGCACTTGTTTTAGGAGATGCTGCAGTAAGTGCTGGAATAGTATCTCCAATTATGGTTATAGTAGTTGCAGTTACTGCTATCTGTTCAATATTTTTTACATATCAAGATTTCCAGTCATTCATAAGACTTTATAGATATTTATTAATGTTTTTATCATCAGTATTTGGAATTATAGGAATACTATTTGGTTTTATTTTCTTAATAACTAATTTATGTAATATTAAATCATTTGGTAAACCATTTTTAATACCATTTGCACCAGTTATTAATAAATCTAAAAAAATGTTAATAAATAATGGTTTATTGACGCAAAATACTAATAAAGGAGAACTATGAAAAAAATCATTATTATTTTAATAATTCTTTTGTTAACAGGTTGCTACGACTATGTTGAAATAGATGATTTAGTGATAATTAGTGGAATGTTAATAGACTACCAAGATAATAAATATAAAATAACTAGTCAAGTAATAGAAAATGAAAGTGAAACTAAAATAAAAGTTTTTACTACTGTGGCAGATACAATAGAAGAATGCATATCAGAAATATCCAAATTGTCAAATAAAGATATTTTTATATCTCATCTAAAAGTTTTAATCATAACAGAAGATTTAATTAAAAGTAATAAAGACTTCTATGATTTCTTTTTAAGAGATCCAAAATCAAAAATGAATTTTTATATATATTATGTTGATAATAAATATAAAGATGAAATACTAAACATATATAAAGATGATAATGGTTCATCTTTATATCTAAAAGATTTAATGGTTTTTAATAATAAAATATTCTCATCTTCTACACCAGTTTCCTTTTTAGATTTAACTCAAAGAAAAATGGAATACGGCATTGATTCAATTTATCCAAATATATCGATTAAAGAAAATAACAATGAAAAAATACTCTATTTAGAAAATCTTGTCACATTTAATAATAAAAATGAAAAAATTATTCTAAATGATAAAAATGGAATCTATTATAATATGTTAATAAATAATATTAAGAAAACAATAATAAATATACCTTGCAATAATGGTAATTTTTCAATAAATATTAATAATCAAAAAACTAAATTTAAATGGAAAAATAATACATTTAATATAAATATAAAATTAACAGGTAAAATTAATAGTTATAATTGTAAATATGATTTAAACAAATCTGATTCAATAAAAAAATTAACTAATCTTACAAATAATGAAGTAAAACAAAATGTAAATAAATTAATAAACATTTCTAAAGAAAATAAAACTGATTTTATCGGCATAGGAAACTATATTTATAAACATGATAAAGATTATTTTGATTTCAAAAATAGGAATTGGAATGATAATCTTAAAAATATAAAAATAAAAATAAATGTTGATTCAACAATCACTTCAATAGGAGAATTAAGAAAATGAAAAAAGATGAAATGATAAATAGTTTTGGCTTATCTACTATGATTTGTGCTCTTTGTTGCTCATCATTTTATGGTGTATTTAGTTCTTATATTTTACATGAATCACTTAACTCCTCTATTATTTCTATTTTAATTGGTTTTATTCTTTCATTAATAATATCAAAATTAATATTAAAGTTATTTAACACAAATACTAATCTATCTTATTCAAAAAAAATAAAAAAAATATATAGTAAATTTTCAATAATAATTATCATTTTATCAATATTATGTTCACTATTTGGATACATTTTATTGACATATAGATTAACAACATTTTTGTCAAATCAATATCTAGTAGAAACACCTAAATATATAATACTATTACTTATAATTCTAACAACTTATTATATTTCATCTAAGGGAATAGAAACAACTATTAGAGTATCGACAATATGTTTTTATATATCAACAATCATATTTTTATTTGATTTTTTTAGTTTAGTAAATCAAATAAATTTTCAAAACTATTTACCATTAATTAATGTTAGTATTAAAAAAATAATTATAACTGCTTTTATCTTTTCTCTTTATTTTTCAATAACTACAACTCAAATATATGCTATAAAAAAAGATCAAATAAGTGATAAAGAAAAATTTAATAAATATTTTTATATTATGATAACAATTTCATTTATTATTATATTTTTATCTACATCAACTATTATCGGTGTTTCTGGCATAAGTATTATTAATCTATATGATTATCCAGTTTACTCAACATTAAAGAGAATAAAACTATTTTCATTTTTAGATTCAATTGAAAATATAAGTATTATGTCATGGATTTTTTATATTATAAATGCTTCTTCTATGTTTTTATTATTTATTTTTAACACACTTAAAAATACATTTAATTTAAATAATACTAAATCAAATGTTTTTAACATAATAATAGTTTTAATAGCTTTTTCAATACCAAATTTTATCTTTTTAAAGAATAATTATAATGAATCATATGAATACATATATTTACCCTTAATCATAGAATTAATAGTATTATTAATTGTAATTTTTTCACTTATAAAAAATAGATTGAAAAATTAATCAATCTATTTTTTTAATTTAAGCTCATCAGCCTTTCCTTGTAAATAACTTTCAAGTTCATCATCACATAATAATTCAATCTCTGCTTCACTATATGTTGAACTATCATATCTTGATTTTCTAATTATTCTAGAGTCTTTAAATATAAATTCATCATAAGCACTATATTCTTTGTCATCATCATCAATTACATCATTACATCTATATACATTTGTTTCAATAAAATATTTATTTCCTTTTCTAATAATGTATCCACTAATTAATCTACTTTCATATTCATTATAAGTTGCTCCATCAAATCTAACTATTCCATTTGTTTTAACTAAATTTAAAAATAATAAATCATAATTAGATAAACCATTTTTATTAATATAAATATCACTATCACAAACATCTTTTGTATGAAGTAATAAATTAATATAAAAATTTCTATCTTCTTTTTCCATGTTTCTATAAGGAAAATTTTGTTCTAATAATATTTCATCATAATATGTCATTATTAACACCTCAGTAAAGTGTATAATACCATATTAATATATTTATTTCAAGATAAAAAAAAGAACTAACTATGTTAGTCCTAAAATGAATCTATATTTACTTTTACTTTTTTATTTCCATCGTTATAAGCTTTAGCTTGTATTAATGATTTAATACTATTAGCTATCTTACCATTTTTACCAATAACACGACCCATATCATCTTCAGAAACTACAATTTCAATAACTGTTTCTTCATCGTCATCAAATTGTTGTACTTTTACTAGATCTGGTTCCTTAACTAGCTTTTTAACAATTAATTCAGCAAATTCAATTAAATCCATTATTTATTTTTTTTAGAATTATGGAATTCTTCCATAACACCTACTTCACTTAGTATATTCTTAGCTGTATCTGTAGGTTGAGCTCCCTTCTTAAGCCAATCTAAAGCAGATTCTTTATTAACATTATATTTTTCTGCTTCTAAAGGCATATAAGTTCCAATAGATTCAATTACATTACCATCTCTTTTAGCTCTTGAATCAGCTACTACTAAACGATAATAAGGTCTTTTTTTAGCACCCATTCTTTTTAGTCTAATTTTAACTGCCATTTATAGTTCTCCTTCCTTCCAAATAATATTACAATAAAAAAAAAGATATGTCAACCTTTTTTTGTTTACACATCTATTTATTATTTTTAAATTTAAATCCAGGTTCATATGTAATCATCTTATTTCCTTCAACAACAAATGAATTATTTGATAATTCTAACATTGGTATATCAACAGATGAATCGCTATAACAAGCATTAATTGGTACATTAGGAAACATTTCTTTAATCCTTCTTGCTTTCTCTGAACCCTTACAATTTTTACCAATTATCTTACCTCGAGCATCAACTTTAGTTGCTATTACATATTTAACACCTAATCTTCTTGCAAACATACTAATCCATAATTCATAGGAAGCTGAAGCTATTACATCATTAGGCAATATTCTCGATTTATACCATGGTTTTATTTTATCCATATGAGAGGCAACAAATCGATTTAAAAATCTAGGATAATTTGGCATTTTAAACACAAATGATAACATTTGTTGTTTAACTCTTTCAAATTCAATTTCTCCCCTTTTATATCTTTTGTTTAATCTTCTTGCTTTTAGAAGAGATTTTAATGTATCTGATGTTCTATGCTTCAAACCATATAATACTAAATCTTTGCATGAATCTCCATCATAAATTGTTCCATCAAAATCATATATATTCATTATTGTTCCTCTCTCATAAATGCTTCATACTCATTCATAATTCTTTCAGGATCTCCTTCATCTCTAATTAATCCTTCATGAAGCCAAATAACTTTATCACAAAGTTCTGTAATAGTTTTACTACTATGAGAAACAATTACAACTGTTCTATTTGAATCACTTATTAATTCTTTCATTTTATTATAACTTTTTTCTTTAAAATGAATATCTCCTACGCTTAAAACTTCATCTATTAACATAATATCTGTTTCCAAAACTGCTGTTATTGAAAAAGCAAGTTTAGAATACATTCCAGAACTATAACTTCTAACTGGTTTATAAACAAAATCTCCAAGTTCAGAGAATTCTATTATTTCATCAACCTTAGCATCTATTTGTTCTTTATTATATCCAAGAAGCATACCACTTAAATATATATTTTCATAACCAGTTAATTGTTTTTGAAACCCTACTCCAATAGACAATAATGAAATTGTATTTCCATGTAAATTTATACTTCCTTTATCAGGACTAAATATACCAGATATTGCTCTTAATAATGTAGATTTACCACTACCATTCTTTCCACATATTCCTAAAATTTGACCTTTTGGAACTTCAAAAGAAACACCTTTAACTGCTTTAAATATTTTTCCACTACCTTTTTCTTTTGACCACTTTTTTAAAGTAACACGTTTCATGTCTCTATAATACACATGTAAATCGTTTACTGTAATTGCTATTTCTTCTTTCTTCATTATCTCATCACCTTTACATATGTATTTTCATATTTATAAATTGTATTAATTCCAAGTACACATAATAGTATTCCACCAAAGAACCAAATTAATGTCCACATTCCAACAGGACTACTTTTATATATTAGAACATTTCTCATATTATATATAAAATTAGCAATTGGATTTAAATCTAACAATAATGTTCTATATGTAACATTATGCACTTTAGTACTTATATCATAGAATACACCAGTCATATAGAATAACATTCTAAGAGCAATATTTACTAAATTAACTAAATCTTCTGCAAATACACCAAAGTGCATCATAATAGTACATACACCAAATGTAAATATAATAACTGTTATTAAAATTGGGAAAAACCATAACACATTCCATGTAATTGGTACATGATAGAATATCATAAATAATACAACAAGTAAGAATGAAACAATCATCTTAAATGTATTTACTCCCATTTTAACTAGCAATAATACAAATTTAGGTAAATATACTTTAGTAACTGTATCTCTATTTGTAGTAATTAATTTTACACTAGCAACAACCATCTTATTAAAGAAATTCCATACAGATAAACCAATAAACACAAATATTGGAAAATATTCTACAGATGATTTAAATATTATTTGTGCTATAAACATGTAAATTAACATAAAAGCAAGTGGCTCAAGAATCATCCATAGCCACCCTAAATATGAATTAATTACTTCCGTTTTTAGCTCTGCCCATGTGGCAAATAAAATATAATTTTTATATTTCTTTAAATCTTTAAAAAATCTTTTCATAAACTTCTCCTTCGAGTAACATAATAATTTTAACACAAGTTATTAACATAATCAATTTTTAGAGCATTTTTCTTCTATTAATCTATATATTTTTTTACATGAATTGCCATCATAATTAACATATTTTTTTATAAATTTATTTAACTCTTTATAGTCATACTCATCATTTTCAATAGATTTAATTATATCTTTAGAATTTCTTGATATAACACCAGGTAATTCATTAAAATAATCTAAATTTAAGCTCCTATTTTTATTATATTCATCGTAATCAAATGGATAAAAATACAATGCTTTATTAATAACACCTGCCTCATATAAAATACATGAATAATCCGTTATTACATATTCAGACACTAAAATCATATCCATAGAACTAAATTCAGGAGCAACAATAACATTTTTATTTGTAATATTAATATTACTTAATGGGTGTAATTTAACAATCAAATTGTATTTTTTATAATCAACATCATTTATTAATTTATTTAAATGTTGCTCTAAATCTTTTTCATCTTTTCTAAATGTTGGAACATAAATAATATTCTTTTTGTTTTTTAATATAGGATATTTTTCATATATCTTATCTGTTATATTTTTTACATATTCTTTATTTGTAATAACATCTAGTCTAGGTAAAGGAATTATTCTAACAATATCTTCACTGCAATTAAATTGTCTAACTAAATCATGTTTATATCCTTCTCCAGCACATAATACATAATCATAATTCTTATGCATTTTTAATACTTTTGCTATCTTACTACTATTACCTTCCTCTTGATCTAATATATCATATCCAAACTTCTTCATAGTTCCCACAGAATGCCACATTTGAATAACTTTTAAATCTTTTTTATGTTTTAAAACACTAATACATATACAATATGAATCAAGAATTACAACTTTAGATGTTGCTATATGATACATTTGAATTAGCATATGAAAAAAATATTTAATAATTGATGTTAACTTAGCTTTTTCTTTCCCCTCGAGTTTTTTACACAAAACAACAACCTTATATTTATTATGTTTTTCTATTTCATCTTTAACCATTTTAAAATCAATAGACATATTATTAGATTGTCTACTAATCATAGTTACTTTATTCTTTGTAGGAAATAATTTTATAAAAAAATAAACTATATTTAAAACTATTACTGCTACTTTAATTAATATGTATTTCATATAAGCACCCCACAATGATATTTTATCAAAAATAGTGTATAAAAAAAAGTACAATTATTGTACTTTTTTAAGTGCAACTGGTTTTTCTTTTTTCATTTCACTTTCAATATAATCTATTGTTCTTTTAAATCCATCATATATTGAATATCTAGGAATCCAACCCAATTCTTTTCTAATTTTATCAGTAGCTAATATACCCAATGTAAAACTAGCACATCCAGTATTTTTTGTTTCTTCTGGAATATCAAATACTAGTTTTAAACCTCTATCAGGATATATTGTAACCATTGTTTCAGCAAGTTCTTTAATTGATGTCTTACATGCTTCATCTGCTATGTTATAAACCATATCTTTTGAATGAAGTAGTACTTTAAACATTCCATTAACTGCATCACCAATATATGTATAAGTTCTAACAGCTTCTCCTTTACTCTTTAAAACAATATCTTCATTATTAACTACATTCTTTAGAAAATCTGCTTGAACACGACCATCATATATACTCATTCCTGGTCCATATGTATGTGCAAGTCTAACTACTTTTGTATTTAGTCCATACTCTTGTTTAAATCCAGCACACATATTTTCTGCAGCTTTTTTACCTTCAGCATAACCATTTCTAGGAACTAAATGATCAACTTGTCCAAGAGGACCATCTTCAAAAAAGAATTCTTGTCCTTCTTCTGGTTGTCCATATATTTCTCTAGATGAAATAAATAAAAATCCTTTTGCTTCATGATTATTTGCATAAGTTAGTGCATTAGCAGCACCAATTGTATTTGCAAAATTTGTTTCAACTGGTTTTTCTTTCATTATTAATGGACTAGCAGGACTAGCTGCATGTACAACATAATCCATTTTAACATCTAAATTAATTGGATTAACAATATCTTGTTCAATAATGTGAACATTTTCATTTTCTAAAACATATTTAGGTAGTTTGTTTTTATTTCTAACAACTAAATATAAATTAACATTCCCATCATACAACTCATTTAATGTTAATAAAGTGTTTACAAAATAAATACCAATCATTCCACTTGCACCAGTAACCATGAAATTAGTATTTTTAAGCTCTTTTAACTTATTATTATCTTCAATTATATTAATTGCATCTTCTTTTAAAATATCATTCATATTTAGCTCCTATTTCTTATAACTTAGTTTGAACTCATCTTGTTTCTTTTTACTAGTATATAATTCAAATATTTGTTTTTGATCCTCTGCTGATAATTTAGCAAGTAAATCAATATAATCTTCAGGAGTAGTAACTTTAATATTTCCTCTAATTCCTTCAATTAATCTTACATTATATCCATTTTTTTCCATTAATGTACAACTATCAATAATATCTGTATATTCTGGATTCTCTTTTCTTACTTTTTTATGCATTTCATAAATATCTTTTAATCTAAAGCTTTGCGGTGCTTGTGCAGTATATACAAATTTTCTTTTTGGCAATTCATCAACATTTGTACCATCATAACTTATTACTGGTGTTTCAAATGCTGGTGTACAAGTAATAGCAGAACCAAATTCTTTTACACTTGCTATATTCTTACTAATTAATTCTTCATTAATTAATGGTCTAACACCATCATGTATTAATACAATAGAATCTCCATCATTTTCTTTTGCAGCAGCACTAAGTGCATTAAAAATTGAATCTTGACCTGTAGCACCTCCTGCAACAATTCCACCTTCAGGTATTTTAGTAATGTTATATTTTTGTACCATTTCTTCAAAAGCAGGAATCAATTCCTCTTTACAAGCAACATAAATCTTATCAATTTCTGAGTGATATTGAAATTTTTCTAATGTATGGATTATAATTGGCTTTCCATATACATTTAAAAATTGTTTAGGAATATTACTTCCCATTCTTCGCCCCACTCCTCCGGCAAATATAATAGCTATATTCATAAAAAACCTCCTATATATAAAAAATAGCGTTTAATCTAACTTTATTTTAACAATTTTATAATTTTTTCGCAACTATTAGAGTCTTGTTTATTTTTAATATTTTTAAATCTATCTTCAATTTTAATATCTTTTAATTTATTTAATACATTCATTAATTCTTTAAAATCAAGGACTTCATATTGCTTAGAAGTAAATTCATCAACTGTATGCATTGGTCTAGTAAATTCATAAAACGATTTATCAAATCTATAAAAAACTAAAGGTCTATCAAATAAAGAATACTCATATGCACAAGAAGAATAGTCAGTAATCATAATATCTGATATATATATTAAATCATTAATATCCATTTTTGATAAATCTATTATTCTATCACTATAATCTTTCTTAATTTCTATTTTCTTTTTAATAAAAGGATGCATCTTTATTACAAAAATAAAATCATTTTTCTTGGCATAATTATATATTTCATCTAGATTAATTAAAGAATAATCATAATATGCATCTTTACTTCCATTTCCTCTATATGTTGGTGAAAACAATATTATTTTTTTATTTCTTAGTTCACTATGTTCACTATAAATCTTCTTGATTGTTTCATCAATTTTTTCTTTATTTAAATATCCTTCTAATCTTGGCATTCCATAACTTTTAAATATATTTTTACTAACACCATATACCTCTTTATAAATATCAATAAGATTTTCTTGATCCACAATAGCATCAGTATATCTCCTATGAGATGACTTAAATGGATTTGGGGAACCATCTAATCCAAATCTAGCAAAACCAACTGATTTAAATCCAATACCAGCATGCCATAATTGAACGTATCTTGTACTTTTTGAAAAATTAATTAATGTTAAAGTTGGAACATAATTATCTACAATAATAATATCACTTAAAGCAACCATGTTAGTTACTTTTATAAAATGTATTATTTTAGACATAGCGCCATGTATATGAAATACATCTTTAGAATAGTATTTAACTTTATATTCTTTTAAATTAATATATTTTTCATATAATATTTTTAAATTCCCATCAAGTCTATCACTATTCTCTGTTAAAAATAATACATTATTTTTTCCAAATTTAAATAATCTTACAATATGATAAGTTATATTCATTAATAATACAGCAACTGGCTTAAAAGTTTTTTTTATAATTCTTATAAACTTATTCTTAAAACTTTCTTTATAATGTTTATAATTCTTTTTATAATAATTAATATTTAAAATAAACTTTCTATTTTCATCAATATTAAAATCAACAAGGCATACTTCAGTATTTCTTTCAAAATAAAAATTTCTTGATTTATCCATTAAATCATTTAGTAAACTATCATCTATTTCTATATATTTATTATTTATTTCTAAATTATACTCTGAAGCATTCAATGCTTGTCCCTCAGGAGTATTAGCTATATTAAAAAATACTTCTTTATCATTATAGTCTAATTTAATCTTACTATTTTTACTAACTAATTTTACTTCACCATTAATTTTTTCATCTAATACTAAATGTAAATTAGCTCTTTGCCAATAAATGTTAATTATTTTCATACTATCATCTCTCATAACAATTATAACATGTATAATTATTATTTCAAAATTAAAAGATGTTTTTTAAACATCTTTAATAAACTTTTGTTACTTTTCCTTCTCCAATTGTCCTTCCACCCTCTCGGATAGTTATTTTCATTCCTACTTCAAGTGCAACATTTTTTTCTAAACTTACTGTAAATTTTACATTCTTATCACCAGGCATTACCATTTCTACACCTGATGGTAAAGTTATCTTTCCTGCAATATCAGCAGTTCTAAAATAAAACTGTGGTTGATAATTAGTAAAGAATGGAGTGTGTCTTCCACCTTCCTCTTTACTATATATATCAAAGGTTCCCTCAAATTTCTTAGAAGCTTTAATTGAATTTGGTTTTGCTAATACTAATCCTCTTTCAACTTCTTCTCTACTAATTCCTCTTAGTAGTAATCCAACATTATCACCTGCTTGAGCAGAATCTTTTTGCTCTCTAAATGATTCAATTCCTGTTACTACAGTAGTTTTAATTTCATGATCTAATCCAATTATTTGAACTTCTTCATTTATTTTAATTGTTCCTCTTTCAATTCTACCAGTTACTACAGTTCCACGTCCTGTTATTGTAAACACATCTTCAACAGGCATTAAAAATGCACCATCTTTATCATAAGTTAAATTAGTGTTAGGATCTACAGTTCCAGTAGTATCTCCTGTACCTGTATTATTTTGTATATCATTATTAGGCTCTGTATTAGAAGTTGTATCATTATTAACAGGAACATTATTATTTACAACGCTCTCTTCACACTCACACTTATTAAAGAATTTACTTATAATAAATACTAAAATAGTTGTTAACACTACTACTGATATAGCAGCAATTATTATTATCTTTTTATTATCTTGATTATTTGAATGTTTATTTACATCAGTACTTCCTTGATTTACAGTGCTTTCTCCATTTAGATCCTGATTCACAACTGGAACTTGTTGAATAACACTTTGATTCATACTTGTACCGCAAGAAGAACAAAATTTTTCACTTTCATTAACTTGATTACCACAATTTGGACATATCATCTTTACATACCTCTCATTCTTTTTTTAGATTTTATCTTCATTTATAATTGTATCAATAATATACTTATAAGTATACTCTTATTTAATACTTTCATTATATATTCTTTCGCTACTCTTAAAATCATTAAATAAGAAAAATGAATCAATTCTTTTTTCAAATTTTTTATCTATCTTTCCATCATTATCAAGAAGTTTTTCTATTTCACTTACTAATTCATCTTCATTTGAAACTATGTTACCAAATCCCATTGTTTTATAATTCATTACTCCATCATTATAAGATGGTGGTAATAATGGTGTATGATAATAAATAATTGGTTTTTTCATATAAGCAAAATCATATTGAACTCCTGAATAATCTGTTATCATAATCTTAGCACTAGTTAACATATCTTCATAGTTAACATCTGCTGAAGATATAATATCTACATATTCATTTGAATCATAATCATCTTTATTAGATACTAAAGTTGGATGTATTAAAAATACAATTTTATATCCTTTTTCTTTTAATAATTTTAATAACTTTTTATTGTTAATAAATCCATTAAATACTTTAAAATAATTAGTATCTTTAAAACTACTATTTCTTGCTCTTACTCTATCATTTGATATATTACTAGCAACATTAACTCTCCAAGTTGGAGCAAGTAATATCATTTTTTCACTCTTATCATGTAGTCCATCAAATCTAGGAATACCACTATCTATTATTTGATCATTTGTATAACCATATTCACTCTTTAATAAGTTTTCTCTTTCATACTTAGATGCAATAAAATATTTTTGAATATTATCAAATAATCTATTTTGTCTAAAAGCAATATCTTGCATAGTAAGCCCATGTTGAATACAATTTACTTCATAATTGAATAATCCCTTACAATAAGTTGCTAAATCTCCACTAAATCCACAAAAATATGCAGTTACTGAATCAGATGCAAATATTTTTTTAGAATGCAATACAATTAATTTAGTTTTTCTTTCACCATATGGTAAAACATTTCCTGTTTCTTCTTTTAATTTATTATAAAATTTTGCTTTTTTAGATAAAATATAATATATTTCATGCTTTTTAACAGCATATCTATATAAATATTCACCACAATCTCCAGACTTAAATATTTTGTCATAAGTAATCCATATATCTCTATTTTTATATTTTGGAAGAGTTAAATAATAAAGAGTTCTAAGTACAATAGCATGTTTTGATTTACTTAGTCCATCTCTTTTAATTATATTAGTCCAATATTTAAGCTCATTAATAAATGTTGTAAAGAAATTTCTATTATTAATTGTTAAAATATTATTTCTATATCTTATAAACTTTTTATTAACATTCCAATAACTAAAACTATATTTTTCTGTTAACTTACTATGAATACCAGAAAATCTTAGTTTTAATCTAATTCCACTCTTTGTTTTAAATATTACTTTTTTATCATTATCTAAATCTAACTCAAATTGAATAGTCTCGTCTTTATAATAGTTTTTACCAAATATTTTATATTCAGAATAAATATTTGTATGTTTATAATCTCTTTTATTACCATCAACTATTATTTCTATAGAATCGTATTTTTGAATCATACCATCTATTGTACAATCAACATAAAGTTTATTATTTTTAGAATTAATAGTATTAACAATAATTCTAGTGTTTTCAATATCTAAATATTTAATACTATTACTAACCAAATATTTTCCACTAACTTCATACTTTAAATCATTATTTCTAATTCTTAAAACATAATCTAAAATATTTTCATGTATTAAAACATTCTTATTAAAATTAGTATAATCTAAAATATCATTATCAATATAATTTAATAATTCTTTTGAAATGTTAATAAACTCTTCATATTCTTTATCATTCAAAATACAAATTGTACTTTGTTGATAATTTGTAAATAAACGTAGTAAATATAGATTATATATAATATTCTTAACATAATGACTATCTGTTCTTTTAATATTCTTTAATAATGTATTAGATATATAACTTAAGTACCATTCTTTATTATTATAATTTGGATATTTAGCAACATCCTTAATTATTTTAGTTTCTTTTATCAAAAGTTCATCCTTTGATTGAAAATATCTTTTAGCTTTAGAAAGTATATGTAATAAAATATCTTCTTCAAAGTTATCAGTTAGTTCTAAATCCTTTAATAATTTAGAATTTATAATATAACTATCTAAATTAAAATTAAATATTTCATCTTTTTCTTCTATAAATCCACTCTTATCATTGAAATTAATATATTCAACTTTTTTATTTGCTAAATAACATGGATTTAATGCATATAGCATTAAATTATTATCATTCATAAAAGATATAATCTTATCAAAATCTACATTTCTATATTCAGAATTATTATTATAAAAAATTACATATTTTTCTTTTATTTTTTTTAGTTTAGCAAAATCTTTTCTACTATCAATAGTAATAGAATTATAATCTAATTTATTAGTTGTATTTAAATTAATTATTAACAATTTATCCATTTAATACTCCTTTACTTCTTTTTATTGTCATTACCAATCCATCTCTTTTTATTATATAAATGACGTTCATAAACTTATATAATAAAGTATTTATTCTTACAAATTTATCCTTTGATATAACCTCATTTTCTTTAAACACAATCAACTTTTTACCTATTTTTTTATAAAGATAAGGCAAAGCATTATGTTTAACTACTTCATCCATAACATAAATAACAGCATTATTGTTACCAGATTTTATTTCTAATTTCTTAAAATTATTAATATCATAAGAAACCTCATATATTTTATCTTTAAATAATTTTTTAAAATTTATATCATAATATGATTCTGGTGCATCTTCTTTATTAACTTTATTTAATGGTTTTGCATTAATCTTTTCTCCATTACACATTATATCTACATCAAAAACATAATCATTAATACACATATTAAATATAATATTATTTTTTTCTTTTTTTAAATCAATTATTTTACAAATATCACTCCTTCTAAGTGGAAATTCTATATCGTTAAATTTAGCTTTATCATTATTTAAACTTCTTTCAATCTTATATTTTTCACCATGCAAAAGTTTCATTAGATAATACTTATGATTAATGCTTAATCTATCTTGATTTAAAATTAATTCATCATCAAACTCTTCTAACATACTTTTAAAACAGCTAATATATTCTTGAAATTCTTTATCTGTTAACACTTTATTAACATCATATTCTGGATCTTTAAGCAATAATCTTTCACATAAACTATTCATAATAAAATGCTTAAAATATAATGGTATTTCACCATATCTTTTTTTAGATTCATCTAAAATATATTTAAAAGAATCTCTCATAGTATTTATATAATAACTCTTATTTTTAAATTGTGTTTGAACTGCTGATGTTTCTTCTTTTCTTTTTCTATAATAAAGAATAGAATTCTTTTCAATTCCAAATTTACCATTATTAAATAATAGTTCTGCCATAAATTTCATGTCTTCACCATATTTAACATTTTTATCAAATTTAACATTTTTTAAGGCTTCACTTCTAATTAATATTCCAGTACTATGATATTGACAATATTTAATATCAAAATTAATATCAACTATTTTTTTATGTGATTTAAATCTAAAATCTAAATAATGCCATTTATTCATCGCATCAAAAAATCTTACTCTAGATATTACAAAATCAACTTCATTATGTTTATCTAAAAATTTACTTGTTAATCTTAGAGAAGAATTATTTATTAAATCATCAGAATCTAAAAACATAATGTATTTACCATTTGATTCTTTATATCCAAGATTTCTAGTATCAGATACACCACTATTTTCTTTATATATATATTTTATATTATTTGGATATTTTTCTTTATACTTTAAACATATTTTTTCACTATTATCACTACTTCCGTCATTTACAAGAATTAATTCAACATTTTTTTCAAAATCAATATTTTGATTAATAACAGAATTAATAGTTTCATCCAAATACTTTTCTACATTATAAACTGGTACTATTACACTTACTTTATAATTCATAAATACCCTCCTAATATAATTTTAATATATATTATCATTTAAATCAAATTATTCACTTACACAATTAATTACATAATACTTAGTTTTATATGTGATAAAACTATAATTATTTATATCATAATTATTTATATCCTTTAGTGATTTACCATACATTTTAACAATAGATTCTTTCTTAGAAAAAATATCTATACTATCTTTATAATCTAATTTTTCATCTATATTTAAAACTTTGTTAATATTAGCTAAATTATTATAAAATTGAATATCAGCTCCAACTAATTTATCACTAAAAGCACATAATATTAAATCTTTATCATGTGAAATACTAATATATACTTTTTCATCTTTTATAAATGGTTTTCCATTTTTATATATAACTTCAAAGTTATCAATATTAAAAAACATTTTTAATCCTTTTTTGATTAAATAATACTCATTTTTTGAATATTTGTTTTTAATAAAAGAAATTGGCACTTCAATTTCTTTATTATTTTTATTATTAATTAGTAATAGTTTTATCATATTCTTCTATATTCCTATTTAATTGTCTTAATGCATCCCTTTTTCTCTTGTTATATACTTTTAAATCTTTTTCATAGTTTTCACATTCTTTTTCTTTTCTACAATTAGAAAAATTATAATTATCATCTATATATTTTGATACATAATCCGTTATTTTAATAGCTCCAGAAATATTAAAATGCATACCTCCATCTTCACTATCAATATTCCAATCAACAGGATATTTATCTTTATCATTTAAATCAAAGAATTTTGTATTTGTCTCTTTTGCTAATTCATTCATTAATACCGAAGATTCATAATTCCATGCTCTTTTATCTGGTATTCCAAGAAAAACTAAGTCAATGTTTTCTTCTTTACATAAATCTACAATTTGATAAAAATATTTTTTGACATAATCTTGCATTTCTACTTTTCTATTATTTGGTATCATGTAATCATATCCAGATGTATTTGGTTGAACGCCTGAAGTCATTACAAAACCTTTATTAATTGAATAATGGCTCTTTGTTAAATCAGCAATATCTTTAGGTCTAATTTCATTCCATCTAGAATGATATCTTAGTAGCGGAAAATAATATGATACTTTATCATCAAAACTTGATTCAAAAACATCATCGTGTATCATTTTTTCTTTAATACTACTAAATTTTAAATAATCAAAAGATTTTCTTCTTTCTGATTCTATCTCTTTAGTATCATAGAAAAAAGTTAAAGTATCCACAAATAAAACTTTTGGTTTTTGATATTTTAATACATCTTGAAGTTGATAATACATCATATAAAGTCTAGCAGAAGATACACTATAATTATATGATTTTATTCCAAGATTTTCATATATTTGCATAGGAGAAACACTTTTATATATACTAGAGTCTCCCATAAATAATATATCAATACTATTTTTTGGCATTTCATAGAAACCCTTTATAGTATATATTTGTCCTTGGTTTTCTCCATTAGTCCATTTTGGAGTAAATAATTCACCTAATTTAATTATTAATCCAAAAACAATAAACATAAATATAGTAAATTTTAATATATTTTTATATGTTTGTTTCATTAGAATCCCCCATAAATGAAACTCTTAGCAGAATATCCTCTACCATAAATGCCAAATATTATTACACCAAATATAATAATTAAATATACAATCCATCTAAATACTAAATTTTGTTCTTCAAGCTTTTCACGAATATTAACACCTAATTCTTGTGCAATTTCTATACATATAAGTATTAATACTGAAATTGCTAAAATTACAAAATCAAATTTATTAATTCCTAAACTAAATAATGGGAATTTTCCAAATGATAACATTTTAGTACTTAAGTTAGCAAAATCATGTAATGTATCACATCTAAATAAGAACATACCAAAGCATACAATAATTATTGTTCTAATAATTTGAAAGAATTTATAACTCCATACTTTAGTATTTATTTTTAATAAACTAACTAATTTATCAAGTAATGGTTTAAATAACACTCCAAGCATCATAATTACATAATAGTATAAACCATATAATACAAACTTACCACTTGCTCCATGCCAAAGTCCATTTGTAAACCAAACAAAGAATAATGGAAAAGCTACTGTAATAAATCTTGATAAATGTTTCCATTTCATTTTTCTAACTTTTAAATTTAATTTCATATTCATTTTAGATAATGAAATTGGATAAAAAATGTAATCCTTTAACCACTCACCAAGAGTAATATGCCATCTTCTCCAAAATTCTTGAATTGATGTTGAAAAGAATGGTCTTCTAAAGTTTTCAGCAAGCTTCACTCCAAATAACTCAGATACTCCACTTACAATATCAATACATCCAGAAAAATCAGCATATATTTGAATTGTATATAATACAATTGCTACTACTGTTATTAAACCAGTATATCCCTCACTAAAAAATGTATCAACAAATATACCTGCTCTATCAGCAATAACAAGTTTTTTAAAGAAACCATATCCAATTAGCACAAAAGCTTTTCTAAAATTATCATAATCAAATTTATTTTCACTAAATAATGTTGTTGATAACTTGTCATATCTTGATATAGGCCCTTCAACTAACTTTGGAAAATAAGTAAAGAATAATAATAATTTAAAAAAGTTCTTTTCTGGCTCATATTTTTTTCTATAAATATCTGTCATATAAGAAATCATTTCCAAAGTGTAATATGATATACCAATTGGAATTAAAAACTTCTTGTATTTTATAGATAAACCAAATACATTAATTATTGAGATAAAGAAATTATTATATTTTAGTACTGCTAAAAATCCTAATATTACTAAAATTGAAATTATAAATATTAATTTCTTTTTCTTTTCATTCTTAATGAGTAATCTTGATGCAAAATAAGCAACAAGTGAAGCAAGTATACAATAAATAATTAGCACTCCACTAAATAAATAAAAGAAAATTAAACTTGCTATTAACAAAGTTACCCATCTATACTTTTTAGGGCATACATAATAAATTATTAATAATGCCACTACAAACAATAAAAATTTTAATGACGCATAATTCATAAAAACACACCTACTTTAATTTTAATAATAAAAAAACTAATTATTTTTTAGTTTTTCTATCATACTATGAATTGATTCAACTGATTCAAAATTTTCAGGAACAAGATCCATAACGCTAATATTAACACCAAATTTCTCATTTAATAAAGAAACTAGCATTACAATATCAAATGATGTTAATACTCCATCACTTACTAATGTTTTATTATTCTTATAATCTTCTCCTGGTTTTACTTCTTCTAATACTTCAATTACTTCTTTCATTTCTAATTCTTCCTTTCATTAAACATTTCTTTTAATTTTACTCTATCTATTTTACCATTAGCATTATAAGGCATCTTTGGTAATTTGATAACTTTATTTGGTCTCATATATTTAACTAATTTTTTATTAGCAAATGCAATAACATCTTCTTCACTTAAACTAGTTGATTCAAAGTATAATACAATATTATCATTTTGATAAATACATGCACAAATGGTTAAACCCTTTAATGCATTAATGTTTGTTTCAATTTCTCCAAGTTCAATTCTATAACCCATATGTTTTATTTGAAAATCTTTACGTCCTAAATACTCTAATTCACCATATTTATTATATTTAGCTAAATCTCCAGTTTTATATACAGTTTCTAAATATGAATGATTTATTGGATTTTGAACAAATGCAGAATTGGTTTTATCAGGATTATTATAATATCCACTACCAACAATACTACCCTTAACATATATTTCTCCTACTTCACCATTTGCTGCTTCTTTTCCTTCTTCATTAACAAGAATAACTTCAGAATTCTCACAAGCTATTCCAATTGGTAAAGTTTCATTATCTTTAAAGTTTCTATTAACAATATAATATGTACATATATCTGTTGTCTCCGTTGGTCCAAATAAATTAGCATACATTAATTTTGGTAAATACTTACGCCAAATATTTAATTGAGGCATACTCATAACTTCACCAGCAAATAATACTTTCTTTAAATATTTTGGTTTTACATAATCAAATGTTCCTAAATTAGCAACTATACTAAGAGCTGATGGAACCCAATAAATAGTATTTATCTTATGAGTGTTTAAGTATTCCATTAATTTAACAGGAAATGAAAAATTAATCTTTGGAATAATACAAAAACTAGCACCACTCATAATAGTTGAATAAATATCTGAAACAGACATACTAAAATAAAATGGAGTTTGATTTCCGAATATAGTTTTACTTGTAATATTAAATGTAGTCATAAACCATTTAGTATAAGAAATTAATGACTTATGAGTTATTACACTTCCTTTTGGTACTCCAGTTGAACCAGATGTAAATAATACATATGCACTATCAGCATCACATCTAGTTTTATCTACTTTATTTAACAAATTTTCATCTACTTTATTTTTTATTTCATCAATATTTAAAATTTCAATACCATAATTATATTCATTAATTTTATTAAAATTTTTAGTATTAGTTATAATTAATTCTGGCTTTAGAGTATCAACTATAGTATCAATTCTATTCTTTGGTGACATAGTATCAAAAATACAATAGAAATTTCTACTATATAAAACACCAAACATTGATTTTAATGCGTCAATATTTTTATCAATAAATATAGCAATTGGTTTATTTTTTAAATTATAATTTTTCAAAATACAAGTTGCTATCTTTTTAGACTCTTTTCCAAAGTCATCATAAGTAATATACTTTTCTTCGCTTTCTATAAAAGCCTTTTTAACCCCATGTTTTTTTATTGTTTTTTCAAGATAATAAATTATACTGCTTTCCATTTTTTCACACCTACATACTTTAAAAAGTTAAGTACTTTTGTACCTACATATAAAATTCTAATACATTTTTATTATATTATCAAGTTATTTGGCATAATCAAACCATTTTTTAAAATCATTTAAATTCATAAAACTATTTATTTTTATTCTAGGAATTTCATATCTATTGCTAAGTCTAGTAGCATATCCTTGTTTCTTAAATATGAATGCCATCTTAATATCACTATATTGTGAAATTACTTCCAAATACTTTTGATCGTAATATCCAAAAGGATAAGCAAGATATTTAAATCCATACTTTTCATTATTTTTAAAATCTTCTATTATTTCATCCTTAGTTTTTGAACTAACAACACCTTTTCCATTTTTTAATTCGCTATGAAAATCATATGTATGACTTTCTACTTGTAATAATGATTTCTCTTCTCTTAATTTTTTAATAATATCATATCCTAATTTTTTTCTTGTTGGTTCCTCTAATGGTTCTGTTACTTCTGGAATATACTTTCCTATAGAAAATAATGTAGCCTTATAATTATATTTTTTTAGTATTGGAAGAACTACATAATATGCTTCACTATCACCATCATCAATAGTCATTACAAAAGTTTTCTCTTCAAATTCACAATCTTTATTATACCAACAATAAAACTCATCTAAACTTATACTTTTCCATCCATTTTCATATAAATACTTTAACTCTTCATCCATAACAGATGCATCATTTACCCATTCACTATCTTTAAAATACTTTAATTTAGATTCATGATCAACAGTTCTATGAAAAGTAATAACAGGTATTTTACTTGCTGAATTATTAACAACTTGTTTTTTATTCTTTTCTTCTATTTCTACTAATTTTTTATGATCTTTCTCATATTTTTCTTTATAATCATTTTTTAATTTTTTCTCGTTACTTAAGTTATTTTTAATATCTTTTATATCAAACATAGATTTAGTAAATAATAAGCAAAGTGCTATATCTAAACATACTAGTATTATCAATAAAAGTTTTATTCCTATATTCTTTTTCATAATTTCACCTTAAAAAAATTATATCAAATTTTTAACCAAATAAAAACTGATAATTATTTATCAGTTTTCTTTTTTCTTTCAAAAATTATATCAGTTTTTAATATCAAGAACAAAACTATAAACATTAATAATACATAACATATAACCACCTCAGTTTTGTCTCCTAATGAATAAAATATAGTTGTTACTGAGAACACTATGTTAATTGCATATATAATAAGTAACGTACTTTTTTTATCAAATTTCTTTAAAAATTGATGATGTATATGTTCTTTATCAGCATGATCTATTTTTTGACCCTTTAATTTTCTTCTAATTATTGCAAATAAAGTGTCCATAATTGGAATAGCAAGAATTAATGTTGGAATTATTAATGAAGTTAAAGTTGTTGTTTTAAATCCAAGCAAGAATATAACTGCTATCATTAGTCCTTCAAATGTACTTCCTGCGTCCCCTTGATAAATAGTTGCTGGTGGAAAATTATGAACTAAATATCCAAGTGTACTACCAAGCATTATTAAACTAAGTATAATATCTAATCCACCAAATTTATTTAAAATAAAACCAAGTATTGCTATTGTAAGAAAATATATCGAAGAAATACCTGCGCATAATCCATCTAAACCATCTATTAAATTAATAGCATTTATTATTCCAACAATTATTAATATTGATAAAAATGGAGCAAAGAATCCAAAATTAAATGTCATACCAAACAAAGTAGCTTTTGTTAATTTTAATCCACCATAGAATACAACAATAGCTGCAACAACTATTTGAACTAACACCTTATACTTATTTGGCATAGGTGTCTCACTTTTAGTCATATCATCAAATAATCCAAGAAGCATAATCAAAAATGCAGATATTAATATTGATAACATTAAATTATTCTTTGGTGCAAATATCATATATCCAAGTAGAAAAGCAAAAAATATTCCAAGTCCACCAAGCATAGGCATTGGTTTAGTATGTATTTTTCTTTTTTCATTTGGATAATCTAAAACTTTTAAAAATATAGCAACTCTTTTCATCATTTCAACAAATAATAATGATGCTAAAAAAGTTACACCAACTATTAAAAATATATTATGTCCATTAACTTCAAAATGTTCCATAAAATCACGTCCTACAAACATATTATAAAACAAAGTTTATAATATTTCTACTAAAATAGCTTTTAATCATAATAAAAAAGAAGAAAAATTCTGTTATTTTTTCTTCTTAAATACAAATAATTTACTCAATATATAATTACCAACTATTACTAATACTTGTGAAACAAGTGTAACGATTATTACTTGTATATTACTATTTAGTTTCAACAATGTTACAAAGAACCACATTATTGCTGCATCTAATAATAAAGTTGCTACACGTGAGCCAAAAAATTTAGATGCTTCTTGAATTATATTTTTGTCTTTACTCTTAAATACAAATTTTCTATTAGTTACATATGCAAATAATACAGATATAATCCAAGATGCAATAACTGATATTTGTAATTGTATAGCATTTTTTGAATCCAATATGGTAAACAATAATCCATATTTTACAATTAAAGATATTAAAGTAGTAAGCCCACCTATAATTAAATAATTAATTATTTCTTCATGCTTTTTATATATTTCTAAACATTTTTTTAACATTTTACTATCCTTTATTTTACTTTTTCCATTTATAACATCAAATGCATTTTTATATCCATATGCACTAGTAAAGAAGAAAAATGGTAAGAAAGAATAAATATATCTACTATGAACTTCCCAAATACATAAGAATATAAATTCAAATATTATACACATTTGATAAATTAAAATATTATCATTTTTTTCTTTTAAGTTTATTAATCCCGAAATAAATGTTCCAATTATAATAAATAACCAAACACTTCTAAATACTAATTCATATTTTTCTATATATTTTCCACCATAAGCAAAGAATTCATGGAAAATAGTATGATTTTGTGGTTCTTGAGATAAAATCCATGTTGAACCTATACTTGGATTAGTCCAAACTGCAAACATTTTATCTTTAAATATTTTCTTAATTAAACCTTTCGGTCCAAAATTATTAATTCTTTCAACTAATATTCTCTTACTCTCTATTTTTTTATTATCAATTCCTTCAAATTCTAATAAATGATTTACATCACTTTCAGAAAATCCACCTACTCCATTTGGCTCAATTGACATTGAAATCCAATGAATATATGGAAAATTATACTTTTCATAAACATCATTTGGTATTGGATAAATACTATTTATAATAAATTTAAACATAAAAATTGAAATTAACATAATAGGAACAGATATCAAAAGTTTTTTAAAATCTTTATTTAAAAACCATAAAACAAAAATTGATAAATATAAAAATATAGTTGTTGCTTTAAATCTAAAACCTAATCCTAGCGTAAGAATCATTAAAATGAAATATATTGTTTTTTTATTTTTTGTTTTACTATTTTCATTTAAATACAAGAATAATAATGCAAGCATAATTAATATCAATGATGTTGTATCAGAATATAAAACCGGTACAAAAACAAAGAAATTAACATACATCAACATAGTTAATACTATTAAAAATGTATTCTGTTTATTAAAATTCTTACTAGATAATTTAGCTATTAAATAAAATGATACAGTTACTAAAATTGAATTAAATACTATTGTGAAAATTTGAAATGTTTTTAAGCTTGCGCTAGGATTAAACACTAGTAATATTTTAGATAGAATTGTTAGTAAAGATACGACTGCTAAATTATTAGTATACATAGCAAAATATACTAATTCTTGCACCCCATTTTTACTAAAATCAAATGCACTCTTTAAGACTACTCCATAATCCCAAGTTAATCCAACTCTCATGCTTATACCTAATACTATAGAAAATGCAAATATCAAAACTATACCAATTATTTTAAATGATTTTTTATCAAATATTTCTATTGTTTTTTTAGAAAAAAATGTATATATAAAATAAAAGAAAAATATTAATAGAATTAAACCAATTGGTGTATATAAACTTCTATTAATTCCAGTATATAGACATATAGAAATAATAAATAAAATTACAAAGCAAAAAACAAGAATAATTAATTCTTTAAGTCTATTCATACTTCACCTACTTTTTTAAATATTCTTGTACTATAAATCTAGGTCTAGCTTTAACTTCACTATATATTTTTCCAATATATTTTCCAACTATTCCTAGTGATAACATTTGAAGTCCACCTAAGAACCATATTGAAATAGAAATAAATGCCCATCCAGCAACAGTATGACCTAATAATTTTACAATTAAACAATATAACATGATGCATATACTAATAAACATTATTATCATACCTAAGCTCAACACTAAACTTAATGGTTTTACACTAAAAGATGTAATTCCCTCAAATGCAAAAGCAAGCATTTTTTTAAGTGGATATTTTGATTCTCCAGCTACCCTTTCATTTCTTTCATATTCTACTATTGAAGTTCTGTAACCTATTAGTGGGAAAATACCTCTTAAAAATAAGTTAACTTCTTTAAATTTTTCTAAATCATTTAATACTCTTTTACTCATTAATCTATAATCAGCATGATTAAATACTATGTCAACACCCATCATTTTCATAAATTTATAGAATCCCTCAGCAGTAGTTCTTTTAAACCATGTATCTTTTTTTCTAGAACTTCTAACTCCATATACTATTTCACTTCCAGCATAAAATTCATCTACAAATTTATCAATTACGTTAATATCATCTTGTAAATCCGCATCCATTGATATTGCCATATCACAATCTTCCTTAACTGTCATTAATCCTGCTAGTAAAGCATTTTGATGACCTCTATTTCTAGAAAGGTTAACTCCACTTACTAATGAGTCTTTTTTATGTAAATCTTCAATAATCTCCCATGTTTTATCTTTAGATCCATCATTTACTAAAACCATTTTTGAATCTTTAGATATTTTTTTACTCTTAATAAGTTTCCCCATTTTTTCTTTTAATGCTTTGTATGTAATTGGTAACATTTCCTCTTCATTATAACAAGGTATTACTAAATACAACACTTTTCCTTCATTTTTCATTTTCTTTACACTCCCTACATTTCTAAAAATTTGCAAATAAAAATCATTGATTTCCCCCTGACCAAATAAAACGGTTTTTTATTCTCTTTTACCTTCATTTTAATTATAATACATATTTTACATTTTTTCCACAATTATTTTACAAAATTATTTTATGTAAAGTATTAAAAAATATAATGAAAAATATGTCATTATTTGATATAATAAAATAGATATAATTAAGGATGGGAGAGATTACATATGAAAAAGAGTATTTTACTGACATTAATTTTTTCATTATTTTTCTTTTGCTTACCTCTTTATGCTTATGCTGATTATGACGCTATTATAAGCGGAAACACGGTTAGAATAAGAAGTGGAGCTGGAACAAACAATTCAGCTTTATATACAGTCAACACAGGAACTGCTATTTCTGTAGTAGATAAAACTTTATATGAAGGAAATGGATGTAGTGCTAAATGGTATAAAATTAATTATAAAAATCAAACTGGTTATGTTTGCTCAACATATGTTAAATTTGTAGATAACTCATATGCTGGAATAAATGTTGCAGATTGGACAGCTAGAGTAAATGCAAATAATGTAGCAGCAAGAAGCGGTGCTAGTACAAAATACTCTACTCAAGATACTTTATCTCTTGGCGTTAATGTTAAAATTTTAGGTTCAACTAAGGCAAATAATTCTGGTTGCTCATCAAATGAATGGTATAAAATTGAATACTACAATGGTAAAGTTGGTTACATGTGTTCAAAATACGTTACTGAAAAGAAAGATGTAACATCAACAGATGAAGAATATTCTAAAGAACTTAAAGTGTCTGGTTTTACTGATTCATATATTCCATTTTTAACATATTTACATAAAAAATATCCAAACTGGGTATTTAAAGCCAAAAATACAAATTCTAGTTTTGCAACTGCTGTAAGTAGTGAAGAAGGAAAAAACTATATGCAAACCACAAATAACAACTATAGAACATCATCTACTCCAGCAGAAGGATCTTCTTGGTTTAGAGCTAATACAGGTGTTATTGCATTCTATATGGATCCAAGAAACTTTTTAACAGAAGAAAGAATATTCATGTTTGAAAAATTAGACTACTCTTCTGAATTTGATGATAAATATCCCGGTATGATTAAAGCAATATTTGGAAGTGGTAAATTATCAGATGACAAATATACTGTTCCAATCTTTAATGCAGGAAAGAAAAATAAAATCAGTCCAGTACATATAGCTAGTAGAATTAAACAAGAAGTTACTGCTAATGGTACAGACTCAACAAATGGAACAGAATTTACATTTAAAGGTAAAACTTATAGTGGATATTATAATTTCTTCAACATTGGAGCTTATGAGCAAACAATAGATGGAGTTAAATATGGCGCAATTACTAGAGGACTTGCTTATGCTGCCAAACTAATTAGTCGTGATGGCGAAGTATGGGATAATATAGAAACTGCAATTACTGAAGGAAGTTCATTCCTAGCAAATGGATATATTACTAAAGGACAAGGTACATTATATTATCAAAAGTTTAACGTATCTCCTGATGCATATTATTCTAATTACACTCACCAATATATGACAAATTTACAAGCACCTGCTACAGAAGGAAACTCAACTTACAATTCTTACAAGAGTTCAGGAATATTAACTGAACCATTAATATTTGAAATACCTGTATTTAATTACATGCCACTTTATACTTCTCTACCAGCTTCAGGAGATAGTAATAATTATTTAAAATCATTAGAAGTTGAAGGATTCTCAATTAGTCCAAATTTTGATGAAGATGTTTTAACTTATGAAACATATGTATCATCAAATACTACTGAAGTAAATGTTAAAGCAACTGCTGAAAGTTCAAAAGCAAGTGTATCTGGAACAGGAAAGATTAAACTTAATAATGAAGATACTGATATAACAATTACAGTTAGATCTGAAACAAATGAAGAAAGAAAGTATATTGTTACAGTAAAAGTTGTTAAGAATGACAATAATACTTCTAATAATGAAAATAATAATAATAATTCGCAAAACGGAGATACTACTAACGAAGGAACAAACCCAAATAATTCATCAAGTGGTTCTTCAACAAATACTAATACACCTAGTCAAGAAGAAAATCAACCTGAAGATAAATCCTTAAGTGCAGTTCTTAATGATGCAGCAGTTAGTACAAATGGAAATAATATTACTAATATTAAAAATAGTACAAGCGTATCAACAGTTCAAAATAATTTAATTAGAGCTGGAGCAACAAGTGCTATATTTAATGATTCAAATGGAAAAACAATAACTGGTAGTTCACTAATAACTACTGGATCAACTTTAATCGTTAAAACAAATAAAGAAACTAAAACATATACATTTATTGTAACTGGTGATACTTCTGGTGATGGTAAAGTTACTATCCTTGATTTATTACAAGTTCAAAAACATATTAAAGGTGATAAAAAATTATCAAGTGTATATTTAAGCGCTGGTGATACTTCTGGTGATGGTAAAGTTACTATCCTTGATTTATTACAAGTTCAAAAACATATTAAAGGTGATAAAAAATTATAGGAGGTAAAAATGAAAAAAATACTAAAGAACTTTAGTGTTCTTTTATTTAGCATCTTATTTGCTCTCTCAAATTTAGGAACTCTAAATGCTGCTAGTGCTTCTATTAATATCTCATCATCTTCAAGCACAGTAGTTGTTGGAAATACTTTTACAGTTACAATAAAAGTATCTTCTTCCTCTACTCTAGGAGCATGGGATTTCACTCCAAGTTATGATTCATCAAAACTAAAAATGACAAGTGGGGATGCATCTATTGCAGACTATGGAGACGGAAAAATAAAATCAAAATCATATACTTATAAATTTAAAGCAGTAGGAACAGGAAGTACAACAATAAGTGTTAAAAGTTATGGCGTTGTTGATTATAGTTCCGAATCAAATATGTCTGTTAGTGTTAGTAATAAAACAGTGAAAATAATTTCTCAAGCAGAACAACAAGCATCTTATTCAAAAAATAATAATTTAAGTAATTTATATGTTGATGGATTAACATTAAACCCATCATTTAATAAAGATACAACAAACTATACTGTAGAAGCTGATGCAAATACTACTAGTATTCATATTGGAGCAAAAGTAGAAGACTCTAAAGCAAGTATTTCTGGTGATGGAAATCATGATGTTGGTGAAGGAGAAAATAAAATAAACGTTACTGTTACCGCTCAAAATGGAAGCTCAAAAACTTATACAATAACAGTAAATGTAGTTGATCCAAATCCAATTGAAGTTACAATAGATAATAATAAATATGTAGTTGTAAAAAGAGAATCAAGTCTACCTATCCCAGAAGGATTTGAAAAGACAACAATTGATATAAATAATCAAAAAATACCTGGGTTTTATAATGAACTTAATGGTTACACACTAGTAGGACTTAAAAATAGTGAATCAAATATAGAATTATATGTTTATGATAAAGGAAATAATTCATATTCAAAATATGAAACTGTTTCATTAAAAGAAATAAAACTAATTCCCCTATCATTCACAAAAAAACTAAATGAAAAATATGTTAAAACAGAATTATCAATAAATGACGTAGCATTTGAATCATACAAAAAAAATGATTCAGAATTTTACATTATACATGCTAGAAATTTTAACACTGGTAAAGATAATTATTATCAATATGATAAAGAAACTGAATCAGTAATAAGATATATAGAAGAAAAAGAAGATACTTCTTTAAAAGATAAAATAAAAAATTATGAAAAAATAATAATGCTTCTTCTAGGAGAAACTGTTATAATTGTATTTGTACTTATATGTATATTAATTTCTAAATTGAGAAAAAATAAAAGAAGAAGAAAAAAATTACAAGAAAGAATTGAAATAGAAAAAAATAAAGAAAAAATTAATAATCAAGATGAAGAATTAAAAGAAGAAAAAAATATAGAAGAAGAATCATCAGTAGAAAAAGAAGAAGAAACATCTGATATCAAAGAAGAAACATCAGATATCAAAGAAGAAAAAAAAGATGAAGAAAAAATAATAAAAGATAAGAAAAAGAAAAATAATAAGAAAAAGAAAGAAGTGTTAAATGATGAAGAAACCAAAACAACCAAACTCAAGAAAAAGTAAAATAATAAGAAAAAGAAAGAAGTGTTAAATGATGAAGAAACCAAAACAACCAAACTCAAGAAAAAGTAAAATATTTAGATTTATTCTAGGGCTTTTATTAATTATACTTCAACTTGGAGGAATTATCTTAGTAGGCTACTCATTGTTACTATATAATGGAGTTGAAATGATAATAAAAGTTCTAGCAATGGCTATACTTATATATTTGTTAGTATTCTTTGCTTATCTATTATTAAGAAGTATTAAAAGAAGTAAGGCAGCATTTTTAATACCTGCCCTATTATCTATTATTGTTATATTAGTTGAAGGAGCGGTTTTTTATTACTTAACTAAAGTATATAAACAAATTGATGATTTAAGTACTGATACAGCTCTTAAATATACAGCATTAGTAACATATGATAAATCATTAAAATCAGAAAAAGATTTGGTTAAAAAGAAAATTGGTATCAATAAAGATACAACTGATTACGAAGGAAACGTTTTAGCATTAGAAGTAATTGAAGAATTAAATCTAGAAAAGGAAAATACAATAGTTAAATTTGATTCAACAATTGAAGAACTATATGCACTTAAAAATAAAGAAATTGATGCTGCATTTTTCAGTAAAAACTATGCCGATATGTTCTATTCTATTGAAGGATTTGAAGATATAGCTGATGAAACTGTTATCTTATATGAAAAATCAAAAGAATATAAAGATACTGAAGAAGATATTAAAAGTGAAGGAGCTTCACTAGATAAACCATTTAGTATGTTACTAATAGGAGTTGATTCATCACAAGATGGTGTAACTTCTGGATATAATGCTGATGTATTATTACTTGCTACATTTAATCCTTATACGTTAAGAGCAACACTTACATCAATTCCAAGAGATATGTATTTAAAAACTGCTTGCTCAAATGGAACATACAGAAGAATAAATACTACAACTTGGGGTAGTTCCTCAACATGTGCAGTTCAAACAGTACAAAATATGTTTAATGTTAAAATTGATTACTATGCCAAAATAAATTTCAAAGGTGTAGTTCAATTAGTTGATGCAGTTGGAGGAATTGATGTTGATGTAGACTACTCTATTTGCGAACAAAATAGTTCAAGAGATTGGGGAGGAAGTACAGTATACGTTGAAAAAGGAAGACAACATTTAAACGGTGAACAAGCGCTAGCATTAGCAAGAAATAGACATAAACCAAATGATGGAAGTAAAACCGGAAAAGCTATGGCAAGTTATTGCCCAACATGGACTGATGGATCTAGAAATGATTACACTAGAGGTAAAAATCAAATGAAAGTAATAGTTGGTGTAGCAGAAGCTGCTACTAAAATTAAAGATCCAAATAAAGTAGTTGCTATATTAGATCAAATAAAAGCTAACTTCCAAACAAATGTTAAATCAAAAGATTTATTATCATTATATAATTTAGCTAAATCAATTGTAGTATCAGATGGTACTAATCTAGTAAATGTAGAAAGAATGCAATTAAGTGGATATGGTGCTTGGGGTAAAATATATGAGCAATCATCTAAGAGTTATCCAGCAGTTACAATTCCTTATACAGGAAGTATAAATGATATTAAAAAAGAAATTAATGCTAACTTAAACAACACAAGTGCTAGTGGAGATAAATCAGTTAAATTTGACTTAAATAATCCATATAAAGATAGTATAATTGGTCAAGGAAAATATAGTGCTAGTTCAATTGCAACATTAAAAGATGTATCAAGTTATACAGTAACACAAATTAAGAACTATGCTTCATCAAATGGCTTATCATTAAAATTCATTGATAGTGATTCTGGAAGCCAAGTATATATAGATGATTGGTCAAATTATTCATTCCATTATCAAGAAGAACATAAAGATATAATTTTAAATCAATTAAAAACATTAACAATACATGTTAAGAAAAAACAAGTTACAACTGTAGAACCAACAACTTCTACACAAGGTGGTAATAATACAAACACTGGAACCAATACTAACACTGGAACTGGAACAGAAGCAGGACAAGGTGGTAATAACAGCTCAAGTGGAGAAAATAATAATAATAATAATGGAAATGAGAATGGTGGTAATAGTCAAGGTGGTACAACAACACCTGACCCTACACCTACTCCTGACCCTACTCCAACGCCTGATCCAACTCCTACTCCTGATCCTACACCACAAGGTGGTCAATAAAAGTTCAAATATTATTTGAACTTTTTTATTTATAAAAAAAAGAGAATTATTATTCTCCTTTTACTACATATAACTTATCACTATCTTTTATTAATGTTACTTTTAATTTTGTTTCATATCCTAAATCTTCCTTATATTCCCAATTCAATGTTACATCAAATGCTTCATATTCTTTTCCATTATATTTGTAACTTGTTGTAACTGGTTCTTCTGAAGTAATACTAGTAACAACAGGTAACTTTTGAGTTCTTTTACCATCTAGATTACTTACTACATTCTTATATAGAGTTGCTCCCATATATTCTTTATAATTCTCTTTTAAATCTTTATGAACAAATTCTAAACCACCAATATCTGTACTAGTTAATTTATTATCAAGAGTAAATAAATCAATTATAAACAATTTAGAGGCTAATTCTGCATATTTTGAATAATCTATCGGATTTTCGTTTAATGCTTTTTCTAACTCCTTAAAATTAGTTTTAAAAAGCTCTGAATCTCTTTCTTTAAGCGAATATCCATATAAATCTAATGATAATAATTTCTTTTCTACAACATCCTCTTTATGAAATTCCTTTTTTAACCTATAACCAGTATAACCAAATAATGCAATACCTATTAACAAAAATACGATTATTACAAATATATCATTTTTCTTTTTCATGAGTACACTCTCCTATTCTACTACTTTCTCTTTTGATTAAATCATGTGTCACTATCCCATTAGATACATCCAATATATTATTAGCATATTCTTTTAATCTTTCTATATAATCAATATCTATTGGTTCATCAGTAAATGTAACATACTCTTCATTTAAATCACTATAATATACTTTATCCGTAAGAACATTTCCATTTGGAAAAACAACAATATTTTCATGACTATCAAATATATCATTTCCAAGAGAATACTTTTCACTAAATCCAAACATATTAGCAATTGTTGGAAGAACATCATACATTCCCATTGCGCTTTCTATTTTTGTATTAATTATTTCTTCATTAGACCAAATAATTAATGGCGTATTCTTTAGTAAATCATAATTATATCCATTATAGAAATCAATGTAGCTTTCATCATCTCTATCTAATACTGAATTAGTTTTATAATCATAATTATATAATCTATCAAATTCTTTTTTACCAAGTCTAGCTTCATGATCTCCATAAAAAATTATAATTGTATTATCAAGCAAATTTGCTTCTTTTAAACCATTTACTAATTCACCAAATGCTTCATCAGCATAATGAGCAGACTTTAAATAATTACCTAAAGGTGAATTATCTATATATTCGCTTTCTCCACTAATAATATTTCCATCTTCATCTTCATATGAATATGGTATTTTTAAATCTAACTCTCCATACTTATCTAAATCATTAAATGGTGAATGATTAGATAATGTTATTATTGTACCAAAATATTTATCATTATTTTCTTTTATATTACTTAAAATAGGAATAAATTGTTTAAAGAATGACTTATCAGATAATCCAAGACCTATATAATCAGGATCATTTAAATCTACTGGTATTTCATATCTATCTTTAGCATAAAAATCTTTATAACCTAAATTTTTATGCATAATTGCTCTATTCCAATAATCAGCATTATTTGCATGAGCACTAAAAGTATAATAACCCATCTTATTAAAATATTCTGGCATTCCTTTATATGTTCTATCATAATAATTTACAAATACAGTTCCACTTGAAGAAGGCATCAATCCAGTTAATAAGGAAAACTCTGTATCTGAAGATGTACCAACACTTATTTGTGGATAAAATCTACTAAAATACATTCCTTCATGAGCAAACTTGTTGATATTAGGAGTTATCTCAGTATCACCTATTTTTAAATCCACTAAAAAGTTTTGTATACTCTCAGCATGTATAAATATTACATTTTTATCTTTAAATATATTAGTAAATTCATTCGTTTCTTTTTTTTCTTCCCACTTACATGCATAATACTCTCTAAATTTATAAGCAGCTTCATCATAACCAAATAAAGTATTTAATCTAGGTTGAATACTTTGTATCAAATCATTAATAGTATAAACATATATTCCATATTTATTAACAACACTTTCTCTATTCCATAGTTTTAAAAATCTACTTCCATCTGATTTGCTTACTGTACAAGCAATAGATATTAATAAAATAAAAGCTACTATTAATGATCTTTTAAATAATTTTTTATCTAAAACCACTTTTTCATAATAACCTTTTTTAATTAATAATTTATTAAATAAAATAAAAAATATAGGAATAATAATATAAGTAAAATGTTTAAGATGTAATTTTGCCACTAAAGAATCATTTACTTGTCCTACCATAGAAGCTGTACCAAGCAAATTAATAGACAAAAACGATTGATAAAAACCATAATAAATAGTATCGGATATAATTAATAAAGTAAAAAATATTAACCAAATTAAATAATACTTATATCTAGTTTTAATATTATTAAATAGATTAGCAAAAGAAGCAATTACTAAAGCGACTAAAAAATCAGACAATATTGCTTTAAAAACAACTCTTCCACCAATAGTTTTTAAATGTAAAAGAAGTCCTAACAATACAGTTAAGAATATAAAAAGTAAAAATAATCTATTATTTAAAATAAAATTTTTTATATTATTTCTAATTTTAATATAATTTATCTTCCTTTTCATACCATTTCCTCTAATTAATTATATCACTACATATACTCTTTTTCAATTCAAAAAAAAAGAGCTAAAACTCTTTAATTTCATTATTAACGACTATTAACATCTGAAACGCCTTGACATCTAAATGGATGGTTAATACATTCCATACATTCTTCATAATCATCAGCACCAATTAGTCCCATTACAAGACCAACAAATGTTACAACTAAGAAAACTAATACAGCAGCAATTGCTCTTTTAACTAATTTATTTTGAGCTTCTTTAATTTTATTTTCATCTTTTTCACCAACTGCTTTAGCTAAATCAATCATACCTACAACAATTAAAATAATTGGTACAATTACTTTAATACCCCAAACTACAATACCAACTAATTTTAATATTGGTCCTAAATCGCTACATAAACTATCAGCACTTACATCTAATAAATTTAACATATTTCGTCTCCTCCACTATCTAAAATTTTACATAATTTAACATATTTTGTCAATATGATTATAAATTATATACCTATTTTTCCTATAAAATCTCTTAATTCATTAAAATCATCTCTTCTATCATCCAAAGCTGGAATAGAATCAATAACTTTTAACTTTGTTTCATATTCAAATGTTGCTATATCTGATTTACTAAGCAAACATTTATTTAAAATAACTCTTTTTGGTCTTAAAATTTCTAAAATGTCCTTACTTCTTTTCAACATTTTATTAACCATTATTGTTGATGGTTCAATTAAATAAAACACATCAGTACAAATATCTAAATCTTCATAATCATTTAAATCTATAAAAATGATATCATGATCATTTCTATGCATTATTTCTTTTAATATATCTTGTGAAGTAGTACTAACCATATCTTGTTCACCAAAATACAAGAAATCTACCTTATTTACTTCTAATGCTGCAACTTTTCTAGTATCTCTTAACACTTTCATTAACATATAAATCAATGAAGTAGCTCCAGCATGTTGAGTAACATTCTTAAATCCTATTACCTTTAGTCTATTTCCACTAGTTGTACTTGTTAATGGAGCAGATGCTACATTACTAACAGTTTCTTGTACATTAGTAGTTTGACCAGCTGCTTCTAATTCAGATAAATTATGAATATTAACAACATCTCTATATGTATGAGGATGAACTAATAAATAATTAATACCCTCAGCATTTTTAGTAAAATTATATATTCCAAGAGAAATTAATTGAGATAAATAATTCTTTGAATCTGTCTCAGGATTGTCCTCAAGTAATAAAATTACATTTTCCATATTAATATTCATTGCTAATTTTTGAAGATTATCAGTATTTTGATAATCTCTAATAGCAGTAATATCTAAAATCATTTTGTCATAATAAAAATTTGTAAATGTATCTATTATCTCATCTACATTATAAACACCTTCTAAAGATTTCATAACTTCAATATTAAGTCCTAGAAGTAAATCTTTATACTTGTTATAAACCATTACATTCATTGTCAATCTCCCCTTTAGTTAGAGCAATCAAGATTACTTACATCATATGATATTGTTCTTGTTTCACCAGAAACTGGTATTTTTACTGTTATTTCGATAACTGGCATTTTTAGTGCTACAAATGCTGTAACTTTATACGTGGTATTTTTATGTTTATCACCATTTTCACATTTTTTAACGACACAATAACCATTCATCATTTTACCTTTTAAATCTGCCTCATCAGTTCTTATAAGACAATCACTATCACCATTTAAAACATCAGAATTATAACCTAAGTTTTTAATAATTCTGTATGCTTCACCTTCAACAGTTTCGCTATTTTTTAAGTCTAAATCAGTAGCCATAGTAACATCACCACCATATTCAGTAAAGCCATCATAATGCTCGATTAAATTAATTATTTCATTTTTAGCATTAAATGCTCTCGTATAACTAATTGAATATGCTAAGAAAGCTGAAAACAAAGCTACAAACATAGCAACAATACCAAATATCCAACTTGCTCCAATTGATTCTCTCATATTTCAACTCCTTTTCTATTCTTAAATTTAAAAAAAACTATAAACTATAATACATATAGTTTATAGTTATTTCACTATCAATTAGTTTTCTACTTGATGACAGTCATTTCCTTCTTCACCATTAACACAACATTCCCATTCATAAACTCTAGCATTAGAGTTTCCTGTTCCAGTTCCTTGAGCATCTCCACTAACTCTACGAGCAGAATACTCAGAACCAAAAGATGTTTTACAAGTTTGACTAACTAATGCTCCTTGAATCATTGGCCAAATAACCAAATAGAATATTGCACCAATAGCTGCAACTGCAACTAATGTTACAACTGTCATATTTAATTCTCCAGTCGCTTCTTTCATTTAATAAATTCCTCCCTTATCTTCTAATATTATTATAATATATTATTTTTTTATGTTCAAGAAAATTCACTACAATGCTGTAAACATTTGTAAAACTGATAATAATAGTATAGCCATTACACCAGCTCCAGTTGCAACAAGCATTGTCATTGTTTTCTTTTCCATCTTTTCTAATCTTTCTTTATATTTAGTTTCTCTAGATTTAGCTTGTAAACTTGAAATTGTTCTAGAGAAAACTATTAATTGTTCTTGTTTTCTTTCTTGACTACCTAAACTAAGTCTATATAAAAGTCTCATCATACGCATTGAATCTCTAACAGGATATCTACGGGCAAAAGCCATATATGGCTCAATTGTAGAATCTCCTGAATCAATAGCAGCTATCAATTCTCTAAGTCCAGGTTTAAACATTTCTGGAGCTTCTTCCATACTTCTAGTTATTGCAACTGGAACAGTATAGTGTTGAATTAATATTTCCAAACTTTTTAAATAATAAGGTAGTTTTAAATTAATTTCATGTAAGTGTACTTTATAATAATTCTTAACTTTATTATAATCATCTTTAAAAATTAAATACGTAACAGCAAATACAGCAACTAGTTTAAGTGGAAAATTTAAACCACTAACACTTGTAATAACTACAACCATTCCAATTATAAATGTAATAATTGCACTTTTTACTCTTTTTTGAAATTTTTCATTTGGATCAACTTTATCACCATATTTACTTATTACATAAAAATCATAATCATCTTCTTTTAGTTTACCAAATAAAACTTTATTATCATCAACAAATTTATTAAAACTAAATGCACCAATGTAGTTAAATAGTAATATTAATATAACTCCAACTACTAATATTTCAATACCTGTCGTCATATTACTCACCTCCTACATCTTCATGATAATACTTAATTCCACTTAATAAGAAATAAGTATTTATCAATATAACTGCATGTAATAAAACTAAAACATACCATTCTTTTAGTAGTAATAAGTAACTATCATTTCCTAGAAGTAACTGAACAAGTAAAACTAAGAAATATAAAGCTACACCGAATGTTAAGAATTGTTTATAGAAATTTGTTCTATCAATTCTATCACGATATACGCTTTCTACAAGCATATCTATATCTTGTAACATACCTTCCAAAGCATCACCAGAGTCCTTAGATCCTTCTTTTGTAATTTGAATAAACAATTGATGCATATTCTTTACTACATAATAATCATATTTTTCATTCATAAATCTAACAGCCTCATCAATTGTACCATTATCATAAGCCATTTGAATCATTTCCTTAATATCACTTAATATTGGATCTTCAAGAACACCTGATTCTCTAACTCCTTCTAATGCTTTAACAAATGATTGAGTTGTATTATATTCCATTATAACATTTGTTGTATAAACTTGAATTTGTTCAAATAAGAATTCACTATAAGCTTTTTTATATTTCATATAAGCTAAATAAGGAACAAACATAATTGCGGCAGTTGCATATACAATACTCCATATTACACTATAAAAATATAAATAAGATACGAACGCTGCTACTACACCAAATATAACAACTTGAATTAAGTACTGTCTTGTCGTATATTCTTGACCTAGTTCTTTTGCTTTTTCACGAACTATTTTAAAAGAATATGGTGAGTACTTTTCATATGTATTTCCTATTGTTTTTGTAACAAACTTATAAGAAGTATTTTTTCCATTATTTTTTCTATAAATATAAACAAATATAAGAATTGCTGCTACAATAAATACTTCAAAATACATTATTACACCTCCTACATTTCAAATATTTCTAAATCATTACTTACAGTTGATTCATTTTTTTCTTCAGCCACATTAACTGGAGCATTTATTTCTATATTTTGTGATACAGCTTGTGTATCACTTGTTTTCTCTTTTGTTTCGCTAAGATTACTTGCTATAGCCTCATTTTCTGAAGTTGTATTACTTGTTATTGCCGTTTCGTTTATAGTTAAATCATTACTACCAGAAACACCTTCTATTGGTAAAAATGGATCTGGTCTCATTACAACACCTTGACTGGCTAAATAATCTATTAAATGTTGTGTTGGATTATTATAAGCCTCATTTCCAGCCAAGTCTCTTGAATATAAAACATTGACTTTTGCCTCATTCGCTTCATCGTCAACATAAAATTCAACAACTTGAGTTATTTCTCTTTGAAATCTATTATATTGCTGTGAGAAAAAACCTTTAACATGTATACCAATTTGAATATATCTATGCATACTTTTTACAAATTGATCAATATCCTGACTTGATTCTAACAAAGAATAAAGACGCATTGGTATACTTGATGCTTTATCTGAGTGAATTGTTGATAAAATATTATGCCCTGAAGAAATTGAGTTACGTACAGAAGTAACCGCTTCAGCAGAACGAACCTCTGATAGTAAAATCCATCTAGGGTTTTGACGCATACAAGCAACCAAAACATCAGAATATGAAGCAATATTATTTGTTTTCATTGCAATAATATCTCTTGTTGGATATATTTTATCTAAGTGAAGTTCTAATGTATCTTCTATTGTTATTATTTTTTCATCTTCTTTAATATGACTAGCTAAGTATTTAACAAGCTCTGTTTTACCAGAACCAGTTTCTCCACTAACTAGTATATTGCAGTGTCCTTGAACACATTCCATTAAGAAATCATGTAGTTTTAATGATACATAATCTTCAGCAATTAATTTGTCCTTCTTAAGTCTAATCATTGCAGGTGTTTTTCTTATTAATACCGCAATTCCATTAGTTGCAATTGAGTCATGAACGAAATTAAGACGCAACTCAGCACTTTCAGCATCTAGTAATGGGTGAGCCATATTAAATGTTTTTCCCATAACATTGGAACATTGAAATGCAAGTTTTTCCATAACTTCATTAGTTAAACCCTCAATATGTTCTCTATAAACACCTTTAGATAATGATTTAACCCACAATTGACCGCCATTAGAATATGAAATATCTGTAATATCATCATTTTCTAATAATGGCATTAAAAGTCCAAAATCAATTTGTGAAAAAACCATTGCGTCCATATTTATTCCCTTCTTTTCTTTTTTTCTTTTTTATTCTGTCACTTTTGTTACAGTATTTGAACCTGTATCTTCATAATCACTTCTTAAATCAACTGATCTTTCATTAATAAAGTTCTTTATATAATCACTAGCTACAGTTGCCTTTTCTTCTTCATTACTATATGTAGCATTTCTTGGTACTGGTATTATATCTCCACCAGTTATATATCCTGCTCTTCTTAAAAGCAAGTGTAAATCTTCAGGTACAGAAAATATCAATGCTGCTGCATCTCTTTGTTCTGAACTTTTCTTAAAAATATGTTGTCCATTTTGATCTTTAACAGCTAAAACTTTAATACCCTCTATTAATTTACCAATAAATAATTGCCCACTTGCATTTCTATTTTGATAATATAAGTCAATGGTATCTCCCGGATAAATAGAGTTACCAAATGTAGTTCTAGCATTAACAGCAATTGATACGATTGTATTATTATTATTTATTTCTGCCCAAGTTGAATCTGGCATACTTTTCCAATCTACTACTGCATTTGAATAAAACATACTTCCTTCAGGAATCATTGTATTATAGTTTACATATTTGTCGCTAGATAAATATGTTGTATTAGTAATTACATTATTAGTAATCATAGAAGCCGCTACTTTAACAATTTTATAATCTTTTTCTGTTATTGGATCTCTTCCATTTAATGTTCTTGTTGCTATTGGTACAGGTATTGCACTTATTGCATTATTAACTCTATATCTATAGGCAAAGAATAATATTATCAAACATAATGATAAAGAAATAATTGTAACCATACTTTTATTTTTAAACAACTTTTTCATTAATTTGCACCTCCACCATAAACAACTGATGAATCAACTGTTGATTCTTCAATATGACGCTTTATTTCTAAATTAACCATTCTAGTAGGAAGAGGTTCTTCGCTATAAGCCGCATTTCTAGGAACAGGAATAATTTCCCCACTCTTTTCTAATGCCTTTCTTAACAAAATATGTAAATCTTCAGGAACACTAAACATTAAAAATGCTGGATTTCCTGGCTTATCATTAGTTTCAAAAACACTATTTCCAGATGCATCTGTTACAGCTAAAACTTTTATACTTTCTATAAATTTACCAAAAAATAGTTTTCTAATATTTCCTTCATCTTTCCAATCTTGGAAATATAAATCTATATAATTACCTGGATAAATTGAATTTCCATATGTTTTTTCTAATGTTACAGGTAGTAACACAACAGTATTTCCATCAGGAATATCACCATATAAACTTGTTGGTAACTGATCCCACTCTACAACCATACTTTCATAAAATAGTCCACCTTCTGGTATAACAGCTGTATTATTTACATATTTTCCAACTATTTTATCTTTACTTTTTAATACATTTTTGTTAACCACTCCTCCTGGAACCTTTTTAGTTGATACATACTCGTTTGTAATTAGTGTCCTTGGTCCGATTTCTCTTGTTGCATATGGAACGCTTACAGGCTCAGTTGCCTTTTTTATTCTAAAATAATATGCATAATATAATATTACAAGAGATAAAACTACAGCAAATATAGTAACTGTATTTTTATTCTTTAAAAATCTTTTTACTCCAATCATTAAATTTCCCATTTTTATCCTCCTACGATATTCTACTATTCTAATTAATTATAACACAATTATAATTTGTAATTCAATAACATATAAAAAAAAACAGTTTTAAAAACTGATTTTTTTATTAGTTTGATGTACGAAATTCTATTTCTCCATTTTTTCCAAGAACTAATATTGCAGTAATTTTTGTATCAACTGCAACATTTATTTCACTATTATTTGCAGTTCCAATATTAGTAGCACCAGTATATGTTCTAATTCTTATTGTCGCAGCTGGAGGTTCTTCAGATATTTGATAAAAGTCAATTTTATATTCTTTATCAGGAGTTATACTTTCAGCAAATCTTCTAATATAAACTTCAACAAATTTATCTCTACTCATAATAAGTCTTGGATCATCACCACGAAGTGCTGAATTGTCTACAGCATCTATCATAGCTGCTTGCATTACCTCCCTACTAATATGATAATCTTCTTCATTTGTAGTTGTTAATCTTTGAACTAAAAACAAAATTGAAATAATAACTACACCTAAAGCTATAATTAAATAGCCCCACATTGACTCTTTCATATATAACCTTCTTTCTACCTATTCTTAATACATTATATCAAAAATATTAATCAATTAAAAGTATTTTTAAATACCGTGTTCCATTCTTCTAAATTTTTCATTATAGAAAGGAATAAATATTCCACATGTTACAGCAAAAAGAATAATTTTAATTCCCCAACTAAGCATAAAATCCTTAACTTTTTCAATAAATGTTACTTCTTCTTTTTCTTCTTTTTCTTTATCAGTAATAATAACATTGTTATAATTATCAATTATTTCTTTTAACTTATCTTCAGTAATTTCACTAGATGTAAATTCTGAGGAACAAGCTTTTATTTTATTCTCATATCCAATACATAAATTACTACCAAAAAAATCATTATAATATAATTCACTTATACTAAATACTCTTACAGGATTACATCCATCATTACCATAAATATCTATTACTGCTGTTTTTCCTTGAGGAACATTTGTTATGGTTACAACATTTTCACTATCAGGATAATACTTTCTTTCATCGTAAGAAGCATACATACCATTAATAACATTATATATAGTTATATTATACCTTCTAGAAGACTTACTATATGTATTATCATAAGTTAGATTTTTAGCAAAATTACTATATTCTTCATGTTTATTATAATTACATTCAGCACTAACAAAAAATGGAACTAACAATAATAAAATAAATACTAATTTTTTCATTATAAATCTCCACCATCCTTTAATAATACGGCATGAACAACTAATCTTCTATTGTTACCACCAGCACAAGTAGATAATGTTAATATTTTATCATCAGATGTTACAGAATCATTTGTTTTAAAACTGCTTCTTCCTCTAATCATTTTAATAAATTCTTCCTTATCCCCTTTTGAATTAAAATTAATAACTAAATAATCAGTAGTATAATCGACTTGATATGCTGAAAATATTTTAAATTTAAAGTTTCCTTTTTCATTTTCTAAATTAATAATCATATTATCAGGATTTTTTCTCCATGAAGAATTTAATACTTTTTTTAATGTTCCAAACATAGTACCATTTTTCATACTATGACCATAGATAATATTATTATCATCAAAATTAACTCCATCATTTCTATAATCAAAGAAAATCCATCCCATAACATTTCTCTTTTTATAAAAATCATATTTTAAATAATAATTATTATCTGAATGTTTTACTACAGGATATGATATTTCTGTATTTTTTACAGTTAGATATGCTTTTGTTTCATTGTTAATATCTCTTAATGATTTAAATGAACTATTAAATGTATATTTACTCTTTATTTCCTCTTTTGATATTTCTTCTTCAAGTTCTACATCTTCATCAGGTAATTCTTCTTCCTCCACTTCTTCTTCATCGTCATTATTTGCACTATATGTAGTAGCTACCTGACTTCTTAATTGTTCAACACTAACTTGTTCTATGTACTCATATGCTTTTATTATAATCAATGATACTATACAAACATATACACATAAAACAGAAATTAGTTTTAAATTATTAAATGTTAATTGTTTGAATAAATTATTTTTTAAAAAAGAATTTGAATATATAATTCTAAATTCACATGTATAGTCTTCTTTACATTTATCGCTTAATTCTTTTAGCCATTCAAAATTATTTATAATAAAATTGCCTTTATCATAGCCTTGATGTAAAAATACTACAACATTTCTTGATTCATCATTTTTAACCAAATCCACAATTGATTCAATTAATTCTTTAGAATAAACATAAACATGAATAGCTTTTAAATTATAATTTATTTTTAAAAACTCTCTCAAATCATCTATTAATCCAGGATAATCATTATCAATTTTAATAACATTTTTATAATATAAACTATCATGTTCAAAAACATCTTGTTGATTTAAAAACTCACTAGATATCTCCTTTAAAGATGACATATATACATTAATATCTTTTGATTTAAATTTACTTACTACACCAGCTGGCATATAATAACAATAAATATTTTTTAAACTACTACATCCCAAAAACAGATTATAGTCTTCTAAATCAATTGTTGATAAAAATTCTAATACTAAATTTTGAATGTTTAATTTGTTAATTAATTCAGTTGTATATTTAAAAGTTATTAATCTTACAATCTTTAAAGTACTAAATAACTGTTCTTGATTCTTAACAATTTCAATTACATTATTTATATGCCTTTTATAGTATTTTAGAGTATAAAAAAGAGAATCTTTATATAGTCTATTTTTATTTACAAAAACTTTTTCTTCATTTTCAATAGTTCTATAATTAAAGATAATATTATTATTTGTAAAAGTTAAAACAATATATTCTTTCACATTCTCTCCTTTATTATATACATTAATCATAACACAAATTTAAATAAAAAAAAATATGAAACTATTCAATTCCATATTTATTTAACAATTCATCTAAAGCTTTTATGTCAATCATTCTATTATTACTATTTAATACATCAACAACTTCACCATCTTTTATATATACTAACATTGGAGCTTTACCTATATATTCATTAGGAAATTTATTTTTTAATAATTTAATATATTCATTATCATTCATTAATTCAGTTACATTTAAATATATAACTTTATCAATTAAATCTTTCTTTTCAAACTCTCTATATAATTTTCTTTCTAAATTAGCTACTTTTCTTGAACCAGTATATCCAATATACAAAATAGCTTCAGGTGTTTCATCTATAATAAAGTCTATATCATCAACATTAATTTGATTAATTGTTTTATCATAAAAAATACTGTTATTAATTTGATTTGCTTTATAATTTAAATAAAATGATCTTATATATAAGGTAATTATAATAACTAAAATAGAAACTACTAATACTATATAATAATTCTTTTTTGGTATCTTTTTATCAAATTTTTCCTTAAATAATTTCATAATAATCTCCTTTAAACTATTAATATTTTATCATAGATTTAAGCCAAATAAAAGAAAGATTATTAAAAATCTTTCTAATTATTATTTATTGTTTTAGTTTCACTATTTATATAGTATGTTGTTCCGTTAAAGTTTGGATTTAACGATCCATAATCATAACTTCCATTTGTACTTGAACCTTCTCTCATTCTGATCATAAATTGTGATTCACAATTATAATAATGACCAGTAGTAGGTGTTGGGCAATTAATTATAGCATTTTGATAATTACTATTAGTTTTATTATATTGTCTTAATGCCTTTATTTGAGTTGGTGTTAATGTAATGCTATATTCTAGATTTTCTGTATCAGTCATATTCTTTGCTGTGTCTTCTAAATATTGCTTAACTTTTAATGACCACTCATCATCCCAGTTAGTATCAACTGGTATTCCATTTGGGAATATTTTTGTTTTATTAACATTTTTATATTCAGTACAATTTCCTTCACTTAAACACTTATCAGAAGTAACAGGTGTATTAGGAATATTAGTCATAGCATCATAATAACAAGATGGCGCCATGTATTCTTCCTGAACTGCTCTAGAGAAATTATCAGGATAATTTTTTCTATAGTAAGTATTTACATTTGCAAATTTATATTTAACTTCACAACTATGTGTTTCTAAAGAACTAAGTCCTGTATTCATATTTCTAATAGTCTTAGTATCATCCTCACACAACAAGTAAGCATCTTTAGATGTAGGGAAACTAAATGCGGGTAAATCAATATATTTCTCACTAGCATCGTTACTCTTTTTGTTAATAATATGTCCAGAACCTGGAACTGTTTGAGTTAAAGTATCATTATAAAATGCTACATCAGTTTTAATAGTAAAGAATGCATAATCATTTTCAGGTACTGGTACATTATGACCATTTATTCTTTTGGTATGTGGAGTATAAGAACCCATATTTATATAACTATAATCTAAATCATTGTTTTCATTATATTTGAAACAATTATTTCCATGGCAATAACCAATTGAAGATAATTCTTGTTTAGCAAGAGATCCTACATCAATTTTTGTAACACCATCTCCATCACCAAATCTTTTTATAATATTGTTATTATCTCTATCATTAGTGCCATAATATTCAGCTCCACCAGTATATGTAATGGTATCCATTACAATGCATGTATTAGTACTGTCATTTATTAAACAATCTTTATTTATTGCTAGACCATATGATTTACTAGGGCTAAAATACTTATCTAATGCATAAGTAATAACATCACCATTTGTATTTTCTTTAGGTCTTGTTAAGCCAGTTGATAAAATATCATCTTTTGTATAAAAATTACATGCATATAAATCATATAATACTTGATTTAAGTTTTCTGTTCTATTGTTTTCACTTGAAGATTTTCTTAATAATGCGTCATATAGTTGAGAGATATTATCCGGATTCTCATCTAAATCATATAATGTCTTCCAATCAATAACACTTGAGAAACTTTTCGAATAATATATTTCTGATACGCAAGTTCTCTTTTCTGTTACAACATTCGTTAATAATTTATTTTTAGTATCACCAAAGTTTATTTTTCCAGCAATATCTAATTTGAAATCTTTACCAGACTGAACAGTTATTTTATCAGCTAATGTATATTCAACTTCATCACTGCAATATACTCTACAGAAATTAGTGTTAACACCAAATTCTTGACTATAATCATATTTATATTTTTCTCTTGGAGCAGGCATATTTAAAATACAATTCAATGATGGATCTTTTATATATCCAGTAAATATTCCACCGTCTTCCTTATTTCCATCATACTTACATGACAATCCTGTTCCTTCAGTTTTTCTTAAATTATAATTATCACAATTTCCCTTACATGAATATGATGGAAGATTATATGGAATCCATTCATCTTCATCAGGATCTACTTCTGACCAAGGATCAACATATTTTACTTTATCATTATAAATAAATGAAAACATCATTTGTGCATTAACAGTATTACAATTTTCTAATTTTGCAATACTAGTTGTTACTTTTGTCCTTGGATGGTGTATATATATTTTTCTAATTAATTGTTTTTGTTCATTAACATCACAAAATGCCAATGATAATTTTTCATATCTACATCCTACACTTTTTTTACAACTTGATGGTTTTGTTTCATGTGCTACACCTTGCGCATCATACCATTTAATTCTTACTTTACAGTATGGTTTAACTTGATTATACTCATCTGTTCCAGGAACTAAACTATCACAATTAATCCATACATCTCTAGTCCAATTATTAAATATAGGTCCATATTCTACAATTACATCTGTTTTATCTTCATCACCTGTACTTGGCTCAAATGAAACCCCCGTAGGTGTACCAGTATATTCAGGAAATAATTCTGCTAAATGATCAAACATATATGGATTACCTTTTATTGTATTTAATAATAATGCAAAAGCCTTATTAACAGTACTTAATTGTGTATTACAAGCAAATCCAAATCCATCACAGCCTGCTAAACCACTTAATAGATTATCAGTTGGTGAAATATATTTTTTACCCTCTGCAATACTATTTAATGCAGCTTCAAAATACTTTTTATATGTACCATCATACACATTATAATATGGTGGAATGAACAAATTATCTCCATTTGCACCTAAAGAACAAGATCCACCAGTCCCATATTTAGCAGTAACCCATGAAAGTCCAACACCATCAAAGCCACCTCTGTTAGTATAATAACTCCAAAGTCTTAAAGCTAAATTAATTTCATTGTAACCTAATACACCTTTTTGTTTATAATACTGACCTTCTATTAAAATATTAGCAAATCCACAATCTACTGTACTATAACTATATTTACATTTAGTGACATCAAAATCATCTATACCATATACTGCTTCAGACCCTGCTACATTTGCTCCTGTAGTAAATAATTGATCAGGATTAATACAGTATACTTCATTTCCATTTGCATCCTTAAATCTTGGAGTACATGCTCTAAAATTAAAAGGAGTAGATTGACATGTATATGAAGGACATTTATAAGATAGTTCTTTTGAACAACTAAATCCTGAAAATCCAGAAGCCCATGAATTGTATTGACTGTTAACAGTAGCTGCCCCAGATGTTACAGGCCCTGTTACAGGTCCAAATGATTTTGTTTCAGTTCTTGTACAACTACTACTATCTCCTCCACCAGAACTATTTGGCTCATCACAACTATAAGTGTAATATCCATTGTACCATGTGCCTTCACAATCGTCTCCATCATCACTCCACTCACCATCACAATATCCATCATGCCAATGAGCTGTACCTGTATAATCTTTTGTACAAGTACCAGTAGCGGATGTTTCTGCTCTTGGATCTGTACATCTTTGATATGTATATCCAGCAGTTACCGAACCTTTACCACTTGGAGAAGTAGTTGTTACTGTTGTTGTTATAAATTCTGTAGCGTGTCTAATTAATGAACTAGGAGTACTAAAATTACCCATATCAGCCATACCAGAGTAAACCCATTGACAAGTATATTCTCTAGCATCAAAACCTGCATCTTCTCCATCACTAGTCATTTTTACCGTTAATCTTCCCATTTTACCACAACTATCAGTTGTGGTACCTGCATTAACATTTAATGTTGCAAATATTATTAGTAAGAATAAAAAAACTAATTTTAATTTTTTATTTTTAATATTACCTATTTTTTTCATATTAATCCTCTATTCTTAAATAATTATATCAAATAATAAATAAGAATACTATTATATTAAAAAAAGAATAATCTTTTTAGGATTATTCTTTAATTATTAACTTCAACTTTTGTAAGCTCCCCATTAATTGTTTTAGCTTCACTATCTATATTAAATCTAGTTCCATTATATACTGGATCAATAGTTCCATAATCATAACTTCCATTTGTATTAGATCCTTCTCTTAATCTTGTCATAAATTGTGTTTGACAATTATAATAGAAATTATTAGTCAAAGAAGAACATAAATATTCATCTCCACTATATGAATTTGATTTATTATATTGTTTTAAAGCTTTTATTTGTGCTGGTGTTAATGTAATACTATATTCTAAATACTCATCACTAAATGTATCATCAGCAGTTTCTTCTAAATAACTCTTAACTGATGTTGCCCATGTGTTATCCCAGTTAGAGTTAACAGGAATTCCATTAGGGAAGATATTTGACTTATTAACATTCTTATAATCTGTAAATGTACAAACTTCTTTTCCTTTACATTTATCAGTAGTTATTATAGGTTTAACATCATAATAACATGATGGAGTTTTATATTTTTCTTGAACTGCTCTAGATAACTCATCAGGTGCATTTTTTCTATAATACGTACTTACTTTAGCAAATTTGTATTTAATCTCACAACTATGAGTTGCTAAATCAGAAATATTTGTATTACCACTTAGTCCTCTTATACTTCTAGTATCATCATTACATAAATAATATGCATCTTTTGAAGTTGGGAAACTATATTTTGGTAATAATTTATAACTATCTTTTGCTTGAGTATCTTTTGTATTAATTACATATCCTGTTCCAGGAGCAGATTGAAATTGACTATCATTATAGAAGACAACTTCAGTAGTTACATCAAAGAATGCATAATCATTTGATGGAGCTTCTACTGTTTGACTTCCTTTCCAAATCTTAGTATCAAATCTCTCACCTGTATCTACATATGTATAATTTAAATCATTTGATGGTATATAATCGAAACAACTTCCATTAGCAGCACTATCTTTACAATGCTTTATAGAAGATAATGTTTGTTTAGCAGTTGAGTCCATACTTATTTTTGTATTTGAATTTGCTTTTCCATCACCCACTCTAGATATATTATCTTTATTAGTACTTGGTGTTGTTCCATAATATTCAGCGCCACCATTATATGTAATAGTATCCATTACTATACATTCTTCTGCACTAACTGATCCTGAAGTATTCTTGCAAGAACCACTATAATTTAATCCATAAGCATCATTTTGATTAAAGTACTTATTTAATGCATATGTAATAACATCGCCATTTGTATTTTCTCTTGGTTTTGTTACTTTACCACCAGTCTTATCTTTTATTTGTGCTTCAGTATAGAAATTACAATTATATAAGTCATATAATACTTGATTCAAGTTCTCTGTTCTATCACTTTCACTTCCAGCTTTTTCTTTTAAAGCTTGATATAATTGAGAAATATTTGATGGTTTAGAACTAATACCATAAACTGTCTCCCAATCAACTGTACTAGTAAAGTTTCTAGCATAATATATTTCAGACATACATGTTCTCTTTTCTTTTACAGAAGTAGATAACATTTGTTCTAAATCATGTCCAAATGATACTTTTCCCCTAATATCTAATTTATAATCTTCTCCAGATTCAATAGTAACTTTATCACCTAAAGTATATTCAACTTCATCACTACAATATACTCTACAGAAATTAGTGTTTACTCCGAATTGTTGACTATAATCATATTTATATTTTTCAGTTGGTGAAGGCATATTAGCAATACATCTTAATGATGGGTCTTTAATATAACCTGTAAATACATCACTATCAGATTTCTTATCATCATATGTACATTTTAATTCATTCTCACTAGACATTCTAACTTTATAATCATTACATCTACCATGACAATCATAAGTTGGTAAATCAAATGGAATTAACTCAGTTTCAACTCTTTCAGTTGGATCAGTATGTATTACTGGTTCCTGAGTAACAAATGCGAACATCATTTGTGTTCCAACTGATGAACAGTTTTCTAACTTATCAACACTTGTAACAGCTTTATCTATAATATGATGAACATATATTTTTTGTGATTGTTGATTCATATCACAAAGTGCAACTTCAACTTTTTTATATGTACATCCAACACTTTTTTTACAACTTTCAGGCTTTTGTGTATGAGGTTTTCCTTCTGTATCATACCATGTAATTTTTACTTCGCAGAAAGGCTTTACCTTGTTGTACATTGGAGTACCAGCAACTAAAGTATTACAATCTATCTCAACATCTTGTTCCCAATTATTGAATATTTCTCCATACTCTACAACTACATTTATAGTTTCTTCTTCACCTGGTTCTAAAACTATTCCTGTTGGAGTTCCTGTTGCCCCTGGGAATATTTCTGCTAAGTGATCTAGCATATAAGGATTACCTTTTATTGTATTATATAATAATGCAAATGCTTTATTTACTGTATCTAATCTAGAATTACATGCAACTCCAAACTTAGTACATGATTTTAATCCAGTAATAATTTGATCTTCTGGCGAAATATAATCTTTCTTAGGTAATCTAGTTAAATAATATTCAAAATATTCTTTATAAGTTTCAGCATAAACATTGTAATATTCAGGAACAAATAATCTTTCATCACTTAAGTAACATCCTCCCTCAGTTCCAAAATCTGCTGTAACCCACGAAAGTCCTACACCTTCAAAACCATTTCTATTAGTATGGTAACTCCATAATCTTAATGCAAGATTAATTTCATTTCTTCCTACTATACCTTTACGTTTATAATATTCACCTTCAATTAAAATGTTAGCAAAACCACAATCTACTGTACTATAACTATGTTTACATTTTGTAACATCAAAATCATCAATACCATATACTGCTTCAGAGCCTTTTACATTTTCTCCTGTAGTAAATAGTTTATCAGGATTAACACAATATACTTCATTTCCATTTTCATCTTCAAATGTAGGAGAACATGCTCTAAACTCAAAAGGTGTTACTTGACATGAACAAGTTGGACATTTATATGATAATGTTAACGAACAACTATATCCTGAGTATCCTGCAGCCCATGTATCATATTCAGCTTGTACTTTTGATGCACCTTCATCAACTGGTCCTTTTACTGGTCCAAAAGATGAAGAACAACTTATTGTACATGTTGTACTATCTCCACCACCAGATTGAGTACAACCTGCTGGAGCAGTTTCTGTACAATCATAAACCTTTTTTGTGTTTTCTACCCAATTACCTGAACATTCTTGTTTTTTTGTTTTTTTATCAGTTGTCAATGTACCATTACAATAATAAGTACCTAATCCCTCATCATGAGAAGCAGATGTAGTATAAGATTTTGTACATTCTCCACTACCTGATGTAGATGCTTTAGGATCATTACATCTTTGATATGTTACTTCTGCAAATGATGAACCTTTACCACTTGGAGAAGTAGTTGTTACTGTTGTTGTTATAAATTCTGTAGCATGTTGAATTAACGCTTCAGGAGAATCAAAATCACCCATATCTTGCATATCGTCTTCTGCATCACTACATATCCAAACACACTTGTTTTCTTTAGCATCAAAACCAGCATTTTCTCCATCACTGGTCATTTTGATCTTTATTTTTCCTCTTTCACCACAATCATCTAATGTAGTACCTGCGTTTACATTTAATGTTATAAATACTATTAGAAGGAATGAAAAAATTATTTTTATTGTTTTATTTTTCATACTATTTTTCCTTTTCCTCTCTCTTAAATTTCTTTACTCTTACTAAATATATTACACTTATTATTATAAATGGTACTAATATATATGATAAGTATGTTAATATCTCTATTATTATTGCTTTTGTTTCTCTTTCTCTACCTTTTACTTCTTTGTCATGCTCTACTAATTTATTGTGAACTTCATCTTCACTCATTTTTTCTGTTTCATTTGTGAATGCTTGACACAATTCATGATTTGGATATGTCTCACATAATTTATCATGTCTCATTCTATTTAATCTTGGTACTGTATATTTCATTGTTTTTAACAATTCATTTGAACATTTACTATCATTTGATCCATATACATTTACTGTATATGTTTCTTCTTCAAAATTTGTATAACATCCTACCGCATACAAATTATTTAATCTTTCAAATGTTTGTGCCTCTGCTTTATGACCAGTTCCATCTATTACTTCTATTCTTATATCTTTCCTACTTGTATCATCTATCCCTAAGAAGTATGCATATTGATAGGCATTTACTGTTTCTTCATTTATTGTGAATTTCACGTTAATTTTTGTTGCCCATTCATTTAATTCTTCATCATTACATTCTGCTTTTATTACACTATTAAATGATAAAAGCATCATTAAACTTAAAAATACTATACTTATCTTTTTCATATTAACACCTCTATTCTTAGTTCATTATATCAAAAACTTTTAAAGATTTCTACTTGAAGTAGAAAAATATTTTAAATTATTATATAATTTCATTTAGAGGTACAAATATGCAAGAAAAATTCAAAACAGAACTTAGTTATATAAAAGACGAACGTATTAAAAAAAGCTTAATTACAATGATTAATAAATTGCCTGATTATTTTTGGGAAGTTCCAGCTAGTAGTACTGGTAAATATCACCCTAGTTTTTCACTAGGAGAAGGTGGATTACTAAGACACACTAAAGCCGCTGTTAGAATAGCAAAAGAATTATTAGATAATCCATCTCTTAATAATTTTAATCAAAACGAAAAAGATTTAATTATTTTTGCACTTACTCTTCATGATGGTTTAAAAAGTGGATTAAACAAAAGTGAATATACTCTTTTTGAACATCCAATTTTAATGAGTAATTATATTAAAGATAATATGGATGAATTAGATCTTGAAGATGAAGAAATAGATTTAGTATGTAGATGCATAGAAACACATATGGGACCATGGACAAAAAATTATAAAGGCGAAGAAATACTTGAAGCACCAAAAGATAAATATCAAAGATTTGTACACATGTGTGATTACCTAGCAAGTAGAAAATTTTTAGATGTTAAATTTGATCAAAATAATAATATAATAAACTAAAAAAAGATATCATTTGATATCTTTTTTATTTTCTAGAAATTCATTTAAATTTTTAAACTCTTCATTTCCATTATATAATTCTTTTGCCTTTTCACTTTCACAAAAAGATTTTATATATCCAATATAGTTTTCCTTTTCATTTTTATTTTTAGTGATTCTTTCTTTAATTTTTTCTATCATAATTCACCTACCAATTTTGTATTTCAATTATGCTCAAATTATTTTTTTTAGCTATTTCCATTAACTCATCAGACAAATTACCTACTACAATAATAAAACTTGCTTTCATACTACTCTTTTCATAACTATCTTTATTAACTTTAATAATAGTTTTATCATCTTCAGTTGTAAATCTTATTGAATTATCATTAACAAGTTTATTATATCCATATGAATTCTTATCAAGTTCTGTTACATTTACACAATTATAATGAATTCCATCATCATTAATAGAACAAAGCACTTTAAAATCTTGTCCTACAACAGTATAAACAGCAACATCATCTTTAATATTTTTCATAACCATATCTGGTCTAGCTATATATAAGTTTTCAATATCATCTAAATTTACAATTTGTTTATTTATCAGTTCTATTCTATATTTTTTTATTTTATTAAATAATTCAGATATACTTAATATATTTCTTTTTACCTTTTTAGTTATAACATTTTCAATAAATGATAATAATAAGTCAAAATCATTTATTGAAAATAAAAGTTTTGTCATTCTAAATAAATTTACTTCATAACTATCAAAAACTTTTTTATCTTCCACCTCTAACTCATCTAATGCATCGATTCCATATATATCACAAATATTTTTTATTGTATCTACTTCTAACCAACCTTGATTTCCTTTTTCATCATATCCTTTGTTATATAAATAATTACATAATAAGTTTTTATATACTTTTTCATCTTTAACAGCCGCTAAATCAGAAACTAAATTTCTATATAATTCCAAATCATAATTATCAAGTTCACTTTTATTTTTAATATTATATGGATTAGTAAATGTTGACAATAACATTGTTAAATTTTCTAACTCATCATCATTCAATTCTACATCTTTTATATCTTCTAATATATCTTTAAAGTATATAAAATTTTCAATAGATTTATATAGGGACTCCTTATTTTCTCCATATATAGTTTTTATTATTTCATAATATGTCTTAAACAATTCATAAACTTTACTAGATTTAATTAGTAACAATAAATTAGATACATTTACAAAATTATACTTTGAATAATCAATTAATAAATCTCTATCTATAAATGATAACTTACCATCAAATAATTCTAAAGAATTTATATTATAAATTTCTCTATTGTTATTGATTTGTCTATCATAAGCAACACTCAATAAATCATTTAGTAACTTTATTGTAACTTTCTTAGATTCTTCTCTTAAATCATCTTTATACAAAATAGAAGTACCTATAAATAAAGTTACTTTTTCAGTATTATTCTTAGTTATTATATTCTTATTAAATAAAACCTTAAATAATTCAAATATACATCTATAATCCTTTTCATAATCATATTTATCTATATTAGCTATATATTCATTATATATTTTATTTATTACTTTATAGTACTTATCATATATTTCATCACCAAAATACAACTTAAATATATTTAAACATCTAGAGTTACAATCAATTACCACCTTTTCTTTTTCTTCTCTTGGAGTATCACTATTATAAACAGGTACAATATAAGGTAGTATATAGTTAACATCAACCATTATTAAAGCTGTAATTTGTTCCATAGTTAAATTTTGAAGTAACTTTATTACTCTTTTTGTATATTGATAACTAATATCATTACTATTAGGATCGTATCTATAAAGTTTTCCTTTTGCATTCAATAAACACTTGTTAACTAAAATATTAACTAAATCTTTATTAGATTTTGTTTCAATATTATCAAGTAAAGCACATACAACTTCTTGTGTCTTATCATCTCTATTTTTAAATGTACTTAAATTAACATATTTTATTAATTCAATATCATACTTTAATATTTCTATTAGCGTTTCATCTTTCAAATAATTAATCATATATGGATATTCTTTTATGTATTCTCTTTGAATATCAACACTTACAGTATCTAATAAAGATATATCTTCTCTTATTTTATCAACTTGTTTCAAAGTATATTCTTTTCTAGCTTCACCACTTAAATAAGTAACGTATTTTTCATCCTCTGAATATTTTTTTTGTATTTCTTGGCTTGCATATTTTATAAATATTGGATTAACTTCAATAATATATTCCCATTGTCTATCTGTAAATTTATCTTTTTCTTTTTCTATTAGTTCTTCAGTTTGCTTTAAGTCACATTTTGATAAAGTTTCAACAACTTTACTTAAATCATCCATATATAACAACACAATATCATCAGGTTGTTTAAAATATGTCTTTAAATATGACATATATTCTTCTTCATCAAAACCAACTACCAAAGCATTCATAAAAAACTTATTATTTTTTATCCATAAACTTACGAGTTTTTTCTTAGCTTCTATAGAGCCATATTTAAACATATTTAAATTACTATTAATCCTTGAAATTTGAAATTTAAGAGGCAATATCCTAATTAAAGAAGTATGATTAAAAAATAGGTAGCTTAAAACTATCTCATTATTTTCTAATTCTTTATTATTCAAATAAGCTAATTCTATTTGTTTATCACTTTTATTTTTTAATGATTCAATAAAATTATTAGCTTTTTTTTGAATTTGTCTACTTTTCATTTCCTTAAATAGTGACATACCCTAACCTCTTTTATTCTATAAAAAATTATAACATAATTAAATAAAAAAACAAAGAAGATTAATTACTTCTTTGTTAAATATTTATGATTAGCAGCAATTGTTTTAATACCAACTTTATGATTAAACGCAATAGTGGCAAGTCCACCACTTGAATTAATAACTACTCCTTCACCAAATATATTGTGAATAACTTTATCACCTGCTTTTAATTCATCAGAAGATGAATTATACATATTTCCAACTACTTTTTGTTCTTTAATTTCGGGTTTAGTATTAGTCATATTCATTAGACTTGGATCTATCTCTTTAATAAATCTACTTTCAATAGTTCCACTTGTATTTCCATAAATAGTTCTTTGCCTTGCACTTAATAAGTATAATTTTGATTTTGCTCTTGTAATTCCAACATAGCAAAGTCTTCTTTCCTCTTCAAGTTCACTCATACTTTCAAAACTTCTATTATGTGGAAATATTCCTTCTTCCATTCCAAGAATAAATACAACTTTAAATTCAAGCCCTTTTGCAGAATGTAGAGTCATTAATGTAACTTGTGAATCACTATCATTATATTGTCCTGTATCACTTACAAGCATAATATTTTCTAAGAATGTTTCTAAATCAAATATTCCATTATCTTCAAAGTTTAAAGCTAAACTCTTAAATTCATCTAATGTTTCTAATCTTCTAGTACTTTCTATAGATTTATCATTTTCATATTCACTTCTAAGTCCAGTTTTAACAAGAACATCTTCAATCAATTCAGATAAACCTAATTCTTTAGAATCTTCAATTAATTCTAAAACAACTTTTTTCCATTCTAATTCTTTTCCAGAATCAATAGCATCAAACATAGAAGTATTATTCTCTCTTGCTTTTACTCTAATATTATCAATTGTTTTTGCACCTATACCTCTTTTAGGAACATTTATAACTCTTTCTAAACTAACTGAATCATTTGAATTATATATTATATTTAAATATGCAACTAAATCTTTTATTTCTTTTCTATCTAAATATTTATAACTACCTATTACATTATATGGAACACTATTACTTGTACATGTTTGCTCAATGATTCTGCTTTGTGCATTTGTTCTATATAAAATAGCAAAATCACTATAATTATATCCAAGTGAAACTAATTCCTTAATTTTATTAATAGCAAAAGAAGCCTCTTTCATTTCATCTTCTACTCTAATATAATCTATTTTTTCTCCATCTCCACTACTTGTCCACAAATTTAATTTTTTTCCTTCAGTATTATTTTTTATCACAGAGTTTGCAGCTTTTAAAATATTATTAGTACTTCTATAATTTTCTTCTAGCAATACAACTTTAGCATTTTTATAATCATGCTCAAAATTTAGTATATTTCTATAATCGGCATTTCTCCATGAATAAATAGATTGATTTGCATCTCCAACAACAAATATATTTTGATATTTTTTAGCAAGTAACTTACATAATTCATATTGAATACTATTAGTATCCTGATACTCATCTACTAATATATATTCAAATCTATTTTGATACTTTTCTAAAATATCAGGCCTTTTTTTAAATAATTCAACTGGCTTTAATAATAAGTCATCAAAGTCTACTGAATTATTTTCTTTTAATAAATTTAAATATTTTTCATATACCCTAGCAATTACTTTATCTTCATCATTTAAAAATAATCTATTATAATCACTAGGACTTACCCCATCATTTTTAGAACTACTAATTCTAGATATTATATGTTTAATATCATAATCCTTAGGGTCTAAATCTTCTTCTTTCAATATTCTTTTTATTAATGCTTTAGTGTCATCACTATCCAAAATAGTAATATTTGAAGTATATCCTATATTCATATAGTTTTCTCTTAATATTCTTAGACCAAAAGAGTGAAATGTACCAATAAATATTGAATCTGTTGGACTACCTAATTTTAATTCGACTCTATCTCTCATTTCTTTAGCAGCTTTATTTGTAAATGTAATTGCCAAAATATTGTAAGGACTTACTCCATCATCAATTAACTTTATTATTCTTTCAGTTAATACTCTTGTTTTTCCACTACCTGCTCCTGCAAGAACTAAACAAGGACCTTCTTTATGATTGATTGCTTCAATTTGTTTGTCATTTAATATCATATTTTTTACCTCTAAAAAAGATTATATCAAATATTAAAAATATTTTATAGCAAACAAAAAGAAAATTTACTTTTCTTTTAAAATTTGTCAATGTGAGTGTTAATAACTTCTTTATCAAATAGTTTTTTATCAAATAATAATATCGATATATTTGTAATGATAACTAAACTACTTGTTAATATACCAGAATATGATTTAACATTTATATCATATATTAACCATATTATATATGCTATTATTGAACCAACAACAAGAAATCTTTTATGCTTTGTTAGAGCAAATCCATCAATACAACTTCCAAATATAGGAAGTAAATCTACAATTGTTGAATAGTTATAAAAACCTAAAAATATATATATTGGGATTGAGACCAAAAAAATATAATTATCCGCATCTGTTTTATAATAACCATAATCTCTTAATACTTCTAAAAAGCAAATCATAAATCCACTAACTGCACCTAACATATAATAGTGTACACAATATAATAATGCAGAAGCTATTTGAACAATTAATATTTTATTAGTATTCTCTTTATAATAGCTTATTACAAGTAACACTAATGCTATTAAACCTATAAATTGTGCAACCCAAAAATTCATATTTTCCATATATAATAGTATAACACATTTAAATAGAAAAAATAAAAAAATATATTTCATATGTAAACACAAAATAAGTAATTAAGAATAAAATACTATGAAAGTGAGGAATATATGAAAAGAATAATTGTTTTTTTAACTTGCCTGGTACTATGTATAATTTTGCTTATTTCTTTAAACAAAAAACAAGATACTAATAAAATAACCATTTCAGAAGTAACACATTCTGTTTTTTATGCTCCATGGTATGTTGCTATTGAAAAAGGATACTTTAAAGATGAAAATTTAGATATAGAGGTATTATTAACTCCAGGAGCAGATAAAGTAGCAACTTCTGTATTATCCAGTGATGCAAATATTGGATTTTCTGGTCCTGAAGCAACAATGTATGTATATAACAATTCAAAAGAAAGGCTTATCTCATTTGCTTCATTAACAAAAAGAGATGGTCAGTTTATAGTTGGTGATTGTAAATATAAAGATATTTTTAAAATGAGTGACTTAGAAGGAAAAAAAGTATTAGCAGGAAGAACAGCCGGAATGCCACTTATGATGTTTCAATATGCTTTATATAAATCAAATATAGATGAAAATAAAATTAAAATAAATACTAGTGTTGAATTTTCAGGATTAACGGGAGCATATATAGGAGGACAAGGAGATTTTGTAAATCTATTTGAGCCAAATGCTTCGTCTATAGAAAAACAAAAATATGGTTGCGTTTTATCATCACTTGGTAATATAACAGGTACTGTTCCATATACTACATTTTATGCAAAAGAAGAATATATAACCAATAATAAAGAAATTATAAAAAGATTTAATAATGCACTAAATAAAGGATTAAAATTTGTAAAAAATAATGACTCAAAAACAATTGCAAAAACTATACTTAATCAATTTCCTGATACTACTTTGTCAGATCTAACAAAAATAGTAGAAAGATATAAAAATGCTGATTCATGGTATGATAGTACATACATTAATATAGATGATTACAATAGATTAATGGATATTATGATATATGGTAAAGCACTTAATAAAAGAATCACACCAGAAATTCTTATAACTAATGAATTTAACAAATAAACTATTAGAAATTAAAAATATATCAAAATCATATTATTCATTAAAATATGAAACTAAAGCTTTAGATAACATATCATTTGATTTATATAAAGGAGAATTTTTAGGATTAATAGGCCCAAGTGGATGTGGAAAAAGTTCAATACTAAACATCATATCTAATTTAGATAATAACTATTTTGGAAAAATTTACAATAAAAATGATATTACAATTGGATATATGTTTCAAGAAGATTTACTGTTTCCATGGTTAACAATATATGAAAACGCAATATTAGGACTTAAAATTTCAAAAAAATTAAACACAAATAGTAAAAAATATGTACTAAATTTGTTAAAAAAATACAATTTAATAGATTTTAAAGATAAATATCCAAATGAATTATCCGGTGGGATGAAACAAAGACTAGCTCTTATTAGAACACTTGCTACTAAACCTGATATACTGCTTCTAGATGAACCATTTAGTGCATTAGATTATCAAACAAGAACAAAAGTATCAGATGACGTATATAAAATTATTAAAGAGCAAAATAAAACAGCAATAATAGTAACACATGATATAAATGAAGCAATAAAATATTGTAATAGAGTTATTGTTTTATCAAAAAGACCTTCTAAAATTAAAAATATTTATGAAATTAAAGATAATAACATTGATTACTTTAATCTAATATGGAAGGATATTGATGAATAATGACATATAAACAATACTTAAAAAATGAGAAAATGAAAAAGACAATAATATTATTATCACAAATTTTTATATTTATTATTTTAATAGTATCATGGGAGTTACTGTCCAAATATGGACTTATTAATTCTTTTATAACTAGCTCTCCATCAAATATAATTAAAACAATTGGAACATTATATAGTAAAAACAATTTATTCATACATGTTAATACTACAGTCATAGAAATAATTGTTTCGTTTCTTATAACTTGCATTTTATCAATACTAATGGCTATTATCTTATATAGCAACAATTTTATATATAAAATAATAGAGCCATATTTATTAATGTTTAATTCTCTTCCAAAAGTAGCATTAGGTCCTATTATAATAATATGGATTGGAGCAAATCAAAAAAGTATAATAGTGATAGCTATTTTAATATCTATAATTGTTAGCTTTCAATCAATTTATAATGGTTTTATAAATACAGATAAAAACAAGATAAAACTATTAAAAACATACAACGCATCAAAACTAGATATTTTATTATATTTAGTTTTACCAGAATCAAAAAACACAATTATAAACACTTTAAAAATAAATATATCAATGTGTTTAATAGGAACTATAACTGGTGAATTTCTCACATCAAAATCAGGAATAGGATATCTTATATTATATGGATCTCAAGTTTTTAATTTAAACCTAGTTATGAGTGGAATAATAATATTATTAATCTTATCTTTAATCATTTACAAAATTATTAACATAATTATAAAAATAGTTCATTAATTTGAACTATTTTTATTTAACATATTTATAAAAACATATGATGTTATTGAACCAAGTATAATTATAACAAAAACAACAATCCTTAATGGAGAAAAAGTATTAGAAGATATTTCTTGTTTTTCTTTTCTAATTGAGAACTCTATATCATTATCTTCCTTAAAAATATACCAACTATGAACATTATCTTTAATATCTATAGAATTACTATTATCTATTCCATTATCCGCACTTATTTTTAATGTTATATCTTTATTACACAAATAATTTCCAGATATTTTATAATTATAATAATTAGTATCTTCACTATATTCAAATTTATCAAAACAATTATTTAAAATATAATTATTTTTAAAATTATCATAATTATAATTATATGAATATTTTATACTATACTTATCATTATTTTTATTAAATGATTCTCTTTCATAAAACTCATTAGTTGTGTCTTTAAATGCTTGAACTTTTGTTGAATCCATATCTTGTATCAGCGTTTTATATATTTTTTCATCACTAATACTTTGATCATCATTCTCACTCTCTAGCTCTTCATAGTATTCTTTTAATGTAAATGTTGAATCTAAAGAAGATTTAATATTATTTTCATGAAATTCATAATTAACATTTATATTACAACCACCTAAAAACAATAAACAAATTAACAATAATACTCTCTTTTTCATTAACATTTGATTCTATTGCTAGGTGCAACAGAACATCCTCCATCAGTTTTTTCAAAATGCATTGGATCAAAGTAACCTTCACTCCAGTTACCTCCCCAACACCATCCTATTTGTTTAAAATAACCATAATACATCTGATATGTTATATTTTTATCACAATTCTCATTTCCGTTACATACTTCACATATAAATGTTTTATATCTATTCCATGTTGCTGAACCTTGACTAGCATATGGATTATATTTTTTTCCATTTTCCGTATAAGTCCAATTATTATAAAAATCAACAGCTAGTCCTCTTCCATGGTATCCTGCTTTTTGCACATAGGCTCCGGCAGTTTCTATTCTATTAGTGTATGGACTTCTACTAACAAAATTTTTACACCAGCTACTCATTGCACTATGTACCTCGTTAACAACAGATGAATTAAAATATAAATATTGTCTAACACTATCTGCATAAGTAACTGGACATCCTAAATCAGTCATATCTACTTTAGAAACACTTGTCGTAGTTGTTCTTGAACCAGTAGGTTCATAAGAAGTGGTATAAGAAGTTGTTTGTTGTTTTTGTTGTTGTTTTCTTGCTTTTTCTTCTTCTCGTTCTTTTTGAACTCTTGCTTTTGCTTCTTCTTGTTTTTTCTTTTGTTCTTGTTTCCATGCCTCTATTTGTTTCTCAGCACTACTTTTTTCACTTGATGCTTTTTGTTTTGCACTACTAAAACTAGCTGACTGATAACAATTTTTTACATCCTCATTACTTGTTACTGTACTAATTACTATAAAAACTAAATTTGGTATAAAAAATATGATAATAGCAGCTATTGTCTTTCTAATCCATTCTCCAAAAAGTTTATTTACTAAATCACTATTACCAGAAGTCATTGCTCTAAATGCAGAAATCATACAAGATACAATTAATATAATAGGAACCGCAATAGTAATTATTGTTATGGCAAGTTTTACAAATGCAACTATATTCATTACAGAACTTGAACTACATACATCTAATATATTAATCATATACTTCACCTTTTATAATTATAACATAAAAAAAATTAATACAAAATAAAACGCAGATATAAATCTGCGTTATTTATTATAAACCATTATACACAGTTTTTTTGCTAATCCATAATAAACATACTACACTAGCAACAATTAAAACTGATAAACCAGCTACAGGAGCAAACACACCTGTTTTTGGATTTGCTACATTATTATTAGATAAACATGAAGATGCATTTCCACTTAAATTCATACATTTAAGATTAATAGTTAAAGTAGAAACATCTGATCCAGATAAAGAACCTTCATAACCATGTTTATTATATGAATAATTAGCTATATTATTAACAAGACTTTCACCTGTTGGAACACTTCCATTAACTTTTTGATCATTAACAGTAGCAACTGCTTCTACAATATATTCTAAAATCATACGATCAAAATCTCTTTCACCAACATTTTGGCTACTTCTATTATAAACAGCTTTACCACTTGATGAATCATAATCGAAAACTAAAGTTTTAACAGTTCCACCACCCATATCAACTTCAATAGTTAATTTTTTACCATCAATTTTTGGTTCATTAATTGTAACTCCAGAAAGTCCTGATCCTGATAATAATGTTTTAGCAGCATCAATAACTTTATTTAATGTAGCATCTGCAGCATTTACTGTAATGAAACCAAATGACATAATAGCAACAACTAAAACTCCTAATAATTTTTTCATAAACTCTCCTTTCTAATAAAACAAACATTTTATTACTATCTAATTTAAGAATAATACAATTATAAAGATTTGTCTATAAAAAAAACAATCATTTAACATTTATTTGTCTTTTAAAAAAACAAGAAATATGTTAAAATATGACCTCAATGGAGGTTATTATGAAAAAAAGTAAAAAAGCATTTTTATTATTATCGACATATTTAATTATTCTATTTACACCAAAATTTAAAAATAATAGCACTCCAAATTATTCAATAAATGAAAGTCATGAATATAATTCATCTATTCCTTTTGGTACTTATAGTAATGGAGATGTATTTATTGCAAATGAAGAAACAATTATTAGAATAATAAATGACGAAAATGAAGACATATATATAATTGATGATAGAAGAAATAGTGATAGTAATATACAAATATATAATTCATATAAAATAGATAACTACAAAGAAATGTTAGAAATAACAAGACTATTACTTGAATATGAAAAACTATATCCATCAAATTGGGATAGAACAGAAGACTCTATGTTAAATGAATGGCTTGTTCATAATTTATGTTTTAAATTTGGTTATAAGCCAATAAATACACAAATGGTAGATTTAAACAATGCAGATGAAGAAAAATATAATTCAAAATTATTGACATTCCTACTTAGATAAAAAAGTTTCCTTTATGGAAACTTTTTATGCATTCTCTACAGATAATGTATTTAGTTTATTTTTTAATTTTATTAGCCTTATTAATTTATAAACATCATACAAAATGATAAATATTGCTGGTATTAATATTGCTATTAACCATCCACTTTTAGAAGCTAAGAAGAATTGTAATCTTCCAAGTTGAGGAATTTTAAACATTACTTTTCCTATAATATTACTTGGATATACTTTTTCATTATCAACACTTTGATTAGCATCACCTTTTACTCTATACATTGTTCCAACATCAGGAACATCTAATACTTCAACTATTCTATGTGTTATTGGAGTATTTCCAAAAAATGAATTAGTAGAATAAAAAGTAATAACATCATTAACTTTTAAATCATGTGAATCCATTTTTTTAACAAAAACAACATCATATACTTTAATATTTGGTGTCATACTAGGACTAATTATAGTATATAATCCAAAAGGAGGATTTTCCCCTTTCTTTTCTGCTAATTTACCACAAACTACATATACAATAAAAAATGAAGCAACTATCATTAAAATAATAATAAAAGTATAGCTTATTATTTTGTATATCATTCTAAATATTTTTTTTCTCTTTATATTTTTATCTTCTTCCATAATTCACCTAGTTATCACTTTTAACCTTTATTTTTAGAGAAAATAGACTATCACCTGGATATTTTATATTACTATCATTCATTTTTAATATTACTTTATATTTATGTGTAGTATTTGGTGTTATACTTCCTCCAGTTAATTCTTTTGTTACAACTGGAACTGGTACATTATTTACATTTATTAAACTATTAGATTTATCTTTGCTATCAGTTTCCCCTTCAATAGAATATACAAAATTTTCATCTACCATATTAGATAAAGGAGTAATAACTTCTAAAATAATTTTATAATTTCCAATTGTATCACTACTATAATTATCAATACTAAATTCTCTAGTTTCAATATATCCATTATTAATTCCATGAATATTTATTTGATTATTTTCATCAAATGATGTAAGCATATTTACACTATTAATAACTTTATTATCATTAGTTGATTTTGATGATCTTGTAAAAAAAGCATGAGCCATCACAATAAGCATAACAAAAACAAAAAACAAAACAACAATATATATTATTAAATTAATTTTATTCAATTTCTTATTATTCATTTATATGCTCCATATCATAATCTAATATTAACAAATTTAAAAATTCTTTACAACAAAACAAATAAAAAAAGTGAATTACTTCACTCTTATTTTACAATTTTTATTTACTATTTAATCCTTCATCAGTAAGAACTACTGATAAATATCCAGAAAATTCTTTTCCTTGGGCAGCATTTTGATCGGCATCAATATTATTTAAACCAATTGTATATTCATACGTATGTACTTCATATCCTTCAATAACTCCACTTCCAATAACCATACTTTCAACTGGAACAGATGTTTTTTCTAAAGTAGCTAATTTTCCACCATTAGAATTTCCTGAAGACTTTAATGAATGAACAAATTGATTATCAGCGTTTGGTGTTAAAGTATTACTTTTTATATTTAATACAATGTTATATGATATTTTTCCAGTTGCAGAAGGATCCGTTTGACTTACTGTAAATGTTTTAGTTGTAAATGTACCTGGCATAAGTCCTTTTAAATCAATAACAGTCCCATCAGTAAAACTTACTTGCCCCAAATTACTTGAAGTGATGATCATATCTGATGGCTTATCATTTCCAGTTACAGTTATACTAAACCAAGCAAATGTAGCGCCAATTATTGCAACTAATAATGTAGCAATACCAATAATTGATAAAAATATAGTTTGACCTTTACCATCATCCATATTATATATCCTCCTACCCTTACTATATTAATAATAACTGATTTCACTTAAAATTTCAAGTTCATTTATGTTATTTTTCTAATACTATAACTGGTTTAACATCAACTATACTAGTAGGATTTTCTAAAATATAGAATTCATAATCACTTTGTACTACTGAAGCTTTATCTTTTGAATAAGAATTAATTGCCCAATATCTTCCATTAAGTACATTCTTATTTTTAGATTTAACAAATACATAATTGAATTCATCATAAGATATTACTTTTATCTTACTTTCTATATAATTATTGCAATTATATCCATAATATTCTATTTCTTCTTTACTATATCCTCCACAAGAACTTTTATCACAGTCAAATACATCATAATCATCACAAATATAATTTACTGATAATTTACTTTTCAATTCTTCAGATAGACTATCAATATAAATATTATTTAAATAAAAATTTATAAAAGAATTACTCCATTTATATGAACTCTTTTTATTATTCATATAAAAACAATAATTGCTTTCTTCTTGCGAACAATTATAAAGTTTATTATCAATTGGTGTTAACTTCATAAGTTTAATTTTTGAATTAGTATCTTCAATTACAACCCATTCAATGTTATCTATTATTACAGTAGAACCACTACAATAAAATATATCAGATTTATAATTAGTTTTATTAGTATTTAAACAATTAACACTAAATTTTATGGCATCACTAATATTTCCCTCTTCATCTTTAAACCATATATAGTTATCATCTTCTCTATATGACTCTATTATAATATTACCTGTATAATCTTTTTTAATCCAAACACCTTTAAAATCATCTTCACTAGATATTTTATATTCTAAATTATCTTTATTAGTATTAAATGATATTTTTGAATTATTTCTAATAAGCTCAACCTTCAATTCATCAAATTTTAAACATGAGCCATTACTGATTTTTATATATCCAACAGATGTTTTACTAATACACTTATTATTTGATTCTATTAATAGTTTAACATTTCCATATTTATCTACAAATATTTTACCATTTCCATCTAAAAAATATTTATCATATATTACATTAGAATTACTATATACTATTCCATTCTTAAAATCATATTCTCCCTCTGGCAATGAATATGAAAACTTTAGTAATTCATTAGTATCATTAATTAAATATGTTTTAAAATATATTTTATTAAAAATAAATAAAATAATACCTAATATACTCATAAATAATATGACTAAAATTATATACTTTTTCTTTTTCATAGCATTTATTATAAAATAATAATTTAAAAAAATAAATAAAAAACTAAGTATGTTACTTAGTTTCTATTCTATTAAATAATATTTCTGATTCATTAAGAGTAATATTTGTTTCAAGATTACCAAATTCTAAAGTATCAAATTCAATATTCTTTGTATTTAACATATTAAATATTCTATCTGATGTTCCTGGAATAAATGCTCTTAATAATATAGCACTAATTCTAATACTTTCAAGTAAGTTATATAAAACTGTTTTTAATCTATCACTCTTAGTTTCATCTTTTGCTAAAACCCATGGAGTAGTATCATCAATATATTTATTACTTCTCTTTAATAACTCAAATATATCTTCTAATGCTTCATTAACTTTTAATGAATTCATTTTACTTTCAACTAAACTTGGAAGCATTTTAGCATAACTAATTAAAGAATCATCAACACTTTCTAAAACACCTGGATTTTCAACTTTTGAATCAAAATATTTTTTACTCATGGCAATTGTTCTATTTACTAAATTTCCTAAAGTATTAACTAAATCAGCATTTGTTCTAGCTATTAATAATTCCTCACTAAAATTACCATCATTTCCAAAAGGTACTTCTCTTAATGCATAATATCTTACAGCATCAACTCCATAAGAATTTATATAATCTCTTGGATCTTTATAGTTACCAAGTGATTTAGATATTTTTCCACCATCAATTATTAACCAGCCATGACCAAATACTTGTTTTGGAAGTTCTAATCCTAAACTCATTAACATACAAGGCCAAATTATAGTATGAAATCTAACTATTTCTTTTCCAACTAAATGTATATCTGCTGGCCAATACTTTTTAAATTTATCATCCAAATTATCTGGATACCCAAGTGATGTAATATAATTTGATAAAGCATCGATCCAAACATAAATAACATGTTTTTCATCAAATGTTACAGGTATTCCCCAATTAAATGATGTACGAGATACACATAAATCTTCTAAACCTGGTTTAATAAAATTATTTAACATTTCATTTTTACGAGACTCAGGTTGAATAAACTTAGGGTTATCTTCATAAAATTTAACCAATTGATCTTGATATTTAGATAATCTAAAGAAATATGCTTCTTCACTTACTTCATGAACCTCTCTATGACAATCAGGACACTTTCCATCTTCATCTAATTGACTTTCTGTCCAGAAAGACTCACATGGAGTACAATAAAGTCCTTTATATTCACCTTTGTATATATCTCCTTTATCATACATTTTCTTAAATATTTCTTGAACTCTTTTGCAATGATCTTCATCAGTTGTTCTAATAAAATAATCATAAGAAATACCTAATTTACTCCACAAATCTTTAGCATTTTCAATTATTGGATCAACATATTCTTTTGGTGTTACACCTTTTTCTTCTGCTTTCTTTTCTATTTTTTGACCATGTTCATCTGTACCAGTTTGAAAGAAAACATCGTATCCACATAATCTTTTATATCTTGCTAAAGCATCAGCAATTATTGTAGTGTAACAATGTCCTATATGAAACTCAGCACTTGGATAATAAATAGGTGTAGTAATATAAAACTTTTTATTTTCCATAATTTCCCTCCTTAAAATAAAAAAGCCATAAACTAAAGGACGACTTTGCCGTGGTACCACCTTAATTCATGACTTATCATGCTCTTTATATTCTTATCGCGAATAAAACGTTTTAACTCCAGAGCCATTTTCAAGATACTCATTATTAGTTTCCACCAACCACTAATTCTCTATTAATTTGTATTCTATCTCTTTCCTTCACAGCTAACGATATAAATTTTAACATATTATTATTTAAAAATCTACATTTTTCCTTATTTTTATTATAAAAATATAACATTACATGATATACTATTTATGGTGAATAGTATGCTAGAAAAAGCACAAGAAATTTTTAATAAAAACAAGGATATAAAATATGGTTGGACCGATAAAAATGGGAAAGTATATGAACATATTAGAGAAGGCTTACCAAGAAACTTTCATTTTCAATCATATGAAGAATTAGAAAAATCAAGAGTTGGTATATGCTGGGAAACAGTTGAACTAGATAAAAAATATTTATTAGATGCAAATATTCCTTGCAAGACATACTTCTTTGTAATACCAAATTTAAATTTTTATTGTCATAGTGTTCTAGTTTTTAAAGAAAATAATAAATACTATTGGTTGGAAAATAGCTTTAAAGAATTAACTGGTATTAGAGAATATAATAACTTGCAAGAACTATTCAATGATGTAATGCATAATTTTAATGCTATTACTCATATAGAAAATCCAAATTTAAAGCAATTAAAAATATTCGAATATAATACCCCTAAATTTGGCATAGGATGTGTGCAATTTTATTTTCATTGCTTTAAGGGTAAAAATATAACAAAAAACTATGTTAAAAATTATTTGAAATCAATTGATGATAAAACCATATAATGATATAATAATTACATAGAATAAAAAGTAGGATGTGATGTTGTGAAACTATATTTAGCAGATGAAGAAAAATTAAATACTTTTAACTTACCTCAAAAAGTAAGTGAAAGTTTTTTATTTTCTTATACTCCAAATTTTACTAATATTGAAGTATTTTTTAATATATATTCAAAAGATGGAAGTTGGTACATAAAAAATAATGATGATATTATTATTAATAATTCAAATAGTGATACTATTTTAGAAAATTATAAATTTTATGAAGTAAAAATAAAAGGTATTATAGAGCCATTTTATTTATATACATATGATAATTACAATAACAATTATGAAGATATTGTAATTAATACCACTAACGATATTACAATTGGATCTGCTACAACAGATAGCATCACATATACAAATGGAATAACTATTCCAAATCAAATAAAACTTACTTGTGATAATAATATATTTTATATAGAAAAAAATGAATCTTGCAAAACTAACTTATATATTAATAAAAGAATAGTTACTAAAAAGACATTATTAAATATAGGTGACGTTATTTTTATTGATAACTTAAAACTTATTTGGATGAATACATTTATGAGATTATTTATTCCAAATGGAAATGTTATAGTTAATCAAAATTTAAAAGTTAATACAAAAGAAAATGCTAATAATTCTCAATATTTAGATTATAATATGGGAGAAAACGATATTGGATTATATAAAGATGATGATTTTTTCTTTCATAAACCAAGATTAACTATTGGATATGATGAGGAAGAAATAATAATAGATGCTCCAACTAACAAAGAAACTAAAGATGATGTTCCAGTATTATTTCAACTTGGAACTGGTATGACTATGGTTGTCACTTCTGTAGTAACTGCATATAGAAGTATAAATAAATATGGACAAGGAAAAGTAGAGAAAAATGAATTAATTATTTCTATAGTTACTGCTGCAGTAATGCTAATATGTAGTTTCTTACTTCCAAAAATTATGAAATGGTATAATAATAAAAGGATAACACTTAAAGATAAGCAAAGAGAGACAAAATATAATCAATATTTAGATAAAAAGCAAGGAGAAATAAATAAAATTATCAAATTTGAAAGTCAATCACTATTTGACAATAATCCATCAAGTAAAGAATGCTTTGATAATATTGTAGGTTTAAAAAATAGATTATATGAAAGAGAAATAACAGATCCAGATTTTTTAACAATTAGAGTTGGTCTTGGAAATGTTGAATCTTCTATTAAAATAAAAGCACCAGAAGAAAAATTTACATTAGATGAAGATAATTTAATACAACGAGCCGAAGGTGTTGCTGAAACATCTAAAATTTTACTAAATGTTCCAATAACTTTATCTCTTTGTGATAATTTTGTTTCATCAATAATATGTAACTTTGAACAAAGCGAAGACTATTTAAATGGAATTATTCTTCAACTACTATGCTTACATAATCCAAAAGATTTAAAAGTAATATTTTTAACAAATGATAAAAATGTTCAAAAATGGGAATATTTAAAACTTGTACCACATATATATTCTGATGACAAGTCAATTAGATATTTTGCTCAAAATGAAGATGAAGCAAAAAAAATACTAAAAGAAATAGATGACCTATATAATAATAGACGAGAAGAAATAAAAAATGCATCAAAAGAAATAAATGAAGAAATTGAAACAAAAGACTATTATAAAAGTTTTAATCCATATTATCTAATAATTACTGATAATTATAAAAAATACAAAGATTTAGAATTTTTAAGTAAATTAGTAGGATTTAATAAAAATATTGGATTTTCATTACTTATAATTGATAATGCTCTAAAAAATTTGCCAAATTCATGTAATAAATATGCTTATGTTACTAGTAAAGGAAGCTGTATATTTGAAAAAGAATTTGCAAAAAGTAAACAGATTAACTTTACTACTGAAGTATATCAAAATATGGATATGTATAGAATGGCTAGAGAATTATCAAATGTTCCAATTCAAACGCTAAATGACATTTATACATTCCCAACAATGTTATCATTCTTAGAAATGTATAATGTTGGTAATATAGAACAATTAAATATTCTTAACAAATGGTCAACAAGCAATCCAATTTCAACATTATCTTCACCAGTTGGAGTTTCACCAACAGGAGAAATATTTAGATTGGATTTACATGAAAAAGCACATGGACCTCATGGATTAATTGCTGGTTCTACTGGTTCAGGAAAATCAGAATTTATAATTACTTATATACTTTCAATGGCAATTAATTATCATCCTGATGAAGTATCTTTTGTATTAATAGACTATAAAGGTGGAGGACTTGCTGGTGCTTTTGAAAACAAAGAAACTGGTGTTAGAATTCCTCACTTATCAGGAACAATTACTAACTTAGATGTTAGTGAAATGAATAGAACACTTGTATCAATTAATAGTGAACTTAAAAGAAGACAAAGAAAATTTAATGAAGTAAGAGATAAATTAGGAGAAAGTACAATTGATATATATAAATATCAAAAGTATTATAGAGAAGGTTTAATTGATGAACCAATACCTCACCTATTTATTATTTCAGATGAGTTTGCTGAACTTAAAAGTCAACAACCAGAATTTATGGATGAATTAATTAGTACAGCTCGTATTGGTCGTTCACTTGGCGTTCACTTAATATTAGCCACTCAAAAACCAAGTGGTGTCGTAAATGATCAAATTTGGTCAAACTCAAGATTTAAAGTTTGTTTAAAAGTACAAACTAAAGCAGATAGTATGGAAATGCTAAAAAGACCAGAAGCTGCTTCAATTAAAGAAACTGGTCGTTTCTACTTACAAGTTGGATATGATGAATTATTTGAATTAGGACAATCAGCATGGGCAGGGGCCCCATATGTTCCAACAGAAAGAGTTGTTAAAAAAATAGATGATGCAATATCATTTATAGATAATACAGGGGATGTAATTAAAACAGCTAATAATATAGGAAACAAAGATTTAACAAAAGTAGCTAATAATGGTGATCAATTAACAAACATCGTAAAATATTTATATAATATAGCACAAACAAATAATATAAAAACGAGACAATTATGGTTAGATAGTATTCCAGCAGAAATATATTTATCTAATTTAATTGAAAAATATAATTTTAAAACTAAACCTTATGTTATAGATGCAATCATAGGAGAACTTGATAACCCATCAGCACAAACACAAAGTTTATTATCTGTAGATTTAACAAATACAGGAAACTTACTTGTTTATGGTATTCCAGGAAGTGGAAAAGAAAATCTAATAACAACAATGGTTACTTCTATCTGTACAAAACACACTACAGAAGAAGTAAATGTTTATATATTAGATTTTGGTGCTGAAACATTATCTAAATTTAAAGATTTTCCTCAAGTTGGAGATATTGTGTTTATAGATGAACTAGAAAAAATAAATAGTTTCTATACAATGATTAACAAAGAAATAGCAAGAAGAAAAACTTTGTTTACAGATTATATGGGTTCTTATACAAACTACATTAAAACAAGTGGTAAAACACTTCCAAATATTATTTGTATAATACATCAATTTGAAACAATTTATGACCAACAAGTTCAAATAGCAGAAAAGTTCTATAATTTATTTAAAGAAGGACCAAAATTTGGTATTACATTTATTGTAACAAACTCTTTAGCAACAGGTATTAGAATGAAAATGTTACAATTCTTCCCAAATAAGATTTCATTAAAACTAAATGAACAAGCTGATTACAAAATGACTGTAGATGCTCCAAAGACTCTTGTTCCAGCTAATTATTTTGGTAGAGGGATTGCTAAATTAGATACAGCTTTAGAATTTCAAACAGCATACATTTCTAAGCCAGATGAAATAAATAAAACAATTAGTGAAGTTGCTACTAGCTTAAAGAATGCAAAACTAAAACAAGCACCTAGAATTCCAACATTACCAGATTTCTTCACAGTAGATAAATTAGTCAATACTAAATATGAATTATCAACAATACCTGTTGGTATCTCAAAAAATAAATTATCAGTTTGTACATATGACTTTAATGCAAATTACACACCAGTTATTTCAAATAACTTACAAGAAAACATCCATTTCATATATGGATTAATAGAATTATTTAAACAAATACCTAATACAAAAATTAGAATTATTGATGTATTAAAAATATATAATAATTTCCAAGGAATTAAAGTATATAATGATGATTTTGATACTGTAATAAAACAAATAAGAATTGAAACATTAGATGACTTAAAGAATGATTATCAGAATATATTTATAATAATTGGTCTTGGTGCATTTAAAAATAATGTACCTGAAAAAACTCAAAAAACATTTAATTTTGTATTCGAAAAAATTAATAGTTATAAAAAGAATAAATTTATAATATATGATGATTATAATTCATATAAAAGTTTAGAATCAGAAAGTTGGTTCATTAAAAATATAGATAAATCTAGTGGTATATGGTTAGGTGAAAATGCAGCAAATCAATTATCTATAAAGATGCCAAACTTATCTCTTGAGGAAAGAAAACTATTATTTAAACAAATTGGTTATGTTGTTAAAAATAGTTCACATACAATCGTAAGATATGTTGTAGATAAGGAGTTTGATAATGAAAAATAAAGTATTAGTTGAAATATATATTCCACAATTAGATGAAGAATTTAATATATATTTACCTTTAAATAAGAATATAGCAAACATTATTGAACTAATATGTAAAGCTGTAAGTGAAATGAAAAGAATAGATCAAATAGATTTTAATACATTTTCACTATATAATCGTGAATCAGGTTTAAAATATCAACCAGATAAAACAATAAAAGAAACAAATATTAGAAATGGTTTTAGATTATTATTAATGTAAAAAAGAATCTACACAACAGTGTAGATTTTTTTGTGTAAAAAAAAGAATGATATAAATCATTCTTTAGTTATTAACATTAAAATCTTTTGCAGTGATTTCATAACATTCACATTTTGATGTTTCACTACAAGAATAATCAATAGTTTGTTGCATTAACTTACATTTTGTTTCAAATTCAGATTTAACTTTTTCACAAATAGTAATGCAATCTTTAACTTCTGCAGGAATACTAGTAATAATACCTGCACTACTTAGACTAGGAATATCTAACGAACCTACTATATCACCTATTTTTTCCATATTTGTAGAAGCATTATCTAAATAAGGTATTGCTTCAGAATAAGCTTTTTCATAATTAAATTTAAAACTTGTCATATTACATTACCTCGCAGATGATACTGTTGATTCCAATGAAGAACCAATTTCATATAAAGTATCAACATATTTAATCATTGATTCACCAAAACTAACATATTTGGCTTTCTCAATAGCTGATGCCTCTTTATACTTTGTAGCAGCATCTCCTTCCCAACTGGCACTATTAATTTCATTAAAGAAAGAATCTATAGAATTATTGTATAACTGAACACATGTGTTTAAACTACTAACTAACTCATTATATTTAGCAGTATCAACTTTTAATCTACTCATACTATTCTCCCTTCTCTCTTTCTAATCTTAGCAAATAATCAAAATAATCTATTGAACCATTAATGCTTGATATCTTATTATTTATTTCAGATATAACTGTACCATTTAATTTAGAAATATTCGCATTAAGTTTTTCAATAGTTTCAGTTATCTCTTTTTCACCCACACCTTCACCTTCAACCTCATAAGATGATTTAATAGCACTTTTAGCACTTTGTAAATCATTACATGGAGTTTGCAAAGCTGGAATTAAGGAACCTGATATTCTATCTCTAAGATTTATGTACCTTTGTCTTTCTCCTACAAGAGAATTTATTTGTTGTGTATAATAATATTCATTACTAGTCATTTATATCACCTATTAATCCATTTTATTTACAGTTACTAAGTCACCAGCATCTTCTGGTGCAGCTTCAACATCAGCTGTTTTAATAGCAGCTTGGTGAGCTTCATAAGCATTTTGAACTTCTAATAATTTTTCTTTAAATTCATCAAAATGTCTTACAATAGAATTTATTTGTGTTGCTGTTTCATCAATATAATTATCAATTGTAGTTATTTGAGCAGCTCCATAAATACCTTCTGCTTGTCCTATTTCAAAGCCTTTTATTTTATTTAGATGGCCTTCTACAGCTACAGTGTATGATTCAATTGCATTTTGCATATTTGGAATTTCATCATACTTAATTGCCATATCATCCATGTTAATTCACTCCTTTCATTTATATAAATTATCCAATTAATCCAGATTGGAAAGACTCCCAATTTGAAATAATATCATCTTTTTGTTTTTGAACAGCACTTCTATATTCTTCAATAACTTGACAAATATCTTCAGCATGTTTATGGAATTTTTCTAAATATGCATCACGGTCAGTTCCACTCCATCCTGCTTCAAAAGCAGCATCTACTGAACCATAATCTCTTATTGCTTCCATAGTTGCATCAATTTCAGCAGAAAATGAATCGAATGCAGCATCTACTGCAGACTTAGTAACACCTGCAGACCAATCAGAGCCACCACCAAACATTTGAATATTAAACTTTATTGTTGACATTTATAAATTCACCTCCTTTGTCTACTTCTACTTCATTAGTTGACACAGATGATTGTGCATTATCAAATGCAATATTAACATTTTTTATGTCATCTATAAAAGATTGAAGATTTTCTCTTGCTATTGGAAATTGTAAATCAAATTCACTAAATTTACTTCTGATAGTATCACTTACTTCTCCTTCAACACAAGCACATATTTGTGAAACAATATCACTTGCATCACTGAAACTCTTTGAAATATTATCATAATTTGATTGCAAATTTGCAATAGTAGTAGCTAAATCACTTTCTTTTACAGCAATTACATCACTCATATGATCACCTAAATCCTCTATTTAAATAGTAGCATATATATTTTTACATTTCAATTTTTTTTACTTTTCTTTACATAAAAAAATTAATGCTTAAGCATTAATTTAAATTTCATTACTTCCAAGGGTTACTTCAACTATTTTTTCCTTACCATTTCTTTCAATGGTAATGTTTATTTTATCACCAACATTGTATTTATATAACTCATATTTAAAATATGATGTATTGCTTACTTCTGTATCATTAACTTTTAGTATTTTATCATTTTTTTGAAGACCAGCTTTTTCTGCTTGAGAACCCTTTTCTACAGAATTAATGTAAACTCCACTATTTCCTTTATTATAATATCCATTTGAATCATATATACTAACTCCTAAATATGGTCTTGATATTTTTTCTCCACTTATCATACTATTAGCATATTTAACTGCCTCTTCAATTGGAATAGCAAATCCCATTCCCTCTATTTGAGAACTAGCAAGTTTCATATTAGTAACACCAATAACTTCACCATTAGCATTACAAAGTGGTCCACCACTATTTCCAGAATTAATTGCTGTATCTGTTTGTAATACATTAATTACACTTGTACTGCTTCTATCACTAACTTCAACAATTCTATTTTTTCCACTTAATATTCCTCTTGTTACACTCCAAGAATAAACACTTGAATCAAGTGGTGCACCTACAGCAAATGTTGTATCTCCAACTCTCATAGATTCACTACTTCCAATACTAGCAACTTGTAATACAGCTTCCTTATCAACTGCAAGAACTGCAATATCTGCATATTCATCACTACCTACAATTGATACAGTATATAATTTATCATTTGAAAATTTAACTTTTACTTCTGTACTATCAGCTATTACATGATTATTTGTAATAATATATCCATACTTATCATCTGTTTTATAAACAAAACCTGTTCCAGAAGCATATTCACTTCCCTTAACATATGTTTGAACAACTACAACAGAATCGTAAACTTTTTCAACTGAATCTGCTATACCACTATCAGTAACTGTTACATCCTTAATTAATTTTGTAGTCTCTATAACCATATTTTTTAAATAAAATTCATAAAATATACCAAATAATAATAAACATCCTATAACAGTAATTATAACAGCATTAATTGTTTCACTATGATTCTTATAGAATGAGTCCTTTTTATCATTTTTTACTTCAATTTTTTTCTCATTTGCTTCTTCTATCTCAACATCAACAATTTTTTTCCTTGTCATCTTTTCACCTCTATATTATTATAAATTTTAAAAATTAAAATAAGATTAAAAATCAGTATCTAGTAATTTATAAAACAATTTTTTTATTCCATGATTATAATATTCATCTTTAAAATATGAAGGATCACTAGACCATACTTTCATTGTTTCAATAGTTATTACAGGATACTTATACTTTAAAGTACAAGAATTATTAACATGCCTATCTGTATATAATCTACCTGTTTTACTACTAAAAGAAAAACCATTAGCAAGTTCAGCCATAAAATCTGTCGCTGATCCGTCATTTCCTTCTCCTACTTCTTCTGAACTAAGCCCATGAACAGTATATTCATTAATATTTGATACTTTTTTTGCAAAAGAAGTAGTTAAAGTATTAAATTCATTAGATAAATTTGGTTTACCAGCATAAATCACTCTTCCTTGACTATGTAAGTTAATATAAGCATATACATTTTTATAATGTTTAATCATAAAATACATAGCAGCTCTAATTTCAGGTTCACTACCAACACTATAACCATTAAAGTATTTTGTTGGAGAAGTTGTTTTTTCTAAAGATACATTCTTAATTAATGTTTTACCTTTAAATATCATTCCTGTGTTTTGTGTTGGAAAATTTCTATTTAAATCAACACCATTAGCATTACTTTTAATGTTTTCAAAATTAATTAAATCCTTGTTTTGATACCACCAAAGGTTTTTATTATTAAGAGAATTAACACCAAAATTATATACTTCATAACCATCAGGATTCATACACGGAATTAAAGCTATTTTAACGTTATTCAAAGTCGAGATAGTTAATTCATCACCGGATTCATAATTGTTTATTAATTCACTTAAAAAACGTGTTAAAAAGAGTGTACTAGCAACTTCAGCAGCATGAATATTAGCATCCATAAATAATACCTTATCACCTTTACCAACTTCTATACCATAAATATTTCTATTGTCAACACTTTTACCAATCACTTCTAAGTTAACAATATCGCTTTTACTAAATTCATTTAAATACTTTTCAATTTCAGAATAATGCAATTTTTTATCAAAATCGTAATTAACCTTAAAATAATCACCTGTTAAATTTATTTTTTTTGCTTTATATTCTAATACACTATTAAAACTAGATAAACTCATACCACTTTCAAAAATATTATCAATACTTTCAGGATCACTTTCTTCCTTATCCGTAATATCAAAATCTAATCTACTTGTTGGAATATCAATTTTTTCATTACTATCAGTTATAATGTCAATAACATTATCATCTTTTTTAAATAAATTAATTAAACTGGACAATACTATAAATATTAAAAAAATAATTATAATGCAAATTAAAGCAAAAATAACTCTACGAAATATATATTTCTTTTTTAATTTTCTTTTAGCCATATTCTCACCATAATAATTTTATCATAAATTATTAAAAAAAATGTAGAAAATTAAAAAATCAATAAATATATTGATTTTTAAGACAAAAAAAAATTGGCAACTTGCTATCTTCGCTTACACTATTTTCGCCGTTAAAGTGCTTAACTTCTCTGTTCGGTATGGGAAGAGGTGTATCCACTTTGCTATCGTCACCAATCAAATGTATTATACCATAATCATTCTCTGAAAACAAGATAATGTGATTATTTATCAAATTAAATAAATGATTAAATTGTCGATCTATTAGTATTAGTCAGCTCAACATATCACTATGCTTACACATCTAACCTATCAACCTTGTCGTCTACAAGGGATCTTATATCTTAAAGATAGAGAAAACTCATCTTGGAGTGGGCTTCTCGCTTAGATGCCTTCAGCGATTATCCCTTCCGCACATAGCTACTCTGCACTGCCACTGGCGTGACAACAGATACACCATCGGTGCGTCCTTTCCGGTCCTCTCGTACTAGGAAAAGCTCTCCTCAATTTTCTAACGCCCACTACGGATAGAGACCGAACTGTCTCACGACGTTCTGAACCCAGCTCGCGTGCCGTTTTAATGGGCGAACAGCCCAACCCTTGGAAGCGATTCCACCTCCAGGATACGACGAGCCGACATCGAGGTGCCAAACCCCACCGTCTATATGAACTATTGGGTGGGATCAGCCTGTTATCCCCGGGGTAACTTTTATCCGTTAAGCAACGACCCTTCCATTCGGGATCGCAAGATCACTATGCCCTGCTTTCGCATCTGCTTGACTTGTAGGTCTCGCAGTTAAGCTCCCTTCTGCCATTACACTCTACGATTGATTTCCAACCAATCTGAGGGAACCTTTGGGCGCCTCCGTTACTCTTTGGGAGGCGACCGCCCCAGTCAAACTGCCCACCAGACACTGTCCTCCACCCGGATAACGGGTGCAAGTTAGAAATCAAACATAACAAGGGTGGTATTCCAAGGATGACTCCATTAGAACTGACGTCCTAACTTCAAAGTCTCCCACCTATCCTCTACATGTTACATCTGATTTCAATATCAAGCTGCAGTAAAGCTCCACGGGGTCTTTTTGTCCTGTAGCGGGTAACCTGCATTTTCATCATTACGCCTTTCGTGCGGGTCAGAACTTACCTGACAAGGAATTTCGCTACCTTAGGACCGTTATAGTTACGGCCGCCGTTCACTGGGGCTTCAATTCGAAGCTTCGTTGTTATCGACTTGCGTCCAACTAACATCTCCTCTTAACCTTCCAGCACTGGGCAGGCGTCAGCCCCTATACATCAGCTTACGCTTTAGCAGAGACCTGTGTTTTTGGTAAACAGTTGCCTGGGCCTATTTTCTGTGGGTGTATCGCTACACCTCCCCTTATTCCGAAGTTACGGGGTCATTTTGCCGAGTTCCTTAACCATAGTTATCTCGCTCACCTTAGGATTCTCTCCTTGACTACCAGTGTCGGTTCTGAGTACAGGCACCTATAAAATTAGCCCTAGAAGTTTTTCTTGGAAGCTTAGCTTCATCAGAGTTGAAGTTCCGTAGAACTTTTTCCCCATCACACTTCAGAGTTATAGTTGGTAGATTTACTTACCCAACACTCCTTTGTGCTTAGACCAAAATCCAATAATTGGCTCTGACTAGCTTTCTTCGTCACTCCATCAGTTCTATAGGTGGTACAGGAATATAAACCTGTTGTCCATCGACTACGCCTTTCGGCCTCGCCTTAGGTCCTGACTTACCCTGGGAAGACGAACTTGACCCAGGAACCCTTAGTCAATCAGTGGGAAGGATTCTCACCTTCCTTACGTTACTCACGCCGGCATTCTCACTTCCAAGCGCTCCAATAGTCCTCACGATCTATCTTCAACGCCCTTGGAACGCTCCCCTACCATACTAGTAAAACTAGCATCCACAGTTTCGGTGTTACGCTTAAGCCCCGGTACATGTTCTGCGCAGAGCCACTCGACTAGTGAGCTATTACGCACTCTTTAAAGGATGGCTGCTTCTGAGCCAACCTCCTAGCTGTTCATGCGACTCCACATCATTTTCCACTTAGCGTAAACTTTGGGACCTTAACCGATGGTCAGGATTCATTTCCTCTCGCGTATGGACGTTATCACCCATACACTGACTCCTCTGCATACTAACCTGGCATTCGGAGTTTGATTACAGTCAGTACCGCTAGACGCGGCCATTCCGTATTCAGTGCTCTACCTCCAGGTAGCTCATCAGAAGGCTAGGCCTAAACCTATTTCGGGGAGAACCAGCTATATCCGAGTTCGATTGGAATTTCTCCGCTATCCACAAGTCATCCCCGCATTTTGCAACATACGTGGGTTCGGTCCTCCATTAGGTATCACCCCAACTTCAACCTGCTCATGGATAGATCACTCGGTTTCGGGTCTACATCATCATACTAAATCGCCCTATTAAGACTCGCTTTCGCTTCGGCTCCAGTTCTTCACTTTAACCTCGCATGATAACATAACTCGCCGGCTCATTCTGCAAAAGGCACGCTCTCACCCATTAACGGGCTCGAACTTTTTGTAAGCACACGGTTTCAGAATATCTATTTCACTCCCCTCCCGGGGTTCTTTTCACCTTTCCCTCACGGTACTTGTTCACTATCGGTCATTAGAAAGTATTTAGCCTTACGGGATGGTCCCCGCAGATTCAGTCAAGATTACACGTGTCCCGACCTACTCAGGATACATCACGAAGGTCACAACATTTCGCATACAGGTCTATCACCTTCTATGGATATTCTTTCCAAAATATTCTGCTATATTGTAACTTTATAACTTCTTAATTGTGATGTCCTACAACCCCAGTCCTGAGACTGGTTTGGGCTATTACCGTTTCGCTCGCCACTACTAAGGTAATCGATTTTTCTTTCTTTTCCTCCAGTTACTAAGATGTTTCAGTTCACTGGGTTGTCCTCATATAACTATGAATTCATTATATGATAATAACGGTTTGCCGTTATTGAGTTTCCTCATTCGGAGATCTCCGGATCAAAGATTGCTTACATCTCCCCGAAGCATATCGTAGTTTGCCACGTCCTTCATCGGCTTCTAATGCCAAGGCATCCACCATGCGCCCTTATTAATTTAACCACTTAC
>CACWLI010000004.1 GCA_902761685.1 uncultured Erysipelotrichaceae bacterium | reverse complement strand
TATAGTTGAACAATATCAAAAAGTTCCTGGATTAATGAGTCCTTTATTAAAGAAAATGATGTTACCTTATAATTACAAAGGAATGTTAAATATGTTAAATCAATATATTGAGGAAGGAAAATTAGGGAAATCCTCTGGGGAAGGTTTTTATAAATATGACAAATCATAAGCATTTGCAAATGTTATAATGTTGTGTTATATTTTATTTAGCAATTGAGAAAATCTCAATTCATAGATTTGTGCCGATTTTTCGTAAACACGTTAAATTGAGGCCCCAGATTAAAAATAAGTTGCTTTATGCAACTTTTTTTATTGAATTGAATATGTTATCATTATTTTAGAGGTAATTATGAAAAAGATATTTTTAATTTTTATTATTTGTATATTAATGTGTTCTTGTAATAAAAACAATGAAGCAAGAAATGATATGTATAAAATAGGTTATTCTTCCAATTTAATAGATGAAAAAGACAGAAATGAACTAAGAAAAGTATTTGATGAACATAAACTATCTAATGTTGATTTATTTTTTAAATGGTTAGATGATTTTAATAAAGAAGAAGATATGGGCTGTGGTTTAAAGAATTGGGATAAAACAGATACTTTTATTTATAATGATGCTAATTGTATGGATAGATACGAAAAGATCCATAGTAAGTCAGATGGAGATTGTAGAATAACAGCATATGCTTTACTTCAAAATATTATTGAAATAAATACAATTGAAAGTGAATATGGAACATATTTAATGTTTGATATGGATGTTCTTGAAAACAATGAAGATTATAAAACAATAAATGATAATCAATTGGATTTTATTAATTTATTTAATGAAATGGATGTATCTAATATAGAAAAAGAAGAATATAAAAATGTATATCCTAATAAGTTAAAATCACATGATTTTAAATTGAATAGTGATAAAGTATCACTTATAAGCGTTGTTTTGCATGATAGTGATTTTAATACATTATTTGTAGGACATGCCGGTGTATTAATTAATTTAGATGATAAATACTTATTTGTTGAAAAAATAGCATTTGAACAGCCATATCAAATAAGTGTAATCAAGTCAAAAAATGATTTAATAGAATTATTTAATAATAGATCTACTTATTTTGGAGATGAAAGTGCAAAAGGGCCATATATATATGAAAATGATAAATTGTTATATGAATATAAATGATTTTGATTTTTCTAAAAATGTGATATATTGTTTTTGAAAAACGATAATAATTGTATTTTTTTAGGGTATAGGTTTAGAACTAGTTAAGTAGTTGCCCCATATAAAAAATTAGTCGCACTAGCGACTTTTTTTAATTCATTAATTATTTTTTTTATCAAATTCAGCATATCCTTCTACAAAGCTAGCATTATTAAGTATTGAAATATTAAAAGATGAATTATCACTTTTTATTTTTTTATTATCTGTTAATACACCATCTTTGGCATAATAGCTATTTATTATATTTGTTATCCAAAATGAGCCAATATCTTCATAATTGATTTCTTTTTTCTTATATTTTTTATATGTATTGTAATCGCATTTTAATGCATAAAGTTTTTTACTTTCTAATTCTTCAATTAAAAGAAAACGAAAAATTACTTCAACATCGTTGTAATAAAATGTATCTATAATTTTAAATCTTAGTTGTTGTTTTGTTTTTTTTATGTTAGAAATAAGTATTTTTTTATTTTTATTATTACGTAATATAAATAATATTATTGGTAGAATCATAATAATTAATATTATAATTGGATACATATAAATATAAGTCATATCTATTCTCCTTACTCATTCTAGTTTAATATTATAGTATCATATTTTATTATCGAAATAAATATTAATTAAAGATTTAACTCTTTAAATGAAATTATTAAAAGCCTTATTTTTTAAGTTATAATATAATTTTAAATATTAAGATAATATGTTGCTATATGCAATTTTTTGTAAAAAAATAGTTTAATATTTAAATAAAATAAAAATATGATATAATTGATGTCATGGGACTTTTAGATAGAGTTATTAGTAATGTGGTGAGTAATGCAACACGTGAAATAGGAAGATCAGTAGGTAATGCTGTAGGAAATGTAGCTGGAACTGTAACAAATCAAGCAGCAGAAAACTGGGTAACTGATATGCATGTTAAAAATGAACAAAAGAAAATGGCTGTAGAAGAAGAAAGAAAAGCTTTAAATTTACCACCAAATTGTCCACATTGTGGAGGTCCTACAACTGGAAAATTAGTATGTGAATATTGTAAGTGTAAAGTAGTTCAATAATAAACAGAGTTACATCTGTTTTTTTATTAAAAAAATTGACATATATTTATGATTTATAATAGAATTATTTTGAGATGAGTATAATGAAAATGAGGTGATATTAATGGTATTTATTCCACCAATTCCATTAATAAGAAAAAATTTAATAATTAAAAAGCTAACGGAATGTAATGCCTTTTCTGAAGAAACTGCTAAAACATTTAAGGAAGCTGGTATTATTAATCCTAATGGTTTTAGATTTATAAACAAAAGATTGATTAATCAAAAAGTATTAGTTAGAACAAAAGATGGTAAATATTATTTGAATAAATAATAATGTAGAAATTAGATTTCTTATTTCTTAATTTTATAAACCCTAGAATCATTTCCTGTTAAATAAAATGTAAATATTATATGATTTTAGTGTGAAAGGAGAAAAATTATGAATCAAGAAAAAATTGGAAAGTTTATTGCTAAGTGTCGTAAAGATAAAAAGATGACTCAATCAGAATTAGCAGAAAGATTAGGAGTAACAGACAAATCAATTGGTAACTGGGAAAATGGAAGAAATATGCCAGATCTATCTTTATTTAAACCACTATGTGATGAATTAGATATTAGTATTAATGAATTATTAAGTGGTGAAAGATTAAAGAAGGAAGAATATCAAGAAAAATTTGAGGAAAATATTATTAATACTATTGATTATTCTACAAAAAAAATTAATATAATTAGAAATAATCTAGGAATAGTATTATTAGTATTAGGAGTTCTTATATCTTTTATTGCAATGACTACACTTGCATCAGAAAGTTCATGGGGAAGTGTATATTCTGTTTTAGGAGCTATGATATCATTAATAGGAGTTAGTAAACTAACAAAAAATTATAAATATTCAAAAAGATTATTAATTTGTTTTGTGTTTTTTATATTCTTTTTATCATCATTATTTGTTATTGACTATATAAGTGTTATTACATTAAAACAATTACCAAGATTTTGTACTATAAAAACTGGCAATGATTATGTTTATGAATGCGATAATCCTTTTTATAATGTTTATAGAGTAAATAGTAATACATTAAATGAATATGTTATTGTAGATACAAACAAAAAATATACTCTTGATACTATACCAGTTGTACCATTTAATAGAAGTAAATCAGGAATTGATAATATTATTAAATATAAAAATAAGTATGTTGGTGATAATAGTAATGATGGAAATTTAATATCAGCATTACCACTATCTGAATATGGTTATGAATTTGAAATTGATTCAGATAATTTAGGATTAATAATTGATTATCATATAACTGACTGGTATATAAATGAAAATTATTATTTGGAAAAAAGTATAGTTTATAATTCTGTTTCTATATTTTCATTAATAGATAATGTTGAATATGTAAAATATAATTTTAGTGGTAAAACATATGTAGTTAGAAGAGAAAATGTTGAAGATAATTTTCCACATTATAAAGATATAATCACTAGTGGAATTAATAAAGATGCATTTAATCAATATCTCGAACAAAAAGTATCAGATATAGAATTTATAGATTTATGTTTTAATAGATTTGTATCATAATTAAGAACTATATAATAAAAGCCACGTTTGTGGCTTTTTTAATTGGCAAATATATTATATAATTATTATAGTATATTGAGGTTACGTATGAGTTTTTTAAATAAATTTAAAAAAACTAAAGTTGACTCAAGATTACAAGAAAGAATGGATTTAATAGAAGAGCAGATGCAATAGTAAGTGATGAAGCAAAAAGAATTGAAAGGGAAATGATTCAAAGAAAATTTGATGAAAAGTATTCTAAGATAGAAGATTTAATGAATAGTTCTCCTGCATTTCAAGGTGATGAAAAATATATTGGATAATATATTTTAGAACACTTATGTATTATCATATGTTAGAGTTAGTTGATTTACAAGATAAAACTGTTTTTGAAAATTCTTTTCCAAAATATGGAAATTTAGCTGAAATGGAAACTGAAGAATTATTAGAAATATCAAGAAATAAAATAATAGGAGCTGCTGAAAGTATTAAAAGTGATCTTGGTATTGATTTTGGTCAAAGAAGATAATTATCTATTGTTTGACATTGGTAATAAATAATGAGATAATTTTCATATAGATATGGAGAATTGATTATGAATAAAAAGTTTAAAAAAATTGTAGCAACTGGTTTAGCTGCAAGTACAATTGTAACTGGTGGACTTGCTGTTAGAAATTTCCAAAAGAATAATAAACAACCAAAATTTAATGAATACACTATTGAATCTGGTGATACATTGTTTGATATATCTAATAGATACTATGGAACAGGTATTTATTATGATGAAATAGCAGAATATAATCATATTGATAATCCTGATGAGATAAAAGCTGGAGATGTAATTAGAATCCCTAATATAACGGTTGATATGACTCAAGAAGAAGTTGTAGACCAAACTTATACAATTCAACAAGGTGATAACTTAATTAATATATGTAATAGATTTTATGGAGATTCTTCATATGAAACAGCATTAAAATTAGCTGAATATAATAATATAGAAAATCCAGATAATATAAGAGTAGGACAAGAAATAAATATTCCATCATATGATGTATTAATTGCTAATCAAATCAAAAGATAAACTTGTTTATCTTTTTTTATTTGAAATAAATAATTATATATGATACAATAAATGCCAATTTAAGAGGGGTTATTATGGTTAATATTAGTACTAGTGAACTAAAAAAATTAGATAATATTGGATCTGGAAATTTTGGGACAGTATACAGGCGTGATAATAAAGCATTTAAAGTATATTCCAAATTAGTTAAAGCTGACTATGGTGAGCTTGTAAAAAATCCAATGTTAAAAAATAGATTGTTTGTAATACAAAAATTAAAAAGATTAATATATCTTGGAAAAAAATTAAATCATAATAGTTTAATTGATGATTTATTGTATATTGACGATAATTTTGCTGGTATAGTAATGCCATATTATTGTGGAAAGCGATTATTTGATTTAAAAGATGAAAAGTTATCTAAAAGAATAGAAATATCTAGATTATTCATAGAAAGTGCTAAAGAGTTAACACAACACTATGTATATCCAACTGATTATAAACTTATTAACGCAATACTTGATAGTGATGAAGTTAAGATAATAGATTTAGATGATGTATTTACAAAAGTTAGATTTATGTTTGACCCAGTTTATAATAGAGAAAGTATTATAGCATTAGATGAAACTATTAAAGCATTTTTTAATGAAAGCAGATATGAAGTGAGTTGTGAAAATGTCGGTGAATTTTTAAGTAGAGAAACAGAACATTATAATAAAGACTATTCAGGTATAGAAAGATACATTAATATGAAATCGCAGGAATATAGTTTTGTTTATATTGATGAAACTACTAATTTAGAAAATAGTTTGAATTTTGTAGGAAATAGAAAATGTAGAGTAGTTTTTGTTTTAAAAGATAAAAGACTTAATGATAATGAGTTATGTTTGTTATTAAAAAGATTAAAAGAAAAAAACATTCATGTTTATGATTTAGTTAGAGACTATTTATTGTCTAGTTATATTAATGATACTATTTATGATGAAAATATAATGTTAATAAATAGTAGAAAATAATACAAATGATTTGTATTAGTTAGTGATTTCTTTTTTGATATGATATAATTTAATTAAGAGGGATGATTATGAAAAAAAGTAAAGAAAGTAAACTATTTAGTTCTGAATCGGAAATAAATAGTGAAGAATTTTCTAAAATAGTTAAATACTTTAAAAGTGATTTTAAATCACTTGGATATTATTATTTAATTAGTTCAACATTTGGAGTATTGATTGCTAGTATAATATGTGGTTTTTTATTTAAAAGTTTAATTGTTGGTTTGTCAATTTTTATAGTTTCTTTAGTAGCAACAATTATATATTTAAATTATAATTATATTTTGTATTATACTAAGTTGTTTAAAAATGTATACAAAGAAGATAAAAAGATAAATATTGATTATTATGATAATTATCTTCTATTTGATAATAAAAAATTAAATTATAAAGATATAATTAGAAGTGTTGAAACTGATAGTGATTTCTTTATAAAATATGAAAGTGAAAGAGTTAATGAATCTATTAAATATGGAATATTAAATATTAAAAAGAATGATTTAGAACTTGAAGAAATTAGTTTACTAAGAGAAAAAATTAAAGATACTTTAGAAAACCATTTAGGTGAAGTTGAAAATCCAATTATTTTAAATCAACATGATTTAAAAGGTGAAACATTAAAAATACATAGATTATTATTAGTTTTATTTGTGTTAACAATTGCATGTTTATTTGTTCCACAATATATTGGAAATGCTTTTGATGTTGAAAATGTTGATAAAGTAAAATATTATATTCTTGGTTTTTTAATAGTACCAGTTTTATCAATTATATTTGGAATTATTTATTATAGAAAGGGATATAAAACATTAAAAAATATAGTAGCTGGAGTATTAGTTGGTTTGTATTTAATATTTGAAGCATATGTATTTAATAATGTAAAAGAATATATTTTAGATTATAATATTATTTATAGTTATAAAGATTATTTAGATGTTGAATTACCAAATAATGGAATTATTATTAATTCTAATGTTTTAGGTAATTATAATGTATATTATATGGTTTCATATGATGAAGATAATGCTTTAATGCTTGTTAATAATTTAGAAAAAAATAATAATTGGATAAAGAGTAGTGATTATAATGAAGAGTTTAATAAATTATTATTAGATCCTAAAACATCATATGATGATTATATTATGATATATAATAAAACAACTAAAGAATATAATATATTACCAAGTGAAGATGGAAAATATGATATGCTTGTTGTTACATTTAATAATTCTACTGCAACTCTACAAATTAAAGAATATTCAATTGTATATAGTAAATAAAACGTACAAATAAAATTGTACGTTTTTAATTTGTTAATTATATGTTATAATTACCTTAATAGGAGTAGTATATGAAAAAGAAAGATGTTTCATTAATATTAAATATATTAATTATAATTTTTGAATTAATTGGTTTTATAGTTACAATAAAAGTTAATAGTAGAATTAGTTATGAATTTTTTACTGAAGATTCAAATATTTTAATGCTATTTAGTTCACTTTTATTTGTAATTTATTTATTATTAAATAAAAAAATTCCTTCATGGTTAAAACAGTTCAAGTATTTAAGTACTGTTTGTTTAACGTTAACATTTTTTGTGGTTTTGTTAATACTTGCTCCAATGTATAATTTTAATTATGGATATATGTTATTTCATCAATCTATGTTATATCAACATTTGATTTGTCCAATACTTAGTATTGTTACATTTATATTTTTTGATGATTTAAGAGATTATAATAAAAGAGATAATTTTATAGGCATTTCTTTTACATTGGTATATGCAATTGTTTTAATTGCGTTAAATTTAATAAATGTTATTGAAGGACCTTATCCATTTTTAATGGTTAGAAATCAAAGTCTATTAGCATCATTAATATGGTTAATTACAATACCAAGTTTATCATACTTTTTTGCTTATGGTTTAAGAAGATTAAATCATAAATATAATAGGTGATTATGAATAAAAAAGATTTAAAATATCATTTAAAAGAATCTAAAGATGATTATGTAGTATTTGGATGGTTTAGTTTGATTATTACAATTATTTTACTTTTTGTTTGTTTTTATTATAAAAAAGAATATGGTTTAATTATGATTTCAATTATTCTTTTATATATAGAGATTGAAAAAATAAATAAATTTAGTTATTTAAAATCTATATATAATTATTTAAATAATAATAATTTATTAAATAAGATTGGTAAAGTAATGTATTATGATGGAGAATATATTGTTAGTGAAAAATATATTATTTATAAAAATAAAGAGATTCAGTTATTAAATCTTTCTGATATAGATTGCATGTTTAAATATGATGAAATAAAAACTTCTAAAGGGTGTTTTAATGGTACAGTTATTTATAGAACAAATGTAAAACTAATATTTAAAAATAATAAGGAAGTTAGTATTGTATTTAAATATTTAGATGATGATAGTATTATAGATTACATATTAGAAAAAAATAAAAATATTAAAGTGTTTGATATGGATGAAAGGAGTAAATGATGGAATTAATTTCTGTTTTTGATGAAGAAGGAAAACCTACTGGAAGAAGTGTTCCAAGAGGAAGTAAAGATGAAGTATTTGCTCCTAATGAACATATTGGTGTATCTATAATATTCATAGAAAATAATAATGGAGAATATTTAATACAAAAAACTAGTAAAGAAAGAGGAGGACTATTTTCATCTACTGGTGGTCACATTGATAAAGATGAAAAGCCTAAAGATGTTATAGTTCGTGAAGTAAAAGAAGAACTTGGAATTGATATTAAGAAAAGTGAAATTGAAGAGTTAGGTTTTAGATTACTTGATTTTCCTATTAGATTTTTATATTATTTGAAGAAAGATATAGATATTAAAAATACAAAAATACAAAAAAGTGAAGTTGAAAGTGTTCATTATATGAGTGAAACGGAAGTAAAATCACTAATTTATAATGGATATATGAATAAAGGTCATGCTTTACTATTTAGAGAAATAATGAAGTATAAATACAATATTAATACTTTTAATGATATTTATTTAAAATATAAAGAAAAATATGAAGTTAATTTAGTAGATGAAAATACTTTTACTATAAAAATAAATGGTAGGAAAAATGTGTATAGAATAACAGTATATGTTGATTCAATATATATAGAAAAAAAGAAAAAAATATTAAAAAAAGAATTATGGTTAAAAATGGATTATCATTCACATCTAATAGATGATGAATATTCAAATAAGTATTTTAGTGATACATGTGATAAAATAGATAATATGATTAATAACTTAAAGGAGAAATAATTATGAAAAAAGTAGTTAATAAAAGAGAAGAAAAGAAAGAATTTAAAGGATTTAAGAATAGAACAATAGCTATATTATATATTATTTGTTCTATAGCATGGCTTATAAGTGGAATTCTAAATTTAAAGAATAGTGGTTCTTCACTTGGATATATAGATTTGGTACTTGCTATATTGTGGATGGCTCTTGGAATATTATATTTTATTAAAGATAAAAAGGAAAAATAATGTTAGAACACATTTGGAATCCTTGGCATGGTTGTGTTAAATATAGTGAAGGATGTAAATATTGTTATATGTATTATCTTGATAAGCAAAGAGATAAAGATGGAAGTAATATTTACAAAACTAAAACTAATTTTAACTTACCACTAAAAAAACATAAAGATGGATCTTATGTAATACCTAGTGGTTCACTTATACATGTATGTATGACAAGTGATTTCTTTTTAAGTGAAGCTGATGAGTGGAGAAGTGAAGTATGGGAAATAATAAAAAAAAGAAAAGATGTTAATTTCTGGCTTCAAACTAAAAGAGCTTCTCGTGTTATAGAGTGTTTACCAAGTGATTGGGGCATTAATGGGTATGATAATGTAATATTATGTTTTACTGCTGAAAATCAAAAAAGAGCAGATGAAAGAATACCTATATTACTAAGTATTCCAGTTAAAAGAAAAGTAGTAATGTGTGCTCCAATGATAGGTGAAATAACTTTAGAAAAATATCTAAAAACAGGACAAATAGAACAAGTGTTAATTGATGGAGAAAACTATGATGGAAATAGGCCTCTTCATTATGAATGGGTAAAAAAAATATATGATGAGTGTTTAGAGAATAATGTTAACTTAACTTTTTGTGGAGTTGGTAATTATTTTGTTAAAGATGGAAAAACATATCATGTTGTTAAAGCGTATCAAGGTGTAATGGCAAGACGTAGTCATTTACAAATACCAGATAATAATATTAATTTGAAGTTACAACCAAAGTGTAGAACATGTAAAAGAAATAATAGTTGTAATGGTTGTACTTGGTGCAATAAATGTGTTAAGAAGTAGGAAGTAAAATGGAGAAGTTAAGAGAGAAAAATATCTTATTATTTTTAGTAGTATTTATACTATTATTTATATTTGTCTTTTTAGCTGTGACTAAACCTACTTTTTTAATTAGTATAAATAATGAAAAAGTTAATAGAATATATGAAATAGAATTAAATGAAGAATTTAGTCCAAATATTGAAGCAACTTATTTGAAAAAAAATATAACTGATGAAGTTATTAAGATTGGTGAGTATGATAATACTAAAGTTGGTGAATACAAAATAGTATATCAATTAAATAAATTTATTTATAAAATGAATAAAACAGTTTTTTTAAAAGTTGTAGATAAGGAAAAACCAATTATAACATTAAATGGAAAAGATGAAGTTTATTCATGTAGTATTCAGTCTTATCAAGAAGAAGGATATAATGCAGTTGATAATTATGATGGTGATTTAACTGATAAGGTTAGTATAAAAAAAGAAAATGGATATATTTATTATAGTGTTAAAGATTCTAGTGATAATGAAGTAATTGTTAAGAGAAAAATAATTACAGATGATGTAGAAGGTCCTGTTATAAAGTTAATAAATAATGAAAATATTTATATTAAACTTGGTAATGATTATATTGAATATGGAGCCAATGCAAGTGATAATTGTGATACAGTAGTTGATGTAAAAATAGAAGGTAATGTTGATACTAATAAAGTTGGAGTATATGAAGTAAGTTATACATCAGTAGATTCTAGTAATAATAAAAGTGTTGTTAAAAGAAATGTATTTGTTTATAATCCTAATGCTGCTTCTAATTTAAATGGAGGAGAAAAAGGAGTTATATATTTAACTTTTGATGATGGACCAAGTAGTTATACTCCAAAAATTTTGGATGTATTATCAAAGTATGGAATAAAAGCAACATTTTTTGTTACTAATAGTGGAAAAGATGAATATATTAAAAGAGAATATAATGAAGGTCATACAGTAGCACTGCATACTGCTTCACATAATTATAAAAAAGTTTATTCTAGTATGGATGACTTCTTTAATGATTTAAATAGTGTTAGTTCTAGAGTTGAAAGAATAACAAATGAAAAATCTATGATAATAAGATTTCCTGGTGGCTCATCAAATACTGTAAGTAAAAATTATAGTAAAGGAATAATGACTGTTTTAACTGATGAAGTTTTAAAAAGAGGATATCATTATTTTGATTGGACAAGTAGTGTAGAAGATGCTGGAAGTTGTGCTAAAAAAAGTAGTGCTACAGAAAGAGAGGATTGTGTTTATAATTATTTTGTGAAAGGACTTTCAAAGAGTAGAAGTAATGTAGTATTAATGCATGATATAAAATCATATACTGCAGATAAAGTTGAAGATATGATTAAGTATGGAATTGAAAATGGGTATTCTTTTGATAAAATAACAATGGAAACAGAACAAATACATCATAAAGTTAATAATTGATTATTTAAATAAATTGTAATAAAATAAATAAGTAGGTATGAAAGGAGTAAATATGAAAAAATTATTAGCAGTTTTATTTACATTACTTTTAATGTTACCAGTAACATTATTTGCAGAAGAAAAAGCAAAGGTTAAAGTATATGTATTTGAAGCAGGAGGATGTCCTTTTTGTGAGGCACAACACAAATATTTAGAAGGATTAGATGGTTATAACAAAACTTTTGAAGTTATTAGCAAAGAGTTATATGTTGATCATGTTAATTGGGAACACGGAAAAGATTATGATTTAGGAGTTAAGGTAGTAGAAGCATTTAATAAAAAAGGATTTAAAGATGCATCTTATGAAGGTACACCATTAGTAGTAATTAGTGATTTGTATGCTGCTGCTACATATAGTACTTCACTTGAATCAATTATTAATGAAGCATATGCAGAAGGAGATAAAGATGCAGTTTCTTGTATAGAAAATGCTACTAGCGAAGGATATAATTGTATCAAAACACAATCTGAATCAACTGAAAAAGAAAGTAATGCTGGATTAGTTGTATTAATTCTAGCAGGTGTAGTTTTTGTAGGAGCAATTATATATATTGTTAGTAGTAAAAGCAATAGTCCTTTAGAAGAAAATGATGAAGAAGAAAGAGTTGAAGAAGTAAAAAAAGAAGCTCCAAAAAAAGAAGCTCAAAAAAAAGCAGCTCCAAAAAAAGAAGCTCCAAAAAAAACAGTTTCAAAAACAACAACTTCTAAAAAATCAACTTCTAAAAAAGTACCAGCTAAAAAAACAAATTCTAAAACTCAAACAAAATCAAAAACATCTAAAAAGTAGTTTATAACTACTTTTTTATTTTGTAATATGATAAACTTTATTTAGGTGAATAATATGAAGTGTTATAGATGTAATAATATATTAAATGAAAATGATGAAGTATGTAATAAATGTGGAAGTATGGTAATTAAGTATAAATCAAAAGAAAAGGCTAAAGTTGAAAAAGTTAAAAAGAATTATAGTAATGAATATTATAATTTTTCAATTGGTTGTATAATCACAAGATTTATTTCATATTTCGTATTTTTAATTTTTCCAATAAATATAATTATTCCTTGGTTACTTATTTCGCTTATATTTTCATTAGCTGGATATTTTAAGTTCAATGATAAGAGAAACTTAAAAATAATTATTATAGATGGTGTATTAATAATTTTAGAAATAGTATTATTTATAATAATTTATAAATTTGTAAATTCATAAATAATTTGTTTTAAAATTTGATATAATAAAGATAGTGTTAAAAAGATACTATCTTTTTATGTGAGGGTGAATATTATGGACAATAAAATCAAAAGAATGAAAGAATTAATTGAAACATTAAATTATGCATCTAAAATGTATTATCAATTTAGTGATCCGATTATGACTGATTATGAATATGATAAGTTATATGATGAACTTGTTAATTTAGAACGTGAAACGAATACTACTTTTGCTAATAGTCCAACTGTAAATGTTGAAACTGAAGTATCTAAACAGCTTGAAAAAGTAGAACATTCTAGTCCAATGTTATCACTACAAAAAACAAAAAGTATTGATGATTTAAGTGAATTTATTTTAGATAAAGAAGGATTATTATCGTGGAAGTTAGATGGTTTAACAATAGTTCTTACATATAATGAGGGAAAACTAGTTAGAGGAGTAACTCGTGGTAATGGTATTATTGGTGAAGTGGTTACTGAAAATGTTAAACAATTTAAAAATGTTCCTTTTACAATTCCATATAAAGGACAATTAGTTGTAAGAGGAGAAGCTATTATAAAATATTCAGATTTTAATAAAATGAATGATGAAGCAGATGAAGATGATATTCAATATAAAAACCCAAGGAATTTATGTTCTGGATCTGTTAGACAATTAGATAGTAGAGTAACTGCACAAAGAAATGTTAATTGTATAGTATTTGCATTAATTAGTGCTAGTGATGAAATTCCTAATTCAAAAGAAGAACAATTTAAATGGCTTGAATCTCTTGGATTTGAATGTGTTGAAAGAGTTAGAGTTAATAAAGATACAATGAAAGATGCTGTTTTAACATATAAAGAAAGAATTAAAACATATGATATTCCATCAGATGGTTTAGTATTAACATTTGATGACATGGCATACGGATTATCACTTGGTATGACTGCTAAGTTTCCTCGTCATTCAATTGCATTTAAATGGAAAGATGAAACAGTTGAAACTAAACTTATTGAAGTTGATTGGAGTACTTCTAGAACTGGGTTAATTAACCCAGTAGCAGTATTTGAACCAATTGAAATAGAAGGTACAATTGTATCAAGAGCGAGTGTTCATAATTTATCTATTATGAGTAGATTAAAACTTGGCATTGGAGATACAATTGAAGTATTTAAAGCTAATATGATTATTCCACAAATTGCTAACAATAAAACACAAAGTGATAATATTAAGATACCTGAAGTATGCCCAGTATGTAATCATAAAACTGAAGTAATAGAGAATAATGGTGTTAAATATTTATATTGTTCTAATGATTTCTGTCATGCTAAATTTATTAAAAGATTAGATTTATTTACTAGTCGTAATGCTATGAACATTGATGGGATAAGTGAACAAATATTATCTAAATTATTTAAAGAGGGAATGATTAATGATTATTCTGATATTTATCATTTAGATAGATATAAAGATGAAATTATTAATTTTGAAGGATTTGGACAAAAGTCATATGATAATATGATTGAAAGCATTGAAAAATCTAGAAAAGTTAAAATAGCTAATTTTATATATTCACTTGGTATTCCTGAAATAGGATTATCTAGAGCAAAATTAATATGTAAAAAATGTGATAATGATATTAATAAAATTAGAAATATTACTTTTGAAGAATTAAGTGAAATAGATGGTTTAGGTGATGTAATAGCGAGTAAATGGATTGAAGCATTTAATACCCCTGAATTTGTTAATTCATTTGATAGTATATTAAAAGAAATTGAATTTATTGATGTTAAAAGTGAAAATACACCACTTGAAAATCAAGTGTTTGTTATAACTGGGTCACTAGAGCATTATAGTAATAGAGATGAGTTAATTGAATATATTGAAAGTCTTGGTGGAAAAGTAATTAGTGCTATATCAAGTAAAGTTAATTACTTAATTAATAATGATGTTAATAGTACATCAACAAAAAATAAAAAAGCTCGTGAATTAGGTATTAAAATAATTAGTGAAAATGAATTTATGGAAATGATAAAATGAAAAAGAAGTTAATTATAATAATTAGTTTAATTTTAATAATAATTGTATCTATTTTTGGAATTGTTAAATATAAACTTAAAGCTAATGCTACTTATTATAGTGAAATATATCATGGTCGTGGTCATGATATCTATATACCACTTCATTCATATTTAAAAGAAGAATGTTGTATGACAGCAGCAATCTTCTATTCAATGAGAAGTAAAGAAGATTTAGAAAGTGAAATAGATAAGTATTTAAGTGATTTTAATAAGTTAGAATATGGATACAGAAAAGATAATTTATATATTCAAAGTTATATAGTTGAAGATAAAGGATTATATAGACAAATAGTGATTACTTACTAAAACTTGACATATTTTATAGAATGTTGTATTATTTAGAACTAAGAAAGAAGGAAAATGTATGATAAGATTAATGAATAATAATCATAATAATCATCAAGTTCATGAAAATGAACCTTCTTTGCTTTGTATAAAACGACATTAATATTAAAACATTATATAAATAAACATAATAAAGATTATATGTCGTACATATAATCTTTTTATTTAAATAAGAAATAAAAAATGATAAAATATAAATAGTTAGGAGAATGAATTATGAACAAAACAGAACCTAAAACATTAAGTGGTTTTATGGAATTATATCCTAGTGAACAATTAATGTTTGATAAAATGAAAAATACAATTATTGAAACATATAAGAGTTATGGTTTTTATCCTCTTGATACACCAGTTATTGAATTATCTGAAGTATTACTTGCTAAAGCAGGAGGAGAAACAGAAAAACAAATATATAGATTTGAAAAAGGAGATAATGATTTATCACTTAGATTTGATTTAACAGTACCACTTGCTAAATATGTAGCTAAAAGAAGTAATGAATTAGTATTTCCATTTAAAAGATATCAAGTTGGAAAAGTATTTCGTGGTGAAAGACCTCAAAAAGGAAGATTTAGAGAATTCTATCAATGTGACATAGATGTAATTGGAGAAGATAATCTATCAATTAAATATGATTCTGAAGTTGTAAATGTTATATATGATATATTTAATAAACTAGATATTGGAGAATTTGTTATTAGAATAAATAACAGAAAAGTACTTGGTGGATTTTTTGAAAGTTTAGGATTAAAAGATAAAATAACTGATATTTTAAGAATAGTTGATAAACTAGAAAAAATTGGAGAAAATGAAGTTAAAAAAGAACTTGGTGATCTTGGTGTAAATAGTGAAAGTCTTAATAAAATAATTGAGTTTATTACTCTTGATGGAAATAATGATAAAAAATTAAATATATTAAAAAATGATTTTTGTGATAATGAAACATTTAAATTAGGAGTAAGTGAACTAGAAAGTGTAATAAAAGATTTAGAATTAAGAGGTTTACCACAAAAGAATTATGAAATAGATTTAACTATTGCTCGTGGACTAGATTACTATACTGGTACAGTATATGAAACAAAATTAATTGATTATCCTGGTATTGGAAGTGTATGTTCTGGTGGTAGGTATGAAAACCTAGCAGAATATTATACAGATAAAAAATTACCTGGAGTTGGCATATCAATAGGACTTACTAGATTATTCTATCAATTAGTTGAAGCAGGAATAGTAAAGATAGATAATGTTAGTCCATCAAATGTTGTAATCTTACCAATGTGTGATAATTTTGAATATATTTATAATATAAATAATAAACTTAGAAATATGGGCATTAGTACTAATATATGTTTTATTGAAAAAGGATTTAAACAAAAAATTAGATATGCTGATAAACTAAATAATAAATATGTAATTATAATTGGTGAAGATGAAGTAAATAAAAATGTAATAGTTCTTAAAAATATGATTGATGGAAGTCAAATTGAAATTGATAAAAATGAACTAGATAAAGTTAAAAATATAATAATGGAGTAATTGAAAAAAGCCTCAAATTGTGGTATAATATAGCACAATTAAGAGGAGAGTAAATGAGTTACTTAAAAAAAGTATTAAATAAATATTATAATAGTGGATTAGTTGTTAGTTTTAATTTAACAAAAGGATTTATTGATGAAGTAGAAAAAGATATACCAAATGTTATTATTTGGAAGAATAATCTAAATCTAATAAATATATGTTCTAGTGATGAATATTGTAATGTTATTAAAGAATCACTATATAAAAGATTAGAAACTGGAACTAAAAATACTCCAGAAATATTATATGTTGTTGATGATAAAGAAACAGCATTAAAAATATATGATGCTATTAGTATTAGTGATTATGGAGAAAAACTAGAAAGTATTATAGATGCTTTAAATAATCAACCACTAGTATTAAGTTTATAGGGGGAATAAAAATGAATACGATAGATTATTTAAATGATTTGTTAACAAAACAAAAAGAAGTTAATTTATCAAGTAGTGTATTTAGAGAATTATGTAGTCCTAATCCTAGTATTACAATATGGACGAATGAAAGTTTTTTAAATATAACTTCTACTAGAGATTATAATTCAACATTATATTATGATAAATCTATAATTAAAATTGCTCAAACAAGTGATATAGATAGAATTATTGAAATATATTCTTCTTCAATAGGATATGTTCATACATATGAAGAAATAATTAATAGTTTGATTAACATATTTAGTGAAAAGAAAATGATAAGATAATTATTATCTAATTTAATTAAAAAATTATAAACCTAAAATTAGAATTTAAATAATTGACTTTATATATTCAAAAAAGTATAATTAATGAAGAAATCGATGAAGTGGAGAAGTAACATATAAATTCTTAATAGAGAGTTAGTGGTTGGTGGAAACTAATGAGATATATATGTGAATAACACCATGAAGAGGAGTGTCGAAGTAATAGTAGACATTCACGGGTAAAACCGTTATAAAATCAAGTTAAAAAAGGGATGGTACCGTCTAATATAGACTCCTTGTACTATCTCTTTTATTTTTGGAGGAAAAATGATACATGAAATGAGACTTAATAATGAACCATTTAACTCTATAAAGAATAAAACTAAAACAATTGAGATGAGACTATATGATGAAAAAAGAAGACTGATAAAACAAGGTGACTTAATTGAGTTTAGAAATAGATTGAATGATGAAATTATTAAATGTGAAGTAGTTAATTTACATGTTTATAATAATTTTGAAGAATTATATAAGCATTTTAATCCAATATCACTTGGATATAATGAAAATGAAATAGTTAATCCTAGTGATATGAATAAATATTATAGTGAAGATGAACAACAAAAGTATGGTGTTGTTGGAATAGAAATAAAATTAGTTAAATAGGAGATGAAAGAAATGGATGTTAAAGATTTATTTGAAAGTATTAAAAAGTATGAAAATAAAGAAGTTACTTTAGAAGGATGGGTTAGAAATAATAGAAATCAATCTAACTTTGGATTTATTGATTTTAATGATGGAACTTATTTTAAAAGTTTACAATTAGTTTATGAAAAAGAATTAAAAGATTTTGATATGATTAGTAAAATTAGAGTAGGTTCAGCAATTAGAGTAAAAGGAAAAATTGTTAAAAGTGAAGGATCTGGTCAAAGTCATGAAATGAAAGTAAGCTCTATTATATTATTAGGTGATTCACCAGAAGATTATCCAATTCAACCAAAGAGACATACAAGAGAATTCTTAAGAGAGGTTGCTTATTTAAGACCAAGAACAAATTTATTTAATGCAGTATTTAGAGTTAGAAGTGTAGCTGCTCAAGCTATACATGAATATTTTCAATCTAATAATTATGTATATTTTCATAGTCCAATTATAACTGGAGCAGATTGTGAAGGATCTGATCAAATGTTTAAGATAACTACATTTGATTTTGATAATTTGCCTAAAGATGAAAATGGAAAAACTGATTTTAAAAAAGATTTATTTGGAAAAAAATCATATATAACTGGAAGTGGACAATTACATGGAGAAACATTTGCAATGGCATATAAGAAAATATATACATTTGGTCCAACAATGAGAACTGAAAAATCTAATACTAAAACACATGCTAATGAATTTTGGATGATTGAACCAGAAGTTGCATTTTGTGATTTAAATGGAATTATGGACATAGAAGAAGAAATGTTAAAATATGTAGTTAAATATGTTATGGATAAGTGTCCACTTGAGATAGAATTTTTTGATAAATTTGTTGAAAAAGGATTAATTGAAAAATTAAATAAAGTGTTAAATAGTAAATTTGTTAGAATTACTCATCATGATGCAATTACATTATTAAAAGAAGCTAAAGTTAAATGGGAATTTGAACCAGATTATGGTGAAGATATAGCAAAAGAACATGAAAAATATATTACAGAACATTTTAATGGACCAGTATTTATTACTGATTGGCCAAAAGATATAAAAGCTTATTATATGAAACTTAATGATGATGGTAAAACTGTTGCTGCAGTTGACTTAGAAGTTCCAGGAGCAGGTGAACTTATGGGTGGAAGTCAAAGAGAAGATGATTATGATAAATTAATTAAGAGAATGGATGAAATGGGAGTTAATAAAGATACTCTTGAATGGTATACAAATTTAAGAAGGTTTGGAGGATGTTATCATTCAGGTTTTGGTCTTGGATTTGAAAGATTAATTATGTATTTAACTGGTATTGAAAATATTAGAGATGTAATACCATATCCAAGAACTCCAAATAATTGTGATTATTAATATAAATGGGGGAATTATTATGAAAAACTATTACCATTCTACTATGATAGAAGATATTTCAAAAAGACTAATTGGTGAACATATTGTAGTGAGTGGTTGGATACAAAATATAAGAGATCATGGAGGTGTTTTATTCCTTGATTTAAGAGATACAACTGGTATATTACAAACTGTATCAAACGATGATAATATGTTTAAGGGTTTAGCTAAAGAGTCTGTCATAAGATTAGAAGGAACAATTAGAAAAAGAGACGAAGAAACATATAATGATAAAATAAAAACTGGTGAAGTGGAACTACTTGTTGATAAATTAGAAATGTTAGGTCCATCTCTTCATGAGTTACCATTTGAAATAATATCTAGTAAATCTGTGCAAGAAGACTTAAGACTAAAATATAGATATCTAGATATGAGAAATGAAAAAGTTAAAGATAACTTATTGCTTAGAAGTGAAGTATTACATTTTTTAAGAAATAAAATGTATGATGAAAAATTTACTGAAGTTCAAACACCAATTCTAACAGCATCATCTCCTGAAGGTGCAAGAGATTTTGTCGTTCCATCTAGAAAATTTAAAGGTAAATTTTATGCTTTACCTCAAGCACCACAAATATATAAAGAATTATTAATGGTTGGTGGTTTACAAAAATATTTTCAAGTAGCACCTTGTTTTAGAGATGAAGATTCAAGAAGCGATAGAACATTAGAGTTTTATCAATTAGATCTTGAAATGAGTTTTGTTACTGAAGAAGAGGTATTAGAATTAGGCGAAAGAATATTCTATGATACATTTAAAAAATTTAGTAATAAAAATGTTAGTAAAGTTCCATTTAAAAGAATTACTTATACTGAAGCAATGGAAAAATATGGAACTGACAAACCTGATTTAAGAAACCCACTAATAATAGATGATATTTCTTTAGAATTAAAAGACACTACATTTGGTCCTTTTAAAAATGCTGTTATTAAAGCAATATGTGTTGATTCAATAGGAGATAAATCAAATAATTGGTTTAATGAAATTGTAGATTATGCTACTAGTATTGGAATGCCTGGTATAGGATATTTAACACTACTTTCTGATAATACTTTTAAGGGTCCAATAGATAAATTTTTAAGTAATGAAGAAAGAGAATCATTAATTAAAAAGTTTAAAATGAAAGAAAACTCAGTTATATTTTTTATAGCTAATAAAAGTAAAAAAGTAGCTCAAAAATTTGCTGGATTAATTAGAACTGAACTTGCTAGAAAATTAGATTTAATTGATAAAGATAAAATAGAGTTATGTATTGTTAAAGACTTTCCAATGTTTGAATATGATGATAAACTAAGAAAGTATGAATTTTGTCATAACCCATTTAGTAAACCACAAGAAGAAGTTGAATATACAAAAGATAATATGGATAGTATTCTTGCTTATCAATATGACTTTGTATGCAATGGAAATGAAATGGCAAGTGGAGCAATTAGAAATAGTGATGTTGAATCGTTAATTAAAGGATTTGAAGCTGTTGGATATAAGAGAAGTGACGTGGAAGAAAAATTTAAAAGTATGATGACAGCATTTAAATATGGTTGTCCACCCCATGGAGGAATGGCTCTTGGAATAGATAGAATTTTAATGATAATTAAAGATGAAAGTAACTTAAGAGAAGTACAAGCATTTCCAACTAGTACAAGTGGTATGGATTATATGATGGGAAGTCCAAGTGTACTTGATAAGAGTCAATTAGATGAATTAGGAATAAAAGTGAAGGAGGAAATATATGAGTAATTTTACCAAAGAAAAAATTGATAAGTATGCAAATGACTTACTTATTGGTTTAACTGAAGAAGAAAGAACAATGATACAAGAAGAATTTGATACAATAGAAAAAAATATGGATTTAATTAATGAAATACCAAATATTAAAGATGTAGAACCACAAAGTTTTCCTTTTGAAATGGAAGTATTTGATTTAAGAAGTGATGATGATGAAGGCGAAGAAATACCAATTGATACACTTCTTAGAAATTGTGATCAATTCGAAGGAAGAGAAGTTGAAGTTCCAAGGGTGGTGGGATAATGAATAAAGGTATAGTTGAATTACATGAGGAGTTAAAAAATAATAAAATTACAAGTAAAGAATTAGTAAAAGAATCTTTAGAGTTAGCTCATGAATGTCAAGATAAAACAAATTCATTTGTAACTATTATAGATGATGCTAAAGAAAGTGAAGTAACAGATGATTTATTATCTGGTATTCCATATGGAATTAAAGATATTTTTTCAACAAAAGATATATTATCAACAGGTAGTAGTAATACTTTAAAAGATTATGTTCCATTCTTTGATGCAACTTGTGTTAAAAATTTAAAAAGTCATGGTGCAGTTGCAGTTGGTAAAACAGTACTTGATGAACTTGGTATGGGTGGTACTGGTACAACAGGTCACACAGGTGTTGTTAAAAACCCATGGGATTATAATAGAATGTGTGCTGGAAGTAGTGCTGGTAGTGCAGCTAGTGTTGCATATGGTGTATATCCTTATGCACTTGGAAGTGATACAGGAGATTCTATTCGTAAACCAGCGGCATATTGTGGAATTGTTGGATATAAACCAACATATGGAATGATATCTAGATATGGTATGTTCCAATTTGCTAGCTCATTAGATACTGTTGGAGTGCTATCTAGAAGTGTTGAAGATGCAGCTATTGTTGTTGATGGTATGAAGGGTAAAGATGAAAATGATATGACTTCTTGGGATAGTAGTGATATTCATTTATATAAATCTTTAAAGAAAGTTAAAAATAAAAAATTATTCTATATTAAAGAAGTATGTGATATAGAAAACTATGAAAAACCATCTAAAGAACTAAAAAGTCATTTAGAAAACTTTAAAGAAACAATTAAAAAATGTGAAAGTTTAGGAATAAGTGTAGAAGGAATTAGTATTGATAAAACTTTATTAAATGCTCTACCTAGTGTATACGTAGTTATTTCATGTGCCGAAGCTACAAGTAATATGTCTAACTTAACTGGAATTATATTTGGACCTAGAGGAGAAGGAGAATCTCCTGCTGAAATGATGAAGAATCATAGAACTTTAGGATTTAGTCCATTAATTAAAAGAAGATTTGTAATTGGATCATATGTATTACAAAGTGAAAATCAAGAAAAATATTTCTTAAATGCTAAGAGAGTTAGAAGATTAATTGTTAATAAAATGAATGAATTATTTGAGAGTTTTGATGCTATGATAGCACCTGTTGGTATTGGACCTGCAAAATACTTAGATAATAATAAAAATATGTTAAGTGATGATACAGCTGTGTTAGATGAATTATTACAAATAGGAAATTATGGTGGTTATCCATCTATAACAATACCTAATGGATTTGTTGATAAATTACCAGTTGGAGTAAATATAACAGGAAAAGTTAAAGATGATCAAAATGTATTAAATATTGCTTATACATTGGAGTCATCAATGAATTATAAAAATCAATTAGCAAAGGAGGTAAAATAACATGTATAAAGCAGTTATAGGACTTGAATTTCACTGTGAAATGAGTTCACATACAAAAGTATTCTCTAACGCTATAAATGGTTACTCAACAAAATCAAATAAATATGTAAGTGCTGTTGATATGGCTTTTCCTGGAACATTACCAGTTGTTAATAAAACATGTGTTAAAAAAGCTATTGAAATGGCAATGATATTAAATTGTAAAATACCGGAATATATGGAATTTGATAGAAAAAATTATTTTTATCCAGATTTACCAAAAGGATATCAAATTACTCAATTCTATAATCCAGTAGGAGTAAATGGAAAAATTACTGTTGAAGTTAATGGTAAAGAAAAAGAAGTATTAATACATGATATTCACTTAGAAGAAGATGCAGCATCTCTTGATCACTTCTATAATACATCTACTATTAACTATAATAGAGCAGGTGTTCCTTTACTTGAATTAGTTACTGAGCCTTGTTTAAATTCTGCTGATGAAGCAATTGCATTTTTAGAACATGTAAGAAGTATATATCAATATACTGGTATATCAGAATGTGATACTAAAAAAGGTCAAATTAGAGCAGATGTAAATGTATCTATTATGGAAGAAGGAGACAGTAAGTTTGGTACTAAAGTAGAAGTTAAAAATGTTAATAGCTTTGATTCAATTAGAAAAACAATAGAATATGAAATAAAAAGACAAAGTGAACTTAAATCATCTAATCGTTATGATGAAGTTATACAAGAAACAAGAAGATGGGATGATGAGAGTGGAACAACTATTCATATGAGAAGTAAAGCTGATGCTATTGATTATAAATATTTTACTGAACCAAATATTCCAAAGTATAGAATTACAGAAGAATTAAAAAATGAAATTAGAGCAAATATTCCAATGCTTGCAAGTGAAAGAAAAGAAAAATATATAAAAGAATATAATTTAAGTGAATATGATGCAGGTGTACTTGTTAAAAGTAAAAAAGTATCTGATTATTTTGAAGAATGTGTATCTTTAGGATCTGCCCCAAAAAGTGCATGTAACTGGATAACAACAAAAGTACTTGCTGAAGTTAATAAAAATGAAGATACTACAATTGATGATATATTCATAAAACCTAATATGATTAGTGAATTAATTAAATTAATTGAAGATAAAAAAATCACTAATAATCAAGGCAAAGAAGTGTTTGCTAAAATGTTAGATGAGCATTTAACTCCAAGTGAAATAGTAAAAAAATACAATATGGAAGTTATTGTAGATGATAATCTAATTGATTCATTAGTTAATGAAGTAATAAGCGAAAATGAAAAAGCAATAGAAGATTATCATAATGGAAGAACTAATATGCTTGATTATATGGTTGGTCAAGTAATGAAGAAATCTAAAGGAAAGGCAAATCCAGTAGAAGCAAAGGCTAAATTATTAGAAAAGATTCAATAACATTGAATCTTTTTTATTTAATTGAATATAGTTTAATAAAAAAATATTGAATTATTAAAATTATAATGATAAAATTATATTTAGAATAAGGAGGATTTGAAATGGATAGTGTATTAAATTTTTTAGCAAATTATTGTTTTATATTTTTAATTATTAGTGGAGTTTTATTAGTTGCTTTAATAGGTTTTGCTGTAAAGCTTAAGAAAGATGGAAAAGGAGAGGTTGCTCCAGTAGAAGGTGAAAGCGCTCCAAATGCAGAAGGTACAACAGAACAAGGTGAAGCTATTACGCCTCCTTCAGTATTCGATAATCCAGAACCAATTGCTCCACCTGTACCAGAAACACCAGAGGTACCAAGTGAACCAACTTTGGTTATTCCAGACCCAGCTACAACACCAGTAGTTCCTGAAGTGCCAACAGTAGGAGATGCTCCAATGATGGGCACTGAACCAGTAGCACCAAGTGAACCAACTTTGGTTATTCCAGACCCAGCTACAACACCAGTAGTTCCTGAAGTACCAACAGTAGGAGATGCTCCAATGATGGGCACTGAACCAGTAGCACCAAGTGAACCAACTTTGGTTATTCCAGACCCAGCTACAACACCTGCAGTTCCTGAAGTACCAACACAACCTACTGATAATCAAATGATGTAATATAAATAACTAGGAAACTAGTTATTTTTTAATTTTTACTTGAAAATAATATTATTTTTTGATAGAATTCTATTCATTGAGAGATGAGTAAAATAATTATTTATTTATAGAAAGTTAGTGGTTGATGGAAACTAATAATAAATGTTATTTGAAGCTACTTTCAAATATTTGAGTTAATCACTCACGGATAAGCCGTTATATTAATTAAGTTAAATAAAGGATGGTACCGTCTATTATGACTCCTTATGTACTATTCTTTTTTATTTTTTTAGGAGGAAAATATGAAAACATTAACAAGAAAACAATTAATTAATATGTATTTTGATTTTTTTGAAAGTAAAGGCCATACAGTAATTCCTAGTGCAAGTTTAATACCAGAAAATGATGGTACTGTATTATTTACTACAGCAGGTATGCATCCACTTGTACCTTATCTATTAGGGGAAAAACATCCGGCTGGAAGAAGACTAGTAGATGTACAAAAATGTATTAGAACATCTGATATTGAAAGTGTAGGAGATTCTTCACACTTAACTTTCTTTGAAATGTTAGGTAACTGGTCACTTGGAGATTATTTTAAAGAAGAAATGATTCCTTGGTCTTATGAATTTTTAACAAGTGAAAAATATTTAAATATACCAAAAGATAGATTATCATTTTCGGTATTTGAAGGTAATGAAGACGCTCCAAGAGATGAAGTTAGTTTTGTTTCATGGAAAGGCTGTGGAGTAGAAGAAAGTAACATATTCTTCTTGCCAAAAGAGAATAACTGGTGGGAACTTGGTAGTGGAAGTGGGCCATGTGGACCAGACTCAGAAATGTTTTATGATACAGGAAAAGAAAAATGTAGTGAAGGATGTAATCCTGCATGTGATTGTGGTAAATATTTAGAAATATGGAATGATGTATTTATGCAATATAAAGCTGATAATGGTAAATATACACCACTTGAACATAAAAATGTTGATACGGGTATGGGTGTAGAAAGAACACTAGTTGTTTATAATGGATTAAAAAGTGTTTATGATATAGAAATATTTGTATTACTTAGAAATAAATTAGAAGAATTAACTAATAAAAAATATGAAGATAATTTAAAAGCATTTAGAGTAATTCTAGATCATATTAGAACAAGTGTATTTATATTAGGTGATGATCATGGATTATTACCATCAAATGTAGGTGCTGGTTATATTTTAAGACGTGTAATTAGAAGAATGATTAGATACATTAAAAACCTAGGAGTTAATAATTCAATATTAGCTTCTCTTGCTGATATAGTAATTGATTATTATAAAGAAGATTATAAAGAATTATTAAATAATAGAGAAGCTATTATAAAAGGTTTAGAAGATGAAGAAAATAAATTTAATAAAACTTTAAATAGTGGTTATAAAATGTTTAATAAAGCAATTAGTAATTTAGATGGGGATACTATTAATGGAGAAACTGCATTTAAATTATTTGATACATTTGGATTTCCACTTGAATTTACTGTTGAGATGGCAGAGGAGAATAATCTTAAAGTTGATACTGAAGGATTTAAAGAAAAATTTAAAGAACATCAAGAAAAATCTAGAACAGCTTCAGCTGGTGAATTTAAAGGTGGACTTGCTGATACTGGTGAAATGAGTACAAAATATCATACAGTTTGTCATTTGACTTTGGCAGCATTAAAAGAAGTATTTGGACCAAGTGTATATCAAAAAGGAAGTAATATAACTCCTGAAAGATTAAGATTTGATTTTCCACTTGATCATAAGATGACTGAAGAAGAAAAACAAAGAGTAGAAGAAATTGTTAACAAACATATAGATGAACATTTACCAGTTGTTAAAGAAGAAATGAATAAAGAAGATGCTCTTAAAGCAGGAGCTGAAGGAACATTTATTGAAAAATATGGAGATAGAGTATTTGTTTATACAATTGGAGACAATGTTAGTAAAGAAATATGTGGTGGACCTCATGTAAGTAATACAAGTGAGTTAAAACATATAAAAATTGTTAAAGAGGAATCATCTTCAGCTGGAGTTAGACGTATTAAAGTAGTTATGGAAGAATAAGATATTTACAATTGTAAATATCTTTTTATATGCTATAATAAACTTTATTAGGGGGGACTTTTATATGAATGGAGTTAAAACAACAGATATAGCTTTATTTGCTAAATCATTTTATTTACTTGGAGATAGTTTAGATTATTGTTATGATTGCGCTTATTGTAGACTTAATGGTGAAAAAGCAGAAAGTGAGCATTATAATATTTTGCCTCCAGAAATAAATCATAATTTTACTAACTTACCACTAGCATTAAATCTATTTTATGGTGATCCATTATTACAAATAGATAATACAGTAGAATATTTAAAAAAATTAGAAAGAATTAAATATAAAGGACCAGTTATTATAATAACTAAGGGAGACTTTAGTAAATTTCCTGATATTCCATTTGATTTAGATTTACATGTTGCATTTTCTATTTTTGGTACTGATTCATTTTTAGATGGTGGTAAAATGCAAAGAGTAAAAGATAATTTAGAATGTACTAAACATAGAGTAAATAATTATAAATATTCTCTTGAGTATAGACCAATTTGTTATAATGTAAATGATTCAAAAGAGTGTTTTGAAAGAGTTTTATCTTTAGCAAGTGAGTATAATCTTTCAATAGGTTATTCTGGTTTACAAGGAAAACCAAGTAGCGTTGAAATTTGGCAAAAAGAAGGCATACCATTATATCCATATCCTGGTTATTCATTTGGACATAAAAAAATTATTTCAAAAGAAAAAATAAATGAATTTGAAACAATGGCAGATTATTATAATGTACCAATATTTAGAAAAACATCTTGTCTTCTTGCTCATGTTCATAATTTAGATAGAGATTATAATGCTCACTATTATAGACCAAATGAAGTAGGATGTAATGAATGTGTTATGGAAGAAAAGTGTATGAATTTCAAAGAACATTTAAGTATAGATAATAACTTAGATGATATTATTCCTTTTGATTACGAAATAGTAGAAAAAGATAATCATATATGTGTATTAAAGAAGAAAGGAATTTGTAACTTTCCAACTGAAGATTGTAGTCATATTAGTGGCAAATTAATTAAAATAAATGAACCTATTACTACTTCGGATGTAAGAGTAATTAAATGGCTTACTGGTTATACTGTTGATGCTGATTTTTTTGAAAGTCCATATATTAGTGAAAGTTGGGTAGAAAATAAATTATTATTAAGGAGGACAAAATGAAAATTGGAGTAGATTTTGATGGTGTTATTATTGATTATGAAAGAGTAATGAGTGATAATGCTAGATTTCATAATTTATTTGTATTAAAGAAAGATGATAAAGAGGATAAAAGTAAATTCTTTTACCTAGATAGATTTAATTGGACTAAAGAAGAAAAAGATGAATTTATGAAAATATATTCTAAAGATGCTACTATGTCTTCTCCTGTAATCCCTTATGCAAAATTTGGTATAGATTATTTAAAAAGTATTGGCTGTGAACTTGATTGTATAACTGCTAGAGGTGGATTTAATAAAAATATTTTTTGGTATGTTTTAGAAAGATTAAAAAGTGAATCAATATCTTTTGATAAAATATTTTTTTCAGCAGGTAATAAGGTAGAAGTTTGTTTAAGTGAAAACATAGACTATATGATAGAAGATAATCCTGGTAATTGTAGAGTACTTATTAACAACGGAATTAAATGTTTATATTTAAATACATCACATGGTGAACATTTAGATGAAAGTGAATATGTAATAGAATTTGATTCATGGATAGAAATATGCGAATTTGTAAGTAAAAAACTAAATAAAAGTGTTGTATATACATTAAAAAATAATTATAATAATTAATAATTATTTGGAGGGTTTTGATGAATATTTATAGAAAAAAAGAAGTTAATTATATTGATGTTGATTCTCTTTCAGTTGCAGAATTAGAATCATTGAGTAATTATTATGATGCTTTATATAATGATTTAAGTATTATGAAAGAAAGTAGTTTAAATAGAAATGTATTTTGGCAACTATTTAATATGCATTATAGTTTAGGTTTAATATTTGAACCAGTACAAAATATTGATAAAGTTTGTAAAGAACTTGGTATTAAGTATCAAAAATTAAAGACTAAATATGTTAAATATATTAAAGAAAAATTAGCATATTTTGATAGAGTAGTTTATTTATTCTCTGATTGGTATATTATGCCAAATAAAGATATAGATCCAAATAGAGTTTATAATGATAGAGAAATAAGAGAAATGTTAGCAAATAGAGATTTTGTCATATTAAATTCTAATAATGGAAGAAATGCAAATGCTCTTGATTATGAATTATCTGTTACTATTGATGGAAGAGACTACTATAAAAGTTCATTTGATTATGGAACACATTATTTAACAGAATGTAGTTTAGATTTAGATAATTATAGATATACATCTTCAGAAAAAATAATGGATTCAATTAGAGACAAATGGGTTAACGAGGAATTTATTGACAGTGAAATGGAATATGCAAGAAATAGAAGTTTAGAATTATTACATATAGCAGCTTCTAGACCATTATTAAAAAAATAAAGGAGTATTAAATGAATAAAATATTATTATTAGATAGAGAAAGACTAGATGAAATTGAAAACAACCCAATATTTACATTATGGTTGTTTGGAGAAATAGATGAAAATAGTTTGCCTGATGAAGATAAAATGGTTATTTATTCTAGACAAATGTATTATGATTTATTAGTAGAAGATGATTATTTAAGCTTTTTACTTGATAGAACTGGTTCATATGGAATTGATGATTTTATTAATGATGAATCAAAAATTAAAACAGCTTCAATAATATCTAGTATAAGACCAGATGTATTAAGAACTAAAGCAGTATTATACAAGAAAAGAGTTGAACTTGAAAAAGAAAGAAAAATAAAAGAATTTATAAAATAGTTATAAATTCTTTTTATATGTTATAATTGAAGTGGTGATAATATGAAAAAGTATTTTAAAGAAAATGATTATTTTAACAAATTAAACTATGTATTATGCTTTATAGTAATAATTAGTATTATATTTACGGTATTACAAATAATTTGTATGAAAATTACTAATCCATTTGATGTTAGCTCATATAGAATTACAAGTAATATAATGGCTGATTTAGGACTAGCAGTAATGTATATATCTCTTATACCATTATTATTAGCAACTATCATTATTTCAATTATTAGTATAATTAAATCTATAAAAAATAAAATGTTTAAAAGAATTATTGTTCCTATATTATCAATAATAATTGTTATAGTTGTACATATTATTTTTAGAATAATTCAATATAATTATAGATTTAGATATGTAACTGTTGATAAACCTGTAATGTATATTTATCCAATAAAGGAGATGGATTTAAATATCAAACTTGGTAATTGTAATTTACTAAGTACAACATATCCAGAATATAATAGTGGATGGAATGTACATGTAGATGAAAATGGAAATATATATGACTATAATACTAAAAGAAATTATTATTCATTATTTTGGGACGCTAAAGATGATACAAAGATAAATACAAAAGAAGGATTTGTAATTAGTAAAGAAGAAACTGTAAATTTTTTAGAGGAAAAATTAGAATATTTAGGTCTTAATGAAAGAGAAATAGAAGAATTTATCATTTATTGGTTACCACAATTAAATAAGAATAACTATAATTATATTAGATTTAGAACCATTGACGAAATTAATAATTATATGCCATTATATTTTGATAAGAAACCAGATACTTTAATTAGAGTAATAATGGATTTTAAAGGACTTGATAAAAAGATAAATGTAAAAGAACAAAAGTTAGAAAAAGTAACTAGAAGTGGTTATACTATAGTGGAATGGGGTGGAAGAAATTTATCTAAGTAAGAATTCATATTATGAATTCTTTTTTTGTGTTATAATTAATTTGGTGAATGAAATGAATATTTATGATTTTACATTAGAAGAATTAGAAAAATTTTTAATAGAAAATGGGTTTAAAAAATATAATGCTACTCAAATTATTGAGTGGATGTATGAAAAGAAAACATATGATTTTGATAAAATGACTAATTTAAGTAAAAAACTTATTTCTTTTTGTAATGAAAATATTCATTTTGAAGATTTAAAAGTCGTTGAAGTTGAAAAGAGTAATCTTGCTAATAAATATTTGCTTGAATTAAAAGATTCAAATAAAATAGAATGTGTTTTAATGAATCATGATTATGGATATTCACTATGTGTATCTAGTCAAGTAGGATGCAATATGGGGTGTTCTTTTTGTGAAAGTGGAAGACTTAAAAAAGTAAGAGATTTAACACTGGGTGAATTAGTTGGGCAAGTAATTGCTGTTTCAAAATATGAAAATGTTAGAATAGATAGTATTGTAGTAATGGGAATTGGAGAACCATTTGATAACTTCAACAATATTAAAAGATTTATAAGTGTTGTTACTAATAATAAAATGATTAATATAGGACAAAGACATTTAACAATTTCTACTTGTGGACTTGTTCCAAAAATATATGAGTTTGCTGATATGGAGACAGGTGTAAACTTGGCAATTAGTTTACACGCTCCAAATAATGAAATAAGAGATAAGATAATGAAAGTTAATCATGCATATAAGATAGAAAAAGTAATGGAAGCATTAGACTATTATATTGAAAAAACTAATAGAAGAGTTACTATAGAATATATTATGCTTGCAGGTATTAATGACAGTGATGAATGTGCAAGACAGCTTGCTAATTTAGTTAAAGGAAAACTAATGTATGTTAACTTAATTCCATATAATGAAACATCTCATTTTGAACTCAAAAGAAGTAATGACTTTAAAATAAAAAGTTTTTATGATATACTTAAATCGAATAATGTAAATGTAACAATAAGAAAAGAAATGGGCGGTAATTTATCAGCTGCTTGTGGACAATTACGTGCAAATGCAGAAAGGTTGTGAGATATGTTAACATATTATCAAACAGACCCAGGAAAAGTTAGAAGTCATAATGAAGATTCAGTTACAATAGTAGAAAATGGTAATAATGAATTATTAGTTGTAGTTGCTGATGGAATGGGTGGACATAAAGCTGGAGAAGTTGCTTCTTCACTTGCTGTTAATGAACTTAGTCGTAGATTTAGTGAATTATCAAGTATCGGAACAAAAGAAGAAGCAGTTATTTGGTTAAAAGAAATAATAGATGAAGTAAATGTAAAAATACTTAAATATGCTGAAGAACATATAGATGCAAGTGGACTTGGTACAACTTGTGTATGTGCAGTAATTACAAATGAATTTTTACTATTTGGAAATATAGGAGATTCAAGTGGATTTGTATACAAGAAAGGTAAACTATATAAAGTTACAAAAGATCATACACTTGTAAACATACTACTTGAAAATGGAGAAATATCTGAAAGTGACGCTAAAGTACATCCACAAAAAAATGTTTTAATGAAAGCATTGGGTGCTGCAGAGAAAATAGATATGGATATTTTTGATGTAGAAAGAGAAGTTGATGGCGTTTTCTTATGTAGCGATGGACTTACAAATATGATGAGTGTGGAACAAATAGAAAAAGTATTAAATGATAAGGAATTAGATTTAGAAGAGCAAGTTGGTAAAATGATTATGAAAGCCAACATGCGTGGGGGAACTGATAATATAACAATTGCGTGTGTAAGATTCGGTGGTGAATAGTGTGATAGTAAAAGGTACAAAAATTAATGATAGATATCAGATAATTAAAACTTTAGGTGAAGGTGGAATGGCTAATGTTTATTTAGCTCATGATACTATATTAGATAGAAATGTAGCTGTTAAAGTTTTAAGAGGCGACTTAGCAAATGATGAAAAATTTGTTAGACGTTTTCAAAGAGAAGCATTATCTGCTTCAAGTTTATCTCACCCAAATATTGTAGAAATGTATGATGTTGGAGAAGATGATGGACAATATTACATTGTAATGGAATATGTTGATGGTAAAACATTAAAACAAGTTTTAAAATCACGTGGTCATTTATCTATAACAGAAGTTGTTGATATAATGTTACAACTTACTGATGGTATGGCACATGCACATGATGCTTATATTATTCATAGAGATATAAAACCTCAAAATATAATGATATTAGCAAATGGAATGATTAAAATAACTGATTTTGGAGTAGCAACAGCACTTAACTCTACACAACTAACTCAAACTAATTCAGTTATGGGAACAGTTCATTATTTACCACCAGAACAAGCTCAAGGAAAAGGATCAACAATTAAAAGTGATATTTATTCAATGGGAATAATGATGTATGAATTACTTACTGGTCTTGTTCCATACAAAGGAGATAATGCAGTAGAAATAGCTTTAAAGCATTTAAAAGAACCACTTCCAAGTGTTAGAAAAGCTAATCCTACAATTCCTCAATCAATAGAAAATGTAATTATAAGAGCAACAGCTAAAAATCCAAAAAATAGATATACTGATGCTCGTGAAATGCATGAAGATTTAAAAACAGCTTTAGATGACTCAAGAAAAGATGAAAAAAGATATGTTTATAAATATCCAGAAAATGATTTAGAGGATACTAAGAAATTAGATGATGAATTAGCTTCTTTAAAAAAGAGTGAAGAACCTAAAAAAGTTGTTAAAAAAGCTGAGAAAGTAAAAAAGATAGAATATGATGAAGATGATGAAGAAGATGATTATGAAGAAAAAAGAGGTGGCAAAAAAACACTTATAGTATTCCTTGGACTATTCACAGCATTAATACTTGTAACAACAATAGTAGCAACATTATTCTTTGAAAAAGAAAGTAAAGTTAAAAATATAACAATACCAGATGTATCTGGTAAAACAGCAGTAGAAGCAACAAATGAACTTGTTGATCTTGGATTTGATGTATCAACAGAATATAAATATGTTGTAAGTGAAACTATTGAAGAAGAAAATGTAGTTAAAACAAGTCCAGAAATTGGTACTAAGAGAAAAAGTGGTACTACAATTACATTGTATTTGTCATCTGGTGAAGGAACATATATAATGGAAGACTTTACAGGTCAAAACTATTTAGAAGTAAAAGGTAAAATAGAAGCTCAATGTGAATGTAATGTTCTTGTTGAAACTGAAACTGTAGATGAAAAAGCTAAAGTTAAAGAAGAAGAAGTATTAAGAACAGAACCAGCTGCTGGTGAAGCAAGTAAACTTGGTAATCAAATTAAAATAATAATTCCTGAAATAGAATATAAATATCCAAACTTTACAAGTGGATATACTATTTCCAAAATAGAAGAATTTGCTAGTAAACATGAATTAAAACTAGAAATTAAATATCAAGAATCATCAAGTGTAGCAGAAGGAACAATACTAAAACAAAGTAGAAGTGAAGGTAGTGTAGTAACACCAGGAGCTACTTTAGTAATAACTGTATCAACAAAGCCTCAAGTAGTTGAAACACCTTCAGATGAACCAAAAGAAGAAACTTCAGGAGAAGAAAATACTAATACAGGGGAGTAATATGAAAGGTAAAATAATATGTATTAACGCTTCTATACATAAAGTATTATTAGAAAATAATACTATTATAGAAACAAAAACTAGAGGAAAAATAAGAAATGAAAAAATAGTTCCTGTAGTAGGTGATAATGTCATAGTTAATACAAATACTAAAACAATAGAAAAAATAGAGCCAAGAAAGAATTATTTGGATAGACCATTAATAGCAAACATAGATAAGCTGTTAATAGTACAAAGTACATCTATTCCAAGTTTTTCTTCTTACTTGATTGATAAATTTTTAATAATTGCATCTGTTAATAAAATAGAACCAATTATAATTATTACTAAAACTGATATGATATCATTAAAAGAAAAAAATGATATAAAGAAATATATTAATTATTATAGAAAATTAGGAATTAAGGTCTATGTTAATACAAGTATTTCTAAAATAAAAAAAGAATTTGCTAACTCAGTTGTTGCTTTATGTGGACAAACTGGAGCAGGTAAATCAAGTCTACTTAACAAAATAGATGTTTCTCTTGAACTTAAGACAGGAGAAGTATCATTGTCATTAGGTAGAGGAAAACATACAACTAGATTAGTAGAATTATTAGAAGTTAATGGTGGATTAATTGCTGATACTCCTGGATTTAGTTCACTTGAATTAAATGTAGATAAAAAAAGTATAAAAAACTACTATCCTGATTTTAATAAGCCTTGTAAATATAGAACATGTTTACATATAAAAGAACAAGGTTGTAGTGTTATTGAGTTAGTTGAAAAAAATAAAATACCAGAATGGAGATATAATAATTATATTAAATTTCTTGAAGAAGTAAGTGATAGAAAATAAGCAAGTGCTTCTTAAGCCTTGCTTATTTTAATAAAGGAAATATATGATTGAAAATGAAGACAATAAAAAATTAATTAATCCTATGGTTAATAAATATAGTGAAGAACAATTACTAGCCAAGGATATAGATGGTGAAACATTATTAGAAAAATTAATTGATAATAATGAAGAGTTTTATTGTGCTTCATTTTCAACTGAAGAAGCGTTTAAAATTATTTATAATAAAAAGAGATTTGATTTACTTGAATATGTATCTTTTGATGTATTAATTGGTCAAAATGAATCTAATTTAGAATTGATTGTAGATTATTTTCTATCAAATCCAAATTCATTTAATCTATCATCATTAGATCCATTTTTGTTTACTGAAAATATTAATATAATAGCAAAGTTTTATCTATTGTTTGCTAGAAAAGGCTTAATTGAATATTTAAGAGAACTTACAGATGAAGAACTATTTAAAAAGAAAAATGGTAAATATTTAATAGATGTATTACTTGAAAGTAATAAGAATTTAACTTTAAATGTAATATTATGTGATGAAGTTAAAAAGAGTTTTAAAGTGGGCACATATTTAAAACTACATAATTTTAGTCAAGAAGAAATAAGAATTCCTATTATTCCAGATAGCTTTGTTAGTAATTATATTAGAAATTTTTATGAAGAATATCATTATATAAAATTAGATTATGAAAGCGAAGAAGAATTAGATACATTAAGAGATTTTATGTTATCTGACAATGAAAGTAATAGAGATTTAATAGATTTATTATTAGATACATATAGATATTCAATACAAAATAATAATCCATATGCTAGAGATGAAGTAATACAATTATGTAATATAAAAATGAATAATCCTAACTTTTCATTTAAAATAAACAGTCAAAATAGTTGCTTTGATCCAATTTTTAAATATGTATTTCTTGATAAGAAATTGATTAATACACTAAATCATGAATTAGGTCATGCATTATTTAATTTATTATCAGATAGAGAAGTACCTAGTGAATATTATGATTTAGTATTAAGAGTAAGAAATAATCCTGAAACTATTAATAATCTTGATAAATATAGTAAAAGATATTATGAAATATCGGAAACTATTAATCAAATGGTAGATGAAGCATATGATGATTATTTTAATGATATAAGAAGCGAAAAATCAATTGAATATATTAAAAATTATTTGAGTTGGAATAAAGAACAAAGAATAAATGAGTATATTAAAAAAGGGTATAGAAGAGAAACTCTTGAACAAATATTTAAACATACATTTACAGTTGAAGAATACTTAAAACAACATGAACAAATATTAAAAACTGAATTAAGAGATATAATATTTAGATGTGAATATGGTTATTATCTTGCTGTTGGAGATATAATGGATGCTATTTTTATGGGCAGTTTCTTTGATGAAAAATTAAAAAATAAAAATGGAGAAGTAATAAAAGGATGTTCAGGACATGGCATTTATTACTATAATAGTGAAGAAATAAAAGCATTTGATGAAATAATGGCTAATTATTCACAAATATTAAAGTCACCACATAGAGTAGAAGGTTTAAATTTACTTAGAAATATGGTAGGAAATAAAATTGCAGATTTAATAGATGAATATTATAGACAAAGAGTTGTAAAATCGGATAAATATGAAGAAGTTAGAACTTTATAAGGAGGAAATATGAAAGTTAGTGTATCAATTTTATCAAGCTCAATAAAAGCAAGTGATATAGTAAAAAAATTAGATAATACAAAAGCAGATTATATACATTTAGATATAATGGATGGTAAATTTGTAGATAATAAAACATGGACATATGGTGAAGTTAAAAAAATCATTGGTTATTCTCAATTACCGCTTGATGTTCATTTAATGGTTGATAAACCAGAAAAATATATAGAAGATTATGCAATGTTAAATACAAGTTATTTAGCTTTTCATTATGAAGCAGTTAAAGATGTTAAAAGCATGATAGAATTAGTTAAAAATTATGGATTAAAAGTAGGAATTGCAATTAATCCTGAAACTGATGAAAGTGTTGTTTATCCGTTCTTAAAGGATATAGATGAAGTATTAGTAATGAGTGTACATCCTGGTAAAAGTGGTCAATCATTTATAGAAACAACACCAGATAAAATTAAAAATATTAAAGAAGAAATAATTAGACAAGGAGTAAATACTATAATATCTGTTGATGGTGGTATTAATAATGAAACAGGTCTTTTATGCAAAGAAGCAGGAGTAGATACATTAGTATCCGCATCATATATACATAATAGTATTAGAGATAATATAGAAATATTAAAAAGTTTATAAGGAGATAAAAATGTATAATAAAAAAGCATTAATTTATATTAAACATGCTATTAGTAACACATTAGATCATTTACCAAGTTTAACAAAAAATGATTTACTACAAGATAATGCTCATTTATTATACTCACTTTTATCTATTAATGCCGATGTAACATTAGGTAAAATAATTGATGAAAGATTACTTAAAGATTATGATATTGTTATGCATATAAATTTATTTGGAGTATATCAAAGATTCTCTATGGTAGACAAATATGATACTAGTGATTTAGTATTTGGATATTTAAATAGTAACAAAGAAGATGAGATAGTAGAACTTGATAGTGAAGAAGAAGAGTTATTTTCTACTTTTAGAAGGCTAATGATTTATGATAGTAGGAGTGATTTGACACTTATTAAAACACTATTAGATACATATAAAAGAATGTTAAAAACAGATAGAGAAGTTGTATTATATGAACTAAGACACCTTATTAATATAAAGAATAAATATCCTGATTTTTCTATAAATTATTCTATTGAAGGTAAATCTAAATATACTGCAAACTATAGAAGCATAAATATAAGAGAAAACATAGATTCAGTAATAAATCATGAAATGGGGCATTTATTTCATGATTTACTTACAAATAAAAGAGTAGATGATGATTTTTTTGAAATAGTTGATAGAGTAGTTAGTGATAGTTCAACTTTAGATAAAGTACAAGAATTCTCTAAAATATATCATAAAAGAATGAAATCAGTAAAAGAAAAATATATATCAGAATTAATGAGATTTGAAGAAAGCGAAGATGAAATCAATAGAATAAGAAGCTATTTAAGAATGACTAAAGATCAACTGATGAAATTTTATTTAAGTAAAGGATATTTTAAACATTCAATAGAAAGAATACTTGATAATAATTTTACTTTTCAAGAATTTATAAATCAAAAAAGAAGTATAGAAAGAGAAATGCTATATTATTCTATAACAAAAAATGAACAACCTGAAATAGGAGCTATTAGTGATATAATTGATGCATTATATGGAGGTAAATTATTTGAAGGAAGTTTAAGCGATTCAAAATCAGTTCCAATTAAAAGATGTGGTGGACATGGAGTAAGATATTATTCTAGAGATAAAAGATTTGCTTTTGATGAAATGATTGCAGAATATATTACTATTTATAAATCTAAAAATAAAGTTGAAGCATTAAGAATATTAAGATATATAGTTGGAGATGAATTAGTAGATTATTTAGATAATTTTTATAAAAAAGAAATGTTAGAATCTAAAGAATGTAATTTAGAAATAAATGGAGGTATAAGTAAATGAATGAAGAAGATTATAATTTATATGTACTAGCTGAATTAAGTTACAAAAAAGAGCATCCAGAATTAAAGGATGAAGATTTATTTCCATATGGATGGTATCAAGTAGATAATTATAAACTAAAAGTAGAAATAATTGGTGAAGCATTAGAAAAAAATATTACAATTAAAGAAACAAATGGATATTTAAAAATTATAGAAGGTTTAAATTAAAAAGATCTCGCATATAACGAGATCTTTTTTTAGCATAATTCACCATCAGTATAACGCCTTATTGAGGTACCAAGAGTTCTTCCAAGTTCTAATGTTTCATCAATTAATCTAACAAATGCATTTATAATGGTTGATGTTAGATTGTCAGCTCCACCATGTATTGCTATTAATTCTTTATTTGTCATGGATTACAAGAAAGTGGCCTTGAATAACCATCTAATACTCCAATTATAAATATAACAGCAACAACAATTATACCTATTATTAGTTTATCACTTCCACCTTTTATTTGTGTAAGTTCATAGTTATCAAGCATACTTTATCTCCTTTCTAATTTATATTTCATATTAAAATAATTTATAATTTCTTCTTTATGTGAAATATAAATAATAGTTTTTTCATTAAAATAATCAAATATTTTTTTGATTATATCTATTTCTTCTTTAAAATCTATTTCACTTAATGATTCATCAAATATTAAATAATTACATTTTTTAAGTAAACTTCTAGCAAGCATTATTTTTTGTTTTTCACCTCCCGATATATTAAAACCATTGTCTTCGATTATAAAATTATCTCTTAATTGTTTTCTACTTCTCAGGTAATTTAAATTGCATATATTAATAACATTTTCATATTCTTCATCACTTATATTTCTATAAAAGGTAATATTATTTTTTAAACTATCATTTATTAAATAACTATTTTGAGATACATAAGTAAAATTACTAAGTATTGAGTTTTCATTAATATCTTTAATATTAACATTATCTATATAAATATCTCCCTTATATTCTTTTAAATACTTTAGTAATATTTTTATGATTGTGCTTTTACCATTTCCAGATTTTCCATATAATAAGAATTTAGATTTATATGGAATAATAATGTTAACATTTTCAAATAAATTATCTATTCCATTTAACGAATAAGATAGGTTTGCTATTTTGATGTCACCAGTTATTGTTTTATTTTTATTATCAATATAGTTATTTTTAATCATGAATAAATCATTAATTCTATAATATATATTTTTTAAATATATTATGTTATAAGATAAATCAATAATATTTTTTAATGGATTAGTAAAATAGAATAATATTGAATTAAATAATATAAGTTCTCCAATAGTCATAAAATCATTATTAACTTCTTTTATACAAATAAATATAGAAAACAAATAGAATAAATCGCAAATATTATTTTTAATATAACTTTGAATATTTAAAATATTTTCATGTTGTTTTAAATTATAAATATAACTATTAAATTTGATTTCTAAATCTTTAATTATATTTTTAATTAAATTTAAATTACTTATTGATTCATAACTATTAATACTTTCGTTTAAACTTTTAGTATAAGAAGAGTAACTGATTAATATATTTTCAGTTTTTTTATAATAATTACTTTTAAATAATAAAGTAATTAAATAATAAATAAACAATTCAATAATTGTTAAAAAATATACTTTATAATTTATTCTAATCAATATAATAGAACTAACAATTATAAAAATAACATCTATAGTTATCGACAATATTAACTTACTAAAAATTTCTTTAAATGATTTTAAATCATTTAATCTTGATATTATTTCTGAGGGTGGTTTATTTTTAAAGAATTGGTAGGGAAGGTAAAATAGTTTAACTAAAATATCTTTATTTAATTTAGAATAAATATTATTTTCTATAATAATTAGATATTTCTTTCTTATATATTCAATAATATTTTTGGTAATATAAATTGTAAAAAATACTATAGTTAAATAAACTAAATGATTATAAGATAATTTATTATTAATATTAATAAAAATATAATAATTAGTTAACAAATTAAATATTATTACTATTATAGATAACAATGTAACTTTTATAGATTCTTTTATATTCTGTTTAATATATTCAAATATAAAACTATTTATTTTTTTGTAATTAGATGAACTTGTAAATTCTTTACTTTTAAAAACTACTATGGAAGTATTAAGATATATTTTTTTGAAATCATCTTTATTTATTTTAGTTATATTTGATGAGGGATCCATTATTTCTAAATAATTATTTTTTACAGAATAAACAACTATAAAATGATACATATTATGTTTTAGTACATGGCATATAATAGGAAAGTTTACTTTGTTATTTAATATTTCTTCACATGTATAATGAATACCATATCCATCAAATCCAAATGTTCTAGAACCATTTATAATATTGAATGCATTTGTACCATCATAAGTTGTTTTTAAAATATATGAAACTTCTTCATGAGAAACAAATACTCCATAATATCTCATAATAGAAAGTAAACAAGCAGGGCCACAATCTCTACTGCCATTTTGTCTAACAATTAATTTTTTATTCATTTTACCCTCCTATAATAATTATTAGTCATAGAATGAGTAAAACACTTCTTTTTTTTAAAAAAATTTATTATTTAAAATTACTGATTAAAAAAAATTAATGATTTCTCATTAATTTTTTATAAGTGCATATTGTCAGTATTTAAATGTAATTGATTATCAACAAAAGATTTCATATTTTTAATAAATTCTAATTCTTGTTGATTTAAGTTGCCAATCATAATTACATCATTTCCATCAACAGAAGTAAAATTAATTATTCTTTCTTTTTCATAGTCAATAACTGGTAATCCATTACATAAATGATAATATAAACTTGGTAATATTTTTGTACCAAACTCACCATATAAATGAGTTCTTTGTTTTTCTATAACTTTTTTTTCGTGAGTCTTTTTATCTACTACAATTAGTTCATATTCACATTCATCAGTTTTATCATCTATCATTTTAATTGAAATACATGTTGCATGAGTTTTATCTTGTTTTATTTCTTTATATTTATTAATAATGTCTATACTTTTAGTTTCTTCTTTTTTTGGTGGATAAAATCTATATTCACCATCTATAAAATTACATGTCCAATTTTTATATTCTGGATTATTTTTAAATGCTTTTACGGCTTCTTCATTTTTATAGGCTACATATCCTTGTTTTTCTACAAGCTCGGCAATTCTTTTTTTACCAGCTTCTTTAAAAGCATCACCTAATGCATTAAATCCACCTATAATTTCATTTCCAAGATTTAAGTTTTCTGCCATATTTGATACCTCACTTTATATAGTTATTTTAACATATTTATTAAAATAATTAAAACTAATTGACATAATATACAAATAGAGTATAATTAATTAAGTTAGTAACCTAACTAAAGGAGGGTATATGAATAAATCTATTGTTATAGAAATTAAAAAAATAGATAATTTAATTTTAAGAACTTTAATTAATTATTCAAAAAAGATAACCGATATACAATTATCTCCTGTTCAAATAGCTATTATTAAATATTTGAATCAGAACAAAGACAATAATGTTAATCAAAAAGATTTAGAAGAGTTTATTCAAAATAGAAAATCTACTATATCTTGTATTTTAGATAATATGCAAAAAAATAATATTATTGAAAGGGTTAATTCTAAAAGTGATGGTAGAAGCAAGTATATAAAGTTAACTCAAAAAGGATTTGATCTTGCCAAAAAGTTTAGTGATCAACAAATTTATTTTGATAATATGATTTCTAAAAATATTAGTGAAGATGATTTAGAGACTTTCTTTAAAGTAACAAATCAAATAAAAAATAATTTGAAAGGAGAAGAAGATGATAAAACTATTTAAAAATTTTAATTCTAAACAAATGTTTTTTATATTTGTTTCATTTATATTTATAATTATTCAAGTATGGTTAGAACTTAGAATACCAGACTATATGAGCAATATAATAACTCTTGTTCAAACAGGAGGTACAACTGGTGATATAGCACTTCAAGGATTACATATGTTACTTTGTGCATTTGGAAGTTTAATATCATCATTTGTAGTCGGTTATATAATTGCAAATACAGGTTCAACTTTTTCTAAAATTATTAGAGAAAAACTATTTAATAAAGTTGCTTCATTTTCAATGGAGGAAATTAATAAATTTAATACAAGTAGTTTAATTACAAGAACAACAAATGATATTACAAATGTTGAAGGATTCTTAACAATGGGTTTACAAATGTTGATTAAAGCTCCTGTAACCGCTGTATGGGCTCTTATGAAAATAGTAGGTAAAAATTTTACATGGACTATTATTACAGGTGGAGCAGTTGTTTTATTACTTACTATGGTAATTACATTAATGTTAACTGTTTTACCTAAATTTAAACTTATTCAAAAATTAATAGATAATATAAATGAACTTACTCGTGAAAACTTAAAAGGTATTAGAGTGGTTAGGGCATTTAATGCAGAAAAATATCAAGAAAATAAATTTGAAAAAGGAAATGATAAATTAACAAATACACAAGTATTTGCTCAAAAAAGAATGGGACTTATGTCACCATTTATGTATTTAATAATGAACGGAGTAGCGCTTTGCATTTATTTCTTTGGTGCTTATATAATAAATGATGCTAATATCGGACTTAGAATAGATTTGTTTAGTAATATGATTATATTTACATCATATGCAACACAAGTTATTATGTCATTCTTAATGTTAACTTTTGTATTTATTATGTATCCAAGAGCAGCTATATCTATAGATAGAATAAATGAAGTATTAGATACTAATACAAAAATAAAAAATGGTAATTTAAAAGAATCTCAAAACATAGGAACTGTTGAATTTAAGAATGTATCATTTAAGTATCCTGATTCAGAAGAATATATGCTTCATAATATATCATTTAGAGTAGATACAGGTGAAACACTTGCTATTATTGGATCAACTGGTAGTGGAAAAAGTACACTTATAAATTTAATACCAAGATTTTATGATGCTAGTAGTGGAGAAATATTAATAGATGGAGTAAATATTAAAAAGTTAGATTTAGAGTATTTACATGACAAAATCGGATATGTTCCTCAAAAGGCGGTTATGTTTTCTGGTAGTGTTAATTATAATGTATCTTATGGAAAAAAAGATAAATATGAAGTTACTGAAAAGAAAATAAAAGAAGCTGTTAAAATTGCTCAAGCAACTGAATTTGTTGAAAAAATGGAAGAAAAATATGAAAGTAATATTTCACAAGGTGGAACTAATATATCAGGAGGACAAAAACAAAGATTAGCTATTGCTCGTGCTATTGCTCGTGAACCAGAAATATATATATTTGATGATTCTTTCTCAGCACTTGATTATAAAACAGATTATATACTTAGAAAAGAATTAAAAGAATATACTAAAACTGCTACATGTATTATAGTTGCTCAAAGAATAGGAACTATTAAAAATGCAGATAAAATAATAGTTTTAGATAAAGGTAAGTGTGTTGGAATAGGTAAACATAAAGAGTTATTAAAAAATTGTGAAGTTTATAAAGAAATAGCTTATTCACAATTGTCAAAGGAGGAACTAGAAAATGAATAACGAAAAAAGAAATAATAGACCTCCAAGACCACATGGACCAGGAGGTAGAGGAGTTCCGGGAGAAAAACCAAAGGACTTAAAAGTTGCTGTAAAAAAATTAATTAGTTATTTAAAAGATTATAAATTACTAATTCTTGTAGCAATAATTTTATCAGTACTAAGTAGTATTCTATCAATAGTAGGTCCTGATAAATTAAAAGATTTAACAAATGAAATATCAAAAGGATTAGTTATTAATACTGAAAATGCAGAATTATTAATAAAAGATATTCAAAATGATTTTACAAGTAAAATGATTGTTAATAATGATGACATGAAAAATGTTGATATAAATTCAATTATGACTAATTTACCAGATGAAGCAAAGTTACTTATGCTAAGTGATACTACAATAAATGGAATAAGTATCAAAAGTCAAGATAAATTAGATTTTATTAATTTATATTCAAAAGTTGATAAAAATAATCCAAATAGTATTTATAGTAGTTTAGAAAATATTAGTGATAACTTAAATGAATTATTAAAACCTAAAATGGATTTTAAAGTTATAAAAACAATAGGTTTAACTTTAGTAATAATGTATTTAATTAGTGCTATTTTTAGTTATTTTGAAAACTATATTATGGTACTTGTATCAAATGGATTTGCTAAAAAACTAAGAACAAAAATATCTAAAAAAATAAATAAATTACCATTAAAATATTTTGACTCTCATAGTTATGGAGATATATTATCTAGAGTAACAAATGATGTTGATACAATTAATATGTCTCTTCATCATAGTTTAGGTACACTAGTTTCATCAATAGCATTATTCTTAGGTTCACTATTTATGATGTTTAAAACAAATTGGATACTTGCTATAACAAGTATATTATCTTCACTATTAGGATTTGTATTTATTAGTATTATTACTTCTAAATCACAAAAATATTTTGTAGAAAGACAAAATGAATTAGGTAAATTAAATGGACATATTGAAGAAATTTATTCATCACATAATGTGGTTAAAGTTTATAATGGAACACATGAAGCACTAGAAAAGTTTAATGAATATAATACAAATGTTTATGAAGCAAATAAAATGAGTCAATTTCTATCTGGTATGATGGGTCCAATGATGGGATTTATTGGTAATCTTGGATATGTAGCAGTATGTATAGTAGGTTCAATTTTAGTAGTTAAGGGTACTATTTCATTTGGTGTAATAGTTGCATTTATTATGTATGTTAGATTATTTAGTAGTCCACTTACACAAATAGCTCAATCAATTACAAACTTACAAACAGCTACAGCTGCAAGTGAAAGAGTGTTTGAATTTGTTGAAGAAAAAGAAATGAAAGATGAATCTAAATTATTAAGTAAACTTGATAAAAACAAAGTAAAAGGTAACATAGAATTTGAACATGTTAAATTTGGTTATGATAAAGATAAAACAATTATTAAAGACTTTAGTGCAAAAGTAAAACCTGGTCAAAAAATAGCAATAGTAGGTCCAACAGGAGCAGGTAAAACTACAATGGTTAATCTTTTAATGAAATTCTATGAAATAAATAATGGAGATATTAAAATTGATGGAGTATCAATAAAAGATTTAACAAGAGAAAATATACATGATTTATTTATAATGGTACTTCAAGATACATGGTTATTTAATGGAACAATAAAAGAGAATATTAAGTTTAATCAAGAACATATTTCAGATGAAAAAATATGGGAAGCTTTAGAAATTGTTGGAATAGATCATTTTGTTAAATCTCTTCCTAAAACATTGAATTATAAATTATCAGATAATGATTCAATATCAGCTGGTCAGAAACAATTATTAACTATTGCACGTGGTATGATTGAAGACTCACCATTCTTAATTCTTGATGAAGCTACTTCTAGTGTAGATACAAGAACAGAAGAATTAGTTCAAAAAGCAATGGATAAACTAACAGAAGGAAGAACATCTTTTATAATCGCACATAGATTATCTACTATTAAAAATGCAGATTTAATACTTGTTATGAAAGATGGAAATATAGTAGAGCAAGGAAATCATGAAGAATTATTAAAGAAAAATGGTTTTTATGCAGAATTATATAATTCACAATTTCAAAATTAAAAAAATTATGGCTTAAACCATAATTTTTATTTGTTTAAAAGTTCTTTAAATGAACAATTCTTTTCATCTTCAAAACAATAATCAGAATATATTTTGCCATCAGTAGTAGTAATAGTTATACTATCTTGTAATTGTGAGCAATTATCTTCATAACAATTTATAAAATAATATGAATTAATATTATCAACTTTATATTCTCGAATATTTATATTATCGTAATATTTGCTATTTGTAGAAAAATATATAGTAAATATTCTATTATCAGTTGTGGTTACAAATATACTAACTCCAGAATCTTCGGAATTTATTCTGGCATAATATGCATTATTTATATTATCAATTCCATAGATTATATATCTATCATAATAGTCTTCCTTATTACAATCTCTTTCATTTTCTTCACATATTATTTCATAGTTATCAAATACAAGTCTATCATCTTCTATAGAAAGATTCTTATCACTTTTAGTATATTTAGTAGTAATATATCTTTCATCATCTTTTAAAAAGTTATCTAAATCTTTTACAAAATGTTTATTACCTGATATGTTAATAGGACTAAGTATTTTTTCGTTAGAATATGTATTTCTTAGTTTCTTTTCTTTAACTTCTTCCTTTATATCAACGACTTCATCTTCAGTGTTAGATTCATTATTATCATCAACTTTTCTTGTTACAAATTTTTCTTCAGGTACATCTTCTTCTTTGATATTACTAATTCTATCTCTATTTAAATATCCAATTACAAAACATGATAGATTAATAATTAATAAAAGTAAAATTATATCCATAATTGTATTCTTTTTCATACAAACCTCTTTATTATAATTAAATTATATATTAAAAAGTAAAATATATCAAATATTATTCTATGTATCACAAATGTATCGCAACATTAAATATTTTTGTAAATCGTGTAACACAAATGATACATATCATTTGCATTGAACTTTCAATTATGATAAAGTCATTTTATTCGATAGGAGATAATTATGGAAAAAGAAGACTTAATAAATTTAAAAAGACAGATTTCTGAATTAAGCGATGAAGAAAAAAAACAACGAGATTTATATTTAAGGGATTTAGCTAGTGGAGTATTGCAAGGTCCACCTGTTGGTTACTCAAGTATTGATAAGCAATGGTTAAAGTATTATCCTAGGAAATCATTACTTGTTGATATTCCAAAAAAGACAGCTTTTCAATTTGTTTATGATAAATATAAAGATAGTAATCTTACTGCTTTTCAATATTTTAAAAGGAATATAACTTATAAAGAATTTTTCAATAATGTTGAAAAAGTTGCTAAATCATTAAAAAGTAAAGGTGTAAAACCTGGAGATATTGTAACTATGGCTTTACCTACAACACCAGAAATGGTTTATATTTTTTATGCTATTAATAGAATAGGTGCTGTAACAAATGCAATTGATCCAAGATTAAAAAAAGATGATATATCTAAAATATTAGTTGAAACAAATTCTAATTGTTTATTTATGGTGGATTTGTTTATTGATGAAGTGAAAGATTTAGAAATTGATAATATTATTGAAGTTTCACCTTTAGAATCATTACCAATTCCTATTAAAATGATTTCAAGCATTAAAAATAAAAAAACACATAATGATGGTATTATTAGTTGGAAAAAATTCTTAAATGATGGTAATAATTATGATAAAAGTATAGATTTTCCATTTAAGGAAAATTATCCTGTAACAATTGTTCATACTGGAGGTACAACAGGCTTTCCTAAAGGTGTTGTATTAGTTAACGAGAATTTTAATGCAATGGCATTAACACAAGAAATATCTGAATATAATTTAAAAGAGAAAGATACATTTTTAACATTTTTACCTCCATTTATTGCTTATTGCTTAGTAAATGCTATACATGATCCACTATATCTAGGGTTTAAAAACGTATTAATTCCTAGTTTTACTCCTGAAGATTTTCCAAAATTAATGAAGAAATATAAACCAAATCATGTTTTAAGCGGACCTATATTATGGGATTTATTTATAAAAGATAAAGATATAGATAAGATGGATTTATCTTATTTAAAATCTGCTATTTCTGGTGGAGATGTTCTTAATGTGGAATTAGAAAGAGAAATAAATGAATTTTTTAAACAACACAATTCCTCTCATTATTTATCACAAGGTTATGGTATGACGGAAGTCTCAGCAGCAGCTGTTTATTCATTTGATGATTGTTATAAAGAAGGATCGGTTGGAATACCATATATAAAAAATGTCATTTCCGTTTTTTCTCCTGAAACGTTAGATGAATTACAAGTTGGAGAAACTGGCGAAATCTGTATTAGTTCTCCAACTATAATGAAGGAATATTATGGAAATTTAAAAGCTACTAATGATATCATAAAAATACATCCAGACGGAAAAAAATATCTTCATACTGGTGATTTGGGAACAATCGATAAAGATGGTAATGTTTATATTATTGGTAGAATGAAAAGAATGATTGTAAGAAGCGGAAATAAACTTTTTCCTTCAAATATAGAAACATTAATATTAGGAGACGAAAGAATTGAGAATTGCGTTGTTGTTGCAATGCCAAATGAATTGGAAAGACATGTTCCAGTAGCTTTTGTTAAAATAAAAGAAAGTGAAAAAGGAAATGAAGAGTCTATATCAAATAATATTTGTTCAAACGTATTAAATACAATGCCTGATGTAAATGTTCCTTATAAAGTATTTTTTGTTGATGAATTCCCACTTACGAAAATAAATAAAATAGATTATAAAGAATTAGAAAATGAAGCAAAAAAATATGTTGATGATGAAAGAAATATAATTATTTTAAGTAATGAATTAAAAAAAGTATTGAAATAAAATCAATACTTTTTATTTTTTTTTAAAAAATGCTTTTAATTATTGACAAAATATTATAAAATTATAATGGTGATAATATGGAAACTAATTTGGTTATTTCGATTTGTTCATTAATAAATATATTAATCTTATCAATAGTTTTTTTTAGTAAAAAAAGAATAAAAAAATTTGATAATAAAATATATGGTTATTTAATTATAGTTGTTTTGCTTGATCTTTTAACTGAAATGGCAAGTTATTTATTGTTAAAAAATGGAATGGCATCTACTTCTGTAATGTATATTTTATTCAATAGGTTAACTTTGTTTTGGTATTCTTTATGGATTGTTCTTTTTGCAATGTATATGTTTAGTGTTATATATGAAACAGAGAATATAAAAGAATTATTTAATATAAAAATTGTAAAAGTATTAGTTTCTTTATATTTTGGAGAAATATTAGTTATATTTTTTGGATCATTAGAATTTAAAAATATTGGTGAATTATTTATTCCTATGGGGCTTAGTACATATGTTGTTTATATAGAAGCATTTATATATGATTTAATTCTTTTTGGTTTAATTATTATTAAATATACTAGTGTATTAAAAAAGTTGAAGCAAATATTACCTTTACTAGTAACTTTTGTTTTAGGAATTTTTATAAGTTTAATTCAATTTGCTAATCCTGACATATTTTTAATATCATCTCTATTTGTAATTACAACATTTGTTATGTATTTTACAATAGAAAACCCTGATGTTAAATTAGTTGAGTATGAGAAGACTGAGAAAGAAAGAGCTGAAGCAGCTAGTCTTGCTAAGAGTGAATTCTTAAGTAGTATGTCTCATGAACTTAGAACACCACTTAATGCTATTGTTGGTTTAAGTGAAGATATTGATTCATTTAATGATAAAGTACCAGAAGAGGTAAGAGAAGATACTAAAGATATAATTAATGCAAGTAATACGTTGCTTGAAATAATTGGTAGTATCTTAGACATTAGTAAAATTGAAAGTGGTAAACTTGATATAGTAGAAGAAAATTATGATCCTAGAGAAGAGTTTGAAAGTGTTGCTAAGATTAATAGAACTAAGTTTGCTGAAAAGAATTTAGAATTTAATGTATCTATTGCTGAAAATTTACCTGAAGTACTATTTGGAGACAGAATTAGAATTAAACAAATTCTTAACAATTTCTTATCAAATGCATATAAATATACTGATGGTGGTCATGTTGATTATATTGTTAACTGGTTAGATGCATCACAAAGTTTACAAATAATAGTTAAAGATACTGGTAGAGGAGTAAAACCAGAAGATATAGATAAATTATTTGCTAAGTATGATAGACTTGGAGTTGAAAAAACAAGTAATGTTCAAGGTACTGGATTAGGTTTAAATATTACTAAAACTTTAATAGATTTAATGGGTGGTACTGTTAAAGTAGACAGTGAATATATGGTTGGATCAACATTTACTGTTGTATTGCCACAAAAAATAGGTGATAAAGAAGCACTTGAAGCGTTGAAACGTGAAAGTGAACGTAAGATTGAAAAAGTGGATTATAGCGGTAAGAGATTACTTGTTGTTGATGATAATATGTTAAATATTAAAGTATTTAAGAAGGCTGTAAGAGATTATAACTTTACAATTGATGAATGTTATAATGGTAAAGAAGCATTAGAAAAGATTGAAATGAACAACAATTATGATATTGTTTTAATGGATATTAAGATGCCTATAATGGGTGGAGAAGAAGCAATAAAATATATTAGAGCTATGCCAAACTTTAATTCAGTTATAATTGCACTTACTGCTGATGCTATGACTGGAGCTTTTGAAAAGTATACTGCTATGGGATTTGATGATTATTTACCAAAACCATTTACTAGAGATGTTGTTTCTAGAAAACTAACAAGTATATTAGGAGATGGTAAAGAAGAAAAGAAGGTTATAAAAAAAGAAAATCTTGAAAATACAGCTGTAATAAATGTTGAACATGCTGAAGTTACAGTTAATAATTATAATGTTAATAATAATGAAAATAAGGAATAGCAATATTCCTTTTTTTATGTTATAATTTTTCTATAGAATAGAGGGAAATTATATGTTAAGTGAATTTGTTAGTTCTGATTTATTTGAAATAATACTTAAACTATTTTTAAGTTGTGTGCTAGCCGGAATAATTGGTATTGAAAGATCATCATTAAATAAGCCTGCTGGTTTTGGTACACATGCTATTATTGGACTTAGTTCAGCTTTGGTTGTTATGGCAAGTGAGTTTATGTCTTATTATTATGATATTGATGCATCTCGTATTCCATCTCAAATACTTGCTGGTATTGGATTTATAGGTGCTGGTACAATTATTAGAAATGGTATTAATGTAAGAGGTGTAACTACGGCAGCTGGAATACTTTCGGTTACTTGTATTGGAATAGCTGTTGGAATGGGTTATTATTTAGCTGCAGTTGTAGCAACATTAATGGTATTTTTTGTATTATCTATTAATCATGAAATGAATGGAAAATTTGAAAGATATGAAGTATTAGACTTAACTATTACACTAAATAATACTTCTAAGACGATAGAAGAAATAGAGGATTTCTTTAAAAAAGAAAAGATAACTATTCAAAATATTAAAAAAGATACAAATGTAATTAAAGATAAAAAACTTGAAGTGTTAAATGTAAGTGTTACATATGATACCAAGAGTACTTCTAAAAATGAAATTATTAGCAAATTAATCTCTATGAAATCTGTTTATGAGGTTAGAAATGAAGAATAATATGAAATCTTGAATGATTTCGTATTTTTTTTATTATTTAATAATAATATATAATATGATTAAAAATATAATAAAAGATGATAATTATGAAATACATATAAAAGAAAACAATATTCATTTAATTAACTATATTAATATTATTGATATAAGTTCTAGTAAAATAAGTATAAGTATCAAGAATAAAATATTAATAATAAAGGGAAGCAATTTAATAATTAGTGCTCTTGATGAATATGAAATGATAATTAAAGGTAATATTAAGGGAATTGAATTTAATGAATAAAGTTAGAATTAAAGTATGTGATTCAAGTAAACATTTTATTAATTATTTAATATATAATAAAATTTATTATGATTCTTTAGAAATTAATGATTGCTCTTATTATTTGAATGTTGTTTTTGATGATTATAAAAAGATTTCAAGAAGATATGAAACATATGTCGTTTCATATTTTGGAAAATATAAGATTAAAAATTTTATGTATGTGAATAGATATTTAATTATATCTATGTTTTTTGGTTTGTTACTTTTATATAATTTATCTATTACTATTTTTGATATTGAAATAAATACTGATGATGAATTAATTAGAAATAAAATAATTGATAGTTTAAATAAAAATGAAATTAGTGTATATAAAAAGAAAAAGAGTTTTAGTGAAATAGAAAAAATAAAAGAAAATATTCTTAAAGAGAATGAAGATATATTGGAATGGTTAGAAATAGAAAATAAGGGTTGCAAGTATATTGTTAATTTAACTAAAAGAGTAAAGAATAATACAAATTATGAATCTAATCCTAGTAGTATAATTGCTAAAAAAGATGGTTTAATTAAACATATAGTAATTCATTCAGGTAGTAAAATAAGAGATGTTAATGATTACGTAAAAAAAGGTGAAGTATTAATTAGTGGAAATATACTAAAGAATGAAGAAGTGGTTGATAAAGTAAAATCAGAGGGTAAAGTTTATGCTGAGGTATGGTATTTAACTAAAGTTAATATTCCTTTAACATATAATAAAAAAGTTAAGACTGGAAAAGTAGTTAATCGATATTACATTAAAATAAACAATAAAGAGTTTACTATTATTGGAAAGTATAATAGTGATGATAGTGAAACTACAAATAAAGTTGTAATAGATAAACCATATTTACCATTTATAATATATAAAGAAAAAATTATAGAATATAAGACTGAAACTATAAAACTAGATTATGATGGTGCTTTAAATAAAGGAATAGAGAAATGTGAAAATGAGATAAAAAGTAAGCTTAGTAGTGATGAGTATATTATTTCTAAAAATGTTTTGAAAAAAGAGGTAAATAGTAGTAAAATGTATATAGAAGTATTTTTCAAAGTTTATGAAAATATTGGACTTACTTCGAATATTGAATCAATAGGAGATAATAATGAAATTAGCAATTAAAGAAGTTATTATTATGTCTTGGCCATCTTTAGCTGTTTTATTATCAATCTTAGTTATAATGAGATTAACAATATTTTTTAAAGGTGAGTCAAGAAAATTTGTCTTACATGAAGAGATTTTTAATTTGTTTTTTATAACTTATTTACTTGTGTTATTCCAACTTGTAACTTCACAAGATATTCAAGCTTATAATTCAACAAATTTTATGCCATTTAGAGAAATACTTAGATATGATTTTGGTACTACTGGTTTTTATAAACAAGTAATAGGTAACATTTTGCTATTTATTCCATTTGGATATTTTGCTAGTTGTTATTGTAGAATAAAAAATTTAGGTACAATTACTTTAGTATCAATGCTATCTAGTTTAGTAATAGAAGTCACTCAACATTTTATTGGTAGAAGTTTTGATGTTGATGATATTATATTAAATGTAGTTGGTGGTATTATTGGTTTTCTATTATATATATCACTAAATGCTATTAGGACTCATTTACCTAAATTTTTAAGAAAAGATTGGTTTTTGAATTTACTTAGTATTATAGCTTTAGTATTAGTAATACTATATTTAATTAAAATAATATAATTAGGGAGTAGTTTATGGAAGATTATATATTTAATACAACTGAAGAAGAGATAGATACTACTGAGGTTGATCAAGTTTTAAAGTTTGCATGCAAACATTTAAATATTAATAATCCACTATTAAATGTTGTAATAGTAGATAATGAAAAAATAAGGGAAATTAATAAGGAATATAGAAATAAAGATGCAGTTACTGATGTTATATCTTTTGCATTTGAAGAAGTTAAAGATGTAGATTATGAAGATGTAAGGTTTCTTGGAGAAATATACATTTCATATGAAAGATGTAAAGAACAAGCTGCAGATTTTGGACATAGTGTTAGACGTGAATTTTGTTATTTAGCAGTTCATGGTTTATTACATTTACTTGGCTATGATCATATAAAAGAAGAAGATAAAAAAGTAATGAGAGCTCTTGAGGAGGAAATATTAAATGAATATGATATCAAGAGATGAGAGAAAAAGACAAAAAGGAATTAAGAAATTTTTGTTAAGTTTTACTTATCCAGTTAAAGGACTTAAATATGCATACAGAAATGAACAAAATTTAGCAGTTGACGTTGGAATGGCTTTAATTGTTATAATCTTTGGTTTCATTTTTAGAATAGAAACATGGGAATGGGCAGTGCTTGTAATTACAGTTGGTATAGTACTTGCACTTGAACTAGTTAATACAGCTATTGAAGCAGTTGTAGATCTTGTTACAGAAGAATATCATCCTCTTGCAAAGGTTGCAAAAGATACTTCTGCTGCTGCAGTATTTGTATTTGCAATAGTAGCTGTAGTTGTCGGAATAATAATTTTCTTACCAAGAATAATAAGTTTAATATTTTAAAGGAGTATAAATGAAAGATAAATTAACTAAACTATTAGATAATAGTTATGCGCCATATTCTAATATGCACTTTGCATGTATAGTAGAAACAAAAAATGGTAATTTTTATGAAGGAGTAAATATAGAAAATGCTTCATATGGAGCAACAGTATGTGCAGAAAGAAATGCTATATTTAATGCTGTTAGTCATGGAGAAAAGGAATTTAAAGCGTTATACTTAATGACAAGTAGTGATGAAATCTGTTATCCATGTAATTTATGCAAACAAGTATTTTTAGAATTTTTTGATAGAAATGTTATTTTTAATATAATGACTAAAAGTGGAAAAATGGAAGTAATGGATTTTGATAAACTAATGACTACTACATTTACTAAGGAGGACTTAGTATGAAAAGTGGTTTTGTGACTTTAATAGGTAGACCTAATACTGGAAAAAGTACATTATTAAATTCAATTATAGGAGAAAAGGTTGCAATTATTTCACCAAAACCACAAACAACTAGAAATTTAATACAAGGTATTTATACTACTGATGAAACTCAAATAGTATTTGTAGATACACCTGGTATACATAAACCAGTTGATAAGCTTGGTGTAGCATTAAATGATCAAGCTTATTATTCTATTAATGATGTGGATGTTGTATTATTTGTTGTTGATGCATCTGTTCCTTATGGAAAAGGTGATAAATTCATAATTGATAAATTAGTTGATTTGAAAAAGCCAGTATTTTTAATATTAAATAAGATTGATAAATTAACTGATGAAGAAATATTGTTAAAAATTACTGAGTATAAAGATTTATATGAGTTTGCTGAAATAATACCAGTATCTGCTTTAAAAAATGATAATACAAATAAAATAATTAAAGTATTACAAAATTATTTACCAGATAATTTTAAATATTTTATGGATGGTGAAAAAACAACTTTAGAAATGGAATTTAGATTATCTGAAATAGTTAGAGAAAAAATATTTGTTCATACTAATGAAGAAGTTCCTCATTCAATATCTTGTAAATTAATAGATTATGAAGAAAAAGATGATATAGCTAAAATATATATTGATATTATAGTTGATAGAGATTCTTTAAGAAAAATAATAGTAGGTCATAATGGTAGTATGATTAAAACTATTGGTCATGAAGCAAGACTTGATATGGAAAGTTTACTAGGTAAGAAAGTTTATCTTGAATTATATTGTAAAACAATTAAAAAATGGAGAGAAAAAGATAAATATATTAAAGATTTAGGATATTTGGTTAATAAAGATGAATAATATTTTTGATTTTCCTGCAATATAATATTGTAAGGAGAATGAAAAATGAATAAAAATGAGGCTTGGAAAAAATTTAAGGAAACAGGAAAAATTGAATACTATTTAGAATATAAGAAAGGAAAATAAGCATAAAGAAAAATCTTTATGCTTTTACTTGAAATATGGAAGTAATAAGTGTTGATGGAATTGTTGTAAGTACTACACCTTTTAAAGAAAATAGTAAAATAGTAAATATATTTACTAAAGATAAAGGAATTATTGGGTGTGTATCTAAAGGATGTAAGAGTTTAAAAAGTAAGTTAAGACTTCCAAGTGAAAAGTTCGCTTATGGTACTTTTCATATGTATTATAAAGAAAATGGATTATCAACACTTATAGATGGAGATATTAAGGATTATTTTATTAATATTAAAAGTGATATTATAAAGATTAGTTATCTAACGTATATATGTGAATTATCTACTAATGTATATAAAGAAAGTAATAGTGAAGAAGTATATCCCTTAATGGAAAGTGCAATTCTTAAAATAGAAGAGGGATTAAACCCTAAAATAATTACTAATATTTTAGAACTTCAATATTTAGAGTTTTTAGGTATAAATTTAGACTTAGATGATTGTGTTAAATGTGGTAGTTCTAAAGTAGTAACTTTATCATTATCAAAGGGTGGTTATGTTTGTGCAGAGCATAGAACTAATGAACCAATTATAAGTGAAAAAGTAATGAAATTATTAAGATTATATTATTATGTAGACATTTCAAAAATTAGTAATTTAGATATAGATGTTGATGTAAGTAATCAAATTAATCATATAATTGAAGAATATTATGATGAATATTCGGGAGTATATATTAAAAGTAAGAAAATGTTAAAGGATTTAGAAGGATAATTCTAAATCTTTTTAATTTATTTTTAAAAAATTAGCACTCATATCTTGACAATGCTAAATCATAATATTATAATATACTTAGCACTGAAAAAGAGAGAGTGCTAAAAGGAGGTATATGATGATAGGAACTAGACAAAAAGAGTTACTTAGAGAGATTGTAGAAGAATATGTTAAAACTGCAAGACCTGTTGGAAGTAAAGCTTTATGTAAGAAATTCAAATGTTCAAGTGCAACTATTCGTAATGATATGGCTACTCTTGAAAATTTAGGATATCTAGAAAAAACACATATATCTTCAGGAAGGATTCCATCAGAAGACGGTTATAGATATTATGTAGATAACTTAATGGAACCTAAAAAAATAAGTGGAGAGGATATGCTTAAACTCCAAACTATATTTAACAATAAGGAATTAGAGTTAAATGATGCAATTAGCAAAAGTTTGGAAATAATAAGTGATATTACTAATTACACTTCTGTTATTTTAGGAAAAGAATCTAGTGATAACAAACTACAAAAGGTAGAGGTTGTACCTATTAATAGTAGACAATTAATAGCACTTGTAATAACTGATACTGGACATGTAGAAAATAAAAATGTTATTTTAGAAGAAAATATTCCAATGAGTGAAATATCTAAAACTACTGAGTTATTAAATAAGATGTTAGTGGGGACGCCTATAGATGATGTTCCAAGTAAACTAGAATTCGAAATTAAACCTATAATTAGAAATTATATTGAAAATTATGAGGTTGTGTACAATGCATTTTATAATGCATTATCAAATTTCACTAGTGAAAGAGATGTTAAATTTACAGGTAAAGCTAATATATTAAAACAACCGGAATTTTCAACAGTCGATGATGTTAAGAATATCATAAGTAAGTTTGAAAGCAAAGATATGGTGAGTAAAATTGAAGAGGCTAATGATGAGGTTAAGGTATATATTGGTAGCGAAAGCGAAATCGATGATAATGTTACAGTAGTAAAAACAAAATATAAAGTTGGTGGTCGTGAAGGAACACTTGCTATAATTGGTCCAAAGAGAATGGAATTTGAAAGAGTAATTAACATGCTTGAATATATAAAAGAACATATTGAAGCAAATGGAAAGGAAGATAATCTTGAAGAAAAAGAATGATGAAAAAAATAATATAAATGAAGAAACAGTAAAAGAAGTTGAATCAGAAAAGGATGTAAAAGAAGCTGTTGATGAAGAAGCATCTAGTGGATGTAGTCCAGATGGATGTGCAACTTGCGGTGGATGTGGTGGAGGAATCGACCCAGAAACAATGGTTCAAATTCTTGGAAGTAGAAATCAAGAATTAGAAGATAAATATATGCGTTTACAAGCAGAATATTTAAACTTCAAGACTAGAACACAAACAGAAGTAAGTAGAATGCTTCAATATGAAGGAGAAGACTTCATAAAAGAAATACTAGTTGTAAAAGATAATCTTGAAAGAGCTATTATGATGGATGACAATGATTTGAGCGATGAAGTAAGTAAATTCTTAAGTGGATTTAAAATGATACTTGGAAATTTAACAGCATTACTTGATAAATTCGAAGTTCGTGAAATTGAATGTTTAGGACTTGAATTTGATCCAAATGTAGCTGAAGCAGTACTTACTGAACACGATGAAAATAAACCTGAAAATGTTGTTCTAGAAGTACTTACAAAAGGATATAAATATAAAGATAAAGTAATTAGACATGCTATGGTTAAGGTAAATAAATAATGCTTAGTAGTATGTTTCCTATGTATTTATTTAATTCATACAATAATCCTGAATATTATAATCTTAGTGAAGAAGAAAAAAATAATATGGATTTTGTTGATAAATGTATATATAGTGATAATAAAAAAATTAGTGATGCTTCTTTTAAGGTAATGTTACTAATAATTGAAATTAGTAATAATCCAGATTTATATGAACCAGAGGATTTACATGTTAGATTTGATGAAATTAATGAAGGTTTATCAATAGAAGAACAATCAATTATGAGTAAATTTACTCTTGCATGTATTAATACTATGGGAATATATAGTGAAGAAGCATTACAAGAAAGAAAATTAAGAAAAGAGAGGAATGATAAATAATGGCAAAAGTTAATAAAGTTATAGGTATAGATTTAGGTACAACTAATAGTTGTGTCGCAGTACTAGAAGGTGGAGAACCTAAGGTAATTCCAAATGCTGAAGGAAATAGAACAACTCCATCTGTAGTAAGTTTTAAAAATGGAGAAGTAAGAGTAGGAGATGTAGCTAAAAGAGAAGCTCAAACTTCTCCAAATGTAATTAGTTCTATTAAGAGATTAATGGGTACTAAAGAAAAAGTTGAAGCAGAAGGAAAGAAATATACTCCAGAAGAAATTAGTGCTAAAATTTTAATGAATTTAAAAGAAACAGCTGAAAGCTATCTTGGTGGAGAAGTAACAAAAGCAGTTATTACTGTTCCAGCATATTTCAATGATGCTCAAAGACAAGCAACTAAAAATGCTGGTAAAATTGCTGGACTTGAAGTTGAGAGAATTATAAATGAACCAACTGCAGCTGCTCTTGCATATGGACTAGATAAACAAGAAAATGCACATACAGTTTTAGTATATGACTTAGGTGGTGGTACATTTGATGTATCAGTACTAGAATTAGGTGATGGTGTATTTGAAGTTAAAGCTACTAGTGGTAATAATCACTTAGGTGGAGATGACTTTGATAATGCAATTATTGAATATTTAGTTAAAGAATTTAAGAAAGAAAATGGTATAGATTTATCAAAAGATAAACTTGCTATGCAAAGATTAAAAGAAGGTGCAGAAAAAGCTAAAAAAGATTTAAGTGGTGTTAAAACAACTCAAATTAGTTTACCATTTATTACTCAAGGAGAATCTGGACCTCTACATTTAGATGTAACTCTTACTCGTGCTAAGTTTGAAGAATTAATTAGTGATTTAGTTGAATCAACTAGAAAACCAGTTAGAGATGCATTAAAAGAAGCTAAGTTAAAGAAAGAAGATATAGATAAAGTATTACTTGTTGGTGGATCAACTAGAATTCCATGTGTTCAAGAATTAGTTAAAGAGGAATTAGGACAAGAACCAAGTAAAGAAGTTAACCCTGATGAAGTTGTTGCAATGGGAGCAAGTATTCAAGGTGGAGTTTTAACAGGAGAAGTTAATGACTTAGTATTATTAGATGTTACACCACTTTCACTTGGAATTGAAACATTAGGAAATGTTATGACTGTATTAATTCCAAGAAATACAACAATTCCAACAACTAAATCTCAAGTATTTAGTACTGCTGCTGATAATCAACCTGCTGTAGATATTCATATCTTACAAGGTGAAAGACCAATGGCAATGGATAATAAGACATTAGGACACTTCCAATTAACTAACATACCACCAGCTCCAAGAGGAGTACCTCAAATTGAAGTATCATTTGATATCGATGCTAATGGTATAGTTAATGTTAAAGCTAAAGATTTAGGAACAAATAAAGAACAAGCAATTACAATTACAGCATCATCTAACTTAAGTGATGAAGAAATCGATAGAATGATGAAAGAAGCAGAAGCTAATAAAGAAGCTGATAATAAACGTAAAGAAGAAGCTGAAATTAGAAATGATGCAGAACAAATGGTATTTGCAACTGAAAAAACATTAAAAGATTTTGGTGATAAAGTAAAAGATGATGAAAAAGAAGATGTTGAAAAATTACTAAAAGAAGCTAAAGAAGCTTTAGAAGGTGATGACATCAATGAAATCAAATCAACTAGTGAAAAATTAAGTGAAAAAGTAATGGAAGTTTCAACTAGAGTATATCAAGAACAAGCTAAAGAATCACAAGCAGCTGCTGAAAATGCATCTAATGATAAAGAAACTGAAGATGAAGAAGAAACTTCAAAAACAAAAAAATCAGGCAAAAAAGATAAAGTAAAAGATGCTGAATTTGAAGAAAAATAATTTGTGATAAAGGGCTCTTCAAAAAGAGCCCTTATAATTTATTTTAAGGAGATAATATGGATAAATATAATTGGGATTTAACTAGAATGTTTAAAAGTGAAAAAGAATATAAAGAATCTATTAATGAAGTAAATAAATTATTAGAAGATATTATTAAATATAAGGGAAAAATATTAGATAGCGATAATAATTTATTAAATGTATTAATTTTAGATGAAAAAATAGATTTATTAATAGAAAGATTATATGTTTATTCTCATTTAGGATATTATGAAAATATGGGTGATGAATTATTTCAAAAGCGTAAAGAAGAAATACTATCACTTGTTAATAAGTCTAGTAGTATAACTAGTTTTATTACTCCAGAATTATTATCTTCTAGTTTTGATACAGTTAAAAGTCTTATTTCTAAAAATAAAAAATTAGAAAAATATAGTTTAATGCTAGAAAGAACTTTTAGATATAAAGAACATGTATTAAGTGAAAGTGAAGAAAAACTTTTAAGCGATATGTCTGATATTATGAGAGTACCAAGAACAACTTATGATGCGATAAATAATATAGATATTAAACTTGGTAAAATCAGAGATGAAGAGGGTAAAAAAGTTGAATTAACTTCTTCAAACTTTAGTACATTTTTATCTTCAAGAGATAGAAGAGTAAGAAAAGATGCATTTAATACAGAATATAAATATTATATAGATCACATAAATACAATTAGTTCTTTGTATATTGGTGAAGTTAAAGCTAATGCATTTATTTCAAAAGTGAGAAAATATAATAGCATTTTAGAAATGGCATTATTTTCTGATGATGTAGATGTTTCATTATATAAGAGTTTAATTAATGCAACTAATAGAAATACTAAATATCTAAAAGAATTTTATAAATTAAAATCTAAGATGTTAGGATATAAATTGCATATGTATGATTTATATGTTAATACTTCAAGTATGCCTGATAAAAAAATACCATATGAAGAAGGCGTTAAAATAGTTAATGAGGCATTAAAACCTCTTGGTGAAGAATATTTAGAAAGATTTAATTATTTATTAAATAATAGATGTGTTGATGTTTATCCAAAGGATAAAAAGAGAAGTGGAGCATACCAATGGGGAAGTTATGGAGTACTACCTTATGTTTCATTGAATTACGAAAATGATATAGATTCAGTAAGCACACTAGCTCATGAAATGGGTCATGCTATGCATACATACTATAGTAATGAAAATCAAGATTATTTATATGCAGGATATCCAATATTTTTAGCAGAAATAGCATCAACTGTAAATGAAGTATTATTAAGTGAATTTTTAATTAATAATACAACTAATTGTTCTGAAAAAGAATACTATTTAATAGAATTCTTAGATAAATTTAAAGCAACAGTTTATAGACAAGCAATGTTTGCTGAATTTGAACAAATTGTTCATGAAAAATATGAAAAAGGTGAATCATTAACAAAAGATTTATTATGTGATATATATTATAAGCTAAATAAGAATCATTTTAGTCCAGTTGTTAAAGTTGATGATTCTATAAAATATGAATGGGCAAGAATACCTCATTTTTATACCTCATTTTATGTATATAAATATGCTACTGGATTTATAAGCGCTATGATTATTGCTGATAATCTATTACATGATAAAGATTTTAAAGATAAATATATAAAATTTTTAAGTAGTGGTAATACTAAATATCCGCTAGATTTACTAAAAGAAATAGGAATAGATTTAACTGATGAAAAGGTATTAAATAGAGCATTTGAAATTTTTAATGAAAAAGTTGAAATGTTAAAAAATATAGAAATGGAGAGTGGTGATATATGGCAAAAAGGGATTACTATGAAGTCTTAGGTGTATCAAAAGATGCAACTGAAGATGAAATAAAGAGTGCATTTAGAAAAAAAGCTAAAGAATTTCACCCAGATATAAATAAAAGTCCTGATGCTCCTGAAAAATTTAAAGAAGCACAAGAAGCTTATGCATGTTTATCAGATAAAGAAAATAGAGCAAAATATGATCAGTATGGACATGCTGCTTTTGAAAATTCATATGGAGGTGCTGGTGGTGGAGCTTATCAGGGAAATCCATTTGGGAATTTTGATTTTGGAGATATATTTGATGATTTATTCTCCGGTGGATTTGGTGGCTTCTCTTCATTTGGAGGTTCAGGAAGAAACTCTAATAGAGCAAGAAAAGGTGCAGATACTTTATATGGCATGAAAATTGATTTTATGGATGCTGTATATGGTGCTAAAAAGGATATTGATTTAGAATATTATGAAACTTGTGATGATTGTGATGGTAAAGGTGGACATGGAGAAGTTACATGTTCAGAATGCGGTGGACGTGGAACTGTAATTAAACAAGCTAATACAATACTTGGAACAATTCAAACAAGAAGTACTTGTCCAGAATGTAATGGAAAAGGAAAAACATATAAATCTAAATGTAATACATGTCGTGGTAATGGAAGAATAAAGGTAAGTAAAACACTTACAATTGATATTCCAGCAGGAATTGATAATGGTGAGCAATTAAGAGTAAGCGGAAAAGGTGAACCAGGTATAAATGGTGGACCTAATGGTGATTTATATATTGAAATTAGAATTAATCCACATGAATTATATAGAAGAGATGGTAATGATATTTATATAGATTTACCAGTTACAATAACTGATTTGTGTTTGGGATGTAAAAAGACAATTAAAACAATGGATGGAGAAGTTGAGATTAAGATTAAAGATGGAAGTCAACCAGGTGATATTTTAAGAATTAAAGGAAAAGGTATTAATAATCCAGATGCATGGAAAAAAGGTGACTTCTATTGTGTATTAAAATTAATAATTCCTACGAGCTTATCTAGAAAACAAAAATTGTTATTACAAGAATTAGAAGAAACAGATTTAGAAGATAGTGCGGAATTTAGAAGATTTAATAAACTTAATAAATAAAAATCTTGTATAATGCAAGATTTTTTCTTTACGTAAATATAATGTTAATAAATTTACATTAGCTGTATTATAATTTATAATCATATATAAGGTGATTATATGAAAAAGAAAGGTTTTACATTAGTTGAATTACTTGCAGTAATAGCAATACTAGCAATACTTGTAATAATAGCATTACCAAATGTTATGGGTATGTTTAGAATTGCTAAAAAGAATTCTTTTATGACAGAGTTAAAAAATATAGTTGGTGTTGTTGAAGAATCTTGGATGAATGATTCATTATTTAAAACATCTAAACAAGTTTCATATTCAAGAAGTGGGGGAAGAAACTGTGGTAGTTCACTTGATTTAAGTGGAAGAACAGAACTTGATTATGATGTTGAAGTTAATAAACATGGTAAGATAACAAAATTTTATGCAACAGATGGAACCTATCAATTTACAAGTACATCTGAAGGACTTCAAAAAACAGATATTACAGAAGTACAAGTAGTAGGAGAATTAGATCCAAGTGAAATTATAAAAGTAACTTGTAATGGTATTAGCATTGGTGGTAATCAAATTAGTACAATTACAGATAAATCTGGTAATGGAAATAATGCCACAAATTATGGTGGAGAATATAATTCTGAAGATGGAACATATACTACAAATGGAAAAACATCTTATGCTAATCTAGGATTAACTAAACATGATTTTGGTAATAGTGCAACAGTAGTATTAAGAGCTAAAATTAATAGTTTACATAGTGGAACAAATTCAATATTTAATAATTTTGAAGGAGCTGGATTGGGATTCGAAGCTGAAAGTAGTAAAAAATATTTTTTCCAAGTATATGTTAATGGTGCATATAGAAGGGCATATATTCCAACTGGAGTAGAAATTGATAAAATGATGACTGTTGTAGGTACTTATGATGGAAGCGATGTTAAAGTATATAAAGATGGTGAATTAGTTGGAACAACACATTCAGTTGGTGTTATAAAAGTATCACCATTCCCATTCTTATTAGGAACAAATCCTGGTTCTGCAACAAATATGAATTCTAATGTACATTATTCATATACAAATATTACTGCAACTGATGCTTTAATATATGATAGAACACTTAGTGATGAAGAAATAAAAACATACTTTAGCGGAGAAATTAAAAATTATAGTTCAAATAAATTACTTGTTAGTTATAAGTTTTAAAAAATCTTGTTCATACAAGATTTTTTATTTATATAAATATTTAATTATGATAAAATATTTTATAAGGAGATGATATTATGGCAAATAAAAAAACAACTAAAAAGAAAACAAATGTTAAAAGTACAACTAAAGTAAAAGAAAACAAAATAAGTGAGGAATTAAAAGAAGTTAAAGAAGATATTGATGATGTTAGTAAAAATAATAAGACTTTATTAATAGTTTTTGGATTATTAATTGCATTATTTTTGTTAATAATTCTAATTACATCTACTTCTAATAATAAAAGTGAAACAAATTATAGAGTTGAAAATGAAAATGGTGTTAGTGTATATATAATAGATAATTTTAAATATGTTGAAAGTAAAGAAGAAACTAATCTTGTAGCAATTGAAGTAGAAGATAAAGGTTTAATGATAGCAGAATTATATCCTGATATTGCTCCAATAACAGTAAAAAATTTTAAAAAATTAGTTAGTGAGAAATTCTATGATGGTTTAACTTTTCATAGAGTTATAGATAATTTTATGATTCAAACAGGAGATCCTACTGCTACTGGAAGTGGAGGTAGTGAAGAAAACATTAAAGGAGAGTTTGATAATAATGGATTTGAAAATCCTTTATCACATACAAGAGGAGTATTATCAATGGCAAGACGTGGAGGAAATCCTGATACAGAAGAAACTATGAATTCTGCTTCAAGTCAATTCTTTATAGTTCAAGCTGATTCTACATATTTAGATGGCAATTATGCATCATTTGGACAAATAGAAAGAGGATTAGAAGTTGTTGATAAAATAGCAAAAGTATCAACAGATGAAAATGATAAGCCTATAAAAGATGTAGTAATTAATAGTATAAGATTTGTATCTGAATATGAAACTAATTATGATGGTGAATAATAATGCAAATCCTAGATGGAAAACTATTAAGTAACAAAATTAAAAATGAAGTTAAATTAGAAAGTGACTCATATAAAGTAACTCCAATACTTGCAGTAATATCTATTAGTAGTGATAAAATAAGAAACTTACATTTAGATAATATAAAAAAAGCGTGTGAGTATTGTGACATAAGTATTATGAATTTTAATTATACTGAAGATGCTGAAGAGAAGACTATAATAAAAAAAATAAAAGAATTAAACAAAGATAAAAATGTTAATGCTATATTATTAAATTTATTAGAGAATAAAAAAACAGATTTAATAATAAATGCAATTTCTCCTGATAAAGATATTGACTCTTTAACTGATATATCAAAGGGAAAAATAATTAATAATACGCATATATTTACTCCATGTATTTCAAAAAGTATAATAGAATTATTTGACTATAATAAAGTTGATTTAGAAAATAAAAATATAGTTATAGTTGACGATAATGTTTTTTTTGAACAATCATTAATAACTAAATTTATTTATAAAAAATCTAGTGTTACAATATGTAATTCTAAAAATAATAATTTAAAAGATTATACAAAAAAAGCAGATATATTAATAGTATCAGCTAACAAAAAATATTTTATTGATAAAACTATGATAAAAAAAGATTCTATCATTATAGATTTAGGAATAAATCTTATAGATAATAACATCTATGGTGATATTAATCCAAATGTAGAAAACAATATAAGTTATTTTGCAACATTATATAATGAAATATATGAAATATATGTTTCTATGTTGTTAAAAAATACAATGATAGCATATAAAAGACAAAATGAAATAAAATAAAAAAGACTTGATATAGATCAAGTCTTTTAGTTTACTATCTATTGTAGAATTCAACGATTAATGCTTCATTAATTTCAGCATTTAATTCTTCACGTTCAGGATATCTTACATAAGTTCCAACTTTTTTAGTTTTATCAACATTAACAAATGCTGGAATTGTAATATCCATATTCATGCATTCAGTTACTACTGGATGATCAAGTGAAGCTTCTTTTAAAGTAATTGTACTTCCAACTTTAACTCTATAAGATGGAATATCAACTCTTTTACCATCAACTAAAATGTGTCCATGGTTAACTAGTTGTCTAGCAGCTCTTCTAGTTTTAGCAAATCCCATACGATATACTAAATTATCAAGTCTACTTTCTAGTAATAATAGTAAGTTAACACCATGAATACCTTGCATTTTACCAGCTGCTTCAAAAGTCTTTCTTAATTGTTTTTCAGAAAGTCCATACATAAATCTAACTTTTTGTTTTTCTTGTAATTGAACACCATATTCACTAAGTTTTTTTCTACTAGTTCCATGAATTCCAGGAGCTTGTTGTTTACGTCTTAGTTCTTTTCCAGTTTCAAGAGTAGAAAAACCATATCTTCTAGATTTTTTGAACGCAGGTCCTGTGTATCTTGACATAGATTTACCTCCTTTTACAAATATTTGTACTAAAAGGCTTCTATAATTCATTATAGGGAGTTTCAAATACTGATGTTCGCCCTGGCAGAGGTTACTAATCTTTTTCATGAAACACGTTATAACTACTTATAGTACTGCCACTTAAATACTTAATAAATTATATTATAAAAGTTAATAAAAATCAACATATAATTATTATAAATCAAGAAAAATAGCTTATTTTAATAATAAATATTATTAAAAATTGATATAATTATTAAAAATATGCTATAATTTTTGTGTGGAGATGATTTATATGGCAAAAAACAAAATGCAACTAAAATATAAAAATAAAAAAAGAGAAAGAAATAAAAATGTAGTTGAAACAACACCAAAGAATTCAGCTTTTGGTTTTATAAAAACTTTGATTGGTGTACTTGTATTTATTGGTGTTATGTATTTACTAGTACTTGGAATGAAAAAACTAGGAGTTTTTGAAAAAGGATATACTGCCCCAAGCAAAGAAGCAGCTACTATTAGTTATGAATATATACCAGTATCAACTGTATTTAATAGAAGTGATAAAGAATACTTTGTATTATTTGATAATTATGAAAGTTCAATAACATCAGATTCTTATATTAATCAATTAATTAGTAATGATAAATCACATGTTTATTATAAAGTTGATATGAGTTTAAAAGAAAATGCTAAAGTAAAAGGAGAAACTGCTAATAAGAATGCAAGTAATGTAAGTGAACTTTCAATTAATGATATAACACTTATAAAAATAACTAATGGTAAAATTACTATGTATTTAACTGGTAGCGAAAGTATAGAGGATTATTTAGAATAATGATTAATGAATTAAAATCTATTTGTGAAATAAAAGAAAACTTTGATTTAAAAAAGTATAATACATTTAAATTAGAATGTACTACTAAATATTTTATTGAGCCAAATAATGAAGAAGAGTTAATAAAAATTATTGATATATTAAATAATAATAAATCAAAATACATGATAATTGGTAATGCTTCAAATATAATATTACCTCCATATTATGATGGAGTAATAATTAAACTAACAAATCTTAATAGTTATCGACTAGAAGATGATATAGTTTATTGTGAAGCTGGATGTATGTTAAACAAACTAGCAAATGAAATTACGAGTAAGGGATATAGTGGTCTTGATTTTGCTGTTGGGGTACCTGGTACTATAGGTGGAGCAGTATATGGAAATGCGGGATGTTATGGAAGTAGTATTGGTGAAGTATTAATTAGTGCCACTATATATAATGGAAAAGACATTGTAGAATTAGATAATTCAAAATTAGATTTTAAATATAGATATTCTATTTTAAAAGAAAAGAAAGATTGGATAGTTTTATCTTGTAAGTTTAAAGTAGAAGAATCAAATTTAGAAGAATTAAAAGCATTAGTCCTTGAAAGAACAAATAAGAGAATAGCATCACAGGATTTATCTCATCCATCAAATGGAAGTGTTTTTAGGAATCCTGAAGGGTATGCATCTGGAAAATTAATTGATGATTTAGGTTTAAAAGGATATAAAATTGGTGGAGCAATGGTAAGTTATAAACATGCTAATTTCATAATTAATGAGGATAATGCTACACAAGAAGATATACTAAAATTAATTGATAAAATAAAAAAAGATGTAAAAGATAATTATGATATTGATTTGATTTTAGAACAAGAAATAATTAAATAAAAATACTAGTTGCTAGTATTTTTTTTTTTGTAAAGTAATATTTACTAAAAAATTTCTATATGATAAAATTATTATTGTAACAAGCTAGGTAAGATATACTTGGTTATTATAAATAATAAATCGGAAGGTGGTGAAAAAATGTCAGGAGTAGTTAAACAAGATAGTGAAAGACTAAGAGCAATAGCATCACAAATTGAAAATTCAGCAGAACAATTCAAACATGAAAAAGAAAATTTATTTACAAAAATGCAAAATGAAATAGGAAGTGATGCTGGACATACAGCATGGTATGGACCTCAAGCAGAAGAATTTATTACAAGCTTTAATGCTAAAGAAGAAGATTTCACAAATGCATATAACAATATGATGAGTATTGCTAATAATTTAAGAGAACAAGCAAATTCATGGGATAGATTTGAACATGGTGCTTAATATCGTTTTTATAAAATATTAATATAGGAGGTGAACTTAATGAACGGAAGTATGTCAGGAATGGATTATAATAAAATCCAAGCAATTTTAGATGAAGTAGAAGGTTGTAAAAGTAAAATGGCTGACATTTTAGGGAATTTAATTACTAATATACCAGCTGCAGTAGCAGACGCTTATTCTGGAGATGCTGCTGAACAATATAAAAGAACATTTACTGAATCAGCAAATAAAATAAATAATACAATGGCTGAAATTCATGCACAATTGAAAAAGAATACTACTCAAAAAGAAGCAGAATATCAAGCTCAAGATCAAGCTATGAAAAATTCTACAGATTTAACAGGTAGAAATTAATAAAAGAATAATAAGGCGGTGAAATATATGGACTCTACAAGTGAAAGTTGGTCAACTACAATTGTATCATATGATTGTTATAATGATACATCTAATGCAGGTTCTATTGGAACATCTTCATATGATTACACTTTTTATGATGCAAATGGAAAAGTAGTAAGTGATCCACGTCAAATAGCGGTATATATAGTTCAACAACAAGCTGCTGGAGATACTACAGATTGGTTTGGTGATGGAACTTGGACTTATTCAAATCTTGGTACTAAAGTACAAAATTATGTTGCTGAATACAGTGAAGTATATAAAGCTGAAGCTGCAGCCGCAGTAGAAGAAACTCCAGCAACTGATGGTTCAGAAGAACAAAGCGAAGAAACTGATAGCGAAAAAGCTAGTACTACAGGTGCTGAAGACGGAACATACAAGTTTACTATTGCTAGTGTTATTGGACAAGGTCCAATTATGGATCCAGATTTATTATATGAACATATAATAAAAGAAGAAAATGGTACTAACTTTGAAAATTTTCACACTAAAGCAACTGCAGATTCAGATAAAGTTATTACATTAATTGGAGAGATTGATGCAACATTATCTGCTACAAATTCAGAAGCTTTTTACACTGGTGAAACTGCAAAACCAAATATTGAAAAAATGAAGACTGCTTTAGAAAATACTACCCAAGGAAAATCAAAAATTGGAAGCATGGATAGTGGTGAAGTAACTAGTATTATAAAAACTTTTAATGAAGAATTAAGAGGAAAAAGAGAAGAAACTAGAGAATTACTGTTGAAAAAAACAATAACTGAAATAAATGGAACAAGAATTGGTGATCCAATAGAAAGAATTGTTGATACATCAGCAGCAGCAAGCTCGTCAACTGCTATTTTAAAAACATTACCAAGTGATGGTCAAAGAGATGAAACTGGATATTGTGTATGGAAAGTGTATCCACAACCATATATGGTTGTTTTTACAAAATATACAGCAGTTAAAGTTATTCAAGTTGACGTGAGTGGATTTACAAAGGCAAATATTGAAGAAATGGAAAATATAATAGAAAAATTTCAAAGTGTAACTGGAAAGGGTCTTCCATACGATAAAAATCGTATAGTGAATGATTAGAGGTGATACTAATGGCAGAGAAAACTTATGATTTTGCTGCTCTTGATGGAGCACTAGAAAAAGTAAATACTGTTAAGACTACAATGGGTGAAATTGTATCTGGTATTACTTCAACAAATAGTTTAGATGGTAGAATAATAGAACACTATGAAGGCTATTTTAGTGATATAAATAGTGTAAAAAATACTACATCTACTGATGAAAATGAAATGCAAGCAGTTTATACTTGGTTAGAAAGTACTATAGCTGAAGCTAAGAAAACTGATGCAGATACGGCAAGCAGTTCTGCAAGCACAAGTGATTTATCTTCATCTGTTGCCACAGCGGCAGCTGGACCTGCTGCCGCTGTTTCTGGCCCAGGATCTCCAAGTGATACACCACAAACTGATTTGCCAACATCAGATTTAACTGGAATTAAACCACTTGATCTTTATACATTAACATCAAAAGCATGGGAGAGATTTACTGAAGCTGAGCAAACAGCAATGGTTGCAAAATTAACTGAAGTAGGTTATTCAGAAAGTGAAATTGCTGATATTAAAGCTGGCAAGCTTGGAGTACCATCAGTATTATTGCAGGCAGTTAAAAGTAAGCTTGAGCAAGCATATACTGCTCATCCAGAAATTCGTGATGAATTAGTGAAACTTTATGGGTTTGATATTTTTGATGCAAATGGTAAAGTTGATAGAGATAAACTTGCAATGATGTTATTAATAGATGCAAAGAATCCTAATGATAAATATGATGTTGTTAAATTATTACGTGAAAAATATGGTATTGATTTAGTTGATTCTAATGAATTAAGTAGTTTATCTAAACAATTGTTAACCGCATTAGGAAAAAATGCTGATTTACGTAAGAAAATTATAGATTTGTATGGATTTGATATATTTAATGAAGATGGTACTATTAATGAAGATATGCTTAGAATAGCAATGTTAATGGATTCATTAGATGCTAATGATGATTATAACTTATTAGCGTTGATAACTGATACATCTACATCAACAACAACTCCAACAGATCAACCAACAACAGATCAACCAACAACACCATCAGATCAGCCAACAACAACTCCAACAAGTCAACCAACAACTACTGGACCTAGTGTTACAACAGTTTCAACCGTAACACCATCTAGTAGTACTTCTAGTTCAAGTAGTCCTGATGATGTTATTAGTGAACCAGACTTAACTTTAGATGATTATATTGATCCTTCATTAATGGAAAGTCCAGCTATTGTTGAAATATTAGATAATAATTTGGAAGATACATTAATTGATGGAACAGAAGGCGTTCTTGATGGAATTGATCCAAGTGATACTGTAGAAGATTTACCAGTTCCAACACCAAAAACAACTGCTAAGAAGGGTACTAATTATGGTGCAGTATTAGCAGGTGTTGGCCTTGCAGGCGTTGCTGCAACAGCTGGTGTTGTAGGAATTATGAAAAATAAAGATAAGTATGATGAAGATGATTATGAAGATGATTATAGTTATGCTTATGAAGATAGTTCTTCAACAACTGAAAACACTTCAGGATTTGAAGAAAAATATGATGATTTTGAAACAATTTAAAAAGGCCTTAAAAAAGACCTTTTTTAATTGCAATAAAAAAATCAGTTTAACTGACTTATTTATTCTTATTTATAGTTCTAATTTCTTTAGTTGATAATCTTACTTTCTTACCATCGATAACAGTAGCTTGTAAATTTACTTTTTGAGTTTTTTTAGTAGCCTTTTCTGAAAAAGGTCTATTTTGAGAACTCATATTATTTCTTTTTGATATATTTTTTGCCATTTTAACTTGCCTCCTCTTTTTAAGCCACATTTAATTTAACATAAAATTCGAATTAAGTAAAGTCAAAATTGACTTTTTTAAGGTATTTTGATATAATATAACCAATTTTTAAGGGGTGAAATCGATATGAAAGAAGAGAAAAAGAGATATTTTCTTGTAGAATATTATGGTAACCAAAGAAATGCTGTTGTTGAAACAAAAGAAGAAAAAGATAAATTGTTAAATGAAGTAAGAAAGTTTAATGAAAGAAAGAAGAGTAGCTTTTTACTTGGAAATATTACTGTTAATCAAGTAGGGGACAAGTATTATTTAACTGGACACTTATATAAAAAATATACAGGAAGAATGACTATTAGTGAAATTGATGAATTTACTTCTAAATATACAGAAGAAGAATTAGCAATGATTTTTAAGGATGAGTCAATGATGATTAATGGATGTGCTCCTGATATTAATATTGCTTATCTTGAAACTACTACGCCAGAGGATAAAAAACAAACTAAGTATGAAAGAGGAGTTAGATATATTCCTGTTCTATATAAAGATGATTTAAAATATATGGATAAAAGTTATATAAGAAAATGTTTATATTTTCATGCTGAAATAAAAGACTATGAATTTTTTAGAGATTTAGCAAATGAATTTGATGTATATCATTTTGTGGGAGATGAAATAGGAGAGTTACGTCAAGTGATTGATAAATGTATAAATCAAGGAATGGATTTAACACAATTATATATTGCAGCAAATCATTTATATGAAAAGTTTATTTGTGAATATGAAAGAGATGAAAGTTTAACTAGACTTAAAGATGGACAATATCAAATTAGTAGAAGAAGATTAAGAGATTTTGGTTTCTTTGTTAAATTCTATAATATTAGAGAATCAAAATTAAATTCACCACTTAGATATAATAAACCACTTCCTAAAAGTGAATTTGAAATTGAGGAAAGTGGACAATTAAAATTAAGATTAAAATAGTATGTATTTCGACAAAAAATACATACTTTTTTTTATATAATTTTTTTGGTGATAAAAATGATTTATATTGATGAATTATTATTGTTTAATTTTGTTATTGACTACATTATTTTAAAAACTTTTTCTTATTTGTTAAAACTAAATACAAAGAATATAAAACTAGTATTGTCTTGTTTTATAGGTGAAGTTGTTATTTTGAATTTATTTATAAATATGAATCCCATAGTTTTAATATTATTTAAGTTTATTATTTGTGCATTAATGATATATGTATCTTTTGGTTTTAATGATATAAAAGATTTTATTAAAAATATTATTTATTATTATATAATTAATTTCTTTTTAGGAGGATGCTTATTTTATTTAAAAAATGAAAGTGTAATTAAATATAAATATGTCGTTTTATTAATACCTATTATTATGAATATATATAAATATTTTACATATAATTTAAAGAATATTTTATCACTTAAATATAAAGTAACAGTTTATTTAAATAATGGAGAAATTTTATATTTAAATGGATATATGGACAGTGGTAATAATTTGATAGAGCCATATTCAAATAAAAAAGTAATTATTATAAATAAAAAAGTAGATGAAAATTTTTATTTAGTTCCATATTCTACTATAGATAATTCTTCATTAATAAAATGTTTTAATCCAAAAAAAGTTTATATAGATGGAATAGGAGAGAGAAATGATATTTCAATTGGTGTAATAGATAAAAGATTAAAGGGTTATAATTGTTTGTTAAATTATAAATTATTGGAGGAATAATGATAGAAAAATTATTAGATAAGTTTTTTAAAAATGATGGAGTATTTTTTATTGGAAGTACAGATATATTACCTCCACCATTAGAAAAAGAAGAGGAAGAAGATCTAGTTAGGAAATCAAATTTAGGTGATATTAATGCTAGAAATAAACTAATAGAACACAATTTAAGATTAGTTGTATTTTTATCAAAAAAATATGATAATTCTATGTATGATTTAGAAGATTTAGTTAGTATAGGAACTATTGGCTTAATTAAGGCAATTAAGACATATAAACTTGATAAAAATATTAAACTTGCAACTTATTCTTCTAGATGTATTGATAATGAAATATTAATGTTTTTAAGAAAAAATAAAAGAAGAATGGGAGAAATTAGTTTTGAAGATTCTATTAATTTTGATAATGAGGGTAATGAGCTTAGAATAGAAGATGTATTTGGAACTGAAGATGATATTGTTGAAAAATCTATTGAAGAAAGAGATAATAAAAAATTATTAGAAAAAGAGGTATTAAAGTTAAATGATAGGGATAAAAATATTATTGAGCAAAGATATGGGCTATTTGGAAAAAAAGAGTTAACTCAGAAAGAATTAGCTGATAAATTATCAATATCACAATCTTATATTTCTAGGATAGAAAAGAAAGTAATAAAAAAACTTAAATTACTTATGAAAATATAAAAATTTTTTTTATATTTTTTTTATTTTATATTGTATTTAATTAAAACAATGTGATAAAATGTTATAGAGAATATGTTATTAGATGGGAGGAGATTATAGTGGCAAAAAACTATGACGATTATGGATATGAAAAAGATAATCGTAGTGAAAGTACTAGTATAACAAGAAAAATACTAATCATAGTTCTTATTGTCATAGCAATCTTTTTAATTTTGTATTTAGTTAAGAGTTGTAGTTCAAGGCCAAATAAGCCAAGTAACCCTAGTGAACCAGCAGTTACACCAACTGAACCGGTGGTTACACCTGTTGAACCAAATAAAACAAATAACGAATATGAAACTATGATATTAGAAGCAGGAAAGAATTATTTTATTAAGCATTCAGATCAAGAAGTTAAAAATCCTGGAGAATGTAAAAATGTTGATTTAAAAACACTAATTAATGATGGATTAGTTGAATCTAAAAAGTTTTATAACTGTAGTGTTACTTCTTCATATATTAGGGTATGTATGTTAGAAGATAAATCAAAACAGTATACTCCATGGGTATCTTGTGTATCTAAAAAGTCAGAAGATGAATATGGTACTTTAACTGAAGGAACCAGTGCTAATGTAATAAGTGATGTTACATATGTTGAATTTAAGTTTTTACCACAGTATTTAAAGAAAGCTGGAGAAAACTTAGGACCAACAGAAGAATATTGGAAAGGTGAGGTACCATATAAAAATTATAAAACATTGGCTACAATTGATTACTATAGATATAGAGATAAATTGTTTATATGGAATTTAACAAAAAGAACTTATTATTCAACAGAAGGAGATAAATCAAGTTCAGGAGAAACATCAGAGTATTATACAAGTTCTCCTAAGAGTGGATATACAAAACAAAGCGATAAAACAACAGAAGCATATAAATGGTATGAATCTAAATCTGAAAAAGCATATTATACAGTGAATGGTGAAAAAGCTTTATCAGCAAGTGCAGTTGGTGAATACAAATATAAAGATCCTGTAGGAGTAGATATTGTGAGATATAGAACAAGAACAGTAACAAGTACATATCTTCCATATCTATATAATATTTGTTCAACTAATGCAACAAATACAAGAGTTATATATCAATATGACCCTTGTGGTAAAGGATCAAATAAATCTTATACATATAATAGAGGTACTGTTTATAGTTGTGCAAGTCCAACTGCTGTCGATGAATCAATTATTGGAAATATAGTTCCAAGTAAGACTTCAACATGTAAAAAATATAGTTCATGGAGTAGTCCTACAACAAAAGCTTGTGATACAAGTAAAACAGATGTATGTCAAAAAGCAGTAGCAACATTATATTATTGGTATAAACCAGTTAATGAAACTAGAACTTATTATCCATCTGGATCAAAAACTGCTTCAGGTGAAAAGACATATTATACAGAAGCACCAGTAAAAGGAGCTATAAAAGATACATCAACTAGAGTTACTGCTTATAAATGGTATAAAGAGACTGCTACAACAAGTAGTCAATATTTAGCAGTAGCACCTAGTGGATATACAACAGCAACTAGAACTGGAAATAGTATATTAAGTGATTGGTCATCATGGAGCACGGATAATCCAAAGACTAATGATGGAAGAGATAGACAAATAGAAAATAAACAAAAGATCAGATTACAAGAAATTAGACCATCAGCCTCTGATGAATGGCTAAAATTATCTGATAATTATATAAGTGAGAAAGAAATGATTAGTCTTTATAAAAATAAAGGATATAATGTAAAGACTATAGAAGATATTAATGGTAATGGAGATTTAAAATACCAAACAGTAATGTATGTTAGAAATAAAAAGGAGATTAATTAATAATGGATGAATTAGAAAAATTAAATAAAAAATTAGCTGATCTTGATTTAATAAGACAAGCAACAGAATTAAATAATGTTGGATTAAATGAAATAGCTGCTTTAGATGATAAATATACTGAATTAATTGATGAAGTGGATGCATATCTAATTAAAGCAAGTAAAGATGTTGATAGTATTGGTATTGAAGCTTTAACATCAATACTAAATGCTGGAGCAGATTTTAAAAAGAAAATTGATAATTCTAGGTTAGATGTAATAATGGCTAGAGTATCAATCGAAGCAAAAATCGAAGAAACTAAAGATAATTTAGCAAGAGTTCGTGCTGATAAAACTAGTCTTCAAAATAGAATTAAAAAGTTTGAAAAAGCATTAGGAGATATTAAAGCATCTACACCTAGTGATGCTTACTTACCTCATATTGAAGCATTAGAAGCAGAACTTGAAAATGACAAAAATAGATTAGATGAATTAAATAAGAGACAAATAGAATTAAGAGATAAATTAAAAGCTTTAGTTCCAGGGTCTGAAAAGAAAAAGAAAACAAAAAAATCTAATAAAACTCAAGAAGAAGAAAAGAGTGAAGGTGGACGTCATTTAGCTAAAGATGTGACTGAAGAAAAACCAATTGAAGAAAAATCAATTGAAGAAAAACCAGTTGAAGAAAAACCAATTGAAGAAAAATCAATTGAAGAAAAACCAGTTGATAAACCAGAAGGTATTGATTTTGAAGATGAAGAACAATTAGATGGTTTTGAAACTCGTGATAACGAAGAAAAAGATAAAGACGGAGCTTTAATTCCTACAGGAAAAGAAGGACGAAAAGAAGTTCCTGAAACTCTTGGTGAAAAAGAATCAGAGAGAAAAGAAGTACCTGAAGAATTAGGAACAACAGGAAGAAAAGAAGTTCCAGAATTAATTGACTCTGAAACATATGAAGCAGAAGTTGAACAACCTAAAAAAGGATTATGGAAGAAGATTGTAGCTATCGTAGCTCCAGTTGCTGCATTCCTTGGTGGTTTATTTGCAGTTAAGGCAATTAATGCTAATAAAGAACCAGAAACAGCTACTTATGAAGTAGAAGAAACACCAATTGACGAAACAGCTACTATTGTTGAAGAACCAGAAGAAGAAAAACCAGCAGAAGAAGAAACACATGGAATAACAGTTACTCCAACTATATATACAACTCCTACAATTCCTGCAGATGATCCTATTGTTGATGAACCAGAACAAGAGATTGAAATTAAATTAAATGAAGGCGATGTAACATTAAAAGCTGGAGAAGAAGCACTTGAAACAACAACTGGAATTGGAGTTACTGCTGATGGAACTCAAAGACATTATAATGAAGATCATTCATTTGACGTTGTTGGCCATTTAGATTTAGAACATACATCAGATGGTACATCAGTAGTAAGAGATTCAGCATTTAATGCTCCATCAAATCAAGAAACACACAATATGACTGAAGCAGAAGCAAGAGCAACAATGACAGAAACTCAAGCTGCTCAAATGGATCAAGCAAGTTCTGAAATTGATTGGAAGTCATTATTTGAAGAACAAAACACTTTAAGTCGTTAATTTTAGGAGGAAAAAAGAATGGAAAATTTAACAAATCAAGTTTTAAAATTGTCAAATGGTCTTAGATATTTTGTAGTAAGACAAGCTACATATAGAGGAGTTACTTATTTTCTAGGGGCACAAGTTACTGAAGATGGTGAAGATTTTACTAATAACTTCGTATTTTTAGAAAATGTTGGAACAGATGGAAAGATTGCTGTTAAAAAGGTAACTGACCCAAAAATATTAGAAGTATTAGCTAAAAATATTAAAATTGAATAAAAAATTATAAATCCTTTCAATATATTAATGAAAGGATTTTTTTATGGCAAAAAATAAAGTTGATATAACTGGAATTAATACTAATAATTTGACAGTTTTAAATCATGAAGAATTAACTGATTTATTTGTCAGATTTAAAAATGGAGAAGTTAATGTAAAAGATAAAATAGTAGAAAGTAATCTTAAGCTTGTTTTAAGTATTTTAAAAAAATATCAAAACAAATGTGATAATTTAGATGATTTATTTCAAATTGGAGTAGTTGGTTTGATAAAAGCGGTTGAAAACTTTGATTTATCATTTGGAGTTATGTTTAGCACTTATGCTGTTTTCATGATTGAAGGTGAAATTAAAAGATATATTAGAGATAATAGTCAAATAAGAATATCTAGAAGTATAAAAGAATTATCATATAAAATAATTAATTTTAAAGAAGAATGCTTAATTAATAATGGTAGATATCCTTCAAACGATGAAATATGTAGTGAATTTAATATTACAGATTATGAATTATATAATATTTTATCTTCTTTGAGTGAACCAACTAGTATATTTGAACCTATTTTTAATGAAAGTGGTGATACTATATATTTAATAGATCAGTTAGAAGATAAAAGTGCGAAAGATTTAGATACTTTATTGTCACTTAGAGATGCTTTAAATAAAATAACTGAAAGAGAAAAAATGATTATTGAAATGAGATATTTTGAGGGATTATCACAATCGGAGTTAGCTAATATTTTATCAATTAGTCAAGCTCAAGTATCAAGAATTGAAAATGGAGCTTTAAATAGTATAAAAAAGCTTATTTTATAATATAATTTAGTATGAAATTATCAGAGTTACAAAGAAAAGATATTGTTAGTATTAGAAATGGAAAAAAGATTGGTAAAATTATAGATGTTGAATTTGATACTAAGAGTGGATATATGGTTCATTTTGTTATTGAAAAAGCTCATTTTTTTAGAAATGTATTTTCTACTAGTGAAGAATTAACAATTAAATTTAATCAAATTAAGAAACTTGGTGAAGATGTAATATTAATAGATATATATTAAAAAATTTGATAAAATATAAATATGAAAAAGAAAAAAATTATTTATTTGAGTATTATCATATTATTAATTATAATTGATCAAGTTAGTAAATATTTAGTTACTAAATTTTATGATATTGGACAATATACTATAATTATAAAAAACTTTTTGAAGTTTTATTATATTAGAAATATTGGAGCTTCATTTGGAATACTTGGTGGTAAAACTATATTAATAATATTTATCTCTTTATTAATTATGTTTTATATAATATATGAAGTAATAAAAAATAAGAATAAAAGAATATTAATAGTATCATCTATTCTTATAATTAGTGGAGCAATTGGTAATTTAATAGATAGAGTATTTAGAGGGTATGTAATAGATTTTATTTCTTTTACATTATTTGGTAAAGAAATGGCTATTTTTAATATAGCAGATATATTGATTACATTTGGTGTTATTGTTTATATTTATTATTTAATTATGGAGAGTAAGAATGAAAAAAATAGAAGTAAGTGAAGAAAATGAATTAAAAAGGTTAGATGTATTTTTAGTTAGTGAATTAAATGAAAGCAGAAATTTTATTTTAAAAAATATTAAAAATGGAAATATTAAAGTTAATGATAATATTGTTAAAGGTGGATATATAATAAAAAATAAAGATATTATTACTATAGATGATTTAACAGTTGATACTAGTGTTAAAGCAGAAGATATTCCAATTGAAATACTTTATGAAGATGATTATATTATTGTTGTAAATAAAAAAAGTGGAATGGTTGTACATCCAGGTAATGGTAACTATAGTCACACTCTTGTTAATGCACTCATGTCTCATACTGATGATTTAAGCGATGAGGGTGGTAGTGAGAGATGTGGTATTGTACATAGAATAGATAAAGATACTTCTGGTATTTTATTAATAGCAAAAACAAATGAAGCTCATAGAATATTATCTGATGATTTTAAGAATAAAAGAGTAAAAAGAAAATATATTGCTTTAGTTCATGGAGTAATAGAAAATAATAAAGGGAAGATTAATGCTCCAATTGGAAGAAGTAAAATAGATAGAAAGAAAATGTGTGTCACTGATGAAAATAGTAAAAATGCTGTTACTAATTTTACTGTTCTAGAAAGATTTAAAAACTCAACATTATTAGAATTAATTCTTGAAACTGGTAGAACCCACCAAATTAGAGTACATATGGAATATATTAACCATCCAGTAGTTAACGATCCTGTATACGGACACAAAAAGATAATTAATGATTATGGTCAAATGTTACATGCAGCTTATTTAGGATTTAATCATCCAATTACTCATAAATTTATGGAATTTAGTGTTGAGCCAGAAAAAGAGTTTAATGAAATATTAGATTTGTTTAAAAATTCATAAAGTATACAAACATCATTAATAAAAATGCATATGAACTATAAATTATATAAGGTATCAAGAAGTATGAAGATTCTTTTGATATCTTTTTTGTTTCTATAAATAAGAATATTGTTGATAAGAATATTATAGTGCATATAGCAAAACCTAAAAATGGACTCATTAAATAAAAGAAGAAATACATAAATAATTGATTTGCTAAATAATTAGTTATTAGAATATATAAATAATCATTATTTTTGAATATGTTTGTTTTCTTTATAACTAACATTATACTTATGGTATTTAATATATAAATAACAAACCATATAATACTAATATATTTTCCATTTAATGCAAAAATAGGCAGTTTTAATTGTCCATAGAATGAATAATCTACTCTAAAAAGTAGTCCACTTAATAACCATAATAATAAGATAAAGATAAATAAAATAATGTTTTTTAAAATATTTTTTATATTTTTCACCTCTTTACTAATATTATGATTAATAGTAAAATAATATTATTGAAAGGAATAAAATAATGAATATAAAAATTGATAAAAAGGATGATTTAGTACTAAAAATATTACATTATTTTATAACAGAAGAGGATTATAAACCTGTTATAATTAATGGACTTGAAAATGAAATATGGCTTGAAAATATGGAAAAAGATTTAAAATTAATTAGAATAAATAATAATTATATACATAATAATGAGCAATTAAAAGTTGATACATATAGAGCTCAATCAATTATGAGAAGTATAAAAAAGAATACATTTTCATTTAATATGAATATGTTAAATTTATTACTTGATACAGGAGATGCTGTTACTATAGTAGAAAACAAAAATATTGAAACAATAAAAGTAGAAAAGATTAATGATTTTAAAAAGAATAAAGTAGTTAGTGAATTTTTTCCAAAAGTTAAAGAAGCTGTATTAACAGATAAAATGGATCCTATTGAATTTTTCAAATTAACAGAGGATATGAATCAAAAAACTATTAATAATGAAAAGAGATTATCAAGAATATTTAATAATAAAAAACCTATTGTTACCTATATAATAATAGCAATTAATATAATAGTATTCTTAGTTTCTTATATATATGGCGCATCTAATAATGCCGCTTATTTGTTTGCTAATAATAGAATACTAATAAAAAGTGGAGAATTTTATAGATTATTTACTTGTATGTTCTTGCATGCTAATGTAGCTCATCTTTTATGTAATATGTATGCTTTAAGTGTTTTAGGACCACAAGTTGAAAGATATTATGGAAGAAGTAAATTCTTATTAATATATGTAATAAGTGGTCTACTAGGTAGTGCATTCTCATGTGCATTCTTGCCAAATAATAATTATAGTTTGGGAGCTAGTGGAGCTATATTTGGTTTACTAGGAGCAATAGCATACTTTACTTATTATTATAGAGCAACATTACAAGGCTTACTTAGAAGTCAAGTGTTACCATCTATTATATTAAACTTTTGTATTGGTTTTTTAATACCTGGTATTGATTTACTTGCACATGTTGGTGGATTAATTGGTGGTTACCTTGCATCAATGGCGGTTGGTATTGGTGATAAAGGAAGAACAAGTGATACAGTTAATGGAATTATTGTATTATTATTAATGTTTGCATTTATGGGATTCTTAATATTAGGTAGGTAAATATTATGAGAGGGTATAAGGTTTTGGATAGAGGACTATATAATCAGTATGGTTTTCAATATAAAATAGGTGAAACATATCATTTAAAAGGAGAACTTAAGTAGAGAAAAAATGGCTTTCACTTTTGTAAAAGACCAGAAGATACTTTAAAGTTTATTGAAAGTCCTGAAGCAGAAATAGATATGGTTGAAGTAGAAGGATCTGGTGAAATAGTTGAATACGAAGATGAATATTATGATTTTTATGATATGTATGCTTCATCTATAATGACTATTATAAGATTAGTACCAAGAGAAGAATATATTAAGTCTATTATTGATAGTGGTAACTATTTTAGAGTTAAAAGATTAATAGAATTATTAAAGCTAGAAAAAAGTGAAATAGATTTAATAAGAGAAAAGTATAAGAGTCAATTAGATTTTACAATCAATTATTATCAAAATGAAGAGTACTATTTAAGTAGAAGAAAAAAATGATTAAGTTAACTTAATCATTTTTATTATATTTTTCTATAAAGACCAATTGCTTTACCTAGTATTGTTACATTATTTAAAATAATTGGATCTAATGCATCATTCTCTGGTTGTAATCTAATATGATTTTTTTCTTTATAAAATCTTTTTAATGTTACTTCATTTTCTTCTGTCATTGCTACAACTATTTCACCATTATTGGCAGTATTTTGTTTTTTAACAATAACTATATCATTATCAAGTATTCCTGCATTTATCATACTTTCACCATTTACTTCTAGGGTAAATACTTCAGTATTTTGTGGTATAAGATTAGCAGGTAAGTTAAAAAATTCATTTGGATTTTCTATTGCTTCAATTGGATTGCCAGCAGCAACTTTACCAAGTAGAGGAACTTCAACTACATCATCATTTTTCTTTATATACTCATTTGGTACATTTAATTCGATAGTTCTAAATTTGTTTTCTGTTTGACTAATATATCCTTTGTTAGTTAAGTTTTTTAAATGTACAAACATGGTAGCAGTACTGCTTAGATTACATAGTTTACATAATTCTCTAATAGTAGGAGCATAACCTTTATCAGCAATAAATTTTTTAATTACAGTTAAGATTTCTTCTTGTTTATTAGTTAACTTTTCCATATAACCACTTCCTAATATAATATTATCACACAAACATTTGGTTGTAAATATTTAATTTAGCATTACTTTAATTATAGAGCCTTGTTTAACTCTAGAATTCTCTTCTGGAAGTGAATCTATTACTTTATCTCCATTCCCTTCAAATTCGATTTTAAAACCTTTTAACAATTGTTTAACTTCTTTTTTTGATTTTCCTATAATACTTGGAATAGTAATATAAACTGTATCATCCCACTTATATTGTTTAGGTAGTCCACTTGAATCTTCTTTTAAATCATATATAGATATAATATTTTCTAAAACAGATTTTGCTATTGGAGCACTTACAACACCTCCATATTGAGTTACTCCAGTTGGATGATCTAGTGCAATATAAATTACATATTCAGGTTTATTAGCAGGCATGAAACCAATAAAAGATAATATATAGTTTCCGCTTTCATATGTTTTATTTTTTCCTACTTTTTGAGCTGTTCCTGTTTTTCCGCCAACTCTATAATTCTCAATATAAGCATTACGACCACTACCATTTGCAACAACACTTTCAAGAGCATATTTGACAAGTTCAGATGTTTCTTTTTTTACTATATTTTCCATTCTAACTATTGGATTATTTTTTACATTTCCTATACTTTTTACAATAAATGGTTTATATAATGTTCCACCATTAATAATTGCAGAAACTGCTGATACTTGTTGTATTGCCGTAACACTAATTCCTTGTCCAAAAGCACTTGTTGCTAGTTCAACTGGTCCAATTTTATCTAAATCAAATAGAATTCCAGTTGACTCTCCATTTAAATCTATACCTGTCTTTTTTCCAAAACCAAGTTCATTTATATATTTAAATAGTTTTTCTTTTCCGAGTTTTTGTCCTAAAGTTACAAATCCTGGGTTACATGAATTTTCAACAACTTGTACATATGTTTGAAGACCATGTCCACGTCTTCTCCAGCAGTGAAGGGTAGATGATGCTACTTTTATGCTACCTGTATCATTGTACATATCTTCAAATATATTGACAACGTTTTCATTTATAGCTGCTGCTAAGGTAACTATTTTAAATGTAGAACCAGGTTCATAATTAGACCATATAGCTAAATTTCTGTTTATTATTTCATCATTATAATCTTGGTATTTACTTGGATTAAAAGATGGAAGAGAACTCATTGCTAAAACTTCACCAGTATTAGGATTCATTACAATACCAATTGCACCTTCTGCATTATATTTTTTATAAGCATTCATAAGTTCATTTTCTAAAGAAAGTTGAATATCTAAATCTATTGTTAAGTATAAATCATTTCCATTAGTAGGTGATTCATATACTTCTGACATGGATAATCTTTTACCCTTACCATCACTATAATACTTAATATTTCCATTTTTACCTGTTAATAGTTTATCATATTTTAATTCAAGACCACTTAATCCTTGATTATCAATACCAGTATATCCAATTGTATGAGATAAAAGATTATTATATGGATAACTTCTTTTACTTTCTTTTAGAAGATAAACACCATCATAATTTAATTCTTTAATCTTATTAGAAACATCTATATTCAGATTTCTACCTTCTGGATGAACTCTTTCAATAGATGTTTTTTTATTAACATGTTTATACATTTCTTCATATGAAACATTAAGTATTTTACTTAATGATAGTGCTACTTCTTCTTTATTATTTATTTGATTTGGAACAATATATAAACCAAGAGTAGTTTCATTATCCACGATAACTTTACCATTTCTGTCTAAAATCTTCCCTCTATCAGCTTGAACAGTTAGATTTCTACTCCATAAATCATTTGCTAGACTATTTAATTTTTTATATTCGATTACTTGTATAAAAAATATTTTAATAATTATTAATATAAAAATTAGAATAGACACTAAAAAAATATATTTAATCCTAATATTTTGTTTTTGTTGAAACATTTAATCACCAGTAAAGTATATGTATCAAATAAAAAAAAAGAAACGTAAGTTTCTTTAATATGTAACTGCTTGTGATATAACATTTGGATTTGATACTTGTGCTTGAGCAGTATTTGGTACCAAATTTTGATAATTTATATCAGTTGTAGGAACGATTGGTACTTGAGGTACAGCAGGCATTTGAGGTGCTGGCTGTTGCACAACTGGTGAAACTGGAACTTGAGGAGTAACAGCTACTTGTGGTGTTACAGCAACTGGAGTTCCTGGAACAGGTGGTGTTTGAGGTAGAGGAGGTTTAGCTGCATTATCTTGATTATCTTTCTTTTCAGTTTCTAAAAATTCGATAGTCTCTGTTTCTTGTTTTTTTGTTTCTTCTTTATTTTCCTCTTTATTATCACCATCTGTAGGTCTATTTTTTTCTATTTCTGCTATATTTACTTCAAATCTCTTTTCTTTACCATTCTTTATATCTTCTTCAACTTCATCATAGAATGCATTATGTATTGCAAGGTCGTTTTCTAAATCAACTAACTTTAATATTTCTTCAAAGTTTGTTTCACCATAAGCAACTTTTTCAAGTCCATCTTCAAGAAGAGTATGAGTGTGACTATTTACATAAACTAGCTTTCTCATTATATCTTTAGATTCTGCATTAGTAATAGCAGTTCTAACTTCATCAGTTATAACTAAAACCTCAGCAATTGCAATTCTGTTTTTATATCCTTTGAAACAATGTTCACATCCATCTGGGTTAACATCAAATATTTTATCTATATCAGCATGAAGAACTTTTTTAAATAAAGTTTTTTCATAATCACTTGTTTCTCTAACTTTTCTACAATATGGACATAACTTTCTTGGAAGTTTTTGAGATATGACACCATTTAAAGATGTACCAATCAAATATCTTTCAATACCCATATCAGTAAGTCTCTCGATTGTATTTAATGCACTATTTGTGTGGATAGTAGAAACAACTTTGTGTCCTGTAATTGAAGATCTTACAGCAATACTAGCAGTTTCACCGTCACGAATCTCTCCAATCATAATTATATCTGGGTCTTGACGTAATATACTTCTTAAAACTGTTGCAAAGTCTAATCCAATTTCATGTTGAGCTTGAACTTGATTTAAACCTTCAACTTCCATTTCAACTGGGTCTTCAACAGTAATAATATTAACTTCACGAGTATTTAATTTTTGCAAGATAGAGTATACAGTTGTTGATTTACCAGAACCAGTAGCTCCTGTTACAAGAACTATACCATTTGGCATATCAATCATTTTTTTAATTCTATCTAAGTTATATTCAGAGAAACCTAATGTTTCTAATCCTTGTAAACTTTTTGAATAGTCTAAAATACGAAGAACGACTTTTTCACCATTGTGACAAGGTAAACTTGAAACACGTAGGTCAAGCATTTTATCTCCAATTTTACTCTTAATAGCACCATCTTGTGGAAGTCTTGTTTCCATGATATTCATGCTTGCAATCATCTTTATACGAGATACCATATTTCTTTTGAAATCAGATGGAACTTTAGCATAATCATAAAGAACACCATCAACACGCATTCTAATATTGATTCCATCATTAGCTGGATCAAAGTGAATATCGCTGGCACCTTTTTTTACACCATCTAATAGAATTTCATTTGCTATTTCTACAATAGGTACCTTTTGAAAATCAAATTCCTTCATATTTTGCCCTCTTTCTATTCTATTTAATTATATAATATAATTTGTGTTAATTCAAGATAAAAAACTTGTTATTCTATCAAAAAATATGTTATACTTTCTTTAGTAGAATAAAGAGGTTATAGATATGAATAAAAAAGGTTTTACATTAGTAGAATTATTAGCAGTAATAGGTATTCTTGGTGTTTTGGCTATAATAGTAACACCTGGTATTTTTAGTATTAGAAATAATGTTTTAGAGAAATCTTTAAAGACAAAAATTACATCAATTCATAATGCTGCTTTAGATTATGCTGAAGAACATATACAAGAAATAGAAAGTGAAGTTAGTACATATGTACCATCTAGACAACCAAGAGACTATTCAATGAATTTACATGATTGTTTTCCAGTAACAGTTGCTAGTTTAATAAGTGAAGGTTATCTTGCTGTTAACACTTCACATACAACTACAGATGGTTCAGCAAATAATCAATTATTAAATCCAGTAACTAATGAATCAATGAATGGTTTAACTGTATGTGTAAGATATACTAATCAAAATGCTATGAATAGAGTATTAGTATCATATATTATTGATGAGTGTGAATTATATGAGGATAAAGATATGGCTACTGATTGCCTTCAATGTCCATCTGGTAAAAAAGCTAAAAAAGATTCTAAAAATAAGTGGAAGTGTTCATAATGAAAATAACAGATAGTTTTTTTATAACTAGAAGAGAGTTTCCAAAAGATGAAACATCTATATCTTCAAAATTGCTCATCAAAAGTGGGATGATACTAAAAAATAGTAATGGAATATATTCTTATATGCCATTTGGTTTAAAAGTATTAGATAATATAAAGAAAATAATTAAAAAAGAATTTTCAAAAATAAGAGCAAGTGAGGTATTATTACCATCTCTAGTAACTAGAGATGTTTTTGAGCATAGTAAAAGAGAAAAATTATTTGGAGATGAAGTATATAGAATAATTGATAGAAATGATAAAGAATATACTTTGTGTCCAACGTCAGAAGAATTATTTGCTTATCTAGCAGCATTTAAAATACAAAGTTATAAAGATTTACATTTTACTTTATATCAAATAGGTAATAAATATAGAGATGAAGAATTCTTAGAATATGGACTAATTAGAAAAAAAGAATTCTATACTATGGATGCTTGTAGTTTTGATGCTAATGAGGGTGGATTAGATGTTAGTTATGATAAAATGTACCTAGCATTTAAAAATATATTTAATAAACTTGGGTTAGATACAATAGTAGTTGAAAGTGATGCTTCTTTAGTAAATGGTATTTCAAGTGAAGAATTTCAAGTTTTATCTGAATATGGAGATAACGAAATTGTAAAATGCTCAAATTGTACATATGCTTGTAATATAGAAGATGCATCATCAAAAACAATTACAATTGTTAAAGATGTTGATTATAAGAAAAAAGAGTTGGTTAATACACCAAATGTTAAAACAATTAAAGAAGTAAGCGAATTTTTAAATGTATTTGAAGATAAAGTTTTAAAATCACTAATTGTAAAAGTAAATGATCAATATAAAATGATTTTACTTAAAGGAAATAGTGAATTAAATATTAAAAAATTAAAAAAATTGTTTAATACAAATAATATAGAGATTCCTGATACTTATGAACTAGAAAAAATAGGTACTAATGTAGGATACATTGGTCCAGTAAATTGTACAATGGAAATAATAGCAGATAATGAAGTTAAAAATATGCATAATTTTGTATGTGGAAGTAATAAAGAAAACTTTCATTATATAAATGTTAATTATGGAAAAGATTTTAAAATAAATAAATTTGCAGACTTAAAATTATTTGATAAAAATTCATTGTGTCCAAAATGTAAAAATAAATGTAATATAGTTCATGGTATTGAAGTAGGTCAAATATATAAATTAGGTACTAATTATAGTGATATTTATAAGTTAATATATACAGATGAAGTAAATAAAAAAGAATATGTACATATGGGAACATATCAAATAGGACTTGATAGAGTAATGAGTGCAATAGTTGAAAATAACCATGATGAAAATGGAATAATATGGCCAATATGTGTTTCTCCATATAAAGTGGCTATAATAGTATCAAATGTTAATGATAAAGAATCATTAAAATATGCTACTAATTTACATGATAAACTAGAAAATTTAAATATAGATGTTTTAATTGATGATAGAAAAGAATCATATGGTGTTAAATATAATGACATGGAGTTAATTGGTATACCACTAATAATTACTGTTGGAAAAAATATAAGTGATAATAAAGTAGAATTGAAAATAAGAAATAAGAATAAAACTATTGATGTTAGATGTGATGAAATAATAGATAAAATTCAAAATATAATTGAAAGTGAATTAGAAAAATGAAAAATAGAATAATAAAAAAAATAATATTTATTTGTTTATTAATTTTAATAACATTTGGTATTTGTTATGTAGTATTAGATAGATATTATAGTAGTTTAGATTTAGATAATAAAGTAGAAGAACCTAAAAAAGATAATACAGATAGTAATTTTGATTTAGATAGTTTAAAAAATGAATATTCAAATACAAAAACATCACTAAAAATTGTTAATGAACAAGAACATAGTTTATTATTAGAAACAATAGCAACTTTAAATGAAGATAATATTGAAACAGATATAAAAAAATATAATATTAATGTTAAATTATTAATAGATGAAAATGAAATTGATAATTTAATTGAAGAATATAGTGTTTCAACAAAAGAAGATTTAGATAATTTACTTGAATTAATAAATGCAGAAATCAATGTTAATATTATTAAAGGAGTAGATAATAAAGAATATTTGGTATTTAAAGAGCATAAATATAATCAATTTAAAAAGAATGACAGAATATTAGTATTTAATGAATTAGGAACAACTCTTTCAATACTTGAAATAGATGCAATGAGTAATATTGGTTCTTTGGAAGGAGAAAATTCTTCGTTATATGGTAATGAGAATGACGGATATAAATTTTATGCTATAGAAGAAGATAAAATAAGATATTTAGTAGGTGAAACATGTTCTAAGGAAGATGAAGTAGTTGAAAAATTAAATTTTACAGAAGTTATATTAAATATTAATAATGATAAAGCTATTACAGAAAATAGAAATACTCATGTAGGTAGTAATTTTAGTGGTTCTTCTATATGTGAAGAAAAAGTGAAAGTAACAATATATTAATGAACTTTATTTAAGTTCATTTTTATTTTTTAAGTAACTAGAAAAATATTGATATTTTAAATAATTAGTGATAAAATTTATTTATCTTTTGTGAAGAAATAGTAGTGATATTAATATTTATTTTAAAGAGAATTAGTTAACTGGTGAAATACTAATAAATAAATAATCATGAATTCGCCTTCAATTAGAAAGAACGTAATTTGGCGTTAACAAATAAAGTGCATGTAATCATGAATTAAGGTGGTACCACGGCAATGTCGTCCTTTAGTTTATGATTTTTTTATTAGGAGGAAAAAATGATAGAAAAACTAGAACAAATTAAAAGTGATGCAATTAGTGAAATTAGTAAATGTGAAAATGAAACTGATATCAACAATGTTAAATCAAAATACATCGGTAAAAAAAGTGTATTTAATGAAATTATGGCTGGTATGGGAGCATTAACTAATGAAGAAAAAAGAGAAGTTGGAAGTAAATCAAATGAAGTTAGAAATGAAATTACTGAAGCTTTAAATAATAGACTTGTAGCTATTAAGGATGAAGCTCTAAATAAAAAATTAGAGAGTGATAAAATTGATATTACACTTCCAAGTAAAAAAAGAAGAGCTGGATCTCGTCACCCACTTACTATTGTAAGAGAAGAAATAGAAGATTTATTTATTTCTATGGGTTATGATGTGGTTGATGGTCCTGAAGTAGAAAAAGATTTATATGCTTTTGAAATGTTAAATTTACCTAAAGGACATCCGGCTAGAGAGGCACAAGATAGTTTTTATATAACAGAAGAAATGTTATTAAGACCTCATACTAGTCCAGTTCAAGTAAGAAGTATGCTTGCTAATCAAGAAAAAAAACCATTTAAATTAATTTGTCCTGGTAAAACATATAGAAGAGATGATGATGATGCAACTCACTCACATCAATTTAGTCAAATTGAAGGATTAGTTGTTGGTGAAAATATTTCACTTTCAGATTTAAAAGGAACTCTTGAATTATTTGCTAAAAAGATGTTTGGTGAATCTAGAGAAATAAGATTTAGAGCAAGTTTCTTCCCATTTACAGAACCAAGTTATGAAGTAGATGTATCATGTTTTAAATGTGGTACTAAAGGATGTAATATTTGTAAAGGAACAGGTTGGATTGAAATACTTGGTTGTGGTATGGTTCATCCAAATGTACTTGAGGGTTGTGGATTTGATCACAATAAATATCAAGGGTTTGCTTTTGGAGTAGGTATTGAAAGAGTGGCATCACTTAAATATGGTGTTAATAATATAAGAGATTATTTTACAAATGATTATAGATTCCTTAAAAACTTTGATAGAAAGGAGATATAAAAATGAGACTTAGTCGTAAATTTGTTAATGATTATACTAATTTAGAAAAAATTGATTTCATGGAATATGCTAATTCAATGTTAAAATTAGGTAATGAATATGAAAGCGTATTTGATTTAGTAAATGCTACTAAACTTGTAGTTGGTGAAGTAAAAGAATGTAAAATGCATCCAGAAAGTGATCACTTACATATATGTAAAGTTGATGTAGGAAATGAAGTATTAAATATAATATGTGGTGCTCCTAATATGAGAAAAAATATTAAAGTAATAGTTGCATTAGATGGAGCTGAATTACCAGGTGGAACAATAAAAAAGAGTACTATTCTAGGTTATGAATCAAATGGTATGTGTTGTTCACTAGCTGAACTTGGAATAGATAAAAAATTCTTAAGTGAAGAAGACATTAATGGAATTCATGAATTACCACTTGAAGCTCCAGTAGGAGAAGATGCAATTAAATATTTAGAACTAGATGATAAAATTATAGATTTTGAATTAACTGCAAATAGAGCAGATGAACTTAGTATGTTAGGTCTTGCATATGAAAGTGCAGCAATTACTGGAGAAAAAGTTAATCTTCCAGATACAACATATAACATTAGTAAAGAAAATATTAAAGATTTATTAGAATTGAAAGTAGACACTCCTAATGTATATACATTCTTAGTAAAAAGAGTAAATAATATTAAAATAGAAGAAAGTCCATTATTTATTAAAAATAGATTAATGGCTTGCAATGTTAGATCAATTAATAATGTAGTTGATATATCTAATTATGTAATGTTAGAAACTGGTCAACCATTACATTTCTATGATGCAGATAAACTTGGAAAAGTAATAGCTAGTAGAAATGCTAAAAATGGTGAAACATTATTAACACTTGATAATCAAGAAAGAATACTAGATAGTGATGATATTATTATTACTAATGGTAAAGATCCAATTGGTCTTGCAGGAGTAATGGGAGGATTTTCTACTGAGATAGATGAAAATACTAAAAATGTAGTTATTGAATGTGCTATATTTAATCCAATTAATATTAGAAAAACATCTAGAAAACTTGTTAGAAGTGAAGCAAGTATTAGATATGAAAAAGGATTAGATGTTAATAGATGTTATATGGCTATTGACAGAGCATGTAATATGTTACAAAACTATGCAGGTGGAGAAGTTCTTGATGGGATGTTAGAATATAATACACTTGATAGAAATGAAAAAGTAATAGAAATTACTTTAGATAAAATAAATAGTGTACTTGGATATAATTTAAATGAAGAAGATGTTAAAGATGTATTTAATAAACTTAATTTCAAAGTTGAAGTTAAGAGTGGTAAATTTAAAGTAACTGTTCCAACAAGAAGAATAGATATTTCTATCCCTGAAGATTTAATAGAAGAAGTAAGTAGAGTATATGGAGTAGATAATATCAATAGTACACTTCCAGTATTTGAAAGTACTCCAGGAAAATATAATAAAAAAGATAGAATTATTAGAGATATAATGGTCGGTCTTGGATTAAATGAAGTAATTACTTATTCTTTAATAAATGTTGATGATGTGTTTAAATTTACAAACGATGAATTTGGTTTAATAAAAATATTATCACCTTTAACTGAAGAAAGAAGTGTTTTAAGACATAGTTTAATCACATCATTATTAGATGTATATAAATATAATAAAGCAAGAAACATTAAAGATTTATCTATATTTGAAATAGGTAGAGGATATAGTTTAATAAATGGTGAATATATTGAAGAGAATAAGCTTGCATGTTTATTAACAGGTGTTTATACTGAAGGTTTAAATAAAGAATATCATGATTTTTATACTGTAAAAGGAATAGTAGAAGAATTACTTGATAGTTTAGGTTATCAAAATAGATATTCATTTGTTGTAAAAGAATTACCTGAAGAAATGCATCCAACTAAGAGTTGTTATATTAATGTTAGCGGTAAAGTAGTTGGTATGTTTGGACAAGTTCATCCAAGAATTACTAAAGATGAAATATATGTACTTGAAATAAATTTAGAAACATTATTTGATAATAAAGTAGGAAAAATTAAATTTAAAGAATTTTCTCGTTTTCCTGGAATATCAAAAGATGTTGCATTTATTCTTCCAAAAGATGTTAAAAATGAAGATGTTATTTCATCAATTAAACAAGGTGGAGGTAAATTACTTTCTAAAGTAGAAGTATTTGATTATTATGAAGGAGATAAAATAGAAGATAATAAAAAATCAATCGCATATAATCTATATTTTGAAAGTAATGAGAAAACTTTATCAGATGAAGAAATCAATCCATCTTTTGATAAAATAATTGAATTAGTTGTTAAAAAACATAATGCTATATTAAGAGACAAATAGTCTCTTTTTATATTGATTTTAAGTATAAAATTTTTTATAATTGATTTATAAGCGAGGGAAAAATATGATAGATGAAATTGAAATTAAAAATAAAATGAATAAAGTTATTGAAGCTCTTGAAAGTAGATATACTACAATAAGAGCAGGTAGAGCTAATCCTAATATTTTACATAACGTTATGGTAGAATATTATGGAAATCCTACTCCAATTCAAAGCTTAGCAACTATATCTATACCAGAAGCAAGAGTTTTATCTATAAAACCATTTGATAAATCATCTTTAAAAAATATAGAAAAAGCTATATATGAAGCTAACCTAGGTATTGCTCCTACAAATAATGGAGAAGTTATAATGTTAACAATTCCTGAACTTACAGGTGAAACTAGACGTGAATATGTAAGACAAGCTAGTCAAATGGCAGAAGAAGCAAAGATTGCTTTAAGAAACATTAGACAAGATGAAAATAATAAAATAAAAAAAGATGAAGAATTAACTGAAGATGAAAAAGATATGTGTTTAGAAATTGTTCAAGAACAAATAGATAAATTTAATAAAATAGTTGATGAAAAATTCAAAGAAAAAGAAAATGAACTTACTAGTATATAGTAAGTTTTTTTGTATAAATTTATAATTATTAATCATAATATATAATGGTGAATATTTATGTTAATGAATAATAAATTTAGTACAAAGAATAGACTAATATATAAAATGAAATGTTTAAACACAAGAAATCAAGAATACTTTGAAAAAGAAAATAAAGAATATGATAGAGTACAAAAGTATAATGAGAAAACTAAAAAGTGATTATGTTCACTTTTTTTATTTTATATGATATATTTATAATAGGTGATAATATGAAAGAAAAGATTAGAACTTTTATAGTATATTTTAGTTTATCATTTGGAATAATTATAATTTTTTTGATAGTTTATAATATTAGAAATTTAACCCAAGAATTCTATTTTAAAGTTCCAAATACATTTGATGAAAGGTTAGATATATATAGAGTAGAAACATCAACTATAGAGAGTATTGAATGTAAAAAAACAATTTATGACTTAATTGATTATGTTGATAATAATAAATATGAAGGAGTTATGTCATTAAAAGAATATAATAATAGAATTTTATATAATCCATCATTAATTCAAAATTTTTCTAATATATATAATAAATGTGATATTACAAAAGAAGAAAGAGATAATAATTATTTTGATACTTTAGCAATATCAGTCATAAATGAACAATATAATGTATTAGACAAATATATGTTTCAATATGAAATAGGATTTCAAGATAAAGTAAGAGATATATATGGATCAAATAAAATAGGTGTTAATATGAATGCGGCATATGGTAATGAATTATTATTAATATCAAAATTTATTGACGTAATTAAGGAAAAAGAGGTATTAAATAATGAAAAAAAATAATAACTATATTCTTTTATATTATGTTTGCTTTATAGTTTCACTCTCAGCAATTTATTTAACATTAATAATGTCTGATGAAACAATTTATTCATTTTTAATTAATTTAATGATTATACTTAATGCAATATTTGTAATTATTAATAGTATTGGTTTTATTATAAAAACTAAGTATAATTTTAAGAATATTATAATGCCTATGTCTTATTTAATATTTACTTTTGTTATTGGAATACTTTCAGTGATATATAATAAATATGTAGTAGTTTCTTATATGCATTTATCACATTTTTTCTCATTTGTAGTTGCATATTATTTATTATTGAATATTTATACAGTGCTATGTGTAGAAAAGAAAAAAGAAAAAAACAAAATAGTTGAAAAACTTAAAAATAATAAAAATAAAATACTAAGAAAAATTAAAAAGTGAAAAATTATTTCACTTTTTTCTTTTATTTGCTATAATAAAAACGATATAGAAGGAAGGAAAAAGAATTATGAAAATATTAAGTGTTAATGCTGGTAGTTCATCATTAAAATTTACATTATTAGAATTACCAGAAGAAAAAGTAATTATTAATGGTACTTTTGAAAAAATAGGAATTGAAGGTAGTTTTTATACTATAAAATACAATGGTAATAAAGATAGAAAAGAAGTTAAGTTAGAAAATCATACAGATGCTGTTAAGATTTTATTAGATGAATTAATTAATTATAAAGTTATTAAATCATATGATGAGATTGATGGAGTTGGACATAGATTAGTTCATGGTGGAGATAAATATACTGAAAGTGTATTAATTAATGAAGATGTTTTAGCTACTGTTGAAAAATTAGTTCCACTTGCACCACTTCATAATCCAGCTAATTTAGTAGGAGTTAGAAGCTTTATGGAAGTTTTACCAAATACTCCAATGGTTGCTGTATTTGATACTGCTTTTCATCAAACTATGAAAGAAGAAGAATTCTTATATGCAGTACCATATGAATGGTATGAAAGATATGGAGTTAGAAGATATGGATTCCATGGTACATCTCATAGATTTATTGCTAATAAGATGAAAGAAATACTAGGAGAAGATAAAAAGATTATTAGTTGTCACATTGGTAATGGTGCTTCATTATGTGCTATTCGTGATGGTAAATGTGTTGCTACATCAATGGGATTCACTCCAACACCAGGAGTTGTAATGGGAACTCGTTGTGGAGATATAGATGTAGGACTTCTTCCATATGTAATTAGTCAAACTAAGAAAAAATTTGATGATGTTATGAATGATTTACAAAAGAAGAGTGGTATGCTTGGTTTAACTGGTGTATCAAGTGATATGAGAGATATTGAAGAAGGTTATAATAATAGAGATCCTAAATGTATTACAGCAATGAATATTTATGCAAATAAAATAGTTGATTATATTGTAATGTATAATGCTAAATTAGAAGGTGCTGATTATATTGTATTTACTGCTGGAGTAGGAGAAAATAGTGATTTAGTTCGTAAAATGGTAGCAGATAAACTTGCATTTATGGGTGTTAAATTAGATGAAGAAAAGAATGCTACTCGTGGAATTACTGGTGAAATCAGTACAGAAGATTCAACTATTAAAGTATGTGTAGTTCCAACAGATGAAGAATTAATGATAGCTAAAGATACATATGATTTAATTAATGAATAAAATAGAAAAGAGTAAAATATGAATAATATTTATAAAGCAATTTATAATGAAATAAAAAAATATAAAAAAATTTATATTGCTAGACATATTGGACCAGATCCAGATGCATTCGGAAGTCAGATGTCATTAAAAGAATCAATTAAACTAACTTTTCCAGATAAAGAAGTTTATGCTGTAGGTACTAGTGTATCTAGGTTTAAATATTTTGGAAAAATAGATAAAATTGATAATTATGATTATGAAAATGGTTTATTAATAGTTACTGATACTCCTGATAATAAAAGAGTAGATATAGATAACTTTTCATCATTTAAAAATGTAGTTAAGATTGATCATCATCCATTTGTAGATAAGTTTGGTAATGTTGAATATATTAGAGAAGATGCTAGTTCTGCTAGTGAATTAGTATATGAAGTAATATCAAATACAAGACTTAAAATGAATGAATCAATTGCTGGTCATATTTATATAGGAATAGTTAGTGATACTAATAGATTCTTATATGGAGTTAATAGTAGAACTTTTGAACTTGTATCTAATTTAATAAAAAAATATAAATTAGATATTGAAAGTTTATATAGAAAAGTATATGCTAAACCACTTAGTGAAGTAAGATTAATGGGACATATTGCATCTACTTTAAAAGTAGATAAAAATGGATTTGCAAGTGTTATTATTGATGATGAAATATTATCATCATTTGGAGCAGACTTGGCTGCTGCATCTAATATGATAAATGATTTCAATAATATAAATGAAATAATAGTATGGGCATTTATTACATTTGATACTAAAGTTAATTTATATAAAGTAAACATTAGAAGTAGAGGACCAGTTATAAATGAGATTGCTAGTAAATATAATGGCGGTGGTCACAAATTTGCAAGTGGAGTTAGAAATGCTACAAAAGAGCAAATAGATGAACTTATGAAAGATTTATCTAATGTATGTAAAGAATTCAAAGAAAAAGAGTGATTATAATGGAAGTAGTTAGTGTAGAAGAACCAATTATTGCTGTTAGAATAAGTCAATATCCTGAAGATAAGAAAAGTGAGTTTTTGATTTTAGGAAGAAGTAATGTTGGTAAAAGTAGTTTTATTAATACTGTTATTAACAGAAAAAATTTAGCAAGAACAAGTTCTAAACCTGGAAAGACACAAACTTTAAACTTTTATTTAGTTAATAATGAGTTTTATATAGTTGATGTTCCAGGATATGGATATGCTCAAACAAGTAAAAAGCAAATGGAAAAGTTTGGTATTATGATTGAGGAATACTTAAAACAAAGACCATACTTAAAACATGTATTTTTACTAGTTGATTATAGACATAAACCAACAGAAGATGATATTCTTATGTATAAATTTTTAAAGTATTATAATCTTCCAGTTACTATTATTTGTACAAAATATGATAAAGTTAATAGAGGACTTAGGGTTAAACAAGATGATTTAATTAAAAAGACATTAAATCCAGCTTTAGGAGATGAAATAGTTAACTTTTCAAGCCTTACTAAAGTAGGTAAAGAAAGAGTATATGAAATAATAGAAAATATAATATCTAAAAACTCTTGAAAATAATTTCTGTTTTGATTATAATAATTATAGAATAGAGGTTAGAGATATGAATAAAAAAGGTTTTACATTAGTTGAATTATTAGTTGTAATTGTAATTATTGGTGTTCTTAGTGTAATTATTGTTCCTAGTGTTATTAATATTAACAAGGGAGTTAATGAAAGACTTTATGAACAAAAGAAAGAAAATATAGAGGCTGCTGCTGTATTATATGGTAACAATAATGAAGATATATTTAATGGGGCTGAACAAGTTCCAGTTTATGTATATGAACTTATTGATGCTAATTATGTAACAGCTGATTTGGAAAATGGAAAAGGTGCTTGTAATACTGATTCAAATAAAGGATTAGTTGTTATAGATAATGGTACTGAATACAAGTACATTACAAATAATGGATGTGTCGTTAATCCAATGGACAAAAGTAAAACATTAAATAGCCATTATGTAATTCTTACAAAACAAGCTGCTGGTGTAACAGCAGAATATGTTGATCCAGAAGAGGGATCAGATCCTAATAATACTCCAACTGGTGAATCTAACACATTAGTATCTGCTGTATGTAATGGATTTGCAAAGGGTTCATTAAAAGGACAAGCATATGTTAATGGAAAAAGTGAACCAGTAGGATGTAAGTGTAATGATGTTAATAATCCTACAGGATTTGTTAGTGAAGATGGAAAAACAACATTAGATACTAATGCATGTATTATTGCAGGAGATAATGTTAATAATTACTTAAAATATGGTGATTCAAAACCAAACTGGAGAGTTTTAGGAGTTTATAAAATTACAGTTGATGGAAGTACATTTGTATCTGCTAAAATGATTACAAACGAACCAATTTAGTTTATTAAAAAATGATATATAAAAATATTTATATATTGTTTTTTTTTATTCAAAAATGTATAATCATTTTAGGAGACTACTATGAAATATTATTTTAGATATAGATATGATAAAGATATTCAATTTAATTTAAGTACTAAAGTACATTTGTCTATTATAGGTAATTCTAATGATTTTATAATAGATACTCTTTTAAATGGAAATGAAAAGTGTAATATTTTTGTTGATGATAAAGAATTAAATGAAGAAAATATGGCAACCATTAGAAAAAGAATGAGTATTGTATTAAATAGACATATTAATATTTTTGTTGGTGAAACAGTTATGGATGAAATAGCTTTTGGACTTGAAAGTTTAGCTATGAGTAAAGATGATATATTAACTGCTATTATGACAGAAAGTAGAAGATTTAAATTAGATGAATTATTAGAAAGAGACCCTAATAGTTTAGGTAGTAGTGACAAAGTTAAAATGAAGATATTATCATCACTTATTATTAAACCAGATATTATAGTTATAGATAATGTATTAAGTGAATTAGATTATATTGATAAATTACTTGTATTTGATATATTAGATGAATATAAAAAGAATGGCGGAATAGTTATTAATTTAACTAATGATATAGAAGAAACGTTATACTCTGATAAAATAATAATTATACATGATAAAAAATTAGTGTGTGAAGGTAAGACTCTTAGTGTTTTAAATGAAGAAAAAATATTAAAAAGATTAGGTATAGGTTTACCATTTATGGTTGAATTAAATAAGTATTTTATGGATTATGGCATGATTGATAAATATCAACTTACAAATGAGAAATTGGTAGGTGCTTTATGGAAATAGTTTTTGATAAAGTAACGTTCATTATAAATAAAAATACTCCATTAGAAAAAACAATTATAAATGAAGTTTCATTTAATATAATTGAACCTGGGATATATTCTTTTATTGGTGCTTCTAATAGTGGAAAAACAGCTATTGGAGACTTGATAAATGCTCTTGTATATCCTACTGATGGAAAAGTTAAAATTGGTAGATTTATAAATGATGGAAGAAGAATAAGAAATATAAATAAATTAAGATTTGAAACAGGATATGTATATAAAAATCCATATGATATGTTTATAAATAAAACAGTTAAGGATGAACTTGAATATGGAATGAAATATTTTAAATATAAGACAGATAAACTTAATATTAGAGTTCCTGATGCATTAAAACTTGTTGGCTTAGATGATTCATATTTATATTTAAATCCATTAAATCTTACATTAGTTGAAGCTAAAAAAGTAGCACTTGCTAGTGTATTAATATATAATCCAAGTATTATAATTCTTGATGAATTTACTACTGGTCTTGGTAAAAGTGACAAAGATGAATTAATAAGATTATTAAGATTACTTAAGAATAAATATAGAAAAACTATAATATTATTATCAAAAGATACAGATTTTTGTTATAAAATAACAGATAGAGTATATTTGTTATATTTAACAAGACTAGTAAAAGAAGGAGATAGAGAATTACTAGAAGATGAAGAATTATTAAAAAGTATTCATTTAGAAGTTCCTAAGATAGTTTCTTTTGTTAATGAGTGTAATAGAAAAGGACATGAAATAAATCATTATAATAACATCCTTGATTTAATAAAGGGGGTGTATAGAGATGTATTCTAGAAATTCATTTGGTTCATATTATCCAGTCGATTCATGTATTCATAGATTGAATCCTATTATTAAGTTATTGAATTTTATAATGATTGTATTAATAGTAGTATTAACTAATTCAGTTTATATACATTTATTTATGTTAGTTTTAGTATTAGTAATGAGTTTATTAAGTTTTGTACCATTTAAATATTATTTTAATACTTTTTGGTCATTAAGATATGTATATGTAATTATTATGCTTGTTTGCGCTTATTTTAGGACTGATTTAGAGACTTGCTTAATATATATGAGTAAACCTATAATAATTGTTGAATACTTAAATATAATTGCCTATACGACTTCTCCTAGTGAGAGCATATATGGAATAGAAAAGTTTATGTCTTTATTTAATTTTTTATATTTACCAGTATCTAAATTAGCATTTAAAATTAATTCTATATTAAGATATATTCCACTATATATAACAGTAGAATATAAAACATTTAAAGCATCTTCTTCTAGAGGAGTTGATTATAGACATTTAGGTTTATTTAAAAGAATTAGCTTATTTTTTAAAACACATTCTAATATTAGAAGACTTACAAAAGTAAAAAGCAAAGAAATAAGATATAATAGTGAACTAAGATTATATGATATAAAAAAATATAGAACAAATTATAGAACTAATAAAATAAGCTTTTATGATATATTTTTCTTATTATTTCATTTGTTATTAATATATGCTTATGCAGTTGAAGAAGGTTTGTTATGAGATATTTAATTAATTTATCATATAATGGAAATGATTTTTATGGTTATCAAATTCAAAAGAATAAATTAACAATAGAAGGAGAACTTGAAAGAGTATTATCAAAAATATTAAATTCAAACATCAATACAATAGGTTCATCTAGAACAGATAAAGGAGTGCATGCTAATAATCAGTTTTGCCATTTTGATTATGATAAAAAAATAGACTTAAATAAATTAAAAAATAGTATGAATAAACTATTACATGAGGGAATATATGTTAAGAAAGTAACTATAGTTAATAATGATTTTCATGCAAGATATGATGTAAAAAATAAAGAATATATTTATAAAATAAATATGGGAGAGTATAATCCAATAGAAAGAAATTATGTTCTTCAATATAATAAGACAATAAAAAAAGAATTACTTGATAATTTTATAATTATAATGAGTGGAAAACATAATTTTAAAAGTTTTACATCAGATAAAGATAAAGAGAATTATGAGAGAGATTTAGTACTTGATTATAAAATTAAAAATAATATATTGTTTTTAAGATTTTATTCATCTGGATTTCTAAGGTATATGATAAGAAATATAGTAGGTTTATTACTTGATATTAATGATGGTAAAAAAAGTATTGATGATATAAATAAAATATTTGATAGTAAAAATAGATCATCATGTGGTAAATGTGCTTCTGGTGTTGGATTGTATTTGAATAAAGTAGAATATTAATTATGATATAGAAAATTAATTCTATATCTTTTTAATTCTTTTAAAATATGATATATTATTAATAATAGGAGGTAAGATGAATGAACAACAATGATGAGTTAGAAATAATTGAAGATATTACTACAATAGACAGTAATGTTAAACAAACACCTGTTCAAAATACAGAAGTTCAAAAAATTGAAACTCAACAGCCTGTTCAGACAGTAGTACAAACAGAAGTTCAAAATCAAAATGTTCAATCACAAGTACAAAGTACTCAAACAGTGCCAAGTACTACTGAACAAATTCCAGTTGGAGATAACTTAAGTGTACCAAGTATACCTGTTAATGATAATATAACTGGAGTACCATCTATAAACATTGTTAACCCTCCAGCTCAAAATACTATTAATAATACTGCTGGTCCAAATAATAATTTGAATAATTATAGTGTTTATAATAATAGTAATAATAACTATAATGCAATTAATCCATATCAGCCTGAGAGTCTTGAAATAAATGAAGAAGTTAATCCGGTAACTAGAAGTGATGCTGAAGATAAAGTTAGGGAAAAAACTAAATTTAAAAAGAGAAAAATGCTTGATGATAAACCTTCTATTTTTGCAAGACCTGCTTCAGAAGATGAAATGTTAGAACAATTTATAGGAAAGAATTATTATAAAATTAGAAGAAATAAATTTAACTTTAGTGCATTTTTCTTTGGACCTTTATATTTTTGGTATAGAAAGATGTTTATTGCTGGATATATTTATATAATTATTATTTCTCTTATTACATATATATTACAATTTCAATTTAAAATAGATAATTATATATATGAATTTGCTGTTACATTTATAGCTTCTTTAATACTTGGTTTTTCTTTTAATACATTTTATGTTAATAGAGCAAAAAAGAAAACAGAGCAAATAAAGAAAAAGTATGAAAGAAAATATGATGCTTTTGATATTGGAAGATTATGTTCTAGAAAGGGTGGAGGAAGTGTACTTTATGTTATATTAGGTTTCATTTGTTTATCATTCTTCTCAATTATAATTGCTTTATTAGTAACTATAATAGTTACTTTTATAACAGTTGGAACATTTACTGGATTTAACTTTAATATTGATAAGATTAAAAATACATTTAATTTTGATATAGATGTAAAATCAATTATTAATAAAGATACAGGAAAAGTTGAATATACTCATGAATACCAAGAAACTGTTGTAACTTTATACTCTGATATTAAGAAAAGATGGTCTTTGGATATATCAAAGAATACTGGTGAAAAAGAATATGCTAGAATAGATAAAGAATATTGTTCAAGTATTTATATTTCAAATATGTATGTTCCAAATATTGGATTAGAAAATGACTATTATGTATTTTTTGATAAATATGGTAATATTACAAAATTCTATGTATCAAATGGAATATATCAATATTACTATGAAGGAAAAGGATTAAATTTAAAAGATATAAATAAAGGTACAAATGGAAATAATATTATAGAATCATTATCTGATGAAAATATTATTAAACATGAACTTATATGTGAAAATGAAACTCCAAGTTTAAAATAAAAAATAAAGAAATATCTTTATTTTTTTTTATTTATTTGTTAAAATTATTTTAGAATAGGAAGGTTAGGTTTTTGTATGCTAGGAAAGATATTAACAATTAGTAAAAATAGTGCTACCTTACAAATAAATAAGGATTCCACTGAAATTAATGATTTAATTAACTTACATGTTGTTTTTGAAGATGAAAATAAAAAAATATTAGGAGAAATAGATTCAATTAATCAAGATACAATAAAAGTAACATTTTTAGGAGAATTAACTGAAAATGATTTTATTGGTGGTTTAATAAAAAAACCAAGTTTAAATGCTAGAGCTAGAATTATTAATGATGAGGAATTAAAAATATTAACAGGTACTCCAAATATGAGTATTCAATTAGGAGTTTCACCATTATATAATGATTTTCCATTGAATGTTAGCATTGATGAGTTATTTTCAAATCATACAGCTATATTTGGTAATACTGGTAGTGGTAAAACTTATGGTATATGTAGAATAATTCAAAATATATTTCCTAATGATAGAGTAATTCCATATAAAGCAAATTTATTTATATTTGATTCATATGGTGAATATATAAATGCCTTTAAAGATTTAGATAAAAATAGTCCTTATTACTCATTTAAAGTAATAACTACTAATATGAATAAAGAGTATGAAAAACTAAATATTCCAGTTTGTTTATTAGATTTAGAAGATGTATTAAACTTATTAGAAGCAACTAGCTTTTCTCAAATAGCAATGGTTGATACAGCTTTGACATATGTAAAGATGTTTGCTCGTGAAGATAAAGAAGCATATGACTTTAAAAATCATGTTTTAGCAAAAGCAATAATATCTATAATGTATACAAATCAAACATCAGCAAGAATTAGAGATCAAATTTTTGAAATATTAAATGAAACAAATACTCCAGAATTATCATTAAATGCAGAAGTTCCAGGTATTGGATTTACTCGTATGTTTAGAAATTGTTTTGATATAGATAGTGAAGGAAGATTTGCAGAACATAAAATTATTTCTGACTATATTAAGCAATTTATACAAGATGATAAAAAATGGAATTTTGATGCTACTGGAGTAAGCTATTCATTACATGATTTAGAAGTAGCATTAAACTTTACTTTATATAGTGAAAGATATTTACTTAATGAAGCTATGTATGATTCAGCAATGAGTCTAAAAGTTAAATTACACGATTTAGTAACTAGAAGTAATGGACAATTCTTTACTTCAGAAGGGTACATTACGATAGATGAATATATTAAAAAGATTCAAATGAATGGAAATAAAAAGAGTCAAATTGTTAACTTTAATCTAGAAGATGTAGACGATAGATTTGCAAGAACAATAGTTAAAATATTTGGCCGTATGTTTATGAAATTTACAAGAGCATTATCAAATAGAGCATCATTTCCAATACATATGATTTTAGAAGAAGCTCATAGATATGTTCTTGAAGGTGACGATAAAAAACTATTTGGATATAATATTTTTGAAAGAATTGCTAAAGAAGGTCGTAAATATGGATTATTACTTGATTTAATCACTCAAAGACCAACTGATTTAAATGAGAATGTTATTTCTCAATGTGCAAATTTCTTAATATTTAAAATAAATCACCCAGCTGATTTAGAATATATTGCTAAGAGTGTTCCAAACATGAGTGAAGATATAGTTGAAAAACAAAAAACATTACAAGCAGGTACTTGTGTAGCATTTGGTAGAATATTTAAAATACCAATGATTGCGAAGATGGAACGTGCTGATCCACCTCCAACAAGTGCTAACTGTGAAGTATATAAGAATTGGATGGTAAAATTAGATAACTAAAAAAGGGAGGATAAAATATGTACGATTTAGGGCCACATTTTAAAATAGATTTAACAAAATGTAAAACACCTAGTGCATTTGTATATAGAGGAAAAAAGTACAGAATCAGTATATTATCAAATTCTTTAATAAGATTTGAATATAGTGAAGAAGGAAAATTCAATGATTATCCTACCTTTTTCGCTTCTAATAGATCATTTGGTCAAGCAAAAGTTAGTATAGAAGAAGATAATGAGATATTAACTATTAAAAGTGAAAAGTTTATTTTAGAATATAAAAAAGAAAAATCATTTGTTGGTAGTAAACTTTCTCCTGATCAAAATTTAAAAGTTCATATAGTTGATACTGATAAAACATGGTATTTTAATCATCCAGAAGCAAGAAATTTAATGGGAACAGCATTTAGTTTAGATGATATGAAATCAGGAGTTTCTTTATCAAAAGGTTTATTTTCATTAGATGGTTTTACTTCTTTTGATGATTCTAGAACACCTATAATTGATCAAAATGGTAATATAATTTCTCCAAATTATAAGAATATAGATACATATTTATTTATATATAATAATGATTTCGGAATTGGGTTAAGAGATTATTTTAATCTAACTGGTCTTCCACCACTTATTCCTAGATATGCTTTAGGTGTATGGTGGAGCAAAAATGAAAAATATAGTGAAACTGATATTCAAAAATTAGTTAATTCATTTAGAAAATATGAAATACCATTTTCTGTTTTATTACTAGGTGAATATGCAAGAGCAAAAAATAAAAATTCTAATATAAGTTTTTCATTTGATAAAGGAATTTTTCCAAAACCACAAGCTTTAAGTGCTTATTTACATCAAAATCATATTTTCTTTGGAACTAATATTAAAACAGATGGAGTTATTAGTCCAGAAGAAGTTAACTTTACAGAATTTTCAAAAATATTTAAAACTGAACCAAATAAATTAATTCCAATAAATGCTTATAATTCAAATTTTATGGATGCATTTTTAAGAGGATTAATTAATCCATATTTAAGTAATGGTATTGATATATTGTGGGTTGATGATAAAAACCAAGATAATTTATTAAGAAGTTTTGCAATGAATTATTTTTTATATAAAAATTTTGGTATAAATGTTAATAATAGAGGATTAATATTAAGTCGTAATTTTGGAGTTGTCCCTCATAAATATTCAGTGTTATATTCAGGAAATACAAATATAAATTGGAAGACTTTAAGATATTTGCCTTTCTTTAATGCAAATTCATCAAATATTGGAGTTTCTTGGTGGAGTCATGATATTGGTGGATATAAAGGTGGAGTGGAAGACTCAGAATTATATATGAGATATGTTCAACTTGGAACATATAGTGCAATATTAAGACTTTCAAGTGATGAAGGTAAATATTATAAAAGAGAACCATGGAAATGGGATACTAAGACTTTCTCAATAGTTAGAGAATATTTAAGACTTAGACATAGGTTAATACCATATTTATATGCTGAAGCTTTCAAATATTCAGCATATGGATCACCATTATTACAACCATTATATTATAAATATCCAGAGACTTATGATGAACCATTATATAAAAATGAATATTATTTTGGAAGTGAATTATTTGTATCACCAATAGTTACTCCGAAAGATTCCATAATGAATAGAGTTGTTCATAGAATATTTTTACCTAATGGAACATGGTATGATTTTAAAACTGGAAAGAAATATCCTGGTGGTAGAAGATATGTAACATTTTATAAAGATGAAGATTATCCTGTATTTGCTAAAACTGGAGCAATTATTCCAATGGCAGTACTTGATGAAGAACACTTAAATGATACATCTGCCCCTAAAACATTAGAAATACATATTTTCCCTGGTAGAAGTAATACGTATAAATTATATGAAGATGATGGTATTAGTTCAAAATATAAACAAGGAGTTAGTTATACAACAGAAATTAATTATTACTATAAAGAAAATGATTTTTCTGTATCACTTGAACCAAAAGAAGGTAGACATGGTGTAATACCTGAAAAGAGAAATTATGTTATAAAATTTAGAAATACTAAATATACAGATGGGGTACAAGTTTTTGCAGATGAAATAAATGTACCATTTGAAAGTTTCGTAGATGATAATGATTTTGTTATAAAATTTAATAATGTATCTACAAGTTCAAAAATATTTGTTTATTGCAAAGGAAAAGATATAGAAATAGATGCTGCTCGTGCTATTAATGAAGATTTAGAAAGTATTATTACTGATTTAAATATTGAAACTGAATTAAAAGTTGAATTAGATAAGATAATTTTTAGTGAATTGCAAATAAAAGATAAAAGAATAGCAATTAAAAAGCTAAAAAGAAAAGGTTTATCTACAACTCATATTAGAATGTTTATGAAATTAATGGAGTATGTTGCAGAAGTATAAGAGTTTCTTTTTAGAAATTCTTTTTTTATTGTGTAATTCATTTTTTATAATATAATTAATCTATAATAGAGTGATAATATGAAAAAGGGTGTTAAATTAATAATTTGTTTATTAATGATGATTTGTCCATTATTAATAAAAGCAAATACATATAATAGATATCTATTATATGGAAACAATCTAACTATACCATATGTATATTCAAAGACAACATCAAGTGTTTCAAGTGAATATAAATTTGGTGGAATGTTAAGTAGAGATGAATATACATTATCAAAAAGAAATAATAGAAGTTAT
>CACWLI010000003.1 GCA_902761685.1 uncultured Erysipelotrichaceae bacterium | reverse complement strand
TATAATTCTTAGCCCAATCAATCTTTTTCTTTAAATCAGGGCTTAAATCAAGTTTTTCTTTAATAATATTTAACATATCATCACAACCTTTCTTAAACAACAAAAAAACTTAATTCTTTCGAATTAAGCTTTATCTCAACATCGCTTGGTGCGACGATTTTTACAAATGGAGCAAGTAACCGGAATCGAACCGGCATCTTAGCCTTGGCAAGGCCACATTCTAACCGTTGAACTATACCTGCATCAGTAATAATATTTTAACATAATTTATTAATAATTCAATAAAAAAAGTAGATTTTATTAAAAATCCACTTAAATTTTTTTAATCTTTAAAGTTTATGTTTAAAATTTTTTTCTATAATATTTAAAAGCATCATTAAACAAGGAATACCAAGAATTATACCACCAATAACATCAGAAAAATAATGTACTCCTAAATATATTCTAGAAAAGCCTACAATCACTATTAAAAATGTACTAATAGAATATACTAATCTTTTATTTTTTATTTTATAAAAATTGATTAATAAATAACTAAGTATTATGTAAAAAATAATTGATGTTAAAGTATGTCCACTTGGAAAACTATAACTTGAAGGTATTTTGATAAGTGCTTCTATCGGCCTTGCTCTTCCAGCAAAATATTTAGTTAAAAATGCAATCAATCCTGCAAACATATAACATATAGATTGTGTATAAAAATACCATTTGTTTTTAATAAATAAAAATATACACGCAATAATAACAATTGGTATGTGAAAATCGCCAAAATATGTCATGATTCTAAAAAAGTAAGTTAATCTAACGTCAACCATTTTCTTTATAAATTTTATAACTTTATAATCAAAAATAATAATTTTATCGTGTAATGAAGACCTAAATATACATGATAAAAATATTATAAGAAATGTTATAACTATTAAATATATATAATTTTCTTTTATAATTTTTTTAATCATATATAAATTATAACATAAAAATAATACTATTTAAAATAGTATTATTTTGTTCCATAAACTCTATCTCCTGCATCACCTAAACCAGGTAAAATATAACCAATATCATTTAGTTTTCTATCAACTGAAGCACAATATATTTGAACATCAGGATGTTCTTTTTGAACATTCTTTATGCCTATTGGAGAAGCAATTACACATAAAAATTTTATTTTTTTAACACCATCTTTTTTTAATCTATTAATTGTAGCTATGGCACTTCCACCAGTTGCTAACATAGGATCTAAAATTAATACTTCCCTTTTTTTTATGTTTTCTGGCATTTTATAATAGTACTCTACAGGTTCTAGCGTTTCTTCATTTCTATATAAACCAATATGACCAATCTTTGCATTTGGAATTACTTTTATTATTCCCTCTACCATGCTCATACCAGCTCTTAATATTGGCACAAATGCATAGTTATCTTCATTTAAACATTTAGTTTTATATTTTTCAAGTGGAGTTTCAATTATAGTATTTGATAATTTTGCATCCTTAGTTGCTTCATAACATAATAATATAGATATTTCACTTACTAATTCTCTAAATTCTTTTGTTCCTGTATTTTTATCTCTTAATAATGACAATTTATGAGTAATCAACGGATGATCTAATACAATTTCTTTCATTTATTTTTCCTCCGGTATTAATAAATTTAATAATATACCTATTATTGCAGCTAAACTCATTCCTGAGATTGATACGGAAGTATTCTTAGTAACAATTGAAATTGCTGCTCCTCCTAATCCTAAAACTAACATAGAAGATGCAACTATAACATTTTTAGTATTTCCAAAATTTACTTGGTTTTGAATTAATATTTTAAGTCCATTTACTGAAATAAATCCATATAGTAAAATTGCTACTCCACCTAATACAGCAGATGGAATTGATGATATGATTGCTGTTAATTGTCCTAAAAATCCAAATATAATTGCTATTACTGCTGCAAGTCCAGTTACCCATACAGAAGCTACTTTAGTCATTCCTACTACTGATGTGTTTTCACCATAAGTTGTATTAGCAGGACCTCCTATAAATCCAGCGGCAAATGTTGCAAGACCATCTCCCATTAATGTTCTATCCAAACCAGGATCATTTATTAAATCTTTGTCAATAATAGAACCTAATACTTTATGATCTCCAATGTGTTCAGCCATAGTTACAAGTGCAATTGGTACAATAGTTAATAGTGCTGCAAAATTTAGTTTATAATGAACAAACGGAATATAAAATTCCGGTACACTTAATACTTTAGCATTTGTTATTGATGTGTAATCAACTATACCAAGAATTATAGAAGCAATATATCCAGCAACCATTCCCATTAAAAATGGTATAACTTTAAAAAAGCCTTTTCCTCTAACAGCAAGTATAGCAGTTGTTAAAAAAGCAACAAGAGCAACAACTAAATTTTTCCATGGAATACTTGCTTCATTTAAACCTATTTCTGATACTGCAGTTGGAGCAAGTGATAAGCCAATAATCATAATCATTGGTCCAACAATAATTGGCGGTAATAACTTATTTAGCCATTCTTTTCCTGCAAGTTTAATTATCAAGGCAACTATTACATAAACTAAACCAACCCCCATAATTCCAGTAAATACTCCAGATTTTCCAGCAAGAGCAAATCCAGTTATCATTGGTGTTATAAATGCAAATGAACTTCCTAAATAAACAGGACTTTTTCCTTTAGTACATATAATATAGATTAATGTACCTATACCAGATGAGACAAGTGCTACTGGTATTGATAATACTTCACTTCCTGCAGTTCCATTAACAAGTATAGGTACTAAAATAGTTGCACCAAACATAGCAAATACATGTTGCAATGAAAGCAAAATCCATTTTAATACCGGCGGTTTGTCATTAACATCAAGTAACATTTTACTGTTTTTTTTCATATTTCCTCCTTAAAACAATAAATTTAAGCAAAAAAAAATCTCATCAATAAATGATGAGACTAAAATATAAAAGAATTAACAACAATAGTAGTAAATGAATCACTACCAATAAATAAATAATTTTTACTTATTAATTCCTTCATACCTTTTTTTCCTCTTTTAAAAGAATAACATAACTAGTTATTAATTGCAATATTTTTTATAATTTTTTTGTTTCTTCTAAAATCATTTTCATACATGGAACATCACTATATCTTGATTTATCATATTCATAATGAACATCAAAAACACTCTTTGCTCCGGCATCAATTATTGTTTTTACTCTATCACTTTGAGTTACGACATTATTAGGATAGTTATTAAAATCATATCTTCCCTCTAATTCATATACTTTTACTTGCATATCATATTCCAATTTATCACACAAATTTGCATATTTACTCTCTATAGTTGATTTAGCATTGAATTCATCTATTAAATCAATTAATTTCTTTCTTTGATTTAATAATTTTTTTACTGCATTTTTTCCAATTACTTCTTTTTCTTCTTTACTAATATCCCACTCTGTTAAATCACCTATTATTATTTCTTCAGTTTCATGTAATAATAACATTTTTATTATTTTATCATAATCTAGTTTATAACCAAACTCAGACTCAATACCTATAATTAAGGCTATACATCCATATATATGTTCTAATATACTTTCTAATCTTTTTCCACTTGCTCCCCAATAAATATGACCTTGCCTAATTTTTTTTCTTAAAGATAAATAGTTATTATATGTTTCTTTATTTTTAATATTGTTAGGAATAAAGATATAACTATTTAAGAATGACTTATATTCTTCTTTTTTTGTTAAATAAGATAGACTACCACCTAAACTTGACAAAAATAAATATCTTATTTTATCATCACATTCTTCATCAATTAACAATTCATTTAAACATAGCATTATTGTTCTCTCAGCTACACTATAGTTTCTATCTAGATGTTCATCTATTTCAAGTTCTTTATTTTTGTTTGCTTCGAAATAAAAATTTAAAATGTTTTTACTACTATTATTTAACATACAAATCCCCCTTATACAAACTAATCCATATTTCTTTGTGAATGAAACATATATTGTATTACTAATCCTGAATATTCTTTAAAATTATCTTTAGCAAATTGTTCAATACTTTTAATATCATCTCTTATTTTATAATTTTCTACCATATAATGTTTAACCCATGTATCTATTGGAAAAACATCTAATCTTTTATATCCAAATAGTAAAATACAAGATGCAACTTTTAAACCAATTCCCTTAACATTCATCAATTCTTTTAATGCTTCTTCAGTATTTAGTTTATTAATATCTTTCATAGATTCATATTTTTTTAAAAAATCAACTAAATATCTATCTCTAAATCCAACTCCAAATTTTCTGAAATCTTCTTCTGTTAAATCTTTTAATTGTTGATAAGTTGGGAATAAATAATATTCCTTTTCATTAAATAAAACCTTATCACCATATTTTTTACATATTTCATCTATACTTTTACTAATTCTTTTAACGTTATTATTTTGACTTATTATATAACTTATACACATCTCAAATGGATCTTGATTTAATATTTTATAATCTTTACATTTATCAATCATTTTTTTTAAATTGATATTATTGTTAATAAGTTGTTCATTAATAGAATCATAATCTCTATTTAAATCAAAATATTCAAGTATTATTTCTTTTAAATTATTATTATTTGATGACTTAATATATAGAGTATTACCATCTTGTTTAATATTAATTACTCTATCTTTAATAATATTAGTAATGCTTCCATCATCTTCTTTAATTGCTCTAAAGCATGCTCCACTAAATAAAATACTCTCTATATTCAAATTTTTTACTTCTATTTTCATATTAAAATCCTAACTCACTATAATAATCATAATTTATTATTAAATTAGACATACTAATTCTTTCATTAATAATATCATTTATTCTATTGATGTAATTATCATCTATTACTTCACCTTTTGATTTAAATTCTCCAGTAATACTATTATAAGTACCTTTACTTGTAATCCAACTCCTATCAGATAAAATTACAATGTGTTCTTCATCACTAAAAATATCTCTTCCCATTAATAGTCTTGAATCAAATTCAAATCCATATAAATTATATATTGTAGGAAGAATATCAATTCCACTACATAAAGTATCTATCTCCACATGTTTAATAGTTGGATTATAAATAATTAATGATGTGTGATATAACTCAAACTTATCATTTCTATCATTACTATCAACTTCATTTAATTCATTTGATGTTAATCCATATGGAAAATGATCTGGCGTTAATATAATAACAGTATCTTCTAAAATATTCTTATCTTCAAGCTTTTTTATTAATGACTCCAATGCCCTATTAACTTCAATACCAGTAGCCAAATATGCTTTTACCCTTTCACTATAATTTAAACTATCTACAAAATTTTTGTTCTTTCTCGATATATAGTTTTCTCTAAAATTATAATTCAAATGTCCACTAACAGTCATATAATATACTGCAAATGGTGTATCATTAGAGTATTCATCAAAGGTTGAATTTATCATTTCTAAGTCACTATTTGGCCAATTATTACAATCCATTTTATTTTCTAAACCATTTCCACACGCTTCATATTTAAATCCAATATTAGGATGTGTTTCTTGTCTTTCATAGAAATTATATACATAATTATGAAAAGCATATGTATTGTAACCTTTATTCTTAAAAAAATTACCAAAAGTAAAAGGCATATTTCTTTTACTAGCATCACTTAAACTCCATGTACCTTCTTTTGGGATTAAACTAAACAAGTTCATATATTCTCCATCAAAAGTTGAAATTGGATAAAGTGGTTGATAATAATTATTAAAAACAAAACCATCATTAGTAATTTTATACAAAGTTGGAGTTAGCTTTTCGTCAATTACTATTTTATCGAATGATTCTGTATTAATAAAAATTATATTCTTATTATTAAAAATACCTGTGTATTCATTTTTATTTGTTGGTTTAACACTCATAAAGTATTTATTCATTTCAGGATATTCTTCTTTAAAATTTATATTCATCATATTATAATCTTCTTTATTATATAATGTTTTATCTTCGTTCTTAACAAAAGGTTTTTCCTCAAATCCAAATAAAAATCTAGTTAAATCAATAACCTCCATTGTAAATAAACCTGTTTTATTAATAGTTAATACTGGCGCATGTGTTTCATATAATAATCTTTTTAAAGAATAATAGTCCTTATCAAAAATTATACTAGCAGAAATAAGAAATAAAGATATAATTATTAAAACTAATTTATTTAATAATATCTTTAAATTAATTTTATCAAAATTAATAAATTTCATACTAAATACAAAAGTCAAGATAAGAGGAATAATTACTAAAAGAAAAATATACCAAATCCTAATTATAACAGCCAATATCATCGTCCAAAATTCAAATACTTGACCTGTTCCACCAGCACTTAAACTAAATACAGAAAAGATAGAATAATAAAAGTTATAATATACAATTTGTGCTAAATATAATATACAAATTGCAACTAACAAAATAATACTAATTACTTTATTAATTTTTTTATTAAAAATACTTGTTAATAATGATAAACAAAAAACAACAAGCATACTAAAAATAAGCACATATAAAGTACTAAATGAAAATATATCTTTAAGAATAAATATCTTATATATAATTTCTAAATAAAATATCCAAAAACCCCAATATAATATACTATTATTTTTTTTCATTTTACTTGTCTTTCATTTTTTTTATAATAGTTAAAATAATTATAGCCAAAATCAATAATATACCAATAATTATTAATATACTTACTTCCATGCTATAACTAGTACTTGCATCCATCAAATATCTAGAAAAGTAATCCATTTCTATCACCAAATTTATTATACTAAAAGAATAATTTTTATTCAACATTTTATGTTATAATAAGTATGGAGGAAATTATGAGAGAACATACTCACGACGAATCATATAAAAATATAAAAGTTGCATTTTTGCTAAATTTATTGTTTTCAATTTTAGAATTAATTGGCGGTTTTCTTACAAATAGTATATCAATTTTATCAGATTCAATACATGACTTTGGTGATTCTATTTCAATTGGTGTATCATATTATTTAGAAAAGAAAAGTAATAAAAGTTCTAATGAAGAATATACTTATGGTTATCTAAGATACTCCTTATTAGGAGCTCTAATAACATCTATTATCCTATTAACAGGATCAATTGTTGTAATATATCATGCAATTCCAAGATTAATAAATCCAGAAGATATAAACTACGATGCTATGATAATATTTGCGATATTTGGTGTTCTTATAAATGGATATGCAGCATATAGAACATCTCATGCAGATAAACATAATGAAAAAGCAATTAACCTACATATGCTAGAGGATGTTATGGGATGGATTGCTGTATTAATTGGAAGCGTGTGTATTAAATTATTTAACTTAATGATAATTGATCCAATATTATCAATTTTAATAGCATTTTATATTCTATATCACGTTTATAAATATATTAAAGAAATATTTGATATTTTTATGGAAAAGGTACCTAAAAATATTGATATTAACAAAATAAAAACTACAATCAACGAAAAATTTGCTAATGTAAATAATATACATCATATACATATTTGGACTCTTGATGGTGTTAATAACTACATGACTGCGCATATTTTACTTAAAGAGGATATTTCAAGAGAAGATATTATTAGATTAAAAAATGATATCAAAAAAGAGCTATATAAATTTAATATTAATCATATTACATTAGAAATAGAATACTTAAATGAAAAATGTACAAATAAAAAGTGTTAGAAATAACACTTTTTTAATCATATTTTTTTTCTCTTACCGAATACTTACACCCACAATAATCTTGTCTATATAAATTGTATTTTTTTGACAACTCAATAGATTTTTTATAACCATCTTCCTTCTTAAAATCTGAAGGTAACCATTTAACTCCATATTTTTTTTCTTTATTTCTTCCAATTTCATTTATTAAATTACTATTTTTATAAGGACTAACTGTTAATGTACTACAAAAATAGTCATAATCTAATTCTTTTGCCATTTTAGCAGTTTTATCAAGCCTTAAATTAAAACAAATTGTACACCTATCTCCCCTTTCAGGACAATTCTCAAATCCTTTAATCTTTTCTTCATAAATATCATTATCATAATCACAATCTATAATATCTATTTTATTTACTTTATCAATAGATTTTATTAATCTTATTTGTTCATCTTTTCTTTTATTATATTCTTCTATTGGAGAAATATTAGGATTATAATACAATATTGTAATATCAAAATAAGAAGTTAAAAAAGTTATGACTTGGCTACTACATGGTGCACAACAACTATGTAATAATAATTTTTTAGGTTTGTCAATTTTTTTCAATTCTTCAATACATAATTTATAATTTGAATCTTTCATATTCATCACGCTATATATTATATCATATAATTAGAACTAATAAAATTAGTTTCTTTTTTTTAAAATATATGTAATAATATTAATATAAAGTAGGTGTTTTATGAAGTATATAAAAAATTTCATAATTATTATTTTAATAATGTTTCTATGTTCATGTAATGAATTAGTTGCTGTAGATACAAATAAATATATTGATGTATCTAAACATTATAATCTAAATATTAGAGAAGATGCACAAAAAGAATTAGATAATAATAGATATATTTCTAACTTGACTATTTCAGAAAATAACAAATTTAAATCATTTTTTTATATATTTAATGATTTACAAGTTGCAATTGATTCATTCGATAATGAAAAAGCTGTTTTAGAAACTCAAAAAAACAGCGTAATTTATAGTGAAACCAAAGTTAATTTAAATAATTTTAATAAATATATTATTGATACAAATGATAACTATTATTATCTTATAAGAGTTGATAATACATTACTATATATCGAAGGAAAAGATAATTATAAAACAGAAATAAATTCCTTCGCAAAAGAATTAGGTTATAAATAAAAACAACTTAAAGTTGTTTTATTTTTTGCCATATTTTTACCATTGCATATGTATCCAATTCACAATATTTTAACATATTCTTTCTTATTTTTTCTTGTTCTTCTAAACTATATTTTCCAAGATTAGCATATGTATTACTTGCTTCAGAACCATTATGAACCATTTCTAAATTATGATAATCAAGTGATGGATCATTAGGAAACAATGCAGGTAAAACATATTTAATCGAATATGAACCATGCATATCTTTCGTATAATAGTCTCTATTTACAAAAGGAATCATTAAATCATGAATATTATCATATATATTTAATAAATGCTCTCTTAAATCAGGATACAATTTAGCCAATTTCTTTATAACCATCTTTTCAAATTTCATATTATATGCTAAAACACATACATCCTTTGGAATATCATTTACAAGACTACATGCTAAACTATATCTAGGATCAATATCAGGCTCAGCTAAATACTCAGTATGCTTTAATTCACTATTCTCACTTTCAATATAATGTAAAGAATACTGAAATGGTATTTGTTCATATGGACTTATATTATCATACTTAGGGATAGATTGTTGAAAAGTCTCAAAATCAAGAAAGTATAAAGGATAATATAATGTACTTAAAAAATTTTTAATATTTTTAATATTGATTTTATCTTTCTTATTGTTTATCTCAAAGTCTATTTGTTCACTATATTTCTCATTTAATTTTTCATTTATTAAATCCTCATATTTATAAATGCCTTTTTTATATAATTTAATTTTAGTTCCGATTTGCATACCCCTAATATTAAATACATTCATTTCACCTAATTTTTTTCCACAGTACTTAAAATAAGGACATAAATATGGTTGAAAGCAATACATATCAATATCTTTAAAAGGTTCATCTTTTTGAGTCATATACTCATTTATTGACAAAATATTATTTATAACATTTACTTCATTCTTAGTAACATAATCTGTTAAATCCTCTATAATAAACAACTTATCTAATTCTAAATCACCATGTCTAACATAATTAGAATTAATATATACCAACGAAGCTTTTTTAACATTTAAATTTAAACTCTTAAGAATATGATATTGATATGATATGTCTTCCATATATACATCTGATACATGTGTTGAACTTTTTACTTCATATATTTCTAATTCTTCTCCATTTTTTACCAAAATATCAACACTGCAAAAATTATTATCAAATACGAATGATGCTTCTGTAATTACACACTTATTATTTTCAAGTGCTTTATTAGTATCTTCAATCATTTTGTTTAGATTTTCATTAAATTTTATATCAATATACTCTCCAAATAAGCTTTTTGCTATTTCCCCAACATTTGTACCATTTTCAAATACACTTTCGTTATTAATATCTTCTCTATATTCCCTTTTATATTTATCAAGCCATAATATTTTACTACATTGTATTCCAGAGCAATATTTAGATTTAGATAAATTCATATATATCACCTACTAAATATATTTTACCATAAAAAAAAGAGTACAATACTCTTAATTTATATATGGAGGAACCAGCCGGATTCGAACCGGCGATGACGGTGTTGCAGACCGGGGCCTTACCACTTGGCTATGGTTCCACTCACATATATAATTATAACAAATTATATATGTCATTTCAAGTTAATTGTGTATTTTACGCCTCTAATTAGTATAATTAAATCAATTTTATTGGCTTGTTCTACCTCACTAGGAATTTCTAAATAAGCATAATTATCTTTTTCATAATCAACATTTACTTTTTCCAGTTTAACAGTTTTATAATTTCCCATATATCTATATCTGATAATTCCATAATAATCAAAAAAATCAGCAGGTATATTTATATGTTTATTAATATATACGTCTTTATCAATATTAATATTACTTTTTATTTTTATTAAACTTATTTTACCATTTCTATTTTGAGGTAAAATTGAATATATAAATTCCTCTTCTTTATTACCAACAGTTACTTTAAATTTTTCTTTAAATTTGTCTGCTATCTCATATGAACTAATAACAAGTGTTGAATTCTTAAGCATTGATTTGTTTAATTCTATTTTACTAGGTAAACTAAATGTTCCTTCATCTATACTATTGTTTAAATTAGTTGGTCTAATAATAACATCTTTATATTCATTTAAACCTTTTATTTTAAATATGTATTCATTTTTTAATTTATCCTCATTTAATTCATAAATAACAATATAATTTTTATCAACTCCGCCTTTAATTTCAGTAGGTTTAAATGGATCACCAATATCATTAAATTTATTAGATAAACTAAATGTAGGTAATACTAATTCATTATCTACAAGTAGTTTAAATGAATCTCTATCAAAAGTAACTTCTCCATTTGTTATATTACTTATTTTTATATTAACTAATATATATATTTTTCCTTCATTTATTATTACATTGTTCATGTCAGATGTTGTTATATAACTTTCATTAACATTATACTGAACTCCAGCTATAACAATATTTTGTGTTTCATTATAGCTTACACTATATATATCTATTTTATTATAAAAACTAATTGAAATACCTAAAACAATCACAGATGCTGTTCCAATAACAAACATTTTATTTTCAAGTACAAAATACTTACTAAGTCTTAAGAGTTTTCTAAAGAATCTTTTTACTTTATAACCATTATTACCAAAATTTAATTCTACTTCTTCTGCATCAGAACTATCAATTTCCATTTCCTCAAGATCTTTTTTAAATTCAAATTGTTTTAAATTAAATCCCAAAGTTCTAGATAAAGTAATGAAGATAAAAATAACTTGTGGAACTAATAATATAAACGAAATATCTCTTATTACACGTACACTTTCAACTTTAAGTGATTTTGTTTCTAAACTAGTAAATATTCCTTTCATATATATTAAATAAATAAACAAAACTATATAAAATAGGAATATCCATAAATATATTTTATTATCTTTTTGTTTTATAGATAATATATAGTATATTATGAATGCAAATATTGTTGCTAGTATACTTGCTATAAACATCATAAAACTAACATAATGTGAACTTAAATTAGCTTGATCATAAAAAAAACCAAGTTGGGCATATTGACTAAAGAAATTATATACACCAAAAGAGCTTCCTATTAAATAAATTAGCAAGCCAAAAAGAATTCCATGCACCAGTCTAAAATGCTTTATCAAAAATGCATAAGGTTTTCTTATAATCAACCTAACCAACTCCTATTATATTTAATTATATCATGTAATAAAAAAAAAGACTAGTACTAGTCTCTTTTAAAAAAAATCATCTGACCTGCTAACAAATATATTGTTTTATTTTGATTTATTATGTCTTTTACATTAACATCAAAAATATCTTTCAAACTATTTAATGTATCTCCTTCTTTTGTAATATAGTAACTAACATCTTTCTTTGGAACTAATATTGTTTGACCTGGATAAATATAATCATCTATATCTAATCCATTTAACTCAGCAAGTAGTTTAGTATTAACATTAAATAGTTTAGAAATCTTATATAAACTATCTCCTTTTTTTATCTCATATGAAGTATAAAAAGGATTTATAAAACTATTATCATTTACCATTTTAATCACCTAAAATATTATATGTAAATAATATAATGATGTTATTTTTTATATATAAATATCATATTATTACTATTAAAAGATAATTCATAATAGTAAAATATCTTTTTACTACCAGTTTCTGGCTCATAATGATACATACTATCTTCAAAAGAATAGAAAATTTCATTATTATATTCTTTTAATTTTGTAATATCTTTATCAAATAATTTTTGTGTTATTTTTTTATTATCTATAATAGATTTATAAAATCCATTATCTTTTTTGTATTCATATAAAGAATTTTGTTTATCATATTTAATTTTATCAATTTTGTATTCCGTTTTACTACAAGGAACAAATTTTCCATTTGAATATTTAACAAAGCCTTTTTCATTGTTTCCAATTATTTTTGTTTCTTTTTTCTTAGTGTTAAACTCATATAGTATAGAATATTTGTTATCAAAAATATATATATTATTTTTTACACTTCCAACAAAATATGAATCAAAATCAATATTATAGCCAATATCAATTTTATCATAACTATTATTAGTAATATTCAATTTAATTAAACTAGTATATTCATGATCTTCATCATTATTAGCCATATAAATATTGTCGTTTAATAAATATGCTAGACTGTTATCATATTTATCTTTTTTAAATAATTCTATATTCTTGTATGATTTACCATTCATTATGTTATAACCTTTATAGTTCCATAATGCTACATATTCATCACTTTTTAAATTATTATAATAAACAAAATCTTTTTCTGGTTTTGATACATCTATATTTTGTTTTTTATAACTATCTAATAATTCAGAGTCTATTAAGTTATAGTCTGTAAAAACACCATCTAAATAACAGAGTGGATATGTATTAATATCTTTAATTAAAGGATATATACAATTAAAATTATCTCCCTCAATTACATTTATTTTATATATCAATTTTTTAGACATTCCTCTACTAGTATATAAATCAAAATTATAATAATTATATCCATCATTTATTTCGTAATAAATTCTATTATCTTTATATACTGTTTTTATACTATAATTATCTAATTTATAATTCACATTATAATTTGAATTATAATACTTAATAAAAATTATTAGCATAATTCCTAATATTGAATAAATTAGTGCTTTTTTCATTTTTTTCACCTAATTAAATTATACTATATCAAAAATAAAAAAACTAGTTAACTAGTTTTTTATTACACCATATTCTTTAAAATATTCTATTGTTGCTGATCTATCAGCAAACCCAACTATTCCATTAACATATTCATTATTTTCAAAAATGAATGTATATGGTACATATCCATTATAATCTTTTAATTCAAATGAATTAAATAATTTATCTGAATCTTCGCTACTAAGTGTATCTGATTCAAAAAAATATAAATTAAACTTATATTTTTTGGCTAATGCTTTTATTACTGGTTTATACTCTTGACAATGCGAACAGGTTGATGAACCTATTACTGTTACAGTTTGTTTACCAGATGTAATATCATTATACCAAGAGTCTACTGTTTTATTTTCAATAGAAATACCATTAGAGCCTAATATTATTACTAAAAACAAATAAACAAATAAACCTATTATAGATCCAATAATTATATTATTTGCATCTTTTCTTCTTTTATTTTTCCAAAGTATAAAAAGTACAATGCCAACTATAGGACAAATTAAACCGATTATCCACCAAGGAAAAACAATATTTTTCTTTTTCATAATGCACCTCTAATAAAATTTTACATTATTTTATTTTTAATTACAATAAAAAAAGAGATTTGTTATTCACAAATCTCTTCACCATCAACAGTTCTTGTTTTTCCAGTTCTTGTATATCCACTTAATGAAGTTTGTTTACTCCATTTATATGTATAAGATGAAGTTGTTTTCTTAGTTGATTTAGCATCAACTTTTTCTTCACCATATAAGATACATTTTGTTCCTTCTAATTTATAATTAGAATTTTCACATTTATATGTATCTTGACCAGGAACTGTCTTATAACATGTTTTACCTTTTAAAGTATATCCTGTTTCACACTTATAAGTAACTGTTCCAGATATAATTCTATAACATTTTAAGCTTGCTCCGCTTCCTTCTTTTACATCTGTTCCACTTGGACAACTATAAACTTTTTCAACTTTATAACATTTTAAGTTAGCTCCGCTTCCTTCTTTTATAGTTGTTCCACTTGGACAACTATATGTTTTTTCAAGTTTATAACATTTTAAGTTAGCTCCGCTTCCTTCTTTTTCATCTGTTCCACTTGGACAACTATAAGTTGTTTTTTCAGGAGTAACTATAACAGTTTTATCTTTATAACATGTTTTAGGATTTGTTTTTGTTTCTTCTCTATAACATGTATCAGTATATGGTTCAGAAGTTGTAACATCCTTACAAGATTGTACTGGTACACTTTCAGAACATGTATTACATGAAGTTTGAAGCCTTCCACCTACAAATTTAGATGAACAATTACAACTATAATATCTTGTTTGATATGTTGTAGAACATTGTTGTTTTGTAACTGTTCTAGTTTTAGTACAAGCATATGGTACTTTAACTGTTTCTGTTGTAGAACAATCATATGGAACTTTATCAACTCTTGTAACTGCAGGAGTTACTGTTTTAACTACAGTAAGTGGTTTTTTATTTGTATTTACTGAAGTTGTTAATTGAGTTTTCTTATCTGTAGTTACAACTTTTAATTCTTCTAATTTGCTATCTCCAGTAACTGGTGTTGCTGGTTTAGTAATTGTAGTAGTTCCACCTGTCTTAATTGCATCTTTAGTATCTTTAACAACAGATTTAATACAATATTTACCATCTAATTTATAACCACTATTACAACTATAAACTGTTTTAGTAGTTTTAACTAATTTCTTATATTGATATTCTGTTAATTTTTGAATTGAACACTTTTTAGAACATTCTTTATCTTTACAATAAGTATGACATCCTAATGTTTTAACAATATAATTAGACTCTTTAGGACAAACTAAGTTAGTTTTTAATTCATATCCTTCATCTAATTTTGTAACACTTACATAAGATTCTTTCTTATCACAAGTATTACCATCCTTATCAACAAATGGAATTATAAGATTTTTTTCTTCCATTTCTTGTAATGATAATTTTATTGTATCTCCAACTTCAGTTGGCATTTTTTCATCAGTGAAATATGCTTCACCTGCATCTTGCATATATTTAATATTTTCTCTAAACACATTACTGTAGAATGGAGTCATATTAATATTAGGTATTTTCTTTTGGAATAACCAAACTAATATGAATATAAATAATGCAGCAAAGATAATTTTTACTAGTAGATCTAGAATACTAAATCCACTCTTCTTATTACTATACATAATCAAAACCCCCTAAAAATTTTAATTTAATTTCATAGTATTTAAATTGTTATATTTCCAAGTTAATTCATCCATTAAATCTTGAGTAAATGCAACTGAATCTGGTTCTGGTTGAGTTTCAATTCCTGCAGCTTTTGCAATAATTGTATCCCATTCTCCAGTAGTATAACCCCAGAAAATAACATTTACATTTAAATCTTCCATTTCTTTAGTACTATAATTTACACAAGCAGGTATACATACAGGTTGCATAGCATTCATATTATATTCGAATGCCCATTGTCCATATCTTGCATAACAAGCTAAGAAAGCAAATAATCTATCTTTAGCTGAGAAATTAAATGGATTTGTATCTCCATACATTCCTTGTAAGCACCATTCATTCCAATATTTAGTTCCTAATGAAGCAATTGCTTCTCTTACCATTACTCCACCGTCAATATTTTCTTCATTATATCTTTGATAAGCAGCAGTATTAAATCCTTGAGTCATCTTAGCAAAATCTTCATCATATCTCTTAACAAATGCTTGTAATTCAGTTCCATCAACTGTAAACATATAAGCAGGAACATCATAATAAATTCCTTCTAATTGTGGAGATGATCCTAAATCACCAACTAAATATGTAAATAATTGTCCATAATTATCAACAACATTAGCATCCATTATTTTATTTCCGTTTGAATCAAGTGGTAATTCACCAGCCATAACTCTAATAACATTTGAAATATTTTCAACAGTAATAAAGCTTCTTTCATAATCACTTAATTTATTCATAAATGGAGCATAATAATTATCTATAATATATTGCGCTCTTGCTTCTACTTGTTCATCGTTTGTTGCATCTAAGAAAGTTCCATATTCACCAAGAACTAATGTAACAGTTTCTTCAACAGTTTTTTCTGGTTCAATAGTACTATCTAAATTGAAGTATTCATCAGTTACTTCTTCTGTTTGTTCTTCAGTAACAGTTCTAACTTCTGTTTCTTCAGTTTCAACAGTTGCTTCTTCTGATTTACATTTATCATTCTTTATGCTTGTTCCAATTGCATATCCTAATGCACCAGTTGCAACACTTGCAGCAAGTACACCAGCAACTACAGCACCAGTATTACTTTTTTCTTCAGATTCTTTTTCTGGTTTTTCTTCTGGTTTATTTTCTTCAGCAAGTCCAATAGGTACAGCCTTAAGCTCATTTTCATCAGCTTCTAAAACTAATTCATATTTTTTACTTAATTGTCTAGCAAATTTTTTAAGTTTAATATCAGCTGTTACTACATCACTTTTTCCTTCTTTTAAAATATCACGTAAAACATACATTTCATCAACTAGAGCATTTAGCTCTTCATCGCTAGCACCTTTTCCATCCATTTCAAAATATTTATCATGTAATTTTTCATCAAGTCTTTCACAAGATTTTACAAATCTTTCATATTCATTATTCATAATTTTTCCCCCTTAATAAATTGTGTATAGATTATACCACAAATTTACTATTTTGTCAAGTTTTATCTATTTCTGGATAATCTAAACCCTGACTTATTGGCTTATATTATACCACAAAAAAAATATTAGTCAAGTTCTTTCTTGCTAATATTCTTATTAATAACCTTTTCAACTTTAAATTCAAATATTGTAAAACACATTAAAATAAAATATATAATAACTTTAAGAATATCTTTATATATAAATATTGAATCAATATATTCTTTTGAGCTGTCCATATAACTCATTGAATTAATTAATATATGTTCCAGTATAAAACTGTTAAATAAACCCAACGCAACAATAATAATTAGTTTACTAATTCTTGCAATTGAATAATACTTCTTATAATTATATGTGCATGGTACTAATAAAAAAATAATAAACAAGTTGATTATTAAATAAAAAACTCCATACAATGTAGAATTACATTTCAAATATTTAATTAATTCGATAATTGAAAAAAATATATATAAAATTGTTGATGAATAAATTGTTATCTTTTTATATTTAAACATTTCTAACTCCTTAAATAAATTATAACACATTTACTTGTTTTTATAAATTGATATGTGATATATTATAAATAAGTTTGGAGTTACTATGAATGATGTAGATATATTTAACAATTTTATAGACAAAGGTATCTTTAATAAAGAAACTATTAATGAATTAATTGATAAACTATCTATAAATAATAAGCAACTCATAAGAAAATCTTTTAAAAAACTTAATTACGTTATTGGTAATATTGAAAATAAAGAGTATTTTTTTCAATACATAGTTAAGCTTACAGATTTAATTTATATTCTTTGTAATAATGAGGACTTTAATGAAGAAGAAGTTGTTGTTAATAGAATTAGAATTAAAAAAGCAAGAGAATCTATATTAGCATACTCAAATAAATTCCATAGTGATACTCTTCTAAATTGTGCAAATAAACTTGATGAAATAATATTAGACAAAAACATTAATGTAGATGACTTAATTAAATTGATAAAAAATCTTATAGATCGAAAAGAAGATATAAATATTATTAAAAAGATGTTAAATACTAATAAAGGAGCAATTATCAAAGAAAATAACGTTTTATTTAATTACACATTTAAAAAAGCATTACTTGCACTTGAATTTAATGAACCATCTATTTATTATTATATAGCTCTTTTAAAAATTTTTTATAGCTCAAGTATTGATAAAGAAAAATATATAAAAGATTTGAATGAGATAAGTACAGAAACAAATGAATTTGCAAATGAGATATATTATATTATACATGGTGTAAAAAGATCTCTTAATCCAGATGAAATATTAAATAAATATGGAATTGTTAAAAACTTAGAAGAATTACAGTTTTATACACCTAAAGAAATTTTTACAACCGGAAGATTTTTAACAATTGATTCTGAAAATACAAGAGTTAGAGATGATGCTATAAGTATTAAATTAGATGGAACTAATACTATAATTGGAATACATATTACAGATCCTGGTAAATTTGTTATTCCAAATAGTAATATAGATATACAAGCAAGGAATAATTATAAAAACTTTAACTTGACTTCAAGAATTTTTTCATATAATACTGAAAATATATTTTCTTTAAATGAAGGTGAAGTAAAACCAGTAATCTCATTATATGTTATATTAGATGTAAATGGTAAAATTATAGATTATAAATTAAAAGAAGAAACTATAAAGATTTCAGATAGTTTTTCATTTTCTAGTAGTGATTTAATAATAGATAGAAAACAAAATAGTGAATTACAAAAGGATTTAATTAGTTTATATAATATTTCAAAAATATTAGAAAGTAAAAACAAAAAAAAGAAAGATTATTGGAGCAAGAAAGACAAAGATAGTATTGAAAAAAATGTTGTAGTTCATAAAAGTGATAAAATAATTAGTGAATTAATGGTTTTATACAATAACATTGTAGCAACAATTGCTTGTAACAATAATTTTCCTTATGTATATAGAACTCAAGGCAAATCATATTTAGATAATTTAATTAATAAATTGGGAATACAAACAGACGATTCACTTGACAAAGTAATAAAAAGCATTTACTTAGTAAGTAAATATTCATATATTCCTCTTTATCATAATGGACTAAATTTAGCTATTTATTCGCATTCAACAGATCCACTTAGAAGATATCCTGATTTATATAACGAATATTTATTACATAAATTCTACTTTAATGATATAGATTTTAATTTTGATTATGATGAATATTTAGAATTAATTAATTATTTTAATCAAAGAAGCACAGAAATATCATTAATGAGAAGTGAATATAATAGAGCTGTAAAACTATTAAAAAAGAGTTAAACACCCATTTTAACTCTTTTTCTTTTTAAAATTATCTTTCTTATAATATCAAAAGGAATTACAGAAAATGCAATTATTAGCATTATTTCAAATTCATAAATTGTTAAGCCTGTTGTTCTAAATATTTCTCCCCCAAAATATATTAGGTTTATTTGTACAATTGAAATAAAAATAAATATTAATAAGAAGATTTTATTTTTAAGAAGATTGGAAAAAGTATTTATTCTATGAGTTCTTGCATTAAACGCTAAAAATATATCAATAAATATAAATAGGCCAAAAAAAGCTGTCATTAAATATTTATCATTAATATCATATCTATATAATGATTTAATAAAATTTGATTTTAAAAACCATATACAAATGATCATAGAATAGAAACCATCAAAAAAAATTTGATTTTTCATATAACTATTAATTATTTTATTATCATTTTCTTGTTTACCATTCATATATTCTTTTAGAGCTGGCTCAAAAGAAAATGCTAATCCTGCAAATGTATCCATTACCATGTTAACCCATAAAACTTGTACAACAGTAATTGGAGATAATATACCAAGAAATGGTCCAATTATACTTAATAAAACAGCACAACAATTAACACTTAACTGAAAAATAATAAATTTCCTAATACTTTTATATATCGTTCTTCCATATAAAATAGCAGTACAAATAGAATTAATATTATTATCAAGTATAACTATGTCACTTGTTTCTTTAGCAATTTCTGTACCACTCCCCATTGAAAATCCAACACTAGCTTTTTTCAATGCAGGAGCATCATTAACTCCATCTCCTGTCATTCCAGTTATTAAATTATTTTCTATAGCTAATCTTACTAATCTATTTTTATCTTCTGGTAAACTTCTACTTAGCACTTTAATTCTATTCATTAGTAATTTAACTTCATCATCTGTTAATTTATTAAATTCTTCACTTGTTAATATAAGATCATTTTCTGAGGTAATTATGTTTAAGTCTTTTGCAATAGAGAATGCAGTTTCTCTAGCATCTCCTGTAACCATAACAACTTGTATACCAGCATTTTGTATATTGTTAATTGCACTATATGATTCTTTTCTAATGTTATCTTTTAATATAATAAATCCTATTAAAACATGATAAATATCATCTTTGCTCATTGACAATGCTAGAACTCTCATTCCTTCACTCGTTTTAGTTTTGATATAATTCTTAATTTTATCTTTATTTAATATCTTTTTATCTCCATTTTTATCGAAGTAATATAAACATTTATCTAATATTATTTCATATGCACCTTTATAAAAATTAGTTCCATTATTATAATTTGTTTTTACAACAGAATATTTAATTTTACTATTAAAATCAATTTTATTGATAATAGTATATTTATTCTTTTTATCACTTTTTACAAACTCCATGATTGCTCTATCAGTAGTATTTCCACCTTCACTTTTATTATTTATTAAAAAGGAATCATTATTATAAATTAAAGACTGATAAACAATCTCATTAAATTTGCAATCTTCTATTAATTTATAACTCTTATATTCATTTAAATCGCCATCAACAAAATTTATAACTTTAAGTTTTCCTTCTGTTAAAGTACCTGTTTTATCTGTAAATAATATATCTAAAGATCCAGATGTTTCTATACCAACTAATTTTCTAACAAGAACATTTTTATTTAGTAGTCTTTTCATATTTGATGACAAAACTAATGTAATCATCATTGGAAGTCCCTCTGGAACTGCCATAACAATAACAGCAACACATAATGTTAATGCATAAATGAAATGAGGGAAAAATGTTTGAAAATTAAAAATACTATTTAAATTAAAATTGTTTGGAATAATAACTGCATTTATCATATATGATAGAAAAACCAATATAGCGCCAATATATCCAAATTTACTTATGGTTTTTGCTAAATCTGACAGTTTAAGTTTTAATGAACTTGGTGTACTCTTTTCTTGAATATCACTGGCTATTCTACCATAGTATGTTTTATCTCCAACTAAAGTAATTCTTATAGTTGCTTTTCTCTCACATACAATGCTTCCCATATATACTTCATCATTAACCTTCTTGATTTTTTCTATTGTTTCACCTGTTAATGAACTTTCATCAACATAAATTTCTCCATCAATAATAATACCATCTGCTGGAATTTTGTCGCCGTTTTCTAATAAAACTATATCTCCTACTACGATTTCATCCATGTTAATAACTTGTTTAATTCCTTCTCTTATTACTTTTGTTTTAATAATACTATTTTCTTCAGAAATCTTTTCGAAAGCTTTTTCACTTCCGTATTCAGAAATAGCCGAAATAAATGAAGCTAAAAAAACGGCAATAGCTATCCCTAATGTTTCATACACATTTGAGTCATGAAATAAAAAAATAATTTTTATTGCTAATGCAACCAAAAGTATTTTAATAATTGGGTCATTTAAAGACTCTAATATCAGTTTAAAAAATGAATTTTTCTTTTTTAAAGTTAATTTATTACTTCCATATTTATCTCTAGATTCTATAACTTCTTTTTTATTTAATCCTTTAATATTATTCATCAATAAATAATACTCATATTATATTTAAAAAATGACAAAATTATTTAAATATTATTTTCTTTATGATAAAATAATTTAAAAGAGGTAGTAAAATGAAAAGAATTGATAAAAACAACTATTATTTAGATATAGCTGAAGCAGCACTAGAAAGATCTACATGCTTAAGAAGAAAATGGGGAGCAGTTATTGTAAAAGATGATGAAATAATATCAACCGGTTATAACGGCGCACCAAGAGGAAGAAAAAATTGTACTGATATTGGTACTTGTATAAGGGAAGAGTTAAATATTCCACGTGGAGAAAGATATGAACTTTGTAGAAGTGTCCATGCAGAACAAAATGCTATTATATCAGCTTCTAGGAGTGATATGATTGGCGCAACATTGTATGAAGTTGGTGTAGATGCAAAAACAAATGAATATGTAAAGAATTCTATGCCATGTGCAATGTGTAAAAGATTTATTATTAATAGTGGAATAACAAAAATGGTATTTAGAGATTCTAAAGAAAAATATAGAGAAATAATGGTTAGTGAATTAATTGAAAATGATGATAGTTTAAATGGAACAAAAGGATATTAGGAGTGAATTAAAAATAATGACATTAGATATAATAATACCTATATATAATAAAGAAAAAAATATATTAAATATTTATAATAAGATAAATGATGAATTAAAAAATATTAAACATAAATTTATATTTATTGATGATTACTCAAATGATAAAAGTTTAGAAATCTTAAAAAACATTTATTCAAACGATGAAGAAAACGTAAAGATAATTAGTTTATCCAAAACTCATGGAAAAGATACTTCTATTTATGTAGGCTTAAAAAATTCAAAACATGAACTAGTTTGTATATACGATATGGAATTGCAAGCAAATGTTTCTCATATATCTAAAATGACTGAATTTATTATTAATAATTCTCAGTATGATCAAGTTTGTATGTATTCTAATTTACAACTAAAAGGATTTGAAAAAATAAAAAATAATTCAATTAATAAAATATTAGATTTAGATTTTGATATTAACAAAACATACTATAGAGTTATGAAAAGAAATGTTGTAGATGCTGTAATTCAAATGTCAAACAATTACAGATTTTCAAAATATATTTTTGAATTAATAGGTTTTAATACATATTATTTAAAATTCGAGTGTAGAAATAACATAACTAATATTTCCTTTAAAAAATTATATAGTTATTCTAACAATCCACTTAACATAATAAAATATATTAGTTATTTACTATTATCAATTACATTTGCATTATTAGTTATTTCAATTTTAAATATATTTACTGTTAGTAATAACGTTATACTATTGTTCTTATTTTTATTTAATACAACTATATTATTTTTAACAAGTATTATTTGTAATTGTAAAAACAAAGATAATAAAACATGTTATTTAATTAGAGAAAAAATAGGTTTTGACGAAAATTACTTATAAAAAAAGATATATTGTTCAATATATCTTTTTATTTTGTAAACTATAGTTTAGCATGACTTTGAGCATTTGTAGATAAAGGTGCAAATTGTTTATGCTTGTATAAAACATATGCTGCAGCTCCTATCATGGCTGCATTATCAGTACAATATTTTATAGGAGGCATATGCATTTCTACTCCTATTTCATTACACATCTTGTTTAATTCTTCACGAATATATGAATTAGCTGCAACTCCTCCACTAATTAAAAATGTTTTTAAATTGTACTTAATTAAAGCTCTTTTTACTCTATCAACTAAATGATTAGTTACACAAGTTTGAAAAGAACATGCTATATCATACTTGTTAACTTCTTTTCCTCTTTGATGTTCATTATGTACCAAATTATTAACATGGCTTTTAATTCCACTAAAACTAAAGTTAAATGAATCATCATTTAAAATTTGAGGCATTTTATATGTTGGTTTACCTTCTTTAGCATACTTATCAACATTTGGTCCTCCTGGATATGGTAAATCAAGAATTCTTGCTACTTTATCATATGCTTCTCCAATGGCATCATCAAGTGTTTGACCAAGATACTCAAACTCATTTTCACTTTTCATTAATATAAGATCTGTATGGCCACCAGAAACTATTAATGATAGTAATGGATATTCTAATTTATTGCCAATCATATTAGCATATATATGCCCCATCATATGATTTGTTGCAATAAAAGGTTTATTATATATAAAAGATAAGGCTTTAGTAGCTTCTACTCCAACAAGTAAACTTCCAAGTAAACCAGGAGCATATGTACATGCAAATGCATCCATATCTTCTAATTTCATATTTGCTCTTTCTAAACATTCATCTATAACCATTGTTATATTTTCTAAATGTAATCTACTTGCAACTTCAGGTACAACTCCACCATATTTAGTATGGACATCTATTTGTGAGTTAATTACAGTTGCAACATCTTCATATCCATTTTTTATAATACTTACACTTGTTTCATCACAAGAAGATTCTACTGCTAAAATATATACATCTTTCATTACTTCACCTTCTCCATAATTATGGCAGTGTCTTCACCATAATATCTTTCTCTTAAACTAATTTCCTTGAATCCAAGTTTACTATACAATCTTAAAGCTTCATTATTATTTTCATTTACTTCTAACATAATTCTATTGTAATCTTCTTTATCAATCACTTCATTCATTAGAGCTGTTGCTATTCCATGTCTTCTATTTTCTTCATTTACAAATAAATTCATTATATCTAAAACACCATCTACTAACCTAATTTCCAGATAACCAAGTATTTTTTCATTTTCCAGATAGTTATATACTGAATCTGTTTCACTTAAAAACTCTTTATTTATCATTTTTTTCTACCTCTATTTTCTTAACATAATTTGCTTTTACAAAATGAGGATTAACACATTCAACATTTTCACAATAATTAATTATTTTTTCAATATCTAGTTTCTTAGGAAATTGTGGATAATTACAATCATCTACTTCACTATAATATTCATTTACAATTATATTATTATTTTCATCCATTGCGCTTATATAAAATCCTTTATTATCTTCTATAACAGCTTTTCTTTTAACATTTTCTTCACAACTAACTAAATATGCAGTTAAACTTGATATAGTATTTATTTTAATATTTAATGCATATGCCATAGTTTTAGCAATAGATAAACCTATTCTAATACCTGTAAAACTTCCAGGTCCATTAACTACAATTATTTTTTCCAAGTCACTAACATTTAATTTATTATCATTAAATAAACTAACAATCATAGGCATTGTATATATTGAGTGACTATATTCACTTTCTTGTGTCTTTATAAATAAATCATTTTTATTTTTTAATGCAATGGTTATCAACTCTGCATGTGTGTCAATAAACAATATCATATTGCACCTCTTTTCCTTGTACATTATATCATACATTACTTATTTTTTTAATAAAAATAATGAATTATGAAGTATTATATATTAAAAAAGATTTATAGTCAATTATGACCATAAATCTTCTTTATATACTCCATTTTCTATTAGTTTATTTATATATTCTTGTACACCATCTTTATCTTCTTTATATGTTACACCTACCCATTTTGCATTAGTATCAATAACTTTAACTTGTCCTAGTTTATCGTCTTTATATGACATAATAACATCTGGAATTAAATATTCATCTTTATTTAAATCAGCACTAGATAAAAAGTCTTCAAATTTTTCTTCAGTATAATTGATAAATTTAGGCGTTAAAGCAATCATATTCATTGAAACCTTAGTTTTATCATCAATTATACTTTTTTCATTATTACCAAGTGCAATAGCTTCAATTTTGTCATCTATTTTTGTAATACTACTTTCAACTATTTTATTTAAAATACCATTATTTTCACTAATAACTCCTCTTTTAACTGAACCATTTTCTGTTAATGTATTAATAACACTATATCCTATTATGCCAATATCATTAGAACTATTAGTATCGATAAATTTACTTGCCACTTCAAATGCTTCTCTTCCATAAAAATCATCTGCATTAATTATTATAAATGGTTCATGAATTTTATTTTTTGCACATAAAACAGCATGTGCTGTACCTAATGGTTTTACTCTTTCATCAGGGATTTTAAACTTATCAGGTACATTTTCAAAATTTTGAAATACATATTCAACTTTTACATTATTTTCAATTCTTGAACCAATTGTTTCCCTAAATAAGTTGTAATTTTCTTTTTTTATAATAAAAACTACTTTATTAAAACCCATTTTAATTGCATCATATATTGAATAATCAATTATAAATTCACCATTTGGTCCAAATTTTTCTGTTTGCTTCATTCCGCCGTATCTGCTTCCCATACCAGCTGCTAAAATTAATAGTGTTTTATTCATAATTTCCTCCTAAAAAAAGAATTACTGAAAACCAGTAATTCTATTCTTCTTTGTTTTCATTTGTTTTTTGTTTTTTTGGTTTTTTTTCAGCTTCTATTTTTTCTTCTTTACTTTTTACTTTGTAATTACTATTTGCTTCAACTAAATCTTCAATTTCTTCTTTAGTAATAGTTTCTTTTTCAATTAAAGCAGCAGCTAATACGTCTATAAGTTTCTTTTCTTTGGAAACAATCTTTTTAGCTTCTTTATAGCAATCATCAATTATCTTTTTAACTTCTTGATCTATTAATAATGCAACTTGATCAGAGAAATTCTTCGTTTGATTATAATCTCTTCCTAAGAATACACTTTCACTTCTATGTTCAAATTGCATAGGACCAAGTGAACTCATTCCATATTCAGTAACCATACTTCTTGCAATTTTTGTAGCTCTTTTTAAATCATCACTAGCACCTGTTGATATTTCATTCATATATGTTTCTTCACTTGCGCGACCTGATAACAAAGTAATAATTTGTTCTTCTAACTCTTTTTTAGTATATACAAGTGTTCTTTCTTCTTTAGGTAACATTTGTGTATATCCACCAGCCATACCACGTGGAATAATAGTAATTTTATGTACTTCTTCGCCATTTGGAAGAACAATTCCACTTACTGCATGACCTGCCTCATGATAAGCAACAATTCTTTTTTCATAATCACTTACTTTTCTACTTGTTTTTGCAGGACCCATTAATACTCTATCACTTGCTTCGTCAATTTCTTCCATTCCAATTGATTCTTTATTTCTTCTAACAGCAAGAAGCGCAGCTTCATTTAATAAATTTTCTAAATCAGCCCCACTATATCCTGGAGTTCTTTCTGCAATAAATTTTAATTTTACATCAGAAGCTAATATTTTATTTTTAGCATGAACTTTTAAAATTTCTTCTCTTTCTTTTACATCCGGTTTGCCAACAGTAACTTGTCTATCAAATCTTCCTGGTCTCAATAAAGCTGGATCTAGTACATCAGGTCTATTTGTAGCGGCTATAATGATTATACCTTCATTTTCACCAAATCCATCCATTTCAGATAATAATTGATTTAATGTTTGTTCTCTTTCATCGTGTCCACCACCAAGTCCGGTTCCTCTTTCACGACCAACAGCATCTATTTCATCAATAAATATTAAGCAAGGTGCACTTTGTTTTGCTTGTTTAAACATATCTCTAACACGAGATGCTCCAACTCCAACAAATAATTCAACAAAATCTGAACCACTTATGTAATAAAATGGAACTTTTGCTTCTCCTGCAACTGCTTTAGCAAGTAATGTTTTTCCAGTTCCTGGAGGACCAACTAATAATACTCCTTTTGGAATTCTTGCACCCATTTTTGTAAATTTTTTAGGATTCTTTAAGAAATCTATTAATTCTTGAACTTCTTCTTTTTCTTCTTTTAGACCGGCAACGTCTTTAAAAGTTTTACTACCACCATCTTCAGCAAGTTTTGCCTTACTTTTACCAAAATCAAAAGTTCCTTTTCCATTATTTCCTAATTTAGTTAACATTACATAGAATAATATTCCAATTAATAATAATGGAACAACATTTATTAATACATTCAAAATAGTACTATTTTCTGGATTTGTATTTGTTTCAACTTTTAAATTATGTTTTTCAGCACTATCATATAGTGAAGAAATAACAGTATCTGTATATGGAACTGTAACTCTAAAAGTTTCATTCTTTTCATATTCTTTTAACCTTCCAGTAATAATGTATACACCAGATGCACTTTTTGGTGTAACACTTATCTCTTCAACTTTCCCATTATTTAATTGTGTTGTTAATTCAGTATAATTTAATTCATTTACCTTATTGCCAAGTGTTGTTAAAAATAATAAAGAAAAACTAACAACTATAACTAATAAAACATATGGTAAAAAATTCATACTTCTTTTTGTTCTTTTGATATTCATAATTCCGTCCTTTCTAATAATACCTTAATATTATATCACACTCTTCATCTATTTTTCTATCAAGTTTAGATTTTTTTAATCCTGGTAACCAAACAATATTATCCTCAGAATCTAATACTACTGGCCAACTATCTCTTTCTGATGTTTTAATTTTCATGTCAATAAAAATATCACTTATTTTTTTTCTACCATTAAGTCCCTTTACCTCCATTTTGTCTCCATCTCTTCTATTTCTCACATATAATGGTAGTTTTACATCTTTACTATTTATTCTAATTGTATTATTTGAAGTATCATTACAATCATTAACCACTTCGATAATCTTACCATTAGGTAAATTAACTAAGGATGATATTTCTATTTCATATTCATCATATTTGTCCTCGTCAAAACTAAAGCTTAATTCGTTATAAGCTTTTATTATTATAACACTATTTGGTAAATGTACAATACTATTAGATTTATTTGAATAGATTAAATCAAAAATTAAATCCACATGTGCATCTCCTATTATTAATAAATCATCTCCATATATTTTTTCCAAAATGTTATAAATTATTTTAACTTGAATTACATGACTTAATTCAACAAATTTATCTATATATAAAATTCCACTTTGAAATACTCTATTAAATATTTTATTGGCTTCTTCATCTATATATAAACTGTTTTCAATTAAAGTTTCACTAAATTTTAAAAATTTCTTATGTACATTTGGATTCTCTTTTTTTAAAAATGGTAATACTACATGTCTATATCTATTTCTAGTGTGAATATCTTCATTATTTGTAGAATCTATATAATACTTAATATTATTTATCTTATTAAATTCAAGTATTTCATCTTTAGTCAATGTTATTAGTGGCCTTATTATTTTATAATTATTTTTTTCTACTATTCTACTAAAACCACTATAACCTTTTAGTGTAGAACCCCTAACAATTCTCATCAATATTGTTTCAATTAAATCATCAGCATGATGGGCTGTCATTAAATATTTTGCATTATATTTTTCAATTAACTCATCAAAAAAATTATATCTAGCACTTCTTGCTTCATTCTCGAAGTTATCATCACCCCAATTTTTAATTTTTATACATTCAAAAACAATGTTATTATCTTTGCAATAACTTTTTACATATTCTTCTTCCTCATCACTTTGTTTCCTTTGACAATGATTTACATGAGCACATATCAAACTAAATCCTATTTTTTCTTTAAATTCATTTAAAATATATATCAAAGCCATAGAGTCTGGACCACCAGATACTCCAACAACAATTGTATCCTCAGAGTTCAAATCTATTTTATTTCTAATAAAATTATATACTTCTTCCATTTTAGACCTTTCTAGTCTTCTATTTTAATAATGATTTCATCTTTTTTAGAATATAAATATTTTTCTCTTGCATACTTAGCCATATATTCTGGATCTTGCAATCTATTTATTTCATCCTTTAATTTTTCTTCATCACTTAATTTTTCATTATATGTTAATTTTAAATTATCAATTTCATTTTTTGTTTTTAAAATCTGTGTAACATATGAAAAAGTAGAAGACACAAAAACTACACTAGCTATTATAAGTGCTAATGATAAAAATGTCACTCTAAATTTTGTTTTTCTGCTTACTTTCTTCATAATTATCACATTCTACCCCATCATCTTAATAGTATTTTATCTCCATAATAATTAAAAAACAATTAAAGTTTCTTATTTTGACATTTTTTTTGTAAATTTATATAGTAATTAATTATTCCAACAAGAATTAATAATAAAAAATATAAATTTAAAACTCCATAATTAATATAATATAATATTCTAAAATATAATAAACAACATAAAATTATAAATAAAAATGTATTAAAAAAACTAACAATGTTATTATATCTGTATAAATATTTTTTTATTTTAAAAAACAAAAAACAAATGAAAAATCCAAATAAAAATGAATATAAGAATGATATTATTTGAGTAAGAATATTCATTATTTAAATAACCTTGCCACTAGATTATCAGCTTTCATTTTCTTGCTATCATCTAAATAAAGTATGTTATTTATTTTTCCTTTAATAGAAAGATTTCCTTGGAATGTATCTAATTTAATTAGTTCTAAGTTTTCTCCCTTAATAATTATTGAACCTAATACACTTTCTACATAAAATTCGCTTTCATCGAAATTATTTAATTTTTTAATTCCTGATAAAACAATATTTTTTCTATTGTTTATTGAAACAATATGATTACTTACATCTAGTATATCTTTATTTTTATCCATATAACCTCCAATTAATTATATGAATTATTATTTAATTTTATACAATTAAAAAAGGCTTTAAAAGCCTTATTATATTTATTATTCGTTATCTTCACTAGTTTGAACATCTTCTGCTTTATCATAAGCATCTAAAATTTCTTTTTCAAACATAGTTCTTACTTCTTGGTTGATTGGATGAGCTATATCTCTATATTCACCAACTGGTGTCTTACGACTTGGCATAGCAATAAATAAACCATTGTCACCTTCGATAATTCTAATATCATGAATAGCGATAGCATTATCTACAACTACAGAAGCAATTCCTTTCATACGAGAACCTTCTCTTTCAACCTTACGAATTTTAACTGATGTAATTTCCATAAGTACCTCCTTAACAAATTAGCTAATTTAATTATAATACAATTTATTTTCAATATCAATATTTTTAAGAAAATTTAGATATTATAACATTTTTAATAATAACATCAGAATAAGAAAAAGATTTTAATCCTTTATTAGTATTAATGGTAAATAAATTAGGATAAATATCATTAATGTATCCTTCTAAATATTCGTATTTATTTCTACCTAAATTTATTCTTATTTTTAACTTATTATTTTTCATTTTATATATTTTATCCCTTATTTTTTTTATATTCATTTTTATTCCTTTCTAGGATATACACTAATCATACACCCCTTTGTTCTAATTCCTCCAATTCCATCACTACCATATTTTGTTTTAGATAAAATATCTTCTAAATCAATCACATCATTTTTATCAGTTAAAGCTAGGTACGAAGCAATAATAGCAGGATCAAGTGCACTAATATTTATATGTGCTGGACTTGAGGCAAAAGTAGAACCTGATTTTATTAAGTTTATATAATCACTTTGACATGCACCGCATACAATAATAATATCTTTATTAAATTTTCTTATTGTTTTAACTGTCTCTATAAAATACTTACTATTTTTATAAGTATTATTTTTTTTATAATATGCATCATGCCCTGTAATAACTACAATATTTGGATTGTATTTTTTAATAAGATTTTCAATATTATTATTAAATTTTTTTATGTCCAATAATATACCAAAATATCTGATTTTTTGATTTTTATAGTATTCTTCACATTGATTTAGGTAATCTTTATCTGTATCTAAATGAAGAATTGTTCCTGGAATATAATAATAATCACTAACATTGATTTTTCTTATACATTCTATTGTTATTTTTTTTTTACGAATTGATGATAAGACTAAATCATTAATATCTGAATCTGCATATAATCTAAGATCAACTCCACACAAATAATACATATTTTCTTGTATATCAATAACTTTAAATAAAATATCATTATTATATTTTTTTCTTGTTACATAATCTCCAATTTTTATCATAAATCTCCTTAATTAAGTATATTAAACATAAAAAAAAATATATCTGTTTAGATATATTTTTTATTTATTAAAGAATTTATTAACAATTCTATCAAGTTCATTTGTATTTATAGGTTTTGATAAATAATCATCAAATCCTTCACTTAAATACATTTCTTTCATACCAGCAATTGCATTTGCAGTTAATGCAACAATTGGTGGCAATTGATATCCATCAAGCTTCTTTAATACATGTAATGTTTCTATACCATCCATTTCAGGCATCATATGATCCATAAAAATAATGTCGTAATGTGTTCCTTCTTTAACTTTGTAAACACAATCTTTTCCAGCAGTAACACTTTCTATTTTAAATTTATAACTTTCAAGTAATCTTTTAGCAACTTTAATATTTAAATTGTTATCATCTACAATTAATGCTGTATAATTTGAACAATCTAATTTTTCTCCTGTATTATTAGGTTTAGTAGCTGCTGCTGAAGCACCAATTGTTGTTGGATCAATAATTTTTTGTGTTACTTCAATATAGAAATTTGAACCAACTCTATATTGAGTATCGTACCAAACTTTTCCACCCATTAATTCTATATATTGTTTTGTTATAACAAGACCCAATCCGCTACCTTCTATTTCATTCTCAACAGCATTTTCAAGACGAGTAAATTTTGAGAATAACTTATTTTGATCTTCTTCTTTAATTCCAGTACCTGTATCTGAAATTTTAAATAGTAATTTTTCCATACCAGATGATTTTGTACTAGTTAAATTAAATGAAATTTTTCCTACCTCTGTATATTTAACTGCATTACCCATTAAATTTAATAAAGATTGATATAACTTTGCAGAATCACCATATAAAACTGAAGAAACATTTTGATCAACATTCATTTCTAATTTTACTGGTTTTGCACCTAATTTGGATTTTGCAATATTTAAAACATTTGTTATTAAATCATTAATAGAATATTCTCTTTCTTGTAGAGCATCTTTACCACTTTCTATTTTACTAATATCCAATATGTTGTTTATTATATCTAATAAATTATTTCCTGACACTTGAATTTGCTCTATATCTTCTCTTACTATTTTTTCATCAAATGTAGACATATTTACTAGTTCATCACATAAACTTGAAATCAAATTCATTGGAACTTTTATTTCATAAGTCATATTTGACAAGAAATCTGTTTTTGTTTGATTTGATTTTTCAATATCTCCCTGTGCATTTGCTATTTCGTCTATAATTGTAATATCGGGGTTTTCTAAGTTGAAATATAAACTAAACATGAATAAGCTAATTCCAAGTGGAATAAATGAAACATGTTTAATAAACAATTGTAAAATTACTGTTCCAGCTAAAATTGCTATTGCTACAAATATAGCTAGTTTTTCATTCTTAGTAGTATTATCTTTATATTTTAGAGTTAAAAAACATATTATTCCAAATAAAACAAATGTTAGTCCTACCATTATCATTGCAGTTTTTCCAGGAAGATAATTTATGCCACCATCTTCAGATAAACCATAATATGGAAGAAACAAATACACTATTGCAAATAGAATCATAATTCCAGATGCAATTTTTACTAAAGTATCACTAAATAATGCTTTTATTGCAGACTTTCCTTCTAGTTTTTTTATCATTGATAAGCAATAAAAGAAGAAAATAGTAAACCATGCAATACCAATAATCCAGTGAATTCTCCATGATATTTTTTCTATAATTGAATTATTTAAATAAACAATTGAATAAATAGGTATTAGTTCACTGGCCGTGAATACAGCAGTCATTGTAATTAATAATTTATATAGTTTTGTTCTTGTATTTTTAAAAATTTGTTTGTTTAAATATATTGCTATTAGCAACAACATGAATGCCATACTGGAATAAGTTAATAATAAACTAAATGTCATATTATATCACCTCTTCCTTATTAAAATTTTCCACATTATCTCTAAATACTGAATTAATAATCTTATTTAATTCTCTAAAATTTATAGGTTTTTGCAAGTAACCACTGAAACCTTGAGATATATACTCATTTTCTAATCCTGTATAAGAATTAGCTGTTAATGCTATGATTGGTGGTAATTTATAACCAGTAGCAATTAAGGCTTTTATAGTTGCTACGCCATCCATATCAGGCATCATATGATCTAAAAATACAATATCATAATGATTATTCTTTACCATTTCAATACAATCTTTACCATTTGTTGCAGTACTAATTGTAAAATTATATTGCTCCAAATATTTACTAGCAATTCTTAAATTGACATCTCCATCATCTACAATTAAAACATTTTTACCTGTACAATCTACTAAGTCTCTACTACTAGATATTTGTTGTTCTTTACTTTCAAATATATTTCCAATTTTTTCTGGATTAACAATTTTTTGCTTTAAATTGACAATATATCTTGTTCCCATTCCTTTTTCATTTTTAAATTCTATTGTTCCTCCTAGAATATTAATTAATTGTTTTGCAATTATTAATCCAAGTTTTATACTATCAACATTATTTTGTGATGCATTCTCTAATTTTACGAAATCTTCAAAATTCTTCTCAAAGTTTTCAGCAAGCATTGCATGTCCTGTATTTGAAATAATAATATTGAAATTAACATTATTATCTTCTACTAAAGTTCCATCAATTGTTAGTTTAACTTCACCATAATTTGTATATTCTATTGCATTTAATAGTATATAAGTTAATACCTTAAATAATTTATAAGTATCACCAAAATACTCTTTTGGTAGATCTTCATTAATATCTATTGTAAATTTTAATTCTTCTTTATTTATCTTTGATGGTATATAACTATTAATCTCAAAAATTAAGTTTTCTAAACTATAATTTGCTTCGTTTAGCACTTCTTCACCAGATTCGATTTTAGATATATCTAATATATTGTTAATTAAATCTAATAGTGTAGAACTGGCAGCACTAATATTTTTTAAATCCCTCTTAACTATTTCTTCAGTTAATTGAGGTTCTTTTAATAATGATTCACTAAATCCTAAAATTGTATTCATAGGAGTTCTTATCTCATGTGACATATTGATTAAAAACTCTGTTTTAGCTCTATTTGCTTTTTCTGCTTCCTTTTTAGATTTTCTGTATTCATACAATAATGTGTTATCCTGATTCTCTACCGTATAAAATAGTGTTAAGATAACTAAAGTATGAATTAGTCCTGTTTCATTGATTTCATAATTGTAAAATATTTGAACAAGTGTTGATGCGATAAATGCAATAAAAACCATGTATAATGGTATTAAATTTATATTTCTAATTCTATTAATATTTATTGATAGTAAAAGTAAAACTATTAATGATCCAAGAAATGATAGAATATGTAGTGCAATTACAACTGGACCACCTACAACATAAGGAAGACCAAATACACCACCATTAAATTCAATATCTAATGCAAATGATAAAATAAACGAAGATATTATTAATATTGCAGTTATTATTAATTTTATTGGTAATTTTTCTTTAAAATTATCTTTATCACCACATATTATCATAATATATAGCAACATAAAACAGTCCCATAAATACATTAATAATACATATATTCTACAAAGAACATTATTTAGTGTTATTAGATCATTCATTCTTGACATTGTATAAGGAACAACCATTTCAAAAGCCAAAATAATAGATGTTAAAATTAATAAACCTAAAAATATTTTTCCACTTAAATTAGTACTATTTTTTTTCTTTATATAAACCATTATGGTTAATAACATAAATATAATTGCACTAATTGTAAAGCCAACGCTGGTAAAGTAAGAACTAACTTGCATCACTACCACTCCTTTTTATTTTATCCTATTATTTAGTATACATTATTTTTTTTCAAATTTCAATCTGGATAATAAAAAAACCATAATTAAAAATCATGGCTCATTCTGTTTGATATTTCTATAAATTCTTCTATAGTAATTTCTTCAGCTCTTCTTGATAAATCTTTGTTAAATGATTTTAAAATCTCTTCTATTAAATCACAATTATATTCTTTTAAATTGTTTCTTAAATTTTTTCTCTTTTGTCTAAATGAATCTTTAATTAATTTATAAAATTGTTCTTCATTTATTACTTTACTTTTATTCTTTTTCTTCTTTAATACAATTACTGTACTATCAACATTTGGTTTTGGTTCAAAACAATTTTTACTAACATCGCATATTTTAGATATATCAAAATTATACTGCAAATAAATAGATAAAGATCCATAGGCTTTACTATTTGGCTTTGCCATAAATCTTTGTGCTACTTCTTTTTGAATCATTATTGTTATCTCATATGGATTTGATTCATTTATTATTTTATTTATAATAGCTGTTGTAATATAGTATGGTAAATTACCAACAAAAAATAATCTTTCATATTTTTTTTCAATATAATCATTTAAGTTTACTTTCAAAAAATCTTCAAAAATAATTTTTAGATTATTCGATTTTATCTTATCTAATTCTATTTCTAATCTCTTATCTATTTCAAAACAAATAATATCACAATTCTTTTTGACTAATTCTTTAGTTAAAGAACCAGCTCCTGGTCCAATTTCTATTATTAAATCTTTTTCAGTTGGATTAATTGATTCAATTATTTTATTCTTTATATTATTATCAATCAAAAAGTTTTGCCCTAAGGATTTCTTATATTCAAATTTCATTTTTTCCATCCTTCTCTCAAAACTTCAAATTCTAAATTTCTAACTCTCCCAACATGCTTTGTGGCATAGTCTTCTGATTCAGTTAACAAATCAATTACGTTTCCACTAACTCCTCTATCTAAAACTATAGCAATCATTGGCTCTTCAGATAATTTTTTAACATTAAATTTAAGTATTGTTCCACAAGGATAATTCTTACTGCTAGCGACTATTCTAACCTTTCCATATGTAGAATCATTAAAATAAATTCCACTTTTTAAAACGTTAGTTCTTGGAGGACAAGCTAAGTAACCAGAACATAAAGGGCAATCCCCAGCATATCCTGTAAGTTCTCCTACAAATGTATATACAGGATTATATGTTCCTTGAGCATATAATTCATTTTGATTTTCTTGAATAACTTTTATATCTAATGATTTAGTTAAACTATTATTTGTTGCAACTGAAAGAGATGATACATTATTATTTTCTTTTTTTATACTGAAAAAAATAATAAATAATACTATCATTATCTCTATAATCATTATAATTCTACTTCTTATATAACTTCTCATCATTACTCCTTAAATGAATTATATAATATGAACTATTAAATGTCAAAAAGTTCAACAAAATTCTTTGTAGTAATATTAATTACTTCTTCTATGTTAATTTTTTTTATTTCTGCAATTTTTTTTGCAACATAATAAACATTAGATGGGTTATTTTGTTTACCCCTAAAAGGTTCTGGTGAAAGGAATGGACTATCTGTTTCTAGTAATATATCTTTTAAATTAATTTTTTCTATTACTTCATGTAATTTTGAATTTTTAAATGTTAATACTCCTCCAATTCCAAGTTTATAACCATATTTTATAAACTCTTTTGCCATTTCGTAACTTCCTGAAAAACAGTGAATAACTCCTTTAACCTTGTTTTCTTTTAATATATCTAAACAATCTTGAATTGATTCTCTTGTATGTACTATTACTGGAAGGTTATATTTTTTTGCCAGTTTTATTTGATCTATGAATAATTTTTTTTGTTCCATTTTATTATCTTTAGTCCAATAGTAATCCAATCCAATTTCTCCTATTGCATATATTTTATTATTTTTTATAATTTCTTCAAGTTTTATCAAATCATAATTATTAACATTTTCCGGATGAATTCCTAAAGCAGGAATTAAATAATTATTTGATTGTTTAGATAAAAGTAATACTTCATAACATTCTTCTATAGATGTTGCACAATTTAATACCCTAATTATTCCTTTTTCTTTTAATTCTTTTATTAACAACTCTATATTATCATAATATTCACTAAAAACATGTGCATGAGAATCTATCATATTTCACCTCTTAGGAATATTATATATCTTTTATTTTTCAAATAAAATTGTTTTTTTTATCAAACTACAAATAATATTAGCTATTTTTTTCATATTATCTATGTTATCTTTTGCAACTACCACAACTGCTCCTAATAGATCACTATTTGAAACCAATGGTACTAATACCATTTTTCCTTCTATTATTGTGTTTTTACTTATAATATTTTTTTCTATTTTATCATTTATATAAATTTTTCTTTCTAATATTATACTATTAATAACATTTGTTATTTTATCATCTTTATTATTTATTAAATGATCACTAACAACAAATAATATACTATATTTTGTAACAAAAGAAAAACAATTGATAATACTATTTATATTTTCTTCAAAATTTTCTAATCTAGAATATCTTTTTAATTTAATAATACTATCATCAATCGTTATTTCAAAATCATCACCAGGATTTATATTTAACATTTTTCTTAATTCTTTTGGTAAAACAATTCTACCTAATTCATCAATTTTTCTTATAATTCCACTATTTGCCATTTAAATCACCTAATTATATTTTGGTGATTAATTATATTTTTATTCGTGAAATTTTAAAGAATAAATTAGTTCTAATAATTCTTCTAAATAATATATATAGTTTTTTTCAAGTGTTGCTTTTAAAAGAGTTATTATTATTGTATTGTTTTTAAGATTAAAATTAAATTTTGTTGTTATTTTTGTTGACTCTACAAATAGTTTTTCAACACTAATATTCTCATAAACTTCCTTTTTTATTTTTAGTACTGTTTTTAAATTGTCGTTTTCCGTAATTTTAACCATTGTAATTATTAACAATTTTTCTAAATACTTTTCATGGGCATACAATTCTAGTGAGTGGTTAGTCATTCCAAATCTGTCTCTTATTTCTGATAATATATCATTTAATTCTTTTTTATTTGTTATTCCATTTATTTTTTTATGTAATTCAATCAAAATATTACTTTCATCTGTATATTCTTCTCCAATATGTGTTTCAACATTAATAGGAATTATATCTGTTTCTTCTTCTTTATCATTGTCCACTCCATTTACTTCTTCATTTATCAAGTCTAAATACATATTCACACCAACTGAATCAATAAATCCAGCTTGTTCTTTACCTAAAATGTCACCTGCTCCTCTAATAGCTAAATCTCTCATAGATATTTTATATCCACTACCAAGCTCAGTAAATTCTTTAATTGCATCTAATCTCTTTATAGCATTTGTGTTCAAAACCTTTTCTTTCTTATACATTAAATATGCAAAAGCAATTCTTTCTCCTCTTCCAACTCTTCCCCTAATTTGATAAAGTTGGCTAAGTCCAAATTTATCACTATCAATAACAATAATTGTATTAGCATTTGGAATATCAATGCCATTTTCTATTATTGTGGTGCTTATTAATACATCGTATTTTTTATTAGTAAAATCATATATTATGTCGTTCATTTCATTCTTAGACATTTTTCCATGGGCAAAACATATCCTTGCTTCTGGAATTAATTTTTTATATTTATTTACCAAATTTTCCATATTAGTAATATTATTATATAAAATAAATGATTGTCCTTTTCTTGAAATCTCTTTTAATATTACCTCTCTAATTAGCATTTCATTGTACTCAATTACATATGTTTGAACAGGGTACCTATTTTTTGGTGCACTTTCAATTAATGAAAGATCTCTAATACCTACTAGAGACATTTGTAAACTTCTTGGAATAGGTGTTGCTGAAACTGATAAGACATGCACATTTGATTTTAATTCTTTTATTTTTTCTTTTTGTTCAACACCAAATCTATGTTCCTCATCTATTACTAATAAACCTAAATCTTTATATTGTACATCTTTACTTAGTAATCTATGTGTTCCAAATATTACATCAATTTTTCCTTCTTTTAGTCTTTTTATTTTTTCTTGAACCTGCTTGTTAGTAAAATGCCTATTAATTAAATCTATATTGACACCATAATTTTTAAATCTCTCTAAAGCATTATTATATTGTTGGTGAGATAAAAGAGTTGTTGGGCAAAGATATGCAACCTGTTTACCATTCATAACAGTTTTATATATTGCTCTAAATATTACCTCTGTTTTACCATATCCTACATCACCACATAATAATCTTTCCATTGGTCTTGGCTTTTCCAAATCATTTTTAATTTCATTAATTGCTTTGATTTGATCAACTGTTTCCTCATATTCGAATTCATTTTCAAAAAGCAACTGACTTTCATCATCCTTCTCAAATGGAATAACAGTGGCTTTATTTCTTTCTTTGTATATTTTAAGTAATTCACTAGTAATGCTTTTAATTCTTTCTTTAATTTTTAATTTTGTTTTTGTCCATTCTACACTGTTTAATTTGTTAATAGTCGGTATAGTTCCTTCCTTGGCTGTATATTTATATAATTTGGAAATATCTTCTACAGGCATATATAACTTGTCATTTCCTTTATATTGTATTAAAAGGTAATCTCTTTTTAAACCATTTTTTTCTATTGTCGTTATTCCTTTATAAATACCTATTCCTGATTTTCTATGAACGACATAATCTCCAATATTAATACCATCAATTGACAATATTTTGTCTCCATATGATTGTTGTTTTACTAATTCATTTTTTTTGTATGTGTCAAACAAATTTGAATCTGAATAAAAATAATTATTTTTATACACAAATCCACTATTTAATGATTCTTTTATTATTTTTATTTTTTTATTTATTTTTAATAAATCATTTATCAAATTTATATTAATTGTATATAAAGTACCATTATTATTAACAATATCATTAACAAATTTTTGTTTATTTGATTCATATTTTTCAATTGATGTAGATTCAATTTTTAAATCATAATCTTTATTATTTATAGTATCTAAATATATATCTTCATCTTTTATTAAATCATTTAATGAAAATATTTCTTTCTCTAATTCTAAATATTTGATTTGAGGCAATAGCATCTTTTCTTGCTCTTTTATTTGATTAAAATTAGTATAAATTACTATGCTATTTTTCATGTAATCTCTAATAGAATAATCGTTTTCACCAAAATCATCTTTAATTAAACCAATTTCTATTGAATCGATGTTTTTTATTGACTTTTGATCAATTATATTGAAATATTTAATACTTTCTATTTCATCATCAAATAGTTCTATTCTAATTGGATTTTCTTCTTCTATTGGAAATACATCAATTACAAAACCTCTTACTGCAAAATCAGAAATATTATAAACAACACTTTCTCTTTTATATCCATTATCAATCAATTGATTTATTAGTTTATTTCTATCAATTTTATTACCTTTTGCTATTTTAATTTTTCTATTTATATAATTTTCTGTATTTGGTAGTTTTTTCAAATAGCTATTTAGATGTAATAATACAATTTTATTTTCTTTACTACTTATTTTATTTAATAAATTAACTCTCATAAATAATAGCTCTGGCGATGCAGCTATTGCTTTTTTACTTATCAAATCGTCCTCAGGAAATAAATACACATTACTTAAATAATTCTTTAATTCATTATATAAATCTGTTGCTTCGTTTAGTGTTGGTAATACAACAATAAGATTTTTATTACATTTAAAAAATATATATAATAATAATTGATTATATATTTCATTTTTAGTTATTGATATTTTTTTATAATTTTTAATATCAAAATCAAATAATTGTAAATACAATTTATTTTTCATCATTTAAACCATTATATTTTTCCATTACATAGTTTATATCTTTTTCTATAAAATCATCAATAATTTGAGGTATTTCACTCATTAATTTGCTAATTATTTCAAATTCATCATTTTTAAATTTTTGTAAAACATACTCCTCTAAAGGAATATTATTTTTGGATATACCAATTTTAAGTCTTTTTATATTATCTGTTTTAAGTAGTTGAATTATATTATTAATTCCATTATGACCTCCTGCGCTGCCATTTCTTTTTATCTTAAATTTTCCTACTTCAAAATTAATATCATCATATATTATAAAAATATCATCTATGCTAATATTGTAAAAATTTACAAACTTAGATACGCATTCACCAGATAGATTCATAAATGTTTGTGGTTTTAAAAGTATTACTTTTTTATTATTTTTTAATTGTTCGGCATACAATCCATTAAATTTATTTTTATAGTTCAAACCATTTTGTTTAACATAATAATCTATTGCCATAAAACCACAATTATGCCTTGTTTTCTCGTAATTCTTACCTGGATTTCCTAATCCGACAATTAATTTCATATCATATCTCCTTATATTTATTATAAAGTTCATTCTTTTTTAAATTATATTTGTCAGCAATTTCTTTAATTGCATCTCTTTTACTATAACTTTTTTTTATTAATTCTTTAATTTCTTCTTCATAATCAATATTATTTATTATTTCTTCTTTATTGCCATCTATTACCAATACTATTTCACCTTTAATATTATCACATTTTTTTATTAAATTAGAAATATCATCTCTAATTACTTCTTCATAAATTTTTGATATTTCTCTAACAATTGATCCTTTTCTATCACCAAAAATGTCAAAAATTAGCTGTAACGTCTCTTTTATTCTAAAAGGAGATTCATAAAATATTATTGTGTATTTTATATTTTTTAATTCAATTAATTCTTTTTTAGCTATACTTTTTTTAGAATTCAAAAAACCATAAAATAAGAATCTTTGATTACTTAAACCTGACATGTTTAACGCCGGTAATAATGCGTTAGGACCTGGTAATGCAACAACATTGATTTTATTTTTAATTGCCTCTTCAACTATAATATTTCCCGGATCACTAATTAATGGTGTACCTCTATCTGTCATATATCCAATATTTTTTCCAGATAACAATATTTTTATTATTTTATCTTTATGTTTCATTTCTGAGTATTTATGACAAGATTCAATTTTTTTTGAAATATTATAGTAATTTAAAAGTTTAAAAGCTTCTCTTGTATCTTCTGCATACACAACATCAACTAATTTTAAAATATTAATTGCTCTTATAGTAATATCTTCTAAATTTCCTATTGGTGTAGGTATTAAGTATAGATTTCCAAATTCACATTTTTCATAACTTTTTTGATTCATAGTATCACATCCCAAATATTTTTAATACTTCTTCTGTATAACTACCATCAAAATTATGAACAATTAGTGGTGGTAGAACCTGTAATCCAGGTTTTCCATTTTTTTTCCCTTCTATAAGAATTATATTTGATTTTTCTCCTATTTTAGGATAAATGAATTGTAATCTTTTTGGTTCTATATTATTATTTTTCATTTTTTCGACTATTTCTATTAATCTCTCTGTTCTATGAACTAAATATATTGAACCATTATTTTTTAATAATTTTTTTGATATTTTCATTATTTCATCCAAATTAATTAATATCTCATGTCTAGCTATAGATTTAATAACATTATCATTCTTTTTAGAAAATTCACTTACCTTAAAATATGGTGGATTGCATGTTATTATATCAAAAGTATCTGTTTCAAATTTCTCTATTAATTTTTTAGCATCCATATTTAATAAATCAATATTTTTAATATTATTTATTTTAATACTTTCTTTTGCTAAATCATATACTTCTTTTTGAATTTCAACAGCAATTATTTTTGAGTTTGTTTTTTGAGACAATATAATTGGAATTGGTGCATTTCCAGTACATATATCTAATATAAATTTAACATTTTTATTTATTCTAACAAAACTAGGTAATAAAACTGAATCTAAACTGAAATTAAAATAATCTTTATTTTGAACAATTTTTAAATTATCAAAATATACAAGATCATTTATTACTTTTTTTTCTTCTGTCATTTTTATTACTAAAAGGAACTATTACTTCAACTTTAGTATTATCTTCAGTTAATAAAATATATTTTCTCTGAGGAATATCTAATGATATTACAGTTCCTTCAACTCCATCATTTTTAATTTTATCTCCTACTTCTGGTAAATCTTCCCTATATTTTGAGTACAATTCGTCTTCATATTTCAAACAACATAATAATCTTCCACATAATCCATTAATTTTATTAGGATTTAGTGCTAAATTTTGATTTTTTACTTGTGCTATACCAACTGAATCTAAGTCACTTAAAAAAGTAGAACAACAAAGTTTTCTCCCACACTGACCAATACCAGATATTTCCTTTGCCTTATCTCTTACACCAATTTGTCTTAATTCAATTCTTGTTTTATATATTGATGCTAATTGTTTAGCTAAATCTCTAAAATCTATCCTATTATCAGCTAAAAATTGAAATACCAATTGCTTTCTATCAAAAGTATAATATGCATCAATAAATTTCATATCCAAATTCATTTTTTCGGAAATTTCAGTTGCTTTAGATAAAGCTTTTTTAGCATCTTTAACATTTATCTGATTTTGTTTAATATCATTTTTATTTGCTATCTTAATTACATTACTATGTTCTATGTTATCCTCTTTTTCTATTATATCAGTTACATATGCTAATTGTTGTCCTCTTTCTGTATCAACAATTACTGCATCATCTTTATTTAATTTTAGATTATTATCAAAAAATAAATATTTTTTTCCATTTTTTTTAAATTCTACTGCAACTTTTTTCATTTTACACCACACATTTCTATTAAAAATCTATCAATACTTAAGTTTTTATTCAAATTTCTATTATTTATTCTAATTATATTTTCATTTATTTTCAATATTTTATTAACATATGAAATATATTCATTATTATTTAATATTTGTTCTTTATCATTGATTATAGACATATAATGTTTCATAATATAATTCAATATAGAAACTAACATAATATTATTTTCTATACAATTATAATCAAATGTCTTATTTTCATCATAATTTTCAATATAATCAATAATTGAATTTGAAATATCTATAATAGCATCATCTATAAAATTATTTTCAGTACCAGATGAAATAAATATTTTTTGACATCTACTTGAAATAGTTTCTTTTACCATACTTAGATTAGAAGTTATCAAAAAAGCATATATATTATCACCAGGTTCTTCTAAGGTTTTTAATATTGAATTATATGCATATTCATTTAACTTTTCACATTCATTTATAATATATACCTTTTTATTATTAAATTGAGAGGTTGTTGATATTGTATTTATTAAATTGTTAATATCATCTTTTGAAATAATTCCATTTTCAGTATCTAATATATATGTATCGGTATTAATTTTATTGGAATTTGGATTATTAAATATAAACTCATTAATAGACAAAATCAATTCTGTTTTAATATCTTTTAATAATACATTACCAATCAAAAAAGATTGAACAATTTTTTTATTTTCATATAATTTTTTTATATAATCATAAAGTGAATTCAAATTTTCCTCCCTATATATAGTATTTTAAATAAATAATCATTAATATTCCTAAGAAGCCATATATATAAATAATTATTACTGAATATTCATTTATTGGAATATACTTACCAAATCCTGTAATAAAAATATTTGTAGAATAAATTAAGCATATACTATAAACTAATCTTTTAATAACATATATCATTAAATCACCTAATAATTATTATGATATATATATATTATTATGAAATAATCTTCCTATCTTCCCATGCTTTAGAAATCATAATTGGATCCAAATATTCTAAATCTGTACCCATTGGTAAACCATAGGATAATCTTGATATCTTTATATTATACTTATCCAAAATTTTTTGTAAATATAAAGAAGTAACTTCTCCTTCAATTGATGGATTAAGTGCAATTATTATTTCTTTAATATTTTCATCCAATCTACTAATTAAAGATGAAATATTTAAGTCTTCAGGATTTTTTCCTTCAATAGGAGAGATTAATCCATTTAAAACATGATAATAACCACTATATTTCTTTGTTTTTTCTATAAAAAAAACATTTTTTGATTCTTCGACAATACAAATTGTAGATTTATCTCTATTTTTATCAGCACAAAATTCACAAATTTCATAATCAGATATACATCCACAAATAGAACAATTTTTTATATTTTTTTTAAATTTTATTAGAGAAGTAGCCAAATTTTCAATTTCATCGTTATCTCTTTCATATAATGAATAAACAAATCTTTCAGCAGTTTTTTCTCCAACACCAGGTAATATAGTTAGATTACTAACTAAATTTTTAAAACTTTCAGGATAACACATTTTTTAGAACAATCCTCCTAATCCTGCAGTATATTTTCCTAATTTAGATTCTTTTGTTTTTAATATTTGATTTAAAACATCGTTAACCGCAACAACAACAATATCCTCCAATATTTCTTTATCTTCTAAAATATCCTCGTTTTTAATTTTAATTTGCTTGATTTTATTATTTCCAGTTGCTTCTACATATATATTTTCATTTTCAAAAAAATAAGTAGAATTTTCAATTTCCATTGTAGTTTTTTCAATATCTTTTTGCATTTTTCTAGCTTGTGCCATCATAGCTTGTATATTCATAATTATCATTCCTTTCTAAATATCTTTTATTATATCTTCACCAAAAATATTTTCAACATTTTTTTCTAATTCTGATGTATTTTTTATTTTTAATGATTTTTTTTGATCTATATATTCATATTTTATACCTTTTTTTATATCTTCAATATATTTATTTTTTATAATTTCCCATTTATTGTTATCTATTGCTACTATTTCGTACTTTTTTTTATAAATATTTTTTAAAAAATTACTAATTTCAGCAATATTACTATCAAATATTAATACATCATGGTTTTCTTTAAAAGTAAAGATTAAATTTTTTTCTGAAACCACTTCAACTTTTGATTTTACCAACAAATTTATTAGATTAATATAATTTTTATTTGTTAAATATGATTCAAAATTAAATTTTTTTAAAAAATCATTTTTTAATTTTTTATCAGCCATTGATAATGCATTATTAATCAATATGTTTTTTTCATTTATATCTGGTAAATTATTAGTTATTTTAGTATCTTTATTTTCAATTACATTATTATTAACAGTTGATAATTCATTATTAGAATCATTTTCTTTATTAAAAATCATAATAATTTTTATAAGGTAAATTTCAAATATATTTTTTTGATCGTATCCTTTTTTTAAATTATAATTTAACTCAATTAGAATTTCAGAAGATTTTATTAACAATTCAATATCTATTTTTGTATATTTTTTTAAATATGATTCATATTCTTCAGAAAAATAATTATCTGTTGAATTATATATTATTATATCTTTGATAATTTGTTCTATTCTTTCACCTATAATATTTAAATTTAGATTTTTTTCAAAAATATAATTTATTTTTATCAGCATATTTTTAATATTAGGAAATAAAATATTATCTATTAATTCAAATACTTCATTATTACTAACACTTCCAATTATATTATAAACATCATCTACTGTAATATTTTCATTATTTAATGATAATATTTGATCAAGTAAATTAATTGCATCTCTTAATCCACCATCACTTAAATTTGAAATCAAATCAATTACTGAATCATCTATATATTTTTTTTCTTTTTTTAAAATATATTTTAATCTTTTAGAGATTAAATTCGGGTTTATTTTGCTAAAATTAAATTTTTGACATCTAGATAATACTGTAGCAGGAATTTTATTAATTTCGGTTGTAGCAAGAATAAATATAACATGATTTGGCGGTTCTTCTAAAGTTTTTAATAATGCATTAAATGCACTTGTAGAAAGCATATGTACTTCATCAATTATATATACTTTATATTTTAGTTTTGATGGCATTAATTTAACATTATTGACTATGTCTCTAATATCATCAACACTGTTATTACTTGCTGCATCTAATTCAATTATATCTATTAATTCTTCACTTTTTGTTATACAATTATCACATTTTTCACAAATATCATTATTAAAATTTTCACAATTAACTGCTTTTGCAAAAATTTTAGCTATACTTGTTTTTCCTGTTCCTCTTGGACCATTAAAAATATAAGCATGACAAATTTTATTATATTTCACACTATTAATTAATGTTTTAACAACAATTTCTTGCCCAATAACATCTAAAAATCTTTTTGGTCTATATTTTCTGTATAATGATATATATGCCATAAAAACCTCCTAAAATATTATATCAAATTAATATGATATTCTCTATCTTTTATTTAAAAAAAATTTTTTTAATTCATCTATAAAATATTTATTATCTATTTCTAATTTTTTAAATTCTATTTTATTTTTAACTATTTTTGTTTTATCCAGTATATAATATACTTTTTTAATTTTTGATTCTTTTATAATTTCTTGACACATTGAACAAGGTTTTAATGTAACATACATTTCACATTCTATTAAATTTGGCGTTTTTAGTTTTTTACATGCTTTTTTTATTGCAATTATTTCTGCATGTGCTAATGGATTGTTAGTTTTATATTTTTTATTATATCCTTTGCTAATAATTTTTCCATTTTTAACTATTAAACAAGATACTGGTATATCTCCATTAATTATTGCTTTTTTATTAAGTTTTTTTAATTTATCTATATACATTTATACCTCATAAAAAAATGTGCACATAAATAAATTAATTAAGGCTGCTATTTTCCAATTCTGACCTGGTTCTTAATTCATTTATTGCACAAATAAATTATAATATACTTTTAATTATTTTTCAATTATTTTTGTATTTACTTTATATGTTTCACGTGAAACATTCTTTTTTTATTTATATGTTTCACGTGGAACATATTTACTTGTTTAAAAAAATATTTTCCAGGAAATATTTTTTTATTTCCCGGGAAATATTTTTAATTTTGTGAAGCTTCTTCTTCAATATTATTTTCTTTATCAACTATTGAAATTGATGCAACTTTATTTTCATCTTTTAAATTTATTAATTTAACTCCTTTTGTAACTCTTCCCATTTCAGATATTGAATTAATATCTAATCTGATTACAATTCCATTAGTAGTAATTATCATTAAATCTGATTCATTATCTACTGATTTAAAACTAATTATCTTTCCATTCTTTTCAGAAATGTTTAAAGTTTTTACTCCTTTACTTCCTCTCTTTGTTTGTCTATAATCTTCAATTTTTGTTTTTTTACCATATCCATTTTCAGTTACTACTAATAATAATTTTCCATCTTCAGAAACTTCAGATCCTACACATATATCATCTATTAAATTAATTCCTCTAACGCCTGATGCAGTTCTACCCATCAATCTAATTTCATCAGCATTAAATCTAACCATTCTTCCGTTAGAAGAACACATTAATACTTGACTATTATCACTATTTACAACTTTAACAGATATTAATTCATCATCATCTTTTAATGTAATAGATATTTTTCCACTTTGTCTTATATTTTCAAATTCGGATAATAATGTTCTTTTAACTAAACCTTTTTTAGTACTAAATAACAAACATACGTTTGTATTATTATCTTCTTCACTTACTTTTACCATTGTATTAATTTTTTCATCTTTTTCTAAAGGTAATAAATTAATAATTGGTAATCCTTTACCAGTTCTAGAATATTCAGGAATTTTATATCCCTTCATTCTATAAACTTTTCCTTTATTTGAGAAAAATAATAAATTATCATGTGTATTTAATGAAATTAATTGTTCAACTGTATCTTCATCTGTTGTTGACATTCCTTTAATACCAACTCCACCTCTATGCTGAGTTTTATAAGTATCTTTATTTATTCTTTTAATATAATTTTTTCCTGTTAAAGTGACAATTATTTCTTCTTGTGGTATTAGAGATTCATCCTCTATATATTCTATTGCTGTCATATCAATTGTTGTTTTTCTTTCATCACCATATTTATTTTTAATATCTAACATTTCATTTTTAATTATTTCAAGAACTTTTTGTTCTGAAGCTAAAATTGCTTTTAATTCTTCAATTTCTTTTAAAAGATTATTCAATTCTTCTTCTATTTTATCTCTTTCGAGACTAGTTAATCTTCTTAACCTTAATTCTAATATAGCATCTGCTTGAATTTCATCTAAACCAAATCTTGACATTAATTTTTCTTTAGCATCTGTATCATCCAAAGCGTTTCTAATAATTTTAACAACTTCATCTATATTATCTTGTGCTATTTTATAACCATTAAGTATGTGAACTCTTTTTTCATCTTTTATTAAATCAAATTTTGTTCTTCTTATAATAACTTCTTTTTGATGATCTATATATTTACTAATTATATCTTTTAATCCCAATGTTCTAGGTGTTAAACCATCTAACATTAAAAATATAATTCCATAGTTTATTTGAAATGCAGTATGCTTATACAAATTATTTAGTACAACTTGAGGATTTGCATCTTTTTTTAATGTAATTGTTATCTTAACTCCATCTTTTAAATCTGTATGATAATCTGTTATACCATCTATAATTTTATTATGTACTAATTCTGCTACCTTATTTTTTAATTCCATAGTATTTACTCCATAAGGTACTTCTGTAAATACTATAGCATTATGACCGTGATTATCTTCAATTTCTGCTTTACTTCTTATTGTTATTGACCCACGACCTGTTTCATATGCTTTTTTTATTCCTGAATTTCCAAGAATTATTCCACCTGTTGGAAAATCAGGACCTTTAATGTAATTCATTAACCCATCTACATCAATGTCGGGATTATCAATATATGCAACACAACCATCTATTACCTCAGATAAATTGTGAGGAGGAATATTTGTCGCCATTCCTACTGCTATTCCCATTGATCCATTAACTAATATGTTTGGAAATCTTGATGGTAATACTTTTGGTTCTTTTCTTGTAACATCAAAATTGTCATCCATATCAACTGTATCTTTATTAATATCTCTTAATAATTCTAATGATATTTTTGCTAATCTAGCTTCTGTATAACGATAAGCTGCTGCTCCATCACCTTCTATATTACCAAAATTCCCATGTCCATCAACTAACATATATCTTTGATTAAAATCTTGTGCTAATCTAACCATTGCATCATATATAGAACTATCTCCATGTGGATGATAATGTCCCATAACATTACCAACTGTAGTTGCTGATTTTCTATGTGGTTTATCTGGAGTATTTCCTTCTTCATACATAGACCATAAAATTCTTCTATGTACTGGTTTTAATCCATCTCTTAAATCTGGAATAGCACGAGATGTTATTACACTCATTGAATAATCAAGAAAAGAATCTTTTACTTCATCTACAATATTATTTTCTTGATGACTATCTCTTTCATGAAATGTACCATTATAATCTATATTTTCTTCTGTTTTTATTTCTTCTGTTTCCATATAAACCTCCTATATATCTAAATTTTTAACATTTATTGCATTTTCTTCAATAAATTCTCTTCTAGGTTCTACTTCATCACCCATTAATTTTTCGAATATAGCATCAGCTGCAATGCAATCATCAACTGTTATTTTTCTTAAAACTCTCTTATTAATATCCATTGTTGTTTCATTTAGTTCTTCTGCATCCATTTCTCCTAAACCTTTCATACGAGCAATTTCTGCACGATTTCTAACATTTTCAGGTAAAGACATTAAATATTCATCTTTTTCTTGCTCTGTTAAAGTATATTTTCTTGTTTTTCCATGCATTATTCTAAATAATGGTGGTTGTGCAGCATATACATGACCTGCTTGTACAATTGGTTTGAAAAATCTATAAAATAATGTTAATAATAATACTCTAATGTGAGCTCCATCAACATCTGCATCTGTCATAATTATTATTTTGTCATATCTTAATTTTGATAAATCAAAGTATTCACCTATTCCAGTACCAAAAGCAGTAATAATAGTTTTTATTTCTTCATTTCCAAGAGCTCTATCTAATCTTGCTTTTTCAACGTTCAAAATTTTTCCTCTAAGTGGTAAAATTGCTTGAGTCATAGAGTCTCTTCCTTTTTTTGCTGATCCTCCTGCAGAATCTCCCTCGACTATAAATATTTCTGATATAGTTGGATCCTTACTTTTACAATCAGATAATTTTCCAAAAAAATTTGTAGTAGCTAAATCACTTTTTCTTGTAGCTTCTCTAGCTTTTTTTGCAGCCATTCTTGCATTTCTAGCAAGAATAGATTTATTAATTATAATTCTTGCATCTTCTGGATTTTCTAATAAAAATTGTTCAAATCCTTCAGCAAAAACACTATCTGCTAGGTTTTTAACTTCTGAATTACCCAATCTTCCTTTTGTTTGACCTTCAAATTGTGGATTTGGATGCTTGCAAGAAATAATCATTGTCAATCCTTCTTTAACATCATCTTCTCTTAAATTTTCATCTTTTTCTTTAAGAATGTTATTTTTTCTAGCATAAGCATTAATTGTTCTAACTAGTGCTCTTTTTACACCATCTTCATGAGTACCACCATCATGTGTATTAATATTATTAACAAAAGAATAAATATTTTCATTATATCCATTGTTATATTGAAGTGCAACTTCGAATACTATTCCATCTTTTTCTCCTGTTAAATGAATTATATCTTCATGTAATGGTGTTTTTCCTTGATTAATAAATCTAACATATTCACTTATACCACCTTCATATAAAAATTTATCACCTTGTGTATCTTCTTCATCTCTATCATCTCTTAAAGTTAATTGAAGACCTTTATTTAAAAAAGCAAGTTCTCTTGTCCTTGTTTTTAAAGTTTCATAATCATATATGTCTGTATCAAAAATATCAGGATCTGGTTTAAAAGAAACTGTTGTACCAGTTCTATTTTTTTCACACTGACCAATTTCTTTTAATTTTTGAACTGTTTTTCCACCATTTTCAAATTTTGTTTCATATATTTTTCCATCTTTATATACTGTTACTGTTACCCATTTTGATAATGCATTTACAACAGAAGCACCAACACCATGTAATCCACCAGATACTTTATATCCGCCTCCACCAAATTTTCCTCCTGCATGTAAAACTGTATAAACTGTCTCAACAGTAGAAATGCCAGTTTTAGGATGAATTCCAACAGGAATTCCACGTCCATTGTCTTTAACAGTTATAGAATTATCTTTATTAACGATTATTTCTATATTATTACAATAACCTGCTAAAGCTTCATCAATTGCATTATCTACTATTTCCCAAACTAAATGATGCAAACCTTTTACATCTGTTGTACCTATGTACATACCTGGTCTTTTTCTTACCGCTTCTAATCCTTCTAATACTTGTATATCATTAACGCCATAATCATCTTTCATTTTTTCACACCCTCTCATCTAAATTAAATATTTTGGCTTTACTTATTATATTTTTATTAATATTTTTTAAATCTGTCGTTGTTATGAATATCTGTATGTTTTTATTTAAAGATTTAAAAATATTATTTCTATTTTCTTCATCTAATTCACTAAACAAATCATCTAATAATAGAATTGGATTTATATCATATTCCTTAGTAAATATTTCTATTTCAGATAATTTCATTGCTAGTACAATTAATTTTTGATATCCTTGAGAACTATAATCTTTTGAGTCTTTATCATTATGAATAAATTCAAAATCATCTCTATGTACGCCAAAAGAAGTCATACCAATATTAATTTCTTTTTTTCTTACTTTTTTTAATTCTTTTATTAATTTTTCTTTATCATTTATATCATAATCACTTATATACATTATTTGTATATTATTATTTTTTTTATAATTTTTAAAAATATCATTAATATATTTATTTATAAGTTCAATATATTTTTTTCTATAATTATATATTTTAAGTCCTTCTTCAACTATTTTTTCATCTATTATATCTAAATATCTGCTATCCAAATTACTATTCAAATAAATTTTTTTTAAATAATCATTTTTATTTTTTATCAAAATATTATAATTATTTAAGTAATAAATATATTCTTTGTGTATTTGAGATATCTGAATATTAAAATAATTTCTTCTAGTATTTGGAGAAGATTTAATCAATTTTAATTCATCAGGAGAAAGTAATATAATTCTATATTGTGAAATAAAATCACTGAGCTTTCTTTGTAATTTTCCATTTATTTTTGTTTTTTTGCCATTTTTATCATAATAATATTCTAAAATTTTTTTTGGACCATAATCATAGCAATAAATTTTAACTTTAAAATAATCATTATTACTATTTATTATTGACGATTCATTATTTGTTTTAAAAGATTTAGCTAAACTACCTAAATAAATAGATTCCAAAATTGAAGTTTTACCAATTCCATTTTTACCAATTAAAATATTTAAATTAGAAAAATTATCTAAACTTTTTTTTTTGTAATTTCTAAAATTAATAAGTTCAATTTTGGTAATATTCATTTTTAAACCTCTTTTCCCCCTTAAATTTAATTTTTAATATTTTTAGGTACTCCTCTACACAGTTAATATTATAACATAATAAACAGTATAAAAAAAGATAATTTAAATATAATTATCTTCTTTTTTATTAATTCTTTCCTCTAAAACAAATTTTAATCTTGTAGCTCTTAATATCTGATTTGACAAAGATCCAAACGATACATTAAATTCGAATGATTTCCCATTTTTAAAAACAATACATGATTTTTCTCGATTAATTTTATAATATTTATCTATTTTTTCTAAATTAATCCATATACAATCTGAATTATCAGGCGAAGTTGTTGGAAAAAATATAATTTTTCTACTTTCTTCAATAATTATAGGTGATTTATGAGTTATTCCTAATAATTTTTTAGTTCCTTCTTTTCTACCAGAAAAAGAACTACCAAAATATTCACAACTATGTTCCATTATATTTAATACAGATGAATTAATTTCATATTCATTATCATACTCGATAACTTTTGAATTTTTATTATCTATAGGAATTATCAATTCTGTATCATAATTAATTTCGTAATTCATATATTTAACCCCCTTTCTCAAAATAATGTTGGATATATTATCACAATACACTTGTCGAATTTTGTTGAAATATGTCGAATATAATTAAAAATGTATAAAAAAAAACGAAAAATCGTTTTTTTAATATGTTTTCATAGGTAAAATTAATTGAATTAATTCATCACTATCTGTATTTTTTAATATTATAGGGCTAATTTCACCATTTAATAAAATATATATTTTTTCATTATTGAACATTTTTAATGCTTCTAACATATATTTCGCACTAAATGAAATTCTAAGTTTATTATTAGTTTCATTTTCTACTACAATTCTTTCTTCAACTTTTCCCATCTCTACACTAGAAGCTCTTATAATGAAATCATTACAATCTATTTCAACATCAATAATATTTTTATCTTTAGATTGTGTTAATAATGAAGCTCTATCTAATGTATTATATATTTCTTTTAAATCTACCTTTAAAATATATTTAAATTCTTTCGCAATGGAATTGTCTGTATTTGGATAGTTACCATTTAATAATGATGACTGAAAAATTAAATTTTTATATTTAAATAATACTTTATTACTAAATATATGTATTTCAATATCTTCATCTTCATCAATTAATTTTACAAATTCATTTATATTTCTTGCAGGAATAACTATATTTATATTTTCATTATATACTTTATCTAAATTATGTGTAACTTTTGATAGTCTATATGAATCTGTTGCCGTACATTCAAACAAATCTCCTTGTATTTTTATGTTAACTCCTGTTAATAAAGGTCTACTTTCTTGTAATGAACATGCAAATGATGTTTTGTTTATTATTTCTTTAAATTTTAAACTTGATATTATTATAGGATTCTTAATTTCTTCTAATTCTATATTTGGAAAATCTTCTGTAATAAAACAATTAAAATTATAATTTGAATTATTTGTTTTAAAAGAAACTTCATTATTTTCAAAATTTTCTATTAAAATTTCATTATCAGGTAACCTTCTTATTATATCTAATAATGATTTTCCATAAATAATTGATGTTCCAAATTCTTCTATATTTTTAATATCTTTTTTATCAATAAATGATTGAATTGTAATATCATTATCTGTTGCCGTTAAATATAATCCTTTTTTATTTAGATCAAATTTAATACCATTTAATATAGGTATTATATTTCTCGTAGATAAAGCTTTACTTACTGAACTTAATCCTTCCATTAAAATATTTTTTTCAATTAACAATTTCATAATACTACCTCCTTTTTTTTATTATAATTATAATTATTATTATTATTATTGGTTGTTAATATGTTGATAACTAATTCTATCATAGAAATTAAGTTAAAAAATTATGTTAATTTATATTTTTTTGATTGTTGAAAAATAGTTAATTATTATTCATTTAGTTTTTCTTTTAATATTTTTATTTCTTCTTGTAATTTTAAATTTGTTTTTAATTCATTAGATATTTTTTCATATGAATAAATAACAGTTGAATGATCTCTACCTCCTATTTCCAAACCTATTCTTTCTAGACTTTCGTCTGTTAAATGTCTGCTTAAATACATTGCTATTGCTCTTGCATCGGCAATATTCTTTTTCTTCATTTTTCCTTTTATCATAGAGCTTTCTAAACCATAATATTTTGCAACTACATCTATAATTTTAGCAATTGAATTAGTTCTATAAACAGGTTTTTCAACAAATTCTTTTAAAGCATCCTGTGCAATACCAAGAGTTATTTCTGGTAGATTAAATATTGTTTTATAAGCAGCTATTCTTGTTATAGTACCTTCAATATTTCTTATATCACTACCACAATTATTTGCTATATAATCAATTATTTCTTCACTAATATTAAAATCAAAATTATTAACCATTATTTTATTTTTTATTATATTTTTCTTTAATTCTAATTCTGGAGGATTTATTGATTCTGTTAATCCCCATCTAAATCTTGTTTTTAATCTATCTTCTAAATATTGAATATCATTTATAGATTTATCAGATGCTATTATAATTTGTTTATCATTTTCATATAATGTATTAAATGTATTAGTAAATTCAGTTTGTGTTTTTTCTTTACTTTCTAAAAATTGAATATCATCTATCATCAATACATCTACATTTCTATATTTTTCTCTAAATGCTTCCAAATAACTGATATTATTTTCATATTTATTTTTTGTATTAATTATTGAAGTATAATCATTTTTGAATTGTTCAGCAGTTATATATAATACTTTTTTATCCGAGTGAGTTACAATATAATTTCCTATTGCGTGCATTAAATGAGTTTTTCCTAATCCACTATTAGCGTATATAAAATATGGATTATATAATTTACCTGGATTTTTTGCTACAGCTAAAGCAGTTCCATATGCTAATTTATTAGATTCTCCCACAACAAATGTATCAAATGTATATTTTGAATTAAAATTACTATTATATTTATAATTAGAAAGATCATTTTCAAGTGTGTCATTATTATCATTAATGATTTCTGTTTTTTTCTGCTTTATGGTTTCTATATCTTTTTCAAAAATATATTCAATATCACATGTGTCATCAGTAATATCATTTAATGTTTCTTCAATTATTTGATTATAATTTTTATTAATATTTTGAAGTAAAAGCTCATTATTAGGAACAACTATTATTATTTTGCTATTTACATATGAATATAATTTTAGATCTTTAAATATATAGTTGTAAGCCATTAATGAGACTTTAGATTTAATTTTTTTTAAAAAATTGTTCCAAATATCATCATTACTCATAATAATTGTTCCTTTCTAAAAGTTTTTATCTGTTTCTAATTAAATTATAATTCAACTTTTTTTTATGTCAAAGTAAAAAAATTTATTAACATTTATATTAACAATTTATCAACGATTTGTAAATATATTTTTTATTATAAATAAAAGGAAAAAAATGAGTTATCAACAATTTCAACAAAATATTTTTATATTATGTAAACAAAAATGTTTATAACTTGTTTATAAGTTAACATAATATGTTATAATAATGTTGATAACTTAACATAATATAAAAAATAACTTAACATATTAACATAATATTCTTATTATTTAATAAAATAGTCATTTATTGACTTTTCTTATTCAATATTATATAATCTAAACCAGTCAATGAAGAAACGGAGGAATTATAATGAAAAGAACATTTCAACCAAATAATAATAAAAAGAGCAAAACTTCTGGTTTTATGTCTAGAAAAGGAAAAAATGTTTTAAAATCAAGAAGAAATAAAGGAAGAAAAGAATTAGCTAAATAAATTACTTTAATTTAAGTAATTTTTTTATTATAATATTTTTGTTAGGTGATATAGTGAATAAAAAATTTATAATTGGAAATAATGACGAAATTAAACATATTATATCTTTATCTAATAAAATTGTTAGTAAGTCATTTATAATATATTATTCTAAAAATAATTTAAAATATTGTAGATTTTGTGTTAGTGTTAGTAAAAAATTAGGTAAAGCTAATATAAGAAATCTTTTTAAAAGAAGAGTAAAAGATATTTTGATGAAAAATAGTATAGATAAATCATGTGATTATGTTATAATATTAAGGAATTCGATTTTGAATAAAAATTATGAAAATATTAAAATTGAATTGTTAAATGTTTTAAAAGGAGAATAATATGAATAATAAAATAAAGAAAATATTACTTGTTTTAATTTGTATAATCTTGTTATCTGGATGTACAAAAAGATTTGAAATAAAAGACGATGAAAACAATGCAAAAAAACAATATGTGTCAAATATATTGTGTAAGCCTGAATCTAAAGAATTAGTTAAAATTTATGAATCTAATAAGGATAAGTTAACAATTGATTATGATAAACTAAATTCTTGTAAAGAATTAAAAATTAATTCTGGTGGTTATGAGGGATTATGGACATCAATTTTTGTTAAACCTCTAGCTTGGTTTATTGTAAAAATAGGATTACTGGTAAAAAATAACGGTTTATCAATCATGATAGTTGGTTTATTATTGAGATTAGCTTTATATCCTATTTCAAAAAAATCAAATAATATGAATACTAATATGCAAAAAGCTCAAAAAGATCTTACAAGATTAGAAAAAAAATATGAAGGTAAAGAAGATAAAGAATCAATGATGGCTAAAAGTCAGGAAATGATGCTTATTTATAAAAAATATGATATTAATCCTATGTCTAGTTGTTTATTTGCATTTTTACAAATGCCTATATTCTTTGCATTCTTAGAAGCTGTTTATAGAGTACCTGCTTTTTTTGAAAATAATTTTTTAGTTTTTAATTTAGGTACTACACCATTAGAAGGTTTTAAAGCTGGTAATTATTGGTATATAATTTTGATATTATTAATATTAGGTGCAACATATTTTTCATTTAAAAATATGAATACTTCAGGTAATGATATGCAAGCACAACAAATGAAAATGATGAGTACATTTATGGTAGTGTTTATTATGATTATTTCATTCAGTTTGCCAACATCAATTGCACTATATTGGATAGTATCAAATGGATTTACAGTAATACAAAATTTATTATTAAAGAAAGGTAAGTAGTAAAATGGAGAAGTATAAATTTCAAGCAAAAAGTATAGATGGATTATTAGAAAAAGCCTTAGATGAATTAAATTTAAAGGAAAATGAAGTAATAACAAAATCTTATGAGGAAAAAAGTGGCTTATTTAGTGGAAAAAAATTTACACTAGAAGTTGTTAAATTAAGTGATATTGCAGATATTGGAAAGGAATTTTTAAAAGAACTATTAAATGGTTTAGGTGTAAATAGTAATATAGAAACTAAAATCAGAGATGGTCAAATAAAATATGAAATTTTTTCTCAAAATAATTCAGTATTAATTGGAAAAAAAGGACATATATTAAATTCAATTCAAATATATTTAAGACAAGCTATATATAATGTAATAGACGTTTATGTAAATGTTTCAGTGGATGTTGAAAAGTATAAAGAAAAACAAACTTATTTTCTTGAAAAGAAAGTGAAAAAAATTGCTCGAGAAGTAACTTTATCAAAATCATCCGTAAAATTAGATCCAATGGATGCTTATACTAGAAAAATTGTTCACTCTGCATTACAGGGATTCAAATATATCTCAACAGAAAGTGAAGGCGAAGAACCAAATAGATGCGTTGTAATAAAATATTGTGAGAATAATAAAGAGTAGCAATACTCTTTTTTATTTACTTGATTTTTATTTTATGTTATAATCTTGTGGAAAGAAAGGGACTAATATGAAAGATACAATTTGTGCCATTGGAACTTTAGTTGGAGAAAGTTCTATAAATATTATTAGAATAAGTGGAGATAAATCTATTAGTATTGTAAATAAAATTTTTGATAAAGATTTATTAAATAAACAAACACATACAATTACTTATGGATATATAGTTGATAATAACGAAAAAATTGATGAAGTATTAGTTTCTGTTTTTAAAAATCCAAAAACTTTTACAAGAGAAGATGTAGTAGAAATTAATACTCATGGTGGTAAAACATCTGTTAATAGAATTATGGAATTATTACTTGAAAATGGATGTAGATTAGCTGAACCCGGAGAATTTTTAAAAAGAGCTTTTTTAAATGGAAGAATAGATTTAATAGAAGCAGAATCAGTATCGGATATGATTAATTCAAAAACAGAAAGTGCAAGAAAAATGTCCATGAAAGGTATTAGTCATGAATTATCTAATAAGATTAATAAGTTAAGAAAAATATTATTAGAATTAATTGCAAATATTGAAGTAAATATTGATTATCCAGAATATGAAGATGCTATAGTAGTTACAAATAATTTAATTAAAGATAAAATATTAATTATTGAAAAAGAAATAAATAAATTAGTTGATTTAAGTAAAAATGGATTAATAATAAAAAATGGTATAAATATAGCTATTGTTGGAAAACCAAATGTTGGAAAAAGTAGTATACTAAATGCTTTGTTAGGGGAGGATAAAGCAATAGTTACAAATATTAAGGGAACTACAAGAGATATAGTAGAAGGTACAATTTTATTAAATGGAATAGAAGTAAACTTATATGATACAGCTGGCATTAGAAATACTAATGAAATAGTTGAATCAATTGGTATAGAGAAAAGTATTAAAAAAATTGATGAATCTGATTTGGTATTGTTTGTAATTGATTCATCAACTATATTTGAATTAGAGGATAAAAAGGTATTTGATAGTTTAAATAATAAAAATGTATTAGTTGTTTATAATAAAAAGGATTTAGGAAACAATAAACATAATGAATTAGATATTTATGAATCTATAAATATTTCAAGCAGTGATAAAAAAGATATAGAATTATTAAAAAATAAAATTTCAAAGATTTTTAATTTAGATGATATAGAAAAATCAGATTTCACATATATATCAAATGCAAGACAAATATCTTTATTAAAGAAATGTTTAAATATTATTGAAGAAATAAAAAATGAATTAGAAAATGAAACTCCTGTGGATTTAGTTGAAATAAATATAAGAGAAATATGGGAAACATTAGGAGAAATTACAGGAGAAGTATATAAAGACGAGTTATTAGATGAGATATTTAGTAAATTTTGTTTAGGAAAGTAGTTGATAATATGAATTATGATGTTATTGTTGTAGGTGGTGGTCATGCTGGTTGTGAAGCATGTCTTTCATGTGCAAGAATGGGAAAAAGAACATTACTTATTACTGGTAATTTAAAAAATATAGCAGATATGCCATGTAATCCATCAATTGGAGGATCAGCAAAGGGGATTGTTGTTAGAGAAATAGATGCTCTTGGTGGTGAGATGGGATATAATACAGATAAAACACATTTACAAATTAAAATGTTAAATGTAAAAAAAGGCCCAGGTGTAAGATCTTTAAGAGCTCAAGGATGCAAAGTAAATTATCCTAAAGAAATGTTTAAAACTTTAGAAAAACAAAATAATCTTGATTTAAAAGAAGATTTTGTAAAAGAAATAATAGTAAAAAATAATAAAATAGAAGGTGTACTTACAGAAAGTGGAATAAAAATTTATTCAAAAGCTGTAATTCTTACAACAGGTACATATTTAAATTCAGATATATTGTGCGGACATGAGAGTTATAAAGGTGGACCTCATGGAGAAAAAAATTCTATGTTTCTAAGTAAATCATTAGAAAAAAATGGAATAAAAATTATAAGACTTAAAACTGGAACTCCTCCAAGAATTTTAAAAAAATCAATTAATTTTGATGAGGTTAAGATAGAAGAAGGAGATAAAGAAAAATTAACATTCAGTAATTTTTATAAAGCAACATATAATCCTGAAAAACAAAGAGTTTGTTATTTAACTTATACAAATAATGAAACTCATAGAATTATAAGAGAAAATTTGGATAAATGTTCATTATATAGTGGAATGATAAAAGGTGTTGGACCTAGATATTGTCCTTCTATTGAAGATAAAATAGTAAAATTTAGTGATAAAGATAGACATCAATTATTTTTAGAACCAGAGAGAAGTGATGACATAGAATATTATGTTGGAGGTTTTTCTACTACAATGCCACATGAAATTCAAGAAAAACTACTTCATACAATTGATGGTTTAAAAGAATGTATCATAACAAAATATGGTTATGCAATCGAATACGATGCAATAGATCCTACGGAATTAAAAATGAATTTAGAAAGTAAAAAAATAGATAATTTATTTTCAGCAGGTCAAATAAATGGAACTAGTGGATATGAAGAAGCAGCAGCTCAAGGATTAATGGCAGGAATAAATGCAGTTCTCAAAATAGATAATAAAGAACCATTTATTTTAAAGAGAAATGAGGCATATATTGGTGTTTTAATAGATGATTTAATAAATAAAGGAATAACAGAACCATATAGATTATTGACATCAAGAGCAGAATTTAGATTATTATTAAGACATGATAATGCATCTTTAAGATTAACTAAATATGGAAGAAAATTAGGATTGATAGATGATGAAAAATATGAAATATATAATGAAAAGGTAAATAAAATTAATAAACTAAAAGAGTTTTTAAATAATAATAGTTTAGAATTAAATGAAAATAATAATAAATTTTTAGAAAAAATAAAATCATCAACTTTACAAGGAAAAACAAAACTAATAGATTTAGTAAAAAGACCAGAAATTGAATTAAAAAATTTACTAGATTATGTTAATTATATTGAAGATGATGAAATAATTGATATGGTTGAAATAGATATTAAATATGAAGGATATATAATTAAAACAAATAATGAAGTAAATAAAATGTTAAAATTAGAAGAAAAACAAATACCTAAGGATATTAATTATGATAAAGTGAGAAATATAGCAACAGAAGCAAGACAAAAATTATCAATTATTAGACCATTAACTATTGGTCAAGCTTCCAGAATTAGTGGAGTAAATCCTTCAGATATTACAATGTTATTGGTTTATTTAAAAAAGGAATATAATAATGAATAAAGAAGAATTTATACTATATTGTAAAAAAAATGATATTAAAATTGATAAAATTACAATTGAAAACTTAGAAGAATACAAAAATTCATTAAAAGAATGGAATAAAAAATTTAATTTAACTTCAATTATTGAAGATAATGATATTTATTTAAAACATTTTTTTGATTCTATATTCATTTCAAAATATTTTGATTTTAATAATAAAAATATATGTGATTTTGGAACAGGTGCAGGTTTTCCTGGAATGATTCTTGCAATTTTTTATAGAAATTCTAACGTAACATTAATAGAATCAAATGGTAAAAAGGTTAATTTTTTAAATGAAGTTAAAAATAAACTAAAACTAGAAAATGTAACAATTATAAATGATAGAATTGAAAATTATGCTAAAAATAATAGGGAAATATTTGATATTGTTACATGTAGAGCAGTTTCAAATTTGTCTATTATTTTAGAATTGTCAGTTGCATTATTAAAAATAAAGGGCATTTTTATTCCAATGAAATCAAATGTAGTAGATGAACTAATAAAATCTAATAGATTATTAGATACTTTGGGATATAGTTTTGTAAAAAAAATAGAATATGAATTACCGTTTGAAAATTCTAAAAGAACAATTTTAGAATATTTAAAAAATAAAAAAACTGATAATAAATATCCAAGAAATTATAGTATTATAAAGAAACAAGCTTGCAAATAAATGTATATAATAAACATTTAACTTGATAAAAAAAACAAAATGCTATAAAATTAAGATAGAATAGGAAAAAAAGGGATTGTTATGGAAGAAGAAAAAATAATAAATATACCTGTTGAAGATATTTTACCTAATAGATTTCAACCTAGGTTAGCATTTGATGAAAAAGAGTTAACAGAATTATCTAACTCAATTATTAAGTATGGAGTAATACAACCAATAGTTTTGAGACAAATTGGCGATAAATATGAAATTATTGCTGGAGAAAGAAGATATAAAGCAACAGTTATGGCAGGTTTAAAAACTATTCCAGCAATTATTAATAATACAGATGATAATACAAGTGCTGAAATAGCATTATTAGAAAATCTTCAAAGAAAAAATTTAACAGTTATTGAAGAAGCTCAATCTTTCAAAAAATTAATGAATAAAGGATTTACGCAAGAAGAAATTGCATCAAAACTAGGTATTAGTCAATCTTCAATTGCAAATAAAATAAGATTATTAAATTTACCAAAGAAAGTTCAAGATGCACTATTATATAATAAGATTTCAGAAAGACATGCAAGAAGTTTATTATCTCTAGATAATACTGAATTACAATTAGATTTATTAGATAAAATAATTGAAGGAAAATTAACTGTAAAACAAACAGAAGACGAAATAAGTAAATTACTGAATAAAGATAATAAAGAAGAAAATATACCAGAAGATATAAAAAAATTTTTAACAGAAGAGCCAGAAAAAGATAAAAAGAAAAAGAATGATATATCTCAATTTTTAGGAAATATTCCTAATATTGTAGAAATAGATAATAAAGAATCAAATATTGTGAAAATAGATAATAATGATAGAACCATTATAAATCCATTTCAGGAGAGATTTGAAAGTAGTATAAAGAAAATAGATGAAGAAATAAAAGATAAAGAAGAAAGTTTTTATGATAATATAATAAATAATAATATCGAAAAAACAAAATTTAATTTTATAGATTTAGGAACAGAGAATGAATCAGTAGATTCACCTAAAATAATAAATAATGATGTATTACCGGTAGAGAATAATTCAATTTTTGAAAGTCAGAAAACTGATGAAAAATTACCAAAAATGATTAGTGAAGTAAGAGAATTTGTTAATTCATTAGGAAACAGTCACGTTGTTACAACAAAAGAATTAGATTTTCCTGATAAATATCAAATAATTGTAGAAATAAGAAAAAATGAAGTTAACTATTAAAATAGTTAACTTTTTATTTATGTAAAAAAAAATTAATAAAAAGTAAAAATTATTTTACACTTGATTAAATAAATGATATACTTAAATTATAAAAAAAGAAAAGAGGTAAGATTATGGGATTAATCAAAGCATTATCTAATGCAACTACTACAGCTTTAGGTGATCAATTTAAAGAGTTTGTTAACTGTCCTCAAATAGCAAAAAATGTTTTAATTCAAAGAGGAATTGTTAATCATGGAACTGGAAATTCAAATCCATCAGATGGAATCATTTCTAATGGAAGTACAATTGTAGTACCACAAGGAATGGCAATGATGATTATTGACAACGGAGAAATTAAGGAATTTACTGCAGATGCTGGTACATTTTATTATGATACTAGTTCTGAACCAAGTATTTTTACAGGAGATTTAGGTAAAAGTATTATAGATACATTTAAAACAATTGGTAAACGTTTCACTTATGGTGGACAAACTGCAAAGGATCAAAGAGTTTACTATGTAAATCTATTAACTATCACTGGAAATAAATTTGGTTCACCACAACCTAAGAAAATTACAGATGAAAAATATGGAATGTTAGAAGTAACATTTTTCGGAGAATATGCTTTTAAAGTTGTAGATCCAATTCTTTTAGTAAATAATGTAATAGGTGCTAATCCAGCTGATACAGTAACTTATGAAGAAATAGTTGGAACACAATTACAAGCAAAATTTGTTGAACAATTAACTCAAGCAATTTCTGTTGTTATGAGAAAAAATAAAGTTTCATTTGGAGATATAAATTTATACAATAGCGATATTTCTAATGAAATGAATACATGTTTAGATGATACTTGGAGAAAAAACTATGGTTTAGAAATTACAGATGTAGGACTTGGAGATATTAACTTAACTGATGAATCAATGGCTAAAGTTAATAAAGTTGATGAAGCTACTATTTTCTCAAATCAAAGTTTACAATCTGGTTTAATGGCATCTGCTACTGCAGAAGCTATGAAAAATGCCGCATCTAATTCAAATGGAGCTATGATGGGATTCATGGGAATGAACATGGCAGGCCAAGCAGGAGGAGCAATGATTAATGCTGTTAATCAAGGTAATAATCAAAGTATGTATAATCCTTCTAACCAACAACCAGCAATGGGATCTATATTTGGAGGAGCACCAGCTCCAGCACCAACTGTAGAAGAAACACCAGCTCCAGTTGTTGAAGATGCTCCAGCAGCACCTGTTGAAGAAGAAACACCAGTTGCAGATGGAAAAGAATGTCCAAATTGTCATGAAAAAGTTAATGGAAAATTTTGTAGTAACTGTGGCACAAAAGTAGAAGAATAATAAGTAAAAAATAAAGTAGACCTAAAAGTCTACTTTTTATTTGTTTTTTAATAAAGTATCAATCAATTCATTGTAATTATAATTTGGTTCACTGCCTTTTTCATAATAACAAATATATCCATCTTCCTTTAAATTTCCAGAAATAGGATCTATGTATGTATATGTTATTCCTTCAGGTATTTCATACCACTTTTTATTATTTGTTTTTATATTATTTATAGTTTTAGCCCAAATTCTTTTTGTTATTTTAGAATCATTACTTTTAACTGGACTATTATTATCATATCCATTCCAAACCATAACTAAATAATCATTATTATATCCAATTGTCCAATAATCCGTTGCAGTACTTCCACTTTTAACTGCATATTTGCTATCAATAAGATTAGAAATACTAATAAGAGTTGGAGAAGTATAATCTAATAACTTATAATCATATGTTGTGGACAGTAAATTATTTAAAATATAAACATACTTATTATTTAATATTTTTTCATTTGTATATTTATATTCATACAATACATTATCATTATTATCTGTTATTTTTTCTATAATATGTGGTTTTTCATGTTTTCCTTCATTTGCTAAAGTAATAAATCCATTGCTAAAATCAATAATATTAATTTCAGTTGTACCAAGAGCAGAAGATGCATTTTCTTTTACTTTTTCTTTTATTTTTACTCTTTCAATTATATTTGTAAGATTATCGGTTCCTAAAAATAAATGTGTTTTCATTGCATAAATATTATCTGAATATGAAATAGCTGCAAGCATTGAAATATTTTTATTAGCATATTTATTATTAGCATTTTTTGGAGAATATGTTTCATTACCAAGATTAAAAGTTGTTTTTTCACTTAAAAATGTAGATGATGGTGTAAACCCTTTTTCTAAAGCTGAATAGTACAAAAATGGTTTAATAGTTGATCCTACTTGTCTTTTAGAAGAAGTAGCCCTATTAAATTGAGATTTAGCATAATCTTTTCCACCAATGAGTGAAATTATTTTTCCTGTTTTTGGTTCAACCACTATTGAAGAAACTTGTAAAGTAGTATCTTTCATTTCTTCATCTATATTGTTTTCTAATAATTTTTGGACATTATAATCAAAATTTGTGTATATTTTTAAACCATCAATATCTAGCAAAGATTTTGGTATTTCATTTAAATTTGACATTTCATTTATTATAGCATCCTTATAATAATAAATACTTGACATTTCTTCTTTTTCATATTTTCCATATAATTCTATATTTTTATTATAAATTAAATCAATATCTTCTTTTTTTATTAATTTGTTTTTATACATGCTGTTTAATACTTCTTTTTGTCTTTTTTTTGCATTTTTAAAGTGAATTATAGGATTATAGTAATTTGGACTTTTTGGAATGCCAACAATTAATGTTGCTTCTTCTATAGATAACTCATTTGGTAATTTATTGAAATAATATTTACTCGCATTTTTAATTCCATAATTTCCAGCACCAAAATCTATTGTATTTAAATATCCTTCTAAAATTTCATCTTTATTATAGTGAGATTCTAATTTAATTGTTAAAATAGCCTCTTCTATTTTTCTAGTCCATGTTTTATCAAATGTTAAATATAGATTTTTTACATATTGTTGAGAAATTGTGGAAGCACCTTGTTTTATTTTCCTACTTTTAAGATTGACTAAAATAGCTTTTAAAATTCTTGGAAAATCAAAACCTTTATGATTATAAAAATTTTTGTCTTCAATTGAAATAATGGCCTTTTTAACATTATCATTTATATCATTTAATTTTGTATATTCATTATTATTTTCAAAAATATTATTACCATTTCTATCATAGTATGTAATATTATTTGTATCTTTTAATTTGAATGCAGGAGTGATAAAAGCATATACATAAAGACTTAAAAATATTATAATACTAGTAAAAAACAATATACTTATAATTTTTAATATAGTAGTAATTTTTCTCATATTATTTAACCTAATATTATTATGTAATTAAATATACAAAAAATACTTGATTTATTAAAAAAAATAAGTATAATTTAAAAAAGAAGAAGAACATAGTCTTTGGGAGGCTTGATTTATGAAATTTAAAACAATCAGTATAGATGAATTAGAAACATTACCTTTTGATGATATTGCTTATATTATTCTAAAAGAAAAAGGCAAAAAAATGAAAATAAATGATATTTTTAAGATTATTTGTGATACATTAAACTTGGGAGATAGTGCATTTGAAAATCAAATAGGAGATTTTTTTGCACTACTAGCTACTGAAAAAAGATTTATTCAATTAGAAAAAGGATATTGGGATTTGAGAGAAAATCATACATCTGAAATATCAATTAAAGAAATAGAAGATGAATTAGAAGATGAAATTTTACCTGAAGAGGATAAGGAAACAGAAGAAGAAAACACTGATTATTACGATAATATAGATGATATGGATGATGATAAAGAAGATGATGATTTAAAAGATTTAGTAATTGTTGATGAAGGATATGAAGATGATATTGATATGTAGCTAGCTTTCTTAAGTATTAAATTATGAAAGGATGAAAATATGAAAGAAAGATTAGAAATTATATTAGAAAGATACAATTATTTGAATGATGAATTATTAAAACCTGAAGTATATGAAGATTATAAAAAAATGCAAGAAGTGTCAAAAGAAAAGAATTCTTTAGAGAAAATAGTTGAAGCGTATAAAAAGTATAATATGGTATTAGATGATATAGAAGCAGCAAAAGAAATGTCTAAAGATAATGATATGAAAGACTTTGCATTGGAAGAATTAGATAAATTACATATAGAAAAGGATAGTTTAGAAAATAAAATAAAAAGATTGCTTTTACCAAAAGATCCTAATGATGAAAAAAATGTTATCATTGAAATCAGAGGTGCGGCTGGAGGAGATGAAGCAAATATTTTTGCTGGAGATTTATTTAGAATGTATTCTAAATATTCAGAAAAGCAAGGATGGAAATTAGAAGTTACTCATGAAGTTCCTGGTGAAAGTGGAGGATATTCACAAATAGAATTTATGTTGAGTGGAGAAGCTGTTTATTCAAAAATGAAATATGAAAGTGGAGCACATAGAGTTCAAAGAGTTCCTGAAACAGAGTCACAAGGAAGAGTACATACGTCTACAGCTACTGTTCTTGTTATGCCAGAAGCAGAAGAAATAGATATTGAAATTAAAGATAGTGATATAAGAGTTGATATAACTAGAAGTAGTGGAGCAGGTGGACAATGTGTTAATACTACAGATTCTGCTGTAAGAATTACTCATATACCTACAAATATTGTTGTTTATTGTCAAGTCGAAAGAAGTCAAATAAAAAATAAAGAAAGAGCAATGCAAATATTAAAAACTAGATTATATGATTTGAGACAAAGAGAACAAGAAGAAAAGCTTGGAAATGAAAGAAGAAGTAAAATAGGTACAGGAGATAGATCTGAAAAAATTAGAACATATAATTATCCACAAAATAGACTTACAGATCATAGAATTAATTATACTGTAATGCATTTAGATAAAATTATGGAAGGTGATCTAGAAGATTTGATTGAATCTCTTATTGCCGAAGATGAAAGAATAAGATTAGCAGAACATGAGGAATAAATTAATTAAATTAGGATATTCTACTCCTGAAGTTGATGAATTATTATATGTGAGTACAGATATTGAAACAGATTATAGAAGATTAAAAGAAGATAAATATCCTATCCAGTATCTGATTGGATATGTAGATTTTTATGGATACAAAATTAAAGTTAATGAAAATGTATTAATACCAAGATATGAAACAGAATATTTAGTTGAAAAGATTATTAATTATGTTAATAAAAAATTTAAAAAAAAGGTAAGTATTCTTGATTTAGGAACAGGTAGTGGTGCTATTGCAATTGCTTTAAGTAAACAATTAGATTCGAGTGTTACTGCAATTGATATATCTGATAAAGCAATAGAATTAGCAAAAATAAATGCAAAAAATAATAATGTAAAAATAACATATTTGAAAAATGATATGTTAGAAAATATATCTAGTAAATACGATGTAGTAGTAAGTAATCCTCCATATATTTCATATGATGAAGAAATTATGGAAAGTGTAAAAAAATATGAACCAAATATTGCTTTATATGCTGATAATAAAGGTTTATATTTTTATGAAAAAATATTAAAAACAATAAAAAATAATTTAAATAAAGACTTTATTATTGCTTTTGAGATTGGTTATAAACAAGGAAAAGATATTTCATATCTTGTAAATAAATACTTAGAAGACGTAAATATATTTATTGAAAAAGATCTATCTGGCAAAGATAGATATATATTTGTTATGAATAAATAAAAAAGAAATCAACCATTATTATATTGAAAGGTTGGTTTTTTTATGAAAAAGATTTTGTTTTTTTTAGTTATAATTGTAGTATTTTACTTGTTATATTATAAAAATTATAATATTTCAGATGATTCTATTAGATTTAGAGTTATTTCTAATAGTAATAATATGTCAGATATAATTATTAAAGAAAAAGTAGTAGAAGAGTTGTCAGATATTCTTTTTATTGAAAATGAATCAAAAAAAGATGCAAGTATAAATATATTCAAAAATCTAAATAATATAGAAAAAAGAATAGATAAATTATTTAGAGAAAATAATTATAATAAACAATTCAATATTTCATTTGGAAAAAATATATTTCCAAAAAAATATTATCATGGAAAAATTTATAAATCTGGTGAATATGATTCATTAGTTATTGAGATTGGTGAAGCAAAAGGTGATAACTTTTTTTGTATTTTATATCCATCATTATGTGTAATAGATTATAATGAAAAAAATGATGAAAAAGAAAAGTTTGATTTTAAATTTATTAAAGTAATAAAAGACCTAATTTAATGTAAAAAAAATCATAATTCATTGATTATTAAATAATTTAATAGTATATTATAAGTAGAAAGGTCTTTTAGGTGAATTATGTCAAAAATAACTATTGAAGGTCGAAATCTATTATCAGGTGAAGTAAAAATAAGTGGTGCAAAGAATAGTGCAGTTGCACTACTGCCAGCAGCAATTTTAGCTAAGAATAAGAGTGTAATATATAATGTACCTGAAATAAAAGATATAGATTATTTGATTAAAATAATGGAATTATTAAATTGTAAAATTGAACAAAAGGATGACACTTTATATGTAGATTCTTCTAAATTAAAAAATATACCTATTCCAGAAGAATTAAGTGTACAAATGAGAGCATCTTATTATTTTATGGGTGCATTATTGGCAAAATTTGGTAAAGTAGAAATTTCTTTTCCTGGAGGATGTAACATAGGTGCAAGACCTATTGATATACATATTAAAGGTTTTGAAGAATTAGGAGCAAAAGTAGAAATTATTAAAAATAGATATACAATTACTGCAGATAAGTTAATTGGTAAAAAAATATATTTTGATTTTCCTAGTGTGGGAGCAACAATCAACATAATGTTGGCTGCTACTGGTGCAGAGGGAACAACTATTATAGAAAATGCTGCAATGGAACCTGAAATAGTTAATGTAGCTTCTTTTTTAATCAATATGGGTATCAAAGTTAGAGGTGCTGGTACTAAGAGAATTGAAATAGATGGTACTAAAAAAACAACAGATGGAGTAATTGAAGTATTTCCAGATAGAATAGAGAGTGGAACTTACATTATTATAGGAGCATTATTAGGTAATAATTTAAAAATAAAAGGTATTATAAAAGAACATATAGAAGCTTTATTAATGAAACTTAAAGAAATAGGAATTGAATATAAAATAGATGGTGATGTTATGACTATTTCTAAATGTGATAACATTAAACCAACTTATATAAAAACTATGGTTTTTCCAGGCTTTCCGACAGACTTGCAACAACCAATAACCACTTTATTGACTCAAGCAAAAGGTTTATCAACAATTGAGGAAACATTGTATGAAAATAGATTTAAAAATACATATGATTTAAATAGAATGGGTGCAATTACTAATATTATTACACTTAATAAATTAGAGATTAAAGGTCCTAGAAAATTAAAAGGAACTAAAGTAATAGCAACAGATTTAAGAGGAGGAGCATCATTATTGATTGCTGGATTAATAGCAGAAGGAACAACAGAAATTGAAAATTGTGAGTACATACTAAGAGGTTATAGTCATATAACAACAAAACTTAGAAATATAGGTGCTAAAATAGAAATAACTGAGTAATATTATAATAGGTGATTAAAATATGAAAAAAATAATATTAGTTATTTTTTTCTTTGCAATAATAATGACAATTATAATATATAATTTGTTTAGTAATAAAAAAGAAAATATATTGATAATTAGTGAGTCAAATTACATTAATTACATTGATGATTTTAATGATTACAATATCAAAATATATAAGTTTGATAATATTACATATAAAGAAATGATAAATGTAATTAAAAGTAATGATTACATAAAAATTAAAAATAAAAAAATATATTTAAATCAGTTAATTGCATCATCTGATTACATTATTTTTAATATAAATAATAATGAATATGAGAGAAATTGCAAAAAAAAATATAGTTTATATTATTCAAATAGATTAAATAATTATAAAAAAGAATTGAATAAAATTTTGAATAAAATGAGTAATTCTAAAATATTATATTTAAATAACAACTGTGAAACACCTAAAAATGATAGTATATATAAATTAAAAAAATACTTAAATTCACTTGATTTTATGAAAAAATATATGTATAATACTCAATGAAGTTATTTCTATAACTATCAATTAGTTATGGCGAGGAGGATAAAATATGAAAAAGGGAATACATCCAGTACAAAAAGTTTGTAAAGTTAAATGTGCTTGTGGAAATGAATTTGAAGTAAAATCAACAAAAGATGAAATACAATTAGAATCTTGTAATAAATGCCATTCATTTTATACTGGTAAATTTAAAACAGTAAAAACTGGAAATGTACAAAAATTTAAAGATAAATATGGAATCACTGATTAATAGTGATTTTTTATTAGGTGAAAAAATGAAATTAAACAATAAAGATTTTAATATTGATGATTTAATTGATGAAAAATATATGCATAAAGATATTGGAAATGGAATATTTTTATCTGAATATCAGATAGATGTATTACTTAGAAATCATATAGATCCTTACTCTTGTAATAGTATAAATGAATTGATATTTATTATTGATGAAGTACTTGAAGATGAAAATAATGAAGAATTAGATATAATATCTAAAGAAATTAATGAGTTTAATTATTATACTTATACTAATAAATAATTGAAATAATCTGTTTTTTTTGTTATCATATAGTTATGAAAAATAGTAAAAAAGGGAATTATTTAATTATTATTTTATTAGTTGTAATAGTTGTAATTATATTATCAAATTTTTTTAAATATTTTTTAAATACAATTGATAAATCAATTATGGGTAAAAACTGGTATAAATATGATAACAATACTGGTTATTTTGAAGTGATTAATTTTAGTGAAAAAGAATTTAAGTACTATAGACCAGTAGATGATAATGTTCAAAATGAATATGATACTTGTAAAAATTATTATTTTAATAAAAAGAAAAACGAATTGATTTTTGATTGCGGTAATAAAATTAGAATTATTAAAACTGGTGATAATAATGTGTCATTAGAAATAGATGGAAAAACAAATATATTTTTCGATAATATTGAAAATTCTTTAAATTATGAATTTGAATCTTATTTTGGAAAAAGTATGATTGAATATAAAAAAAATAAACTTCAGGCAAAAGATTTTATAAAAATAAATGAAAAAAAACTATTTGAAGTTATTAAATCAGATGAATATTCTAAAATAGTTTTTATTGGTGATAATTGTAATAATGTTGATTGTATATTAGCTTTAGATGTTTTAGAAAAATGGATAAGTAAAACTGAAAATGTTTATTATTTTGATACAAAAGAATTAAATGAAAACATTTTAGACAAATTATATGAGATAGATAATGGTTTAATTAAAAGTGTTAATTATTATGATAATGGATATCCTATAGTAATTATTAGTAATAATAATAAAATAATAGATAAATATGAAATAAAGTGTAATGGATTTAATTGCAGTAAGTATAATACTAATGAATTTTAGTATTATAAAAAGGTGAAAAAATGAAGACATATATATGTAAAAATTGTGATTATATATTAAATGCTGACTATATAGAAGATAATTACAAATGTCCTAAATGCGGTTTTGGTAAAGAAAATTTAACGATTGTAGAGGAAAAATTAGCAGAGAATGAAATAGATGCTATAATAGATTCTATTATTGAAATAGAAAATGTAAAAAATAATGAAAAAATAATAAATACAAATGAAAATAGTAATTATGTAGAAATTAGTGAAAAAAACAAATCAATTCAACGATTAAAAGATAAATGTATAAAATGTGGACAATGTAAGAAAGTTTGTGAAAGTATTGCAAATATTAGTTATAATTTAAATGAATGTAATGAACCTATATGTATAGGTTGTGGTTCTTGCATTTTAAATTGTCCTACAAAAGCTATTATAGAAAAAAAAGATTATGAAAATGTAAAAAAAATAATTGATTCTAATGACAAAATTGTTATTGCTATAATTTCGCCAACAGTAATTGCAGAACTAGCAAAAAATAAAAATGAAAAATATGAAATTATAGAAAAAAAATTAATAGAATGTTTAAAAATAATTGGGTTTGATTATGTTTTTAATTCATCTTTTGGTGCAGATATAAATATTTTAGAAGAAGTAGCTGAATTTATAGATAGAATTAAAACAAATAAAAAAATGCCAATGCTAACAGGAAATTGTCCATCATGGATCAAATATATGCAAATTTATCATCCTGAATTAATAAATAATATAGTTTCTTGTATGAATCCAATTGAAATACATTCTAGAGTATTAAAAAAATATTTTTCAGAAAAAAAAGGATTTGATGAATCTAAAATAGTAACAGTTTCCATAAATACATGCACAGCAATAAAAAATAATATAAGAGAAAATGAAAGCTTTATTGATTATTCTATTACAGTGAATGAACTAAATGAAATGTTAGAAGATTTTGATATAAAAATTGATGCACAAATAGGAAAAGAGTATGATAATATTGTTGGAGAATTTTCTGGAAGCGGATTGATATTTGATATATCAGGTGGTCAATGTGAATCTTTTATTAGAACATTATATAGAATTATGACTAAAAAGGATCTTGATATTAAATTAATAGAATTTAAAGAATTAAGAGGATTAAAAGGAATAAAAGAAGCTAATGTTATAATTAAAAAAATGGAAATTAAAGTTGCTGTAGTTCAAGGTATGGAAAATTTAGAGAAATTATTAAAAAGTGATAAATTTAATAGGTATCACTTTATAGAAGTTATGAATTGTGTTAATGGATGTGTAGGTGGCGGTGGAAATATATATTCATCTATTAATGATCAAGAAAATTTAATAAAAGATTACTCAGAAATAATATATAGTATTGATAGAAAAAATGTTAATAGATTTTCACATAATAATAAAGAACTAAAAAAAATGTATAAAGAATATTTACAAAATCCAAATAGTGATAAATGTAAGCAATTGTTTAGTATTAAGTATGAAAATAAAAGTTATAAATTGAAAAATAAATAATTTTTATTTTTTTAAAAAAAGTATTGACAATATATTAATAGATTGATACAATAATATTGTCCAATAGATAATTATAAAGATACATTTGTAATTAGATTTAAAAATTTAATTATAAATTTATTTAATAATTATTTGGTGAAAAAATCTATAAAATTATTTATTAGACTCAATGTAATTAAATTTTAATATAATATTATATAATAGTATTTATTTATTATTATATAGTATCTAAAAGGTTTAATTATTCTAAAATAAGTTTTTATAGTATTACATATAATTTATTTAATATTAATTTATTAGATAAGTTATAAAAAATATTATATTTCTTATCTAATATAAATAATATAAATTAGATTTATATTTGATATTAATTTATTGATTATAATTTATAATTTATATTAAATATATTTAAAATTCTAATAAATATATTCTTATTAATTTAAGATATAGATTACTTATCTACCAAGGACAAATGATATATCGTTGAGAAAGAAAAACTCAAAATGATAAGGGGTTATACTAAATACTGATAATATTTAGGATGTATTTATATTAAAGTTGATTTAAACTTTAATATAAATGATAATAATCTTTTTTCGAGAAACTCGAAACAATCATGTTTTATCAGAACTGATTGTTTTTTGTTTATTATAAAGGAGTATTATGAGATATTATATAATTTTTGGTATTACAATTGTTTTAGCGTTAATTATCATGTTTTATAGACCATATCTAGGTGTATATAAAAATCAAATTACAATTGAATATAATGAATTAACTGATGATTATTATTGGGATTATAGTTTAGATTCTGATAAAATTAGATTAAAAAGTTCTGAAGAAAATAAATTTATATTTGTTCCTGTTAAAAATGGAAATACTACATTAACTTTTTATTATAAAAATAGTAATAGTGAAGAAAAATATAAAATAGTTTATAATTTGAAAATAAAAAATAATAAAATATATTGGACATCTGGAGAGGGATTTGGATTACTTGATTATCCTAATCCATATTAAATTGCTTATTGACAAATAAATAAATAATTGTTACAATAGTATTGTCTTAAAGATATGGTTATGTAAATCTTAATATAGTTTTTTAAATAATATTTAATTTATTATATTGATCTTTATTATAGTTATATCAAGTGAAAAATTCTTAAAATTTATTTATTAATTATAAGCATTAACTTGTTTTCAATAATTAATAAATATTGTTTCTTTTATATCACGATTATTCCTGTTATATTAGAAAAAGAATTCTTATCAACTAAGGACAAATGATATATCGTCGAGAAAGAAAACTCTAAATGATAAGTGGATTATGCTAAATACTGATAATATTTAGAATATTTATTGAATAATAAACGATTATAATCTTTTTTCATTAAACTAAAATAGATTGCTTTTATCAGAAGTAGTCTATTTTTTTATTATTATTTTTAATTTATACACATTAATTTTAAAATATGTATATTTTTTTAAAAAAATATGTTACAATATATTTGGAGGATGAATTATGGAACCATATAAAGCAAAAAAAATGCCATTATCGTACAATGAAAATAATGAATTGTATAAATTGCTGTGCGAAACATCGGAAGTTTACGGAGAATATAAAGGTTATTTAAGAAGTATGAGTTATGACTATAGATCTTTTTTAGAATGTGCTTATGTTTCTGAATTATATTATTCTTTTAAACTTGATGGATCAAAACTAACTAAAGAATATATGTTTCATACCCCATATTTAATTGAAAATAATGATGTTATAGAATTTAATAATTTAAAAAAAGCTTTATATATTGGTGTTACAGATATATCTAAGGGTGATATTCAAATTGATACTTTAAATAAAATTAATAAGATGTTATTCTTAAATTGTAAAAAGAATAACAATACAAAAGGAAGTGGAAAGTTTAGAAAATCTCAAAATTTTTTATTAAAACCTGGACTTGCTGGATCTAGTGTTTCTTTCATACCTCCTGTGTATAGTGATGTTCATGGATTAATGGTTGATTTACTAAACTATATTAATCATAATGAAGATCCATATTTTATATCAACTATTTTATCACATTATCAATTTGAAAAAATACATCCATATGTTTCTGGCAATGGAAAAATAGGTAGACTGCTTATAGCTTTACAATTTGCAATGTATAAAAAAGAATTACCTATATTGTACTTATCAGAAAGTCTTGATGATTTAAAAAATACATATTTTACTATGTTAAGTGGTGAAATTGAAGAAGATGTTGATAAATTTATAAAGATAATGCTTCAATGTATTATTGAACAATGTAATATAAATATTAAAAAAATAAAGAAACTAAATAAAGTATACGAAAAAGATTTTAATGATTTTAAAAATACTATAGGTGGAACTACGATTTATAAAGTTTATCCTATAATAATAAAGAAAATTGTGTTTACTACTGCTGATATAGTAAATGAATGCAAATTACATATTAATTCTGTTAATAAAGTTTTAAATAAACTTGTTGAAAGTGGTTATTTAGTGAAAGAAAAAAAGAAAGGAACAAATAGAGTTACTTTCTGTTATAGTAATATGTATAATGTTTTTATTAATTAGTAGTATCGTAATATTCTATTATTGGTAAATAGTAATTTAAATTGTTATATGTAATATTACCTAAATATGCATATAACAATTTTTTATTTTTAATTTTAAGTATATCATTGTATGATTTCTTTTTAATTCTAATAAAATGAGTTAATAAGTTATAATTTTTATTATATTGTTTCATGATTAGATTAATATAACTATCTTTATCAAGTTGTGCAATATTATAATTTTTAATGAATATATTTTTATTATTGAGCATTATTGAATCAATTAAAAAAGTGAGTTCTTGATTTTTTAATTTAAAGTTTAATTTTAAAAAAGAAGCAAAATCATCAATATTATTAATAATAATATTATAATCATCAATATTAGATATTTCACAATTGATTTGATTATTAATCGTTTTGTTTTCTAATAATTTTGATATAATTTGTTTATTTTTTATATTCATTACTCACCTCGAAAAATTTGCTTATTGGAGTATTTAATACGACAGATATTTTATATAGATTTATTATACTAATTCCTTTATTTGACTTGCTGCTTTCTAAATTACTTATAAGTGAAACAGAAACATTGATTGCTTCTGCTAATTTCTCTTGTGTCAATTTTTTTCCATCAATAAAAGTAGATGTTCTATATTTTTTTATATTTTTACCTATTATTTGACTTAATTCTTTTTGATTCATAAATTCACCATTAATATTATAAATTAAAAAAGAGAAAATGTATAGCTGTACTTTACATAAATAAATTTTAAAAAAATGTACAATTAGTTTAGGTGATTTAATGACAAAATTTAAAAGAGATTTTGTTTTCAATAATAATATTATTGAAGTAGTTGCATATAATGTTATCAAATATAGAAAACTTAATAATATAACACAAGAACAGTTGGCTATAGATATTGGAGTTTCACCAGAATTTATCCGAAAGTTTGAAAGTACTAAAGGTAGTGAAGGATTATCTTTAATGTCTCTATATAAGATTTCTGTAGTTTTAAATACCTCTATTGATAAATTCTTTGAATCCATAGAAGTTATCGATCAATAAAAAAATTTTCAATTGGTACTTCTAATACTATACTTATTTTATAAAGATTATAAACACTTATCCCTTGATAAGTTTTTTTACTTTCTAAGTTTCCTATTAAAGATGTAGAAACATTTACAATTTCGGCTAGTTTTTCCTGAGTTAATTCTTTTTTATTTAAACTATAAAGTTTTCTATAATATCTGATATTCTTACCTATGATTGAATAAATCTTTTTTTCACTTATTATATTATTATCTATCATTTTAACTCCTATGTATATTATTTTGCCATTATTTAATTTTTTTAACCATTTACTATGAATAACAAAATATTATTGTGAGTGATAAATAATAAAAATATTACTTTTTTCTTGAAATTATAAAAAAAATAGTGTATTATTATTAGGCATATCAAGAGGGGATGATTTTATGGATAAAATAATAAATTTTGCTGTTGTAGCACATGTTGATGCAGGTAAAAGTACTTTAGTTGATGCATTACTAAAACAAAGTGGAGTTTTTAGGGAAAATGAACAAGTTGTTGATTGTGTAATGGATAGTGGAGATTTAGAAAGAGAAAGAGGAATCACTATAACTGCTAAAAATTGTGCTATTAGATATAAAGACTATAAAATGAATATAGTAGATACTCCTGGTCATGCTGATTTTTCTAGTGAAATTGAAAGAATTATAAAAACTGTTGATACTGTTGTATTATTAGTTGACTCAGCTGAAGGGCCAATGCCCCAAACTAGATTTGTTTTAAAAGAAGCATTAAAAAATGGTTTAAGACCAATATTATTTATTAACAAAATAGATAAAAAAGATGCAAGAGCTGAAGAAGTTGTAAATATGACATTTGATTTATTTTGTGAACTTGGCGCTAGTAATGAACAATTGGATTTTAAAATTATATATGGGATTGCTAAAGAAGGAATAGCAAGATATGAAGAAACAGATACTAATAATGATATTATTCCTTTGCTTGATACTATTATAGAAACAACTGAACCATTTAAAGGTAATGAAAATGATCCTTTACAATTACAAATATCATCTTTAGATTACGATGATTATATTGGTAGACTTGGAATTGGTAGAATTAATAAAGGAAAAATAAAAACTGGGCAAATGGTAACAATTTCTAAAAATGATGGAAGTATTACTAAAGAAAGAATTACTAAAATTTATATAAATGAAGGAATTAAAAAGAGAGAGGTTAATGAAGCATTTTATGGAGATATCGTAACAATTGCTGGATGTCCAGAAATATCAATTGGAGATACAATATGTGATCCTAACCATATTGAAGCATTGCCTAGTATTGAAATAGAAAAACCAACATTATCTATGAATTTTCTTGTCAATTCTTCTCCTTTTGCAGGTAAAGTTGGAAAATTTGTTACTAGTAGACATTTAAGAGATAGACTAATGGCTGAACTTGAAAGAAATGTAGGACTTGAAGTAGAGGAATTACCAAGTAGTGATGGATTTAAAGTTTCAGGACGTGGAGAATTACATTTATCTATTTTAATTGAAAATATGAGAAGAGAAGGATATGAACTTAGTGTTTCTAAACCAGAAGTTATTTTCAAAGAAATAGATGGGGTTAAATCTGAACCATATGAGAAAGTTATTATTAATGTACCAAATGATTATAGCGGAACAATTATTCAAGATTTAAGTGAAAGAAAAGGTACAATGGAATTAATGGAACCTGCTGAAGAAGACTATGTTAGATTGGAATTTAGTTGTCCTACTAGAGGATTAATTGGATATAGAAGTAATTTTATTACAAATACAAAGGGTGAAGGTATAATGGTTAGAAGTTTTGATGATTATAAACCATATGCTGGAGAAATTAGTGGAAGAAAAAATGGTGTATTAGTATCTATGGAAAGCGGTAAAACATTTGGTTATGCACTATATAATCTTTTGGATAGAGGATATATGATTGTTGAACCTTCTGTTGATGTATATGAAGGGATGATTGTAGGAATTCATAATAAAGAAAATGATTTAAATGTTAATCCATGTAAAAATAAAGAATTTTCTAATACAAGAAGTAAAAGTAGTGATGAAGCTATAACTCTTCCAAAAGCAAGAGTATTTACTTTAGAAGAAGCATTGGAATTTATTGAAAGTGATGAACTTGTTGAAGTTACGCCTGATGCTATTAGACTTAGAAAGAAAATTTTAGACCAAAAAGAAAGATTTAGAAGTAATAGATAATCTAAATCTTTTTTTATTTAATTTAATTTTTTAAATTTATTAAGTATTTTTGCTACTTTAAAAATAATTTCATCACTATTTCTAATAGCAACCTTCTTGCCAATTGCTTTCCCTCCAACAGTTAATGAGGAAATAATTGAGCTTGTTATTAAAATAGAAAAGACAGATGATATATTTAATTTTGATGATAACAATATTCCAATCATTGCTGCTATAGATCCACTAACAATGCCACAAATGTCACCTATAACATCATTACAGATGGAAGCAATTCTACTTCCATTTTTTATTAAATAAACGCCTTCTTTAGCTCCTTTTATTTTTTTTGAACTTTTAGCATGAAAAGTAGATTCTTCTGCTGTTAATACTGAAGTTCCAATAATATCAAAAATAATTCCAATTAAGATAAATAATATAGCTAAAAGTGTTAAAACAATAATATTATCAAATGTGTTTGTAATAACATTAGAAAATGCATTAAATATTAAAGCTATAATAAATGTTAATACAAATGCTTTTATTATCCAATTATCTTTTTTCACGTATTTTCTCCTAAAAAAAAATTGTATGGATTATTATAAATTAATTTTACGGCTTTGGTCGAGTTGAGTTTCTCTTGTATCTACCCTTAGTTACCTGTAGGCGATTTCTCTTTAAAGATACAAATCACTAGTTACCTAATGTGATCACTCGATCACCACTTAGTCCGCACTTCAATCTTTATAATAAAGACACGCTAGAGGTTTTCCCAGACAAACAAAACTTACTTTTATTCGCTTTTGCAATTTATTTTTCAATTTTTTATCCCAACAAATCACTCACGACATGTACGTTCATAATTCACTGATGCGATTAAAGGAATTTGTATACATGCCATTGTATAATATCCTCAAATCTAAAATTATATATTCACCCCAATCTGGGCGAAAGAAGCAAAATATATAAAGTATCTTTTTGTACAATTAATGGATTTTTAGCCCCATCTTCTAGTAATATGCTTGACTAGCATAGTGCTCCACACACATATTAATTATACCACATGTACAAGAAAAAGTCAAAAATTGGCTAATATAATGGTTTTAATTGTTGAAAAAATAATAACATGTGATATAATCTAGTTTATGAGAGGGAGAGGATTATTATGAGTTTTATTAAAGATACAGAAGATTATTTAAAAGATGTTCTTAAGAAATGTGGATATGAACTTGATGATGTTATTTTGGAGTCCTCTTCAAGACGCGATTTAGGTGAATTTCAGATTAATTGTTCAATGAATTTGGCAAAAAAGTATGGAAAAAATCCAAGAGAAATAGCGCAAAATATTGTTAATAATTTAGATGACAGATTTAAAAATGTAAATATTGCTGGTCCTGGATTTATAAATGTTAGTATACAAGATAAATATTTAATAAATAAAATGAATGAATCTATTGATAATTTTGATAACTTAATAGATAAATTTGATAGAAAAAAAATACTTGTTGATTATGGTGGAGCTAATGCTGCTAAAGCTCTACATGTTGGTCATATGAGAAGTGCAAATATTGGAGAAGCTTTAAAAAGATTATCAAATGTTTTAGGAAATGAAACAATAGGAGATGTACATTTAGGCGATCTAGGACGTCAGTCTGGAATGGTTATATCAGAAATAAAAAAGAGAAAACCTAATTTATGTTATTTTGATAAAAGTTATGATGGAGAGTATCCAAAACTACAAATTACAGCAGAAGAATTAGCTGAATATTATCCAGCAGCAAGTAATGATGCAAAAGAAAATCCTGATAGAATGGAAGAAGTTCGAGAAATAACTGCAAAAGTAGATTTAGGTATAGAGCCATACTTTACTATGTGGAAGGATATAGTAGAGGTATCTAGTTCTGATATAAAGAAAACTTATGATTTTTTAAATTGTAATTTTGAATTATGGGAAGGTGAGCTTAGTTCACTTAAATATGTAGATAAAACATTAAAGGTTTTAAATCCATATATGTATGAGTCACAAGGAGCTAAGGTAATTGATGTAGCTTTAGATGATGATAAAATTGAGGTGCCACCACTTATAGTTATAAAAAATGATGGTGCAACAATATATGCTACTAGAGATCTGGCTACTATTTATAGTAGAATGAATAGTGATTTTAAGCCTGATGAAATTTGGTATGTTGTAGATGCAAGACAAGGATTATATTTTGAACAAGTTTTTAGAGCTTCATATAAATCAAAATTAGTAAATAGCGATACAAAATTATTACATTATTCTTTTGGAACTATGAATGGAAAAGATGGTAAACCATTTAAAACAAGAGATGGTGGAGTTTTACAATTAAATGATTTACTTAATATGATTAGAGAAGAATTAAGTAAAAAAATGGATAAATATGAAGATGGTATAGAAAAAGAAAAAATTCTTGATATATTAACTGTCGCTGCAGTTAAATATGCTGATTTATTACCATTTAGAACAACAGATTATATATTTGATATTGAAAAATTTTGCTCATTTGAAGGAAAAACTGGTCCATATATTTTATATACTATGGTAAGAATTAAATCTATATTGGAAAAAGTTAATATTGAAGAATATAGTATTAATGAAATATATGGAGAATCAGAAAGAAATATCTATATTAAGTTACTAGAATTATCTCGAGTATTAAATAAAGCATACAATGAAAAAACATTAAGTTATATTTGTGAATATTTATTCGAAATATGTAGTATGTTTAATAAGTTTTATGGTGAATGTAACATTATTAATGAAACTGATAATAATAAGAAAAAAACATATGTTACTTTGCTAAAACTTATATTTAATACATGTTCTAAGCTATTAGATATATTAGCAATTAAAATACCAAATAAAATGTAAGAAAGGAGAAAATAATGGATAGAGTTACAATCAAAAAAAGGGCAAAGGAATTTGCATTTGCAAATAAGTGGAATATATGGAAAGCAATATTATTAGTATCTGCTATTAACTATGCTACATCATTCTGTTTGAGTACCATTGCAAATATTATAGGTTTAGATACTGATGGAATTATTTTTAGTTTAGTAAGTTTTGCACTAGTTCTTGCAATAATGCCACTTCAAGTAGGATTTGCATCATATTTGATTAAATTGATTAATGGTAAAGAGATAAATATTACCGAAGAATTATTTGCAAGATACAAAGATGGGTCAATGTTTAAAATAATTATTGTCACATTTGTAGCGGGATTAATAATTGGCGCAATGTCATTGTTATTAGTAATTCCAGGTATTATATTTGCAATTAAATATTCTATGCTTTCATTTGTTTTAGCTGAGCAAAGTCTTGATGATATGAATAAAGAAGAGGCTTACAAAGTTAGTTCTAGAATGATGGATGGACATAAAATGGAATATTTTATATTTATATTAAGTTTCTTAGGTTGGGCATTATTATGTTGTTTAACGTTAGGAATTTTGTATATTTGGATTGTTCCATATTATTATACTGCAAATGTAATGTGGTATGAAGAATTGAAAAAAATATCAAAATAATACTTGATATTTTTTTATAAAAAAAATGTTGTTAAATATAATTTAATGTGCTATAATACATTCGAACGAAAAGTTCCTTGCTTCATTTATGAAGCCGTTTAGACCAAAAGGAGGTGTTTTAGATGAATAAATATGAAATAATGTTTATTGTTAAGACAGATATCGATGAAAAGACTCAAAAAGATACAGTTGCAACATTTGAAAAAGTTTTGACTGATATGAAATCAAAAATCATTAGTACTAAAGATATGGGTCAAAAGAAATTAGCATATCCTATTAACAAACAAGTTAGAGGTAACTATTATGTTCTTAATGTAGAAGCTACAGCTGAAGCAGTTAAAGAATTTGATCGTAAAGCTAAGATTGATGAAAATATCTTAAGACATATTGTCATAAGAGAAGAGGAGTAGTTAATGAATAAGATTATATTAGTTGGAAGATTAACAAAAGATCCTGAAGTAAGAAGTACTAGTGCTGGTTTTTCTACTGTTAATTTTACTGTAGCAGTTAATAGAAATTTTAAGAATAAAGATGGCAACTATGATGCTGATTTCTTACCATGTGTTGCATTTAGAAATACTGCCGATTTTATATCAAAATTTTTTAAAAAAGGTAGTATGATTTGTTTAGATGGAAGAGTTCAAACAAGAAACTATGATGCTCAAGATGGTACAAAAAGATATGTAACTGAAATAGTAGTTGAAAATGTAGAATTTGTTGGTGGAAAGAATGAAGGTAATAGTTCATCTCCATCAAATACAAATAATTCATATATTGATGCTCCAAGTGAAGCACCAATTGATATGATGCCAGAATATGATATTCCTGCTTCAGATCCATATGAAAATTATGATAAAGAAGTATCACTAAGTGATAATGATTTACCATTTTAAGGAGGAAAATAATGGCAGAATTTTATAGAAGAAAAAAGATTTGTCAAATGTGTGCTGGAAAATCAGTTGATTATAAAGATGTAGCAATTGTATCAAAGTATATAAATGAAAAAGGTAAAATATTACCTAGAAGAATGACTGGTGCATGTGCAAAACATCAAAGACATATTGCAAATCAAATTAAAAGAGCAAGATATATGGCTTTATTACCATATACAAAATAGTAAAAAAAACAGATTATATATCTGTTTTTTTGTTTTATCTTCTATCTCTATTAGCCAAAACTAATCTTAATATTTGAAGCGCAGTTGATAAGAATGCTGCTACATATGTAAGCGCTGCAGCATGTAATACTTTTTTAGTTCCATCATAATCCTTTTTACTTACTAATCCCATTTCATTTAATTGATTCATAGCTCTATTTGAAGCATTAAATTCTACTGGTAAAGTAATTAATTGAAATAATAATCCTCCGCTTAATAAAATTATTCCAATCGATATTAATTTTGTTAATTGTGAAGCTATACCAATAATTAAAAAAATTGAAGATATTCTAGAAGTAAAATTTACTACAGGGACTAATGATGTTCTAAATTTTAAAAATGAATATTTTTCTTTATCTTGTATTGCATGACCACACTCATGAGCTGCAACTGCAAGTGAAGCAACAGATGTATCTGAATATATTGAATCAGATAGATTAACATTTTTATTTTTTGGATCATAATGATCGCTTAATTGACCGGAAACTCTTCCAATTGTTACTTTTTGTAGACCATTCTTATCTAAAATTTTTCTTGCTACTTCTTTTCCTGTTAACTTTTTACTATTATCTATTTTGGAATAATTATTGTAAGCAGATAATACTTTCATTTGCGCAATTGATGGAAATATTGCAGCTATTGCTAATAGAATTAATTGTATAATCATTTAAATCACCAATTATATTTTACCAAAAAAAAGAATGTTTAACATTCTTTTTTATATGAATTTTGCTATCAATAGTATACCAACTACAATTGCAAGTAATACAAGTATTAATTTCCAAGTTCTCTTTATCCATTCTTTATATGGTATTTCTAAGTATGTTAATGCTAATACAAGTAATGCACTTGTTGGAGCAACAAACATTGTAACACCATATACACCTTGAATTAATAATGTAACTAATGTTGGCGTTGCACCACTTATTGCTGAAATTTGTGGTATTAAGTAATTTGCAACATATAGAATATCAACAAATAATGTTGAGCCTAAACCAACAACGATTGTACTTAGTATTACGCTAAATTTACTTGAAATTGATAATATTATTGCAGCTATTGTTGGATAAAACATTTGGCTACCAGCAAAATAAATTACTGTATAAGCAAATAATACCATAAATGCTGGAGCTAACATCTTTTTAGCACCATCTGCCATTGCTTGGAATATACCTTTAATTCTATAGATTAAACCAAGTACTACTGATGTGAATAAACATAATATAGCCATTTCAATAAAATGCCATTTTCCAAATGCAGAGAATGTTCCTAATATTTTAGAGAATATTGCAACTTTTTGAGTACCAGCATCAATTCCATCTGGTGCAATGTGGAAATATGGTAATTTAATTTCAGCGGTTGTAATTGAGTTATGTAAATTTTCAAAAAATTTAATTCCAAATGTATCTGACCAATTAGTACATGCTAATACTAATATTACAAACATTAATGCAAATGCAATAATAATAGGAGCGGCTGAATATTTTGTAGATACTTTTTCACCTATAAATCTATCTTCATTTTCAAGATCTTCTGCTGTTTTTCTTGTTCTTTTAGCTTTTGATAAAAAGAAGATTAAGGCTATAAATGATAAGAATGCTAATGCCAATTTGAAATATAGCATATTAGTAGTCATTTCAGTATCAAGTAATTCTATTATAGTAGAAGTTACTGTATCACCTTTAATATTACCAATTGTACCAATAAGTACAGAACCAAATGTAGTTAAAGCAGCGGTTACTTTATCGTATCCCATAGCTAATATAATACTAATTAGTAATGGGAAGAAAATGAATAAAGAAAATTCATAATCAAACATTGTAGTAAGAGCTGTAATTACAAATGCAACTACAATTAAAAATACTAATTCTTGTCCTTTCATATTTTTTGCGATTTTTTCTATCCAGGCTCTGTATTTACCAGTTTTATTAAGAACTCCATATAGAGCACCAATAGAAACTAATAAAATAAGTATTTGAATGAAATATTCGAATTCGAATGCTCCGATTATTAATGCAAAGAAATCAAAGAATCCTACATTATACATATCTACAGCAACAACTTCTGTTTCATTGAAATAACCTGCTGAAAAAATCCAGGTTGCTACTACCATACCAAGTAGTATAAACATGATTATTTTAAATAATCCAGTTTTTTTCATTATCTATTCCTCCTCATTAAATATTATATAAAAAAAACACTAGCAATACAAGAATTTGCTAATGTTTTTAGCTCAAATTACTAATATGAGCATATATTTTTTTAATACAATTATTAAATTCAGTTTCTGTTTTGCATGTTGCAATTTCTGTTTTTAATTCTTTTGATTGAGGAATGTATTTTAGATATGCTAATGCATGCGTTTTTATATCAAGTAGAGCTTTTCTTTCACCTTCATTTTTTTTAATTAAGTTATAGTGAGTTACAATCATATCAACTCTATCTTTGTAACTTGGTTTATCAATTATTTTACAATTTTCTATATATTCTATACATTCTTTTATAAACCAAGGATTTCCAAGGGCACTTCTACCTATCATTATTGCATCGCAATTTGTTTCATCTAGCATTCTTTTAGCATCTTCTATTGTTTTGATATCACCATTTCCTATAACTGGAATATTAACAGCATCTTTTACTTTTTTTATCAAGGACCAATCAGCATTTCCAGTATATCCTTGCTCCCTTGTTCTTGGATGTATTGCAATTGCTTTTGCTCCAGCTTTTTCAATTATTTTAGCAACTTCAACACAATTTATTGAATTGTTATTCCATCCAGCTCTTATTTTTACTGTTACAGGAATGTTAACTTCATTAACAACTGCTGATACTATTTCATAAATTTTATCTGGATTTTTTAACAAACTAGATCCTGCTTGCGATTTGAGTGCTACTTTTGGAACAGGACATCCCATATTTATATCTAATATATCTGGTTTAATATTTTCACATACATATTTTGCTGCTTTTTTAAAACTTTCAATATCACTTCCAAATATTTGAATGCTTATTGGTCTTTCATAATCAGATATATTTAACATACTTAATGTATTTTTACTATTATATATAATTCCCATATTACTTATCATTTCAGAATACACTAGTCCAGCTCCCATGGATTTAATAATATGTCTAAAACTTTCATTTGATACCCCGGCCATGGGCGCAAATACTATTCTATTATTAATTTTAACATTTCCTATTTTCCACATGTTTTTTTCCTCTTTAATAATTTATCATTAATAATTAATAATTTCAATAAAAAAAGGTTTTTTAAACCTTTTATTCTGCTCCTTGATTATTTTGTATTAAAGATGCTGTTACATTGCATGTAATATCTTGACTCATATTTAGAAATGTATAATTAATAGTTCCATTTGGGTCGGTCGTTGTTTCACTTGGCTTAATACCCCCACAATCAAGTTTAACTTCGTAATTATCGTCTGGCTTAATACTAAATCTTGCATCTTTTCCAGCAAGTATATTTTGTTCTGTACTTCCTGAAGTGATTGTTGCTCCTTCACTTACATTTATTGTTAATTTGTATTTTGTCTCTTTTACTTTATTGAATGTAACAGTACAAGTTGTATTATCTGTAAGTTTTTCAATTGTTAATCGATTATTTTCAAGAGTTGGTTCTTGATTATTTGTACATTCGATTTTTGGACTATCATATCCTTCATTAGCTTCTACTACTGCAGAAACACTTTCGCCATATTTAGCATTTTCAGTAGTACTTCCTAGTCCATTTTTAACATTTAAATCCATTCTTAATGTTTTAATTTGGAAGTCTATCTTACAGGCTATATTTTCCATAATTACACTCAAATTTAAAGTGTTTGTTGATTTGTCATATGTTGCTTGTTTATTGTTTGTACAATTTACTTCTTTAAATTCATATCCTTCATTAGGTGTAACTTTGAATGAACCATCACTTTCTCTTTTTATTTTTGATTGGTTATTTTCATCAACGACTCCATTAGCTGCGCTTATTTCAACAGTATAATAGGCATTAACAAAATATAACTTACAAGTACTTTCTATTTCTTCACTTGGAATAAATTCCCATTTTTCTATATCGAATGTTCCTGTAACACCATTTGAACATTGATATTTTGTAAATTCATATTGAATATAATCTTCTTCTTCATTAGAATTGTCAATATTTTTATTTTCATCAGTTTTATCTGTTTCATCAGTTTCTTCTATATTAGTATTTTTTTCTTCTTTTTTATTTATAGGCATTTCTTCAACAAGTATGTCCTCTAAATAATATTCGTATTTTATTAATTGTTTTTTTGGCTCATTAGGTTTTTCATTAGAATCAATTTTTGAATGTTCTATAAATCCAATAACTGTTGCTGTAGAACTTAATAAAAATAAAAATGTTAGAATTATTAAGATAAACTTATTTTTCATCCTACACCTCCATATTATATATAAATTTTATAATGATAATATACCATTGTCAAGAAAAGAAATTGTATTTTTATAGTTTTAAATGACAATTTTTGCAAAAATATTTGACAATTTCATATACTTTTTATATAATATTCCCGGTACATTTTAATGGATGTGCAGTTTCTGTGGGATAGAAATTATCGTAGTTGCAAATACGATGGCACTGAAATTAGGAAGGGAATAATATGAAAACATTTATGTTAAGAAAAGAAGACGTTGAACATAAGTGGTATGTAATTGATGCAGAAGGTAAAACTTTAGGTAAAGTTGCAGCTACTGCAGCATATGTTTTAAGAGGAAAACATAAACCAACTTATACTCCATATGTTGATTGTGGAGACAACGTAATTATTATTAATGCTGAAAAAGTTGTACTTACTGGAAACAAATTAGATAAGAAGATGTATTATAATCATAGTGGATATCCAGGTGGATTAAGAGAAAGAAATGCAAAAACTATGATTGAAAAATATCCAGTAGAAATGGTAGAAAGAGCTGTTAAAGGAATGCTTCCTAAGAATAGACTTGGTAGACAAATCTATAGACAATTATTTGTTTATGCAGGAAGTGAACATAAACATGAAGCTCAAAAACCAGAAAGATTAGAGGTAAAGTAATATGGCAGAAAAAACTAAATATACAGCAATTGGTAGAAGAAAAAGAAGTGTAGCAAAAGTTACATTAACTCCTGGTAAAGGAACTATCACTGTAAATGGTAAAGATGTTAAAGATTACATGCCTTATGAAACATTAGTTATGGATTTAGTTCAACCTTTAGAATTAGTTGATCAAAAAGATAAATTCGATGTAACTATTGTTGTTAAAGGTGGAGGATTTTCAGGACAAACTGGTGCTATTAGATTAGGAATAACTAGAGCATTAATGTTAGCTAATTCTGAAAATAGACCAGCATTAAAAGAAGCTGGAATGGTAACTCGTGATGCAAGAATTAAGGAAAGAAAGAAATATGGACTTAAGAAAGCACGTAGAGCACCACAATTTAGTAAGCGTTAATATAGAATTCTATGTACTAACTTTAAAAACCCAATTATTTGGGTTTTTTTAATTGTTTTATTATTTATTTTATATTAGAATAAATTACTGCAATGGAGAATCATATGAATAAGGATGAATTATATTTTAAAAATTTATATAATGAGTTTTTTAAATTATTTGGTAAGATAGCAATAGATAATGAAATGATTGATGCTTATGTTAATAGAGAGGATATATATAAAAGATATAATTATATGTATAGATGTCCAATGGTGTTGCAAGATATTAGATATCAAATTGCTCATTATGATGAAAGAAATCATAATAAAATATGGTCTTTTACTCTTTGTTATTATTCGTTGATAAATAAAAAATATTACCAATGTAAATTAGAGTATTTTGAACTAAAATATAATAAAATAAAATATTTATATGATAATGATTTACCATTTACTAAAGATGATAATAATGGGAATATCGAGTCTAAATTTATAAAGGATGTTGAATCAATTGTAGAAGAGTGTAAATTATTTTGTTATGGAAAAGTTAATTCTTTTGATTTGTTTTTGTTAATAGATAAAAAACTACATGATTATTTTATTAAAAGTAAACAAAATGGTAATAAAGAATATAATACTATTATGAAGGAATTGGAGTATTTAAAGAAAATTGAAAGATCAATTTTTTCGAGCGTTTTAAAAGAAGAAAAAATGAAAGCGTTAGAAAATTTAACCGATAATATATATAAAAAAACTAAAAAAGGAATTAAAACTTTAGGTAGTTTTGCAAATGATGAATTTAACTTAATAAAAAAATATATTAATAAGAGAAAAGAGTAGTTTACTATTTTTAAAATATTTTTTATAATGTTTTTATGAATGAAATGTTAAGAGTATTAAAATTTGTATTTTTTTCAATAAGTGCAGGCCTTATAGAAATAGGTAGTTTTACTGTATTGAATGAATATGTTAAATTAAGTTATTGGTTATGTTACTTAATAGCACTAGTATTATCAGTATTGTGGAATTTTACCTTAAATAGAAAATTTACATTCCAGTCAAGTAATAATGTTCCAGTAGCTATGTTTAAAGTATTTTTGTATTATTTGGTTTTTACTCCGTTAAGTACAATTCTTGTTAAAGTTTTAACTGATATAGGGTGGAATGAATATATCGTAACTATATTGAATATGTTAATTAACTTAGTAACAGAATTTATTTATCAAAGGTATTATGTTTTTAAAGATAGCATTGATACAAAAATTGTAAAGGTATAGCAATATATCTTTTTATTTGCTTTTTTATTATTAAAGTGTTATAATATACTTCACTATTTAGGGGGAAAATATTATGAATTTATTATTATTTTGGTTGGGAACAATTTTTGTTAGTAAAGTGATGAATTTTATTACTGTTGCTAGAATTTTTAGGGATATTTATGGAAGTGGTTATAAAATTAATTTTGATAATTTTGTTGAAATGTATAATAATATAACTACAGAAGAACAAAGAAGAAAAGAAAAGATAGAATCATATATACCTATTTTAAATATTTTTAAAGCTATGATAGCAGGTACTACTTATGTTTCTAATCCAGATGCAGTATTGAATTTCTTTTTTACAAGTGATGCTTTGGAAGATATGACAAAGGAAGAAAAAGAAAAATATAATGACAAACCTGGATTTTTTAGAGCAATGATGATTAGCGCTGGAACAATGAATGATGAAATTCAAAAGCAAAAAGAAAAGGTTAGAAAAGTAATTAGAGTTAATTATGATGATTTTGATGAAACTTATATAGATTTTGCTTATGTAGATTTACCTAATGGTAAAATCCAAATATATGAAAAATTAGTAAGAACTAATTCAATTTCAAATTCTAAAGACAAAAACTATTCAAATTTTATTTATAGTCAAGTTAGAAAATTTATTCCTATTTCTGTTAAAGTAAAGACAAAAGAAAGCTTCATTGCTAAAATAGCAGGAATTATAAATAGTTCTAATTTTAATGGTTCTAATGTTAAATGTACAATTTCAGAGAAAGTATTTAATCCAAATTATAATGAACAAGAAGAAAAGAAAAATCCTAAAGCTGTAAATAAAGATGGATTAATATTTAGTGATGCTGCATATGATGATAATAAACTTGGAAGATTTAAAGAAAGTTTAAATAAAATAAGTGAGATAAATAAGGAAATGTCTGAAGGTGAAAAAGAATTAACAAGTGAAAGATTAGAAGAATTAAAAAAGCAAAAGCAGGAAGTACTTGAAGAATTGAAAAGAGTATCTGAAGAATTAACTTCAAATAATGATGAAGAATATACAAGAAAAATGAAAAAATAGATAATATATGGTACAATGTAATTGGAGTGATTATTATGTACTATAAAAAATATGAAGGTGAAAGAATATATTTATCACCAATGAGTTTAGAAGATTATAAGACTTATACTGCTTGGGTTAATGATGAAACTTTGGCTAGAGGCCTTGGTAATTTTAAAATGTTAATATCTGAAGAAAATGAAAAGAGTTGGATATCTAGTCAAGATAGAGAGGGAATTTATAGCTTTGCGGTTATTGATAAAAAAACAAATAAATTACTTGGTAATTATGGACTAGAGGTAAGTGACCAAGTTTCTAGAAGATTTCATATTGGTGGATTTATAGGAGAAAAAGAAAATAGAGGAAAGGGTTATGGAACAGAAGCATTAATGTTAGTAACTAAATTTGCTTTTGAAATATTAAATGCTAATAGTTTATATTCTGGAATCTTTTCTTTTAATGAAGCATCTTTAAAGTCTGCAAAAAAGGCAGGATATAAAGAAGCTGGAAGATATAGAGAAGCTTATTTCTATAATGGTGAATTTCATGATGAAATATTGATAGAAATTATTAGAAAAGATTATGAAAATATAAAAAAAAATGAAATAATTGAGGTTTAAAAGCATATATACAAATATATGCTTTTTTGTTTGTGTTAAGTTTAAAAAAATTTATTTAAAAATGATTGTTTTAGTGATATAATTCTATCATAGGAGAGTGGGTCTAGTGGCAGCAAAAGTATTTAGAACAATTGAAGAACAATTGGATATACTAAAAAGTAAAGGTCTTACAATTGAAGACTATGATATGGCAAAAGAAGTATTATTAAGAGAAAATTATTTTTTCTTAAATGGATATCGTTCTCCATTTTTGGTAACTGGCTCTAAAAGATTTATTGATGGTGCTACTTTTGAAGAATTACATGCATTATTTACTTTTGATAGATATTTTAGAAATATTATATTTAAAAACTTATTAATTGTTGAAAATAACTATAAAAGTATATTTAGTTATGTGTTAAGTAAAAAATATGGTTATAAAGAAAAAGATTATTTAAATCCTGATAATTTTGATAGAAATAGAGAAAAAAGTAAACAAATAAATGATCTAATTAGAAAATTAAAAAGGCAAATTAGAATAAATGGATATCAACACACAGCTACAAGTCATTATATAAATAATTATGGTTATATTCCATTATGGGTAGGAGTTAAAGTATTAAGTTTTGGTTTAATGGGAGAATTATTTTCTATATTAAAGCAAGAAGATAAAGAAGAAATAGCATCTTATTATACTAGTGTAGATGCTGATGAATTAGGAGATTATTTATCAATTTTATCTAATTATAGAAATTTATGTGCACATGAAGATATTCTATATAATCACGAAACTCAAAAAGGAATAGAAGATACAAAATACCATGCATTATTAGATATTCCTAAAGTAGATGGTGAGTATATATATGGAAAACATGACATATTTGCATTAATAATAATATTAAAACATATGTTAACTTATACTGATTTTAAAATGATGATGAATGAGATAGATTATGAAATTGATTGGTTAGGTTCTAAACTTAAATCAATAGATATACAAAAAGTATTGTATAGAATGGGATTTCCAGATAACTATAAACAAATTTCATACATTGAATAGGAGGTTTTAAGTGAAAAAAGTATTAACAACATTTTTTGTTGCATTAGTATCTGCCGTTATTGGAGCGGGTTTAATGTTTTTATTCATTTTTGAATTTGATAAACAAAATACAATTGTTGTATCTGGTTCAGATAATGAAATGATAACAGGAATAGATAATATATATAATGCAGTTGTAGTTGTACAAAATTTTCAAAATAACAAAGTTGCTGGAATTGGCTCTGGTTTTATATATAGAAGTGAAGGATATATTATGACGAATCACCATGTTATATATGGAGCAAATGAGGTAAAAGTTATTTTAATGAGTGGTGAAACCTTAGATGCAACTGTTGTTGGAAGTGATGAATATGCAGATATTGCAGTATTAAAGATTGATCCAAAATATATTAAGAAGATTGCAACAATAGGAAGCAGTGAAGCATCTAGAGTTGGAGATACCGTATTTACAATTGGTTCTCCAATGAGTTCAGATTATTCTGGAACAGTTACACGTGGTATATTAAGTGGAAAAAACAGAATGGTTGAAGTTGCTGTTAAATCAACTGCTAATGATTGGGTAATGAATGTAATGCAAACAGATGCTGCTATAAATCCTGGTAATAGTGGAGGTCCACTATGTAATTTAAAAGGCGAAGTAATTGGAATAAATTCAATGAAAATTGTTCAAGATGAAATAGAAGGTATAGGATTTGCTATACCAATTGAAGAAGCAATGGAATATGCTAATACTATAATAAAAGGTGAAAAGGTTGTAAGACCATATTTGGGAATAAGTATGGCAAATTTATCTACTCCAACATATACTTTAAGAAAAGAAGGAATAACAATTAATTCTAATATAAAATCTGGAGTTGTTGTTTATAGAGTTGCTGTAGGAGGTCCATCTGAAAAAGCGGGAATCAAAAAAGGTGATGTTATTATAAAAATAGGACAATATGATGTTAGTAGTTCAGCAAGACTTAAATATTACCTATCTAAATATAAGCCAGGTGATACAGTTTCAGTAGTTTTAATTAGAGGTAATGAACAAAAGACATTTAATGTAGTATTAGAAGAGAGCGATTAGCTCTCTTTTTTATTGAAAAAATATCAATAATAAATTATAATTATAATGATAATAAGGTGGTTAGAATGGAAAAAGATTATAGTAATGTTGAAAAAGGGAAGGTATTAAAAGAGTTTAAAAGTTCACTTAGTGGATTAAATGAAAAAGAAGTAAAAAGAAGATTAAAAGAGTATGGTTTAAACGAATTACCAAAAGAAAAGAAAAAAACTAAAATACAAATATTTTTTTCATCTTTGGTAGACCCAATTATATTTGTATTGTTTGCTGCTTCTATTTTATCTTTTATAGTAGGTGAAACTATTGATGCAATTGCTATATTATTTATTATTATAGTAGATGCAATTGTTTCTACTATACAAGAGTATAGAGCTGAACAAAATTCAGAAGCTTTGAAAAATTTAATAAAAGTTAAAGTAAAAGTGATTAGAGAAAATAGACATAAAGAAATTGATTCAGAAAATATAGTTCCTGGAGATATTATTGTAATAGAACCTGGTACAGTTGTTAGTGCTGATGCTAGAATTTTAACTTCAAATAATTTATCTGTAAATGAATCAATTTTGACTGGTGAAAGCATAGGAGTTAATAAATCTTTTGAACCTGTTGATAATAAGGATGTATCCAAAAAATGTATGTTATATGCTGGAACTTCTGTATTAACAGGAAGAGCTCTTGCTGTTGTTGTAAATACTGGTATTAATACTGAAGTAGGTAAAATAGCTCAAAAAGTAACTGGAACAGAGGAAACTCCATCACCACTAACTATTAGAATGGAAAAGTTTTCAAAACAAATAACATTACTAATAGTTGTAATTGCTATAATAATTGCTATAGTTTTAATAAAAGCTGGTAAACAACCTATAGAAATATTTATGTCAGTTGTTGCTTTAAGCGTATCAGCTATGCCTGAGGGATTGCCTCTTGCTCTTACTATGGCATTAACTATTGGTTCTAATAAAATGTCAAAAAGAAATGTTATTGTAAAAAAACTTAATTCTGTTGAGAGTTTAGGTAGTTGTACTGTTATAGCAAGTGATAAAACTGGAACATTAACTGTTAACGAGCAAACAGCTAAAAAAATTCTTCTTGCTAGTGGAGAAGAATTTGATATTGAAGGAACAGGATATAATGATAATGGACACGTAATACCATTTAATGATTCGGATATAGACAATGCAAAATATATTTCTTATTTAGGATATATAAATAATGAAGCTGTTCTTGAAAAAGAAAAAGGAAAATTCAAATCATTTGGGGATTCGATAGACATTGCTTTCTTAGCTTTAGCTAGAAAATTAAATGTACATGAAAACAGTTATAATAAAATAGATGAAATTCCATATGAATCTGAAAAGAAGTATAGCGCAATATTTTATAAAAAAGATGATAAAGTTTATTGTAGTGCTAAGGGTTCTTTAGAAGTTATATTAGAATTTTGTTCACATTCATATAATAATGGTAAAAAAACTAAATTAAATAAAGATGAAATTCTAAAACAAAATGATGAGATGGCTGCTAAAGGACTTAGAGTTATTGCATTATGTGATGGTGAAGTTGAAAAGAAAGAAAAATATAGTGAAAAAGATATTTCAGGACTAAGTTTTGTTGGATTGGTTGGATTTATAGATCCTGTAAGAAAAGAAGCAGTACAAGCAATTAAAGAATGTAAAGCAGCTGGTATTAAAGTATTAATGATTACTGGTGATCATGCATTAACTGCATATACTATTGCAAAAGATTTAAACATGATTAAAGAAAAGAGTGAAGTAACTACAGGTAGTGATTTAGATTTTTATATAGATGATGAAGAAAAATTTGATAAGTTTATTTCGGATAAAAAAGTATTTGCTAGAGTTACACCTATGCAAAAATTAAAAATTGTTGAGTCATTACAAAGACAAGGAGAATATGTTGCAGTAACAGGGGATGGAGTAAATGATGCACCTGCATTAAAAGCAGCTAACATAGGAGTAGCAATGGGAAGCGGAACAGATGTTGCTAAAGAGACTGCAAAAATGATAATTATTGATGATAATTTTGCATCTATAGTAGCTGGTATTGAAGAGGGAAGAAATGCATATTCTAATATTAGAAAAATATCTATAATGTTACTTTCTTGTGGATTAGCAGAAGTATTATTTTTTGTTTTATCTATAGCATTTGGATTGGATTTACCATTAGTGGCAATACAATTACTTTGGTTAAATTTAGTTACAGATGGTCTTCAAGATATGGCATTATCTTTTGAAAGAGAAACAGATACTTTAATGAAACAAAAACCAAGAAATCCAAAAGAAAGTTTATTTGAACGTGAATTAATTACACAAATATCAATATCTGGATTATTTATTGGATTAGTTGTATTTGCTGTTTGGTTTATCTTACAAAGAATGAATGTAGATGTTGTAATAGCTAGAGGATATGTTTTAGCATTAATGGTATTTATTCAAAATATTCACGTTATAAATTGTAGAAGTGAAGTAAAAAGTATATTTGAAAATAGCTTTAAGAAAAATAAATTTATTTTATTTACAATAGTTGGTTCTATATTATTACAAATAATTGTTATGGAAGTTCCATTCTTATCTAAATTCTTACAAATTAAACAAATTCCTTATGGACATTTAGTAATAGTTTTATTGTTATCATTACCAATTTTAACTGTAATGGAACTATATAAGCATTTAAAAAAGAAAAAAAGAATGATATAATTATTTCAGTAGGAGATTAAATAATGAAAAAGAACATTTTATTATTAATAAATGGATTTGGTGTTGAAAAAAGTGATTCTTATCAAGTTTATACTGAAAGTTTAATGCCTAATATGGATAGACTTACGAAAGAAAGAGTTTTCTTTTCTATACCAAATAGAAGTTTAGATTATAAAAGTGCTTATAGAAATTTTAGTATAGGTGTTGAAGATTCTTTAACATATAATTTAGTTGAAAATAATATAAATATTAATGAGCAAAAATCAAATCAGTTAGTAAAATATATTGAAAATGAAACCAACAGATTAAAAGGAAGAATTCATATTATAGTATATTGGGATTCTAGTAAAACAATTGAACAATTATCTTCATATATAAGTGAACTTGATAGTAATACTACATGTAGAATATTTGTTCATTTAGTACTATGTCAAAAATCAGTTAATGATTACAAAGATATAATTAAAGGATTTAATAACATAAGTTATGAAATGGGTCCAAATGTTAGAATTGGTTTTGTAACTGGAGAGAATAATCTTAGCAATCTATTACAAACAAAAGATTTAGTAAAATCATACATTACTGAATTTGGTGAAAAATGGAAAGATTTAGAAAAAAAAGTTGAAGTATTAATTCAAAATAAAACAGCACCATGTGATACAAGAACATTTTTAGTTGATGGTGCAATTAAAATAGAAGATAATGATCAAATAATATTCTATAATTATAATAGTATTGATGTATCTATATTTAAACAAGAATTATTAGCTCAAAAATATAGGCCGATTAATTTTGAAACTGTAAGGTTTTATTCATTATTTCCTGTAAAATGTGGTAATGAACAAATACCATTTATGTATAATTTTGCAGTTTCTGCTGATTATTTTTTAAATTCAATAAAAGAAGCTAAATTAAAGTGTTTATTAATGGACAAAAGAGATAACTGTGGTTTTATAAATTATTACTTAACTGGTCTTAGAAATTCAATTGATGATGATTTAAAGTATTTACCAACAGATGATGATTTTATATATGATGGTGAAAAGTTAATTCAAACACTTAATACTTATAATGATAAAGAATTAATAATAATTAATTATGATATTAGTGATGTAAAATTTGTTGATGATATACAAGATAAACTACATAAAATAGATGAAATAATAGGAATTTTAGATAAGTATATAAGAGATAATAAATATGCTTTGATTATTACATCTTTTTATGGAATAGAAAGAGAAATGTATAATAAAAAATCTGAATTATTAAAAATTAATTTTTCTGGAAGATCTCCAGTTGTAATTGATGATGATACTATAGATTTGGGTACATATACTACTAATGAGGGTACGTTATATGATTTATCTCACACTTTTATATGGAATGCTAATAGAGAATTTAAAGAAACTGGATTATTAAAAAAGAAATCTAGTTTATTATCTATATTTTATAAAAAACCAAAAGGAGAGAAAAAATAATGAAAAAGCCCACATATAGAAGAATATTTGCTTATGTAATTGATATTATAATTATTAATATTATTGTACTAGCTTTTACAAATATTAAATTTTTAAATCCTAAGATGGATGAATATCAAGAAGCAGCAAATAAATATGAAGAATATATTGCAGAATTATCTATGACTGACCCAACCTCAGTATTAACAGATGAAAAAGCAACTGATTTATCATATGAAGTAGCTTATTATGGTGTTCCATCTATATTAATAACTTTAATAATTACATTTTTATATTTTAGTTTATTTCAATATTATACAAAAGGAAAAACACTTGGAAAGTTAATTTGTGGATTAGAAGTTGTTTCAACCGATAAAAAAGAATTAAAACTTTCTCAAGTAATTATAAGAAGTGCTATTATAGATAGTATATTTACATCTTCTATTTTATTAATAATGGTATTATTTTTAACTAAAGCATCATTTATTAAACTTAGTATTTTTGTTCAAATATTGGATGCAGCATTATTATTTACTAGTTTTGGAATGATAATATATAGAAGTGATGGAGTAGGATTACATGATTATTTAGCTAAAACTAGAGTAATATTATCTTGTGAAAAAGAAGATTTTTTAGAAGATAATAATGAAATAAAAGATGCTAAAATAGTGAAAGAAAAAACATCAGTTATTAATGAAAAGACTGAAAAAATTAAGATAGCAAGAAAGAAAACTACTAAAAAGGGTGATAAATAATATGAAAATAGGAATAGCAAATGATCATCATGGTATTGAACTTAAATCAAAAATAATTGACTATTTAAATAAAAATGGTATAGAATATAAGAACTATGGCTGTGATGTAAAAGATAATACAGATTATGTAGATTATGCTATTAAGTTATGTAATGGTGTAACATCTAAAGAAGTTGACCTTGGTATATTAATATGTGGTACTGGTATTGGAATGAGTATTGTTGCTAATAAAATGAAAAATATTATTGCCGCTAAAGTTAATACTCCAAGAGAGGCACAATTAGCTAGAGAGCATAATATGGCAAATGTTATGACTTTAGCTGAATATACAGAGAATTTAGATGAAATTCTAGATAATTTTATTAAAACACTGCCATCAACTGAAGAAAGACATAAAAGAAGAGTTAAGAAAATATTAAATTTATAGGAGGGAAAAATGGATAAGTCAATTTTAAATGTAGCTGGTTTAATATCATTTGTATTAGGTATTATTTGTTGTTGTACAATCTTTGGAGCAATTGTAGGAATTCCAATGATTATAGGTGGAAACAAATTAAGAGAAATATCTAATATGAGTGATGAAGATATTGTAAAGAATAAAGAAACTTTATTAATATGGACTATAGTATTGTTATTATTATGTACAATATCAGGAATTCTTGCTTTAATATTCTATATTTCACTTGAAAATCCAAATGGTTTTAATTTTAAAGCTAGTAATTCAAAAAAATACGATGATTTAGAAAAATTAAACCAATTATACAAAGATAAAGTATTAACAAAAGAAGAATTTGAAGCTGAAAAAAATAGAATATTAGAAAATAAATAGAATAAAATATACTATGAAGAAAAAAATCATAGTATTTTTTTTATTGTTTTTTATACTTATTTTTAGTTTTTTATTTAAAAAAACTGAAGTAAATACAATTATTGATGAAAATTATTTTCAAGATGAAGTAATTGATGATGAGGAAAAAACAGTAAATATTATTATTGATAATGAAAAAAAAAGTTTAAATTTAGAAGATTATGTTGTTGGAGTAGTTGCTTGTGAAATGCCAGCTTCATTTGATTATGAAGCACTTAAAGCTATGAGTGTTGCTGCAAGAACATTTGCACTTTATAAATTAGAAACAAATAATAATTATGTGTTTTCCACAACAACTAAAGATCAGTGTTATATAACAAATGATAAAATGAAGAATAATTGGAAAGATAGTTATGAAAATAATTTTAATAAAATAAAAAGAGCTGTTAATGAAACTAAAAATGAACATATGACTTATAATGATAAAACAATAATTTCTTTTTACTTTTCTATATCAAATGGATATACGGAAAATTGCGAAAATGTTTTTAGTCAAAAATTAGACTATTTAGTAAGCGTTGATTCATCTTGGGATAAAGAATATTCTTATAAAGAAAAGACTGTTAAATTTGATGAAAAAGAATTTTTAAATAAATTAAATATTAATTCTGACAAAATTAATAATATTAAAATTAATAGGAGTAGTACTGGTAGAGCAGAGAGTATAACTATTAATAATATAACTTTTAAAGGTACTAAATTTAGAAATCTTTTAGGTCTTAGAAGTACAGATGTAAATATAGAAAAAAAAGATTCAACAGTATATGTTAGTACAAAAGGATATGGGCATGGTGTTGGTATGAGTCAATATGGAGCAAATGTAATGGCTAAAAAAGGGTATAAATATGATGAAATATTAAAATATTATTATAAAGGTATAAAAATAGATGTATAAAAAATATGAATTTGTTCACTCTATTATTAGGAGAGTGAATTATGAGAAAATATTCAAAATTTTTTATACCTGCTATTTATTTAGGCGTTGTAATTGTAATGGTATTAAGTGTTATGATGGTTATTTCAGGAATAAAAAAATTTGTTAATGAAAAACCAAATTATGATTATACACTTGATGATTTTTTTCAAAGTGATATTAGTCCAGTTATGAAGACTGAACCAGGTAAAGTTATAAGACCATATTTATCTGATAAAGTTAAAGTAGGTAAATATTTTTATGATTATGAATCTACTTCTGAAAAACAAGAAGATTCTATAATTGTATATCAAAATACTTATATGCAAAATAGTGGTGTTGATTATGTAAATGATGAATCATTTGAAGTTCTTTCTGTTTTAGATGGCGAAGTAATAGCAATAGAAGATAATGAAGTATATGGAAAACTAATTACTATTAAGCATAATGATAACTTAAAAACAGTATATGGTAATGTTACAGATGTTTTAGTAAATGTTGGATATAAAGTATCACAAGGAGAAATAATAGCAAATAGTAAGGAATCAGATTTAGATAATAGTGAAAAATCTATGTTGCATTTTGAAGTATATTATAAAGGAAGTCCAATTGATCCAGAAAACTTATATACTTTAAAAGTCAGTGAGTTAGAATAATATGGTTTAAAAATCTATATTATTTTTTTATGCTTGTTTTTATAAATAAATATATGTTAAGATTATTAAGAACGTTTATATTAAGGAGCATATGTTTATGGTGAATTTTGTTGTTGTAGATGATAACAATTTGCATAGAAAAAAACTAATAAATATAATTATTAGTAAGATGATGAATAATAAAATAGATTTTGATATAAAAGAGTTTAGTGATTATGAAAAAAGTCTTGTCAAGTACATTAAAAATGATAAGAATAGATCAATATATATTTTAGATTTAGAATTACTAAATGGAGATGGTATTGAAATTGCAAGAATGATAAGAGATGAATGTAATAATTGGATTAGTCCTATTATTATAATTACTGCACATTCTTCATTATATTACGAAGTTTATAAACAAAGATTACAGGTGTTAGATTTTATACCTAAATGTTCAAATATTGAAAAGAATTTAAATGAGAATATAGATATTTGTTTAAGAATGTTAAATATAGATAGGGTCTATAGATTTATTTATAAAAATATTGAATATTCAATTAATTTAATGGATATAAATTATATTAAAAGAGATGGAAGAGGTATTAGAATTATTACAACAGATAATGAGTATTTTCAAAATATATCTGTTAATAATGTTAAGCAAATATTACCTTCTTATTTTGTTTTATCAACAAAAGGTATTCTTATAAATAAGAAAAATGTCACTAAAATAGATTGGAATGACTTAATAGTATATTTTAAAGATAAATCTAGTGGTTATTTAGTATCTAAAACACATAAAAAGGAATTGATGGAAAGTGAGTAATTTAGATTATATATACATTATTTTTGCATCTATAATAACTGTGTATATACAAGAATTGGCATATGCTAAATTAACTAACAAAAAAGGAATAATAATAAATTATAGAAATTTTTTAATTTTAATAATATCAGGAATATTTGTAACTATTATTACTTATTTTGATCAAGATATTTCAAGAATTGTTTTAAGCTTTTTAATTTTGGTTTCAGTTAATTTATTAATTTTTAAAGATGAATTAAAAGTGACTCTTTATAATATGCTTATTTGTTATATTTTAGGAATATTTTATGAAATCATCTTATCAATGGTAGTATTAAATACAAATATTATAGATATAAAAATGTTTGAAGTTAATATTTGGCAAAAATCAATATTTTCATTTATAAACGTTTTATTAGTGTATTTAACATGTTATTCTAAAAAGATAAAAATAAAAGTAGCTTTAATGTTTAATAAGTATTTAAATAAAAATCATATATACTATGTATTAGTAGTTTTATTAATAGTGCTTATTGCTGTCGATTTTAAATATTTTGTTACATTATCTAAAAATATATATTTTTTAAATTTGTTAATAATATTATGTGTTTCAGTTCTAATAATATCAAATTTTCATAATTATTTTAAAGTTATAAGAGAAAGTGAAAAAAGTGAGATTCTTCTTAATTTTATGAGCAAATATGAAAAAATAGTTGATGAAGATAGAATAAATAGACATGAAATGTTAAATAATTTATTATTTTTAAAAAGTTTTGATAATAAAAACTCAAAAGAATATGATGATGCATTAAATGAATTAATTACTATTTATAATAAAAAAGGAATTGGTATTAAAAATATTTACAATTTACCAACAGGATTAAAAGGAATTTTTTATTATAAATTAAACGGTTTAGAAGAAAAAGGTTATAAACTAAATATAATTATTTCTAATAAACTATCTAATAGTTTTAAAAAATTACCGCATAATGAATATGTGATTTTATACAAAATTGTTGGAATACTTCTTGATAATGCAGTTGAAGCTGCTGAAAAAAGTAAAGATAAATATATTGGGATTGATATTTATAGTGAAAAATCAAATATAGTAATTATAATTGATAATTCCTTTAAAGGAAAAATTGATTTAAATAAAATAAATAATAAAGATTATACAAGTAAAGGAAAAAATAGAGGACTTGGATTATTTATTGTTAATAAATTGTTAAAAGAATCTGAACTAATTCATTTAGAACAAATTATAGAATTAAATGTTTTTACAAGTAAAATAATAATAAAAAAAGATAAGTAATGATTCACTTATCTTTTTTTGACGCTAGTATAAAAATTATAATAATTCTTCTGGCATTTCTGGTTCATCAAAGAAGAATATTAAACAACCCATAGTAGATGTAGCAGCTACGAATGCTCCTAGAACTGCTGCAGCTTTAGCAAATAATTTCATTTTTGTACCTCCTTTCTTTTATAACTCTTGTAGTTGTTATATTTAAGACCAAGAAGTTTATATGTGATTGGTAATATTAATATTGTTTCTAATAATAATGAAAAAAATAAATAGTATTTATAGTTATGATTAATGTATATTAAATAAATATAAATTATTGATATTATTGTTGATAATATTTTAAATATTAATCTTTTATTTTTATTTATCAATGGCCTTTTTTCTGTGTCAGCTGGAGCAAATACTATTATTAATATGAGTAATAATAAACAAGATATTAACATTACATTTTTATCAATAGTTGTAGTTTTTATTAAATAAGGAATCAATGTAAAAGTAATAATAGAAAGTATCCAACATTGAATTGAGTTTTTGGTGTGTAAACCAAAGGCTGTAAGTCTTAAAACTCCATATAGCAAAATAAATATACATAATTCTTTTAAAGTGTGTATAATTGTTGAAATTATTAATACTATTATTAATTTAAATAGTGACAAGTAAATTGACTCTAAACCATATCTTATTTCTTTAATCTTTTTTTCATCGTAGTTGTAGTATTTTTGTATTATGTTAATTATTGAATTAATAATTTTACTTTTCATATTACACCACTAGAATAATATTAATATATTTAAAAGTTTGGTTATTTTGATATGTTATTATATTATAGTTAAATGTTATTAAATTAATATTTTCATTGTTTTGATGGAAAAAATATAAACTTTATGACAATAAATATATATTTGATGACATTCGTATATACTATGTCGTTATTTGTAGTATGATTACTATTGTGCGCAGGAAAAATGTGTACTATGATTATTACAGGAAGGGACGGTGTTTGATGAGTAGAGGTCGTGTAAAATGGTTCAATAATGATAAGGGATATGGATTTATTGAATATGAAGGTTTAGTAAATGAAGATGTATTCGTTCATTATTCAGCTATTGACCAAGAAGGCTACAAGACTTTGAAAGAAGGCGAGGTAGTTGACTTTACATTAATTGAAACTACAAAAGGTTCTCAAGCAATTAATGTAAGAGAAGCAGAATTGACAGCAGTATAAATACACGAAGTTTGTGTATTTTTTATTTGTAATGTAAAGATTATGTGTAATTATTATGAATTGATAGAAATAATATTGAAATAATGTTATAATTTCATTAGGAGGATGATGAGATGAAATATAACATTCGTGGTAACAAAATAGAAGTTACTGATGCAATTAACGATTACTTGAAAAGTAAATTATCAAGAGTAGAAAAATATCTTGATGATAATGAAGAGGTAGAAGCTAAAGCATTGATATCTGCTAAAGGAAAAGATCAAAAAGTTGAAGTAACCATTTGGAGTGGTAAATATAATATAAGAGCAGAAGAAACAAGTGCTGATTTATATTCTGCTATAGATTTAGTTATTGATAAATTAGAAAGACAATTTAAAAAATATAAATCTAAATTATCTAGTAAGAGAATTACAAGAGAAGAATATGTTCCTGAAATAGATGATTTAATGGAAGATGAAGAACAAATTATTGTTAGAAGAAAAGAAGTTTTTTTAAAACCAATAGATGAAGAAGAAGCTATAACTCAAATGGAACTTTTAGGACATACATTTTTTGTATTTAAAAATGTAGATACTGATAAGATAAATGTTGTTTATAAAAGAAAAGATGGAGATTATGGTATAATCGAAGCAAACTAAGTGGAGCAATCCACTTTTTTAATTGTTGCAAAATTATATTAAATTATGTTAATATTTATATAGTAGAAGGGTTTGACTATTGGTGATTAATTATGAATAAAGCATTAAAAATTATTTTTATTATTTTTATAGCTATATATGTTTTATGCGTATTAGCAATTAGTATTTTTATATTAATGCAAAATAGTTATGGAACAAGTGAATTTAAGGATAATGTATATGTTCTAATTGATAAAAATAATGAAACTAGTACTTATGAAAAAAACTCTTTGATTATTGTAAAAAAAGAAAAAATAACTGATTTATTAGAAAATGATGAAGTATTTGTTTATAAAACAGATTCTAATAAAAATATATATCCAGGAGTTGGAACAATAATAGAAGTTGTAAGTGATACAGCAAATCCACATATATTATTAGAAAATGATGAAAGTGTTTATAGAGATGAGTTTATTATAGGTAAAAAAATAAAAGTAATTAATAATATTGGTGGAATAATTTTGTTTTTAGAGAGTAAATGGGTTTTCTTCTTTTTAATTATTTTACCTTGTTCATTATTAGCTGTTTATGAAGTATATTATATTTTTAAAAATTTAGTTTTTGAAACTAAAAGCTTAGAATAAAGAATCATTTGATTCTTTTTTTTATTACATTATGATATAATATGTATTACGGAGGTTAATGACATGGGAATATTAAAAAGTATTTTTGATTATGAAACTAAAGAATTAAAAAAAATAGATAAATTAGTTGATAAAATTGAAGCTTTAGATGAAGAAATGCAAAAGCTAAAAGATGTTGAATTTAAAGGAAAAACTGATGAATTCAAGAAAAGATTAGCTGAAGGAGAAACACTTGATGATATATTAGTTGAAGCATTTGCAGTTGCTAGAGAAGCTTGCTTTAGAGCTTTAGGAGAAAAGCCATTTAGAGTTCAATTAATTGGTGGAGTAGCTATACATCGTGGTAATATAGCTGAGATGAAAACTGGTGAAGGAAAAACATTAACTACTGTATTACCTGCATATTTAAATGCTCTTAGTGGACTTGGGGTTCATGTTATTACAACAAATGAGTATTTGTCTACTCGTAATGCTGAATGGATGGGTCCAATATATGATTTATTGGGAGTATCAGTTGGTATAAATACTAGAGCAAAAACTCCACAAGAAAAACAAGAAGCTTATAATGCAGATATCACATATACAACTAATAATGAAGTTGGATTTGACTACTTAAGAGATAATATGGTTGTTAGACGTGAAAATAGAACTCAAAGAGGTTTAAATTTTGCAATCATAGATGAAGTTGACTCAATTTTAATAGATGAAGCTAGAACTCCATTAATTATATCTGGAGGAGTTGCAAAGAGTGCAAATGTATATAAAGAAGCAGATAGAGTTGCTAAAGCTTTAAAAATAGATGATTATGTAGTAGATGAAAAAACAAAGAGAGTAACTCTTACTGAACAAGGTGTTAAACACGCTGAAGAATTATTACATTTAGATAACTTGTATGATATTGAAAATAGTGTAATGGTTCATAATTTAGACAAAGCATGTGTTGCTAATTATGGATTTAAGAAAGATGTTGATTATGTAGTAGAAAATGATAAAGTAATTATTGTTGATACATTTACTGGTCGTTTAATGTATGGACGTCAATTTAGTGAAGGATTGCATCAAGCAATTGAAGCTAAAGAAAATGTTACTATAAATGAAGAAACTAAAACTTTGGCAACAATTACATTCCAAAATTTATTTAGAATGTATAATAAATTATCTGGGATGACTGGTACTGCTAAAACAGAAGAAGAAGAATTTAGGAATATATATAATACATATGTTGTATGTATTCCAACAAACAAACCGATAATTAGAGATGATCAAGTTGATTTAATATATTCATCATTAAATGGAAAATATAAAGCGCTTGTTAGAACTGTTAAGGAAATACATGCATCTCATAGACCTGTATTAATTGGTGTTGCTTCAGTTGAAACAAGTGAAGTAGTTAGCCAATTATTAACAAAAGCTGGAATTAAACATGAATTATTAAATGCAAAAAATCATGAAAAAGAAGCACATATTATTGAACATGCTGGTGAAAAAGATGCAGTTACAATTGCAACAAATATGGCTGGACGTGGAACAGATATTAAACTTGGACCTGGTGTTCGTGAACTTGGAGGTTTATTTGTTCTTGGTACTGAAAGACATGATTCAAGAAGAATTGATAACCAATTAAGAGGTCGTTCTGGTAGACAAGGTGACCCTGGTACAACAAGATTCTTTGTTTCTATGGAAGATGATTTAATGGTTAAGTTTGGTTCAGATAAAATGAAGAGTGTTATGGAAAGCTTAGGTATTCCAGAAGATCAAGCTATATCAAATAAAATGATTTCAAATAATTTAGAGTCTGCTCAAAAGAAAGTTGAAGGATTTAACTTTGATAGACGTAAAGGATTACTTGATTATGATAATGTAATTAGTAAACAAAGAGAAATAATTTATGAAAGAAGAAATGAGATTCTAGATAAAGAAAGCATAAGGGATAGAGTATTAGAAACATTTAAAGATTTTGTTAAAAATCAAATTAATTCTCATCTTGAACCAGAGGGATATTTAACAGATAATGATATTGATAATATTATTGAACAATTTAATGCCCATTTATTAAAGAGAAAGAAACTTAAAAAAGATGATTTTAAAAATAAATCAAATGAAGAATTAATAGATTTTATTTATGATATTGTTGTTGATGATTATAATAAAAAATTAGAAGATATTCCTGAAGAAGTACAAAATGATTTTGAAAAATCTATTTCTCTTAGAATAATAGATAAATACTGGATGAATCAATTAGATGAAATGGAAGCATTAAAAGAAGGTGTTGGGCTTAGAGGTTATGCTCAAAGTAATCCACTTCAAGTTTATGCCTTAGAAGGATTCCAAATGTTTGATAATATGATGGCATCAATAAGTGCTGAAATTTCAAATTATTTATTAAATGCTGAAATAAGACAAAATATTGAAAGACAAGAAGTAAAGAATATTAGAACTAATAGTAGTGAAGAAGGAACAAAATCAGCACCAAAAAGAGCACAAAAGAAAATAGGTAGAAATGATCCTTGTCCATGTGG
>CACWLI010000002.1 GCA_902761685.1 uncultured Erysipelotrichaceae bacterium | reverse complement strand
ACAATCTGAAGGTGTTTCATCAGTTTCAAATTTACCACCAGGTGGAGCATATACTTGTCCCCATTTATTATAAAACTTAATCATTAATACTTTATTATCATTTTTTAAATAACACGCTGTTGAATTATTGTGAACAATTCTATATGCCATAAAATGCCTCCTTAATTATTGTTGTTACATTATTCATCGATTTTTTCTATAGTTATAAGCCTAGTTTTTCAATTATGCCATCTATAAGTATTTTATATTCGTCAATTATATTTTCTTTTTTTATATTAGACGCAAGCATAGTTTTAAAATCCATTATTAATTTTTTAGATTTTTTCTTATCGCTTTCATGAAATCTAATCCATTCTTCAATACAACTTACATTTGATATACTTTCATCTAATAATTTTTCTTTATTAATTTTAGTACTAAAATTATTAGCATCTCCAAATTTTTTAGCACATGACACTATATAATCAACATCTATAAAATCTTCACAAGTAAATATTTGTTTTGGAATATTAAATTCATCATATTTATACCATGTTCCTGTATAGTTGTCTTGTAAAAATGCTTCTTTTAAACTAGACGATGTTTCATCTGCATCAGATATAATATAATAGTCTCTAGCAAGCAAGCCCCAAAAAGAAGCAAAATCTCTAAATTTAGTTGCACCAGGCACATGAGTCATACCTAAATTTTTAAACTTATTTCTTTTTCCTTGTGGCATTTTAGATAAGGCAGTTTTGAAAATATGCATATCTGTCCATCCTTCAAAAATTATATTTTTGTCCCTAATTACCGCGTAAACCTGCATGCCTAATGCTTTATACAATGTTAAAGCGCTATCATAATTATCCTCATTTGCTTCTTCTATTTGAGTACACTCATCTGTTTTTTTAACTATATAGTGCCTTCCTATATTTGAAGTATCGACCATTGAAGTTGAGTGGGTAGAATAAAATACATAATTATTTTTGCTTATATTTATTAATTCTAATTTTAAATATTCTTGGCCAGGAATATCAATTTTAGTCTCTGGCTCATCAACTAAAATCAATGTATTGTTTAACTGATTATTCTTATTTTTTACTGATACCATTATCATATATGTTAGCAATCTTTTAAAACCATCACTTCTTTTATCTAATAGATAAGAATTATTGGAATCTTTAATACGAATATTTATCTTGTCAGCATTTTCTTTTAATTCTAGCCTACAATTTGTAGGCATGCTTCTCCATACTTGTCTTAAATACTTATTAATATTTTTACTAACATCATCCAAAAGATTTTGAAATGAAGCTTCTCCCATTTCTAAACATTCTTCATATTCCGATTTTATATCATCAATTTCACATAACTTAAAGATATACTTTAGAGGAATATTTATATCTGGGTTTTCAATAAAATCTTTAATCAAAATAGAAGATGGTAGTAAGTATTCATCTTTATATTCCCAAAATAAAACCGAAGGTATATTATTTTTAGCTATTTGTAATCCGAACGAACAGAAATACGTATTAAGTTCTTTTGCATTTATTTCTCTCTTATCATCTGTAGAAATATCATACTCATCTAAATTGACTATTACCTTTTCTTTTATTTCAGTTGTTTCAGAGTTTTTCTTATTTGTTATTGTAATAGGAGCCTCGTTGCTACCAGTTATAAAAACATGGTTTCATTTATTTCATATTTATCTATACTTGATAAAATATAATATTTCATATTACGTTCATTTTTTCTTACATCAACAGAATATAAATAATTAAACTTAATAAAATCTTCAATTTTCACTTGTTCACCATCAAACATAATAAATTTATTAATTTTTGAAGAATAAATATGAGATTGTATAGTATCAATTAATTGTTTTTTCTCCTCAGAGTCCATAATTAAATCAAAGTCAACTGATGAGTCTTGATTACTTCTAGTTCCTGCTTTTATATATTCTTTAGTTAAGTTAAATCCGGAATCTAAGCATGATAATGCACATAACAGATTACTTTTACCACTTTCACTCAATCCAACAAAAACTTTACAACCTTTTTCGATATCTATTTTACATGATTCTATAGATTTAAAATTATTGATTTCTACACTTTTTAGCAACATAAATTCAGCACTCCTTAATAAAAAAAGAATATCTTAAGATATTCGCTATTATGATTATACCAAATTTTGGAAAATTTGTTTAGCATTTTATTTATTTTTAATGAAAAATATGATATATTTAATGTGTGATTGAGTTTTATCTCGTTACATTTGTCGGTAATTGTTTCTCAAACGAGATACACAATTGCTCCATTTTGAAATATAGCCTTGAGTAATCAAGGCTTTTTTTGTATAAATAGTTAATATTCAAGTAAAAAAACTAGTCAAATGACTAGTTTTTATTACAAAGCATGTGTTTCTTCACTTGTTTTTTTATTTTGATAATTCTTTAATATTTTATTTAATAATTGTTTCAAATCTTCTTTTGAAATATCATACTCATCAAATCTAAATTTATTTTTTCCAGCAATAGTAATATATTTTTCAAATAGTTCAATCATATAATCAACATTACTATACAAAGATGCAAATTCTTCTTCAGTTAGTTGTTTTTGCAAATCATATTCCATTGTACGCCATACCATGTCTATATCACAAAATACCTCTTCTAAAAATCCTAAACTGTTTTCTTTTTGATCAATTGTTTTTTCATATGGTTTATGTAATTCTTCATATTTATTATTAATTCTTTGAATAATACCATCTATTTCTTGTTCATTCATACCCATTTGAATTAGAAAATCACGACTATTTACTATCATAGATAGTTTAGTATAAATATTTGTACTTTGCATTGCTCTATCATCATCCCATTCATCAGGTTTAAATTCATAGTTTTCTAACAAAGTATTCAATTCTTTTATAGTGTTTAATATATAATCATATAAATATTTATTCATAAATTGATTTAAATGAGTATATAAATTATCTAATTCTTTTTGTGTTACTTCTTTAAATTGAAAATTAACTCCCCTAACTCGACTAGCTCTATTTTCATTACCTTTTTTATATTCAACAGAACCATCTTTTTCAATAATATAATTATCTAATCCTATTGATGTTAAATTTAAACTACTTGGTCTATTTAAATTACCTCCGAGAACATCTAAAATATATCCTGATCTACTAGAAAAAGCTTTTAATAATTCTGGACTAACTTCCAAAGCACCTCTATTTTTCAAAAAATTTAATGCAATATAGATAGGATACATTTTTAATGCTTCTTGTGTTAAAGCATATTCAACTCTATCAACTGGTAAATTTTTATTTTTTATCTCTATAGGTTGATTTGATAAATCATGTTTATATGGACTTCTACTCTCGACTTTAGATGCTATATGACTATAATATTTTTTAATTTCATCTTCACTAAGTAATGTTAAATCAAACTCTTCTTCATCTGGATCATAAACTTTCTTAAATTCTGAATCTTCAAAACTTTCAAAATCAAATGCATCTTCTAATCCAAACAATTTATGTCCATCTGTATTATAAAATTCTGGATCTTGTCCAAATTTACTAAAACTACATTTCCCATTATTAATTTTTTTACCAGTATTTTCCCATGTTACATCTATACCATATCTTTTACCATCTATTTCAATAACATTAAATGCATGTACATCTTTTTGATTTTGATAGTAACATTTTATTCCAATTCTATCCATCATTTCTTTAAATACTAATGCAAAACCAGCACATACTAATCTTCCATATAAAATACCGTTTAAACTTCTTTCTGTTATTCCATCTCCTAGAATTGTTTCATATTTTTCATCATATTCCATATCTACTACTAATGCATTATATAAAAACATTGTTTTTTCAATATCACCCCAGCTAGGATCAATTAACCTCTCATTATATTCAAAATACTTTATAATATTTTTTAATCCTTCTGGAGATACATAAGTTCTATCTACATATTTTTGAGCTTTATATTTTTTCTTAGTATCATAATCTAGTCCACCTTTAATACTAAAAACTACTCTATCAGAATCTATTTTTGAAATTAAATCACTTGATAAACCAACGGTATTTTCTAAAATATATACAGTTCTATTTCTAAGTGAATTCATAATCCTAATATCATTTTCTGTTAGAGTACCTAATATTTTAAATTTATCTTTATCAATTTGTACAAACTGTGCCATATAATTCCTACTTTCTAAATATTATTATATCATTTTTTTATAAATTATTAAAAAAAGAGTCAAACTTTTGACTCTTTAAAACTAATCTTCATTTGTATAAATATTAATTATCTGATTTGTTCTATTTGTAGTACCATATCTATCACTAGTAGAATTATCATTATCAACATCAAATTGATCAGGTATTGAATATTGTGCATATGAACCACTTATAGCAATATGACCTGATTCATCTTTAAAATAAACCCTATCCCTTAAATTAATACTTGTATATTCCATAGAAATATCTGTTATTAATTTAACTCTAAACCATTTTGAAGTTGCTGCTCCTCCAGAAGGTCCATTTGATGTTAAATTTAGATATCCAAACCATGTATTCTGTTTTGGTGAAATCTTATAAACATTATTTAATACATCACCAATATTAATTGTTTTTACTTTTGTAATTACGGGATCTGATTCAGAAGTAGTTGCTGTTGCAGAAGAACCAATAACAACACTGTCTATATTAATACCAAATGGTAACACCAAATATACTTCTGGTTTTTTAAATGCTTGAGTATTAGTATAAGGATATGAAACTGATGCAACATTAATATCAAGTTCAATATTATCTCCAGCAGTAAATTCTGTTCCAAGTGGTGTATTTATATTTGAAATATAGCCACTAAATCCAGGAGTTGTTGTAACACCAGAAGTAGATGTTGCAGTTCTTATTGGACTAGTATCATTATTATAATATATACTACATTTTGAAGTTGCTCTTGAAGATGCAACTCCCATAAAGTTACCACCACTATTTTGAGAACCGCTAGCTTGATTACGATATAAATAATTTGTACTCTTAGTACTCTTATCAACACCACTAATAACAGGAATTACATATTCAATTTTCTTTATATAGTATTTACCATTTAAGTTTTTCTTAGCTGCTACACTTTCAGCAAATACATAAGCTCCCTCACTATTATTAGATGATTTTATTTTGTAATTTTCAACTTCAACTTGACTACCAGTTTCACTAACTAAAGTAATTTTAGCATTAACTTCTTGATTTTTTTGTAAGAATGGCCTTGCTGCCATAACTTTTAATGCAGGCGGATTATTATTTGCAGTAGATGTATCATATTCAAATACTACCTTAACATTTTCTATATCATTATATCCTCTGTTATATAGAGTAAATACACCTAGCATTCCTGAATAACCAGAATTTGCATAATATGACTCAGGTGGAGAAGTAAAACTTCCACTACCTAGAACTAAATCATTTAAATCTATATCTTTTGATTTTATTGTATAAGTCTTAGTTGAAGATAAGTTCATTGTTTGACCAGATAATGTTGTCACAGTAGCTTTAATATATACAGTTAAATTTGAATTAAGTTTTGGATTATCACTACTTTTAACAGTATATTTCATTCTTGGAAATGATGCGGCACCAGAAAAATAAACATTATTCCATTCAGCTTTATATAAAGTATCTGTAGTACCAGCAGTATTTCCATTATTTAGTTGATTAGGTGTTGCTCCTGTTTCTACTTTAGCATTTACTGTTTGATTACTTGTGTTTTGAAAAGTTGCGTAAGTTTCATAAGTGATTTTTTTATAGAAATATGGTACTGATGATTGATCACGTGATAGTAAAGAATTGCTTGCAAGTAATATAGTAGGTTCATCAATAAATATATTATTGTTGTAATTATTAACATAGAAAGAATATCCTACTCCATTACTATCCCTACCAACACTAACAGCACTATGTATATTTGCTATTTTTCTAATAGTACTTCCATTATTATAGTTTACTACTACAGGTGGTGTTAATGTCATATTATCAGTTCCCATAGCAGCAGCATTCTTTTTATTTTTGTCCCAAATTGCTGTATCAAACATTACCAAAAGTTGTACACTACTTGAAGTAGCAGAATTAGAAAATGTATATTTTAGTGTACCTGTTTGAGCATTTGAATATGATCCAGTTCCTTGATTTGCTAGTTTTGTAAATTTAACATTTTCAATGCCATTACCAGTTTTAGTCCAAGAATTATTTACAATATACATTCCTGCTGGAACTGATATTTCAAGTGTTTTTTGTTCTCCTTTTTTCATTGAAAACACTTTTACTTCAAGTAACCTTGCTCCATCATAGAAATTCCAATCTGGAGGAGTAGAACCATCATTTGTTAATTCAGTATAAGAACCTGAAACTGAACCAGAATCATATAGTTTTGCAGATACTATGCCATCTGTATTACTCATTGATAAATATCCTTGAGTACCAATAGTATCAACTTTTGCATATAAACTCTTGTCAGTTTTAAATGTTGTTCCATTTGCGCCAATAATTTTAGTATCATTTTTAAACATTGTTACATTCGGATCATTAACTTTAAATCCTCTATCAGCACTAATAGATATTAGATTATTACAATCATTAAACATTCCACTATAGCTTGCATTTGAATTTGTTGACCACCCCGTTAAACTTATACTTTCTAGTCTACTACTATTTGCAAACATATCATTATATTTTGTTATGTTACTTACATTCCATCCAGATAAATTTATTAATGTTGAATTAGTTTTATAAAACATTCCAGTAACATCTTCTAAACTACTTGTATTCCAATTACTTAAATCAAGAGATGAAAGCTTTACTCCAGCAAATGCATATTTAGCACTTTTTAAATTAGATGTATTAAAACTTTCATATCCATTTATATAAGATATATTAGTACTACTAACCACATTACCATTCTCTACTTTACCAAAGAAATTATCCATATTATTTACATTGCTAAAGTCCAATAGTTTTAATCCAGTAATATTCTTTAAATTAGTAAAATCAGAAAATGTATTAGAAGAATCTTGTGGCATTTTAATAGCTTGACTTTTTCTTTTATTTCTATTAATTACTACATAAGCTATATTATCTTTTACAAATGTTGCTAATCCACCTACTTTTTCCTCATCACTATAAAAAGTTTCATCATAGTCTTTATCTGTGTATGAATAAGTAAAAATGATTCTTTCTATTTTTGATTTTTCGGTAGACCCTTTCCACCATGAACCTCCAGGCGCTAGAGTCGCAGCAACTGTACTATCAAATAATTTTGCCCCAGTACAATCTAGAATAACATCTTCGTCTCTTTCTGCTATTTCTTCTTCCTTTGCTACATCCTCTTCATTAGAAAGTGGAAAACCTTTATTTCTATATATCCACATATATTCATCATTTGCCACTTGAAAGCAAATAATTTGTCCTACTTTATTTGTTGAAATAGAATATTCTAAATATTTACCACCAGAAATATTTAAAGAGCCAGTTGAATATACTTGTTCACCAGTTGAATTAAAAAGATTCTTTTCATGTACAGCACCATATAATGTTCTAGCTTCTACCATAAAAGAATTTTTTCTTGCTGTTTTAAATAATCCCATAATATTTGGCATTGCTATTATTACAAGAATAGCAAGTATAGCAATAACAGCTAGTAATTCAACTAACGTAAAACCCTTTTTATTCTTTATACGTATCATATCAAATTCACCTTATTTTATTACAAGTATACAATATAATAAATAATTATACAATAAAAAAACTAGTAATTAAAACTAGTTATTCTTTTTTACTTTTTTCTTCTTCAAATAAGATTTACTATATATTAATTGAACAACAATAATAGCAATTACATCTAACAAAACTGCAACAATAGTTGATTCTACTCCAAATACTTTATCATATGCAAATCCACTACTTGATTCAACAACTTTTAACACTGAATATGTTGCAGGATATCCACTATTAGGTAAACCTAATAAAAAATTTTGAGTAAAATTCCACATTGTATGATAAGCAGCTGCTTCCCATAAATTTTTATTATAATAGGTTAACAATGATAATAGTATTCCATCAATGAATATTGATACTATTGCTAATACAGTCACCCCATCATTAAATATATGAAATAATCCAAATAATGCACTGTTAAATAAAATAGCTAATAATGGCTTATTATAATCTTTTAATATTTTATTTAACATATATCCTCTACATATTACTTCCTCTGATGTTGACTGAACAGCAACACATATAAATGCTATTAAAAATATAAAAATATTATGTTCACCAAGTTCAAATTTTATATTTCCAAATAAATATGCAATAAATGCACAAATACAATTAAATGAAAAACCAATTAATAATCCTATTGCTATCTTATTATTTTTTAAACTGAAAACTTTACATAAATCTTTATTTTCTTTCATCCTCATCAGAATAATGAATGATATTAGTGTTACTCCAGGATAAAACAAATAATCTACTACTATCTTAGCAACTGGAGAAGAAGATTTACTAACTAAATCTTCTATAAAACCGAATGGTATATACAAAATAATAGGTACTATAAACATAAAAAGAAGTACCATTAATATTGTATACCATATACTATTACTAAATTTTCTCTTTTCTTTCATAATTACTCCATTTAAACATTTCTAATAATGCACATACTTTATCAGCTAAACATATTATTATACTTTCTTTGTATTTTGGTAATCTCAAATTTAAAGGAAACATATGTGTATAAATGATATTTTCTTCAATACTATTTAAATCATAATCATTTCTTGCATTTATTAAGGCTTTTTTAGCATGTCTAAAGCCATGTAACCTATGACTTTTATCATTTTCATGCCAATCATATAAGCAATAATCGTGTAAAAGTGCTCCTCTAATAAGAGATTTTTCATCACATTTTATATTAAATTTATTACTAATTTGTAATGACATAATCGCAACATTAAATATATGATCATATGTACTTGTTTTTCCATGTTGCATAAATTTCTTTTGACTATTAAATTTTTCATTATTTAATATATCAAAAGCTTTATCATTAATAATCTCATAATACTTTTCTTTTTTCATTTATCTCATTCTAGTCCTTTCCACTTCAGTCCCAAGTATTACTTCATTACTAGGTTGTACTTCAATACTATCATCAAGTTTTTTATCTACAAATTCTAAAACACCATCAAGGCTATCTAAATATAATTTATTTCCTGTTTCTTTTGAATGATAAGATACACTAAATGTTCCATTACTTTTCTTAATTGCAAATTTAATATTATCATTATAATCTTCATAAAATTTTTTAAACACTTCATATTCACAAGGATTTATATTTCTGTCTGGAAAATTAAAATGTATTGATCCATCAAACTTAGCTCTACCATTTTCATCTATACCTATTTTTTCATATAAAATTCTAGCAGTTATATATTTTCTAACACAGTCATTATTATGTCGCATTAATTCCATATAATTGTTTATATCTCCGCCACCATTTAAATCCTTATGAACCCTAGCAAATATACTTTGATGAGTACCTTCTCCAAATCCAGCTGTATATCCAATTATATATTGTTTACTTGTTATAACTAAAAAAGCACTATAGTCACCAGCATATCTTTTTGATCCTATTCTAACAAATTCATAAAAATCAAAATTTTTAATCAATTCTTTTATATCATAATTAAATGAACTACCTTCACCAGATTTTCTCATATAAAACTTACTTAAAAAATCATCACTCTGTAATTTCATATAATCACCAATTATATTTTAACATATATATAAAAAAAAGATTAATTTGTTTTAAATTAATCTTCTTATTTTACACAATTAATAACTTTAAAATCACCAATTATTTTTTCATTACAACTATTAATTATATTTTCGTTCTTATCAATTATATATACTTCATTATCGTTAATTTTTTCTCCTAAATTAAAATATACATTATCAATACTAACTATTTTTTGAAACATTTCATTTTCATTTTCTATAACTCTTGTTTTTAAATAATCATTTGGATTCACTCTATTATATAGTAAGTAATAGATATAAGGTTCATGAATCTTATTAGTAATATATAACCTTTCATAATTAATTTTACTAACATAGTTATAAACATCTTCAATTCCATTATTATTAAATTTATTTTGATAACTACTAAAATATGTATGTATAAATAATACAAATAAAATAGAATATGTTAAAAATACTGTTATATAAAATTTATTATCTTTTATCAATTTAAACAAACCAATAATTAAAAATATTAAAAGTGAAAACCATAAACAATTAATTCTGTTTATATTAACTTCAACCATCGCACATACAACTAAGCTAGCTATTAAATAAAATATATTTAATTTATATATATTATTCTTTTTAAAATCTTTTAAAGATATTATTATTCCATAAATAATAAATGGTAAAGATACAAAATAATAAATACCATAGTTTTCTATATAATTATATACAAGATTATCATTTTGAAACACTATTAATTTAAATGTATTTTTTAAATTATAAATACAATTAGTAATAAAGTTACCATTTACACTAGTAATAGTAGTAAACCTATTGTAATAAAGTTTTGGAATAGTAATTCCTAATATTTTTATTTGATTTAAATCAAAATAATTTATTAATACAAATAATATCATCGGTAGTGAAACCAAAATAGTAACAGAAAAATATAAGATGATATTTTTAAACTTTACTTTTTTTGTAATAAATAAATACAAATATGTTATAAACATAAATACTGGTATAAATACATATGAGGTTCCATAAGAATAGATTGATATTCCAAAAACTATACTAGATAAAATATAATATATATTTTTATTGTTTTCTATTCCATTATATAAAAGAATTAAACCATATAAGAATAAATCTGGAAAAATATTAGATTCAAGTCCCCATCTACTTTTCATAATATGCCAAGGCATAATTACTATTAAAAAGAAAGCTAAAAGGCCATATTTATTTCTATATCTTTTAATAATAAATAAATAACAAACTACTAGCGTAAATGAACTAATTAATGACATAGGTAACCTAACCATTAAATTTATATTTTTAATAATATTAACAAACGGCATCAAAAGTATTGAATACAAAATATTTTGTCCACTACCCCATGCTATTAAATGAACAGGATAACTCATTCCATTTCTATCTATTCCATAATTCAAAATTGAAAAAGCTTCATAAGCAGAAGATGCTTCATCTTGATTTAATAAACTTGGATATAAATCGATTTTATATATTCTAATAAAAATACCAAGTAATAATAAAAGAATAAATAATATAGTTATTTTATAATTATTGATAAATCTTAATACTTTTTTCATTTAATCACCTTTGAGATAATTCCTTTAATGTATTTTTTGTGAAATATATTATTAATAATAAGAATATAACACTTAGAATATTTAAATAATCAGGTGCTTTAAATAAATATACTGAATAAGTCATTACTGCACTTGTAATTAAAAATATAGTCATTGGTAGATTCTTTTTATATAGAATATAATAAATAACAGCTAATATTTCTCCCATATATAAATATCTTTCATGCATACCTGGTAATAAGAATGTAGTAATTATTATTGACCAAAGACCAAGTAGTAATATTTTTTCATTATTCCATTTGATTTTCTTATATATAACATATACTAACATAGAAGCAAGGGCGACTAATGTAATTAGAACTCCTATTTTGTAAAACATACTTGTATTGCCAGGTATAATATTATATATATTTGGTATGTTTAACGATAAATAATTACTATAAGTTCCAGTTTGTGAAAAATAAACTGTTAATATTTTCTTAATAGGTGTACCAAATATTATTGCTGGTATGCAAGTAATAATATCTACTGCAGGAATTATAAAAAAATGTAATATAGAAAACTTTTTTTCACATACATATAAAATTACAAATAATGGTAATATAAATATAAATTGTAATTTAAGTGAAAAAGATAAACCCAAGAATATAAAAGATTTAGTATAATCCTTCTTTAATAAAAATAGCAATGCTAAAACTACAAACATTGTATATCCACTATCACATTGTGCCCATAGTGCACTATTTAGCATCACTTCTGGCAATAATATAATAACTGAATATGTTAAAAGATATAATATTTTCTTTTTACTTTTAGGAACTAAAAATTTAACTAATTCCGCACACGAAATAGCAAGTCCATAGTCAAAAACAATTGAAACAGCTTTAATTAGATATAATTTATTAACAGGTATATATGTAAGTAATGCCATTATTGTTACATATGGAGCATTATAATCTCCTGGATAATTAGCTAGTGCTTTTAAACCACCATTCATTTTTAAATAATCAAACCATGGAGATAAAAAAATTCTAAAATCTTTTGATTCAAAATTACGCATTAATAATCTTATTAAAACAGAAATTAATGTAATAAAAATAAACATTAATTCAATATAATGTTTTTCTAAATATTTAATAATTTTCTTTTCATACTCAAACATACAAAACCTCCCTGTATTTTGGTTCTAACATTATTATATATCAAAATTTGAAAAAGTTACAATAAAAAAACTTGTTTTAATAACAAGTTTTTATTATTTTTCATTGAATACTAATTCTTTATTTTTATCAAAATATAATAATTTATTTAAATCTGTTTTTAATGCAGCATATTTATAATTAGAATTCTTAACAACTATATATCCCAAATTATCTAAATCAGGAGTTATGTATTCTGTTAATTCATCTTTTATAGATTCTAAATATTTGCTATCATTTACAATATCACTTTTATTAAATCTACCAAATAATACTTTATTATATTCTTTTTGAATTATTATTTCAAAATCATCTTCATTTGAAATAAGTAAATAATTAGTTGGATATTTGTCAGTTAACATTACTTTATTATCATCAATCTTAATATATAGTTTCATATTATCTAAATACAATTCTAATTTATAATGATCAGATATTTCTTGATTTGTATACTCGTCAACTTTATTATCATCAAATTCTAAAGTATAGTTTTTATAATTATCAGTAGTAAATGTTATTTCTTCACCAAGCAACTTATTTTCATAAACTGGACAAGTATAGTAGTTTTCCATATCTGGAGAACTAATAAAGAATAAACCAAATAAATATAGTATTACTCCAGCTATAGGAAGAAAACTATACCATCCCTTTTTCATTATATCTTTATTATCATTTAAATCAGTTTTAGCATAAATCCAATAACAGAATAATAAATAAGCAATTATTAAAACAATAGATTGAATTATATTAAATATTATTATAGATGTAGTACTATTTCCAGGAACACAATCAATTACTGTATGAAGTTGCATCAACATTAACGAAAAATCCCAAACTGCATGTAATGTAACTACTGCCCAAATATTTTTAGTTTTATAATAAACTAATGCTAAAAAAACTCCACTAACACACGCGTTAATAACTTGTACAAGTGTTTCAGCAAAATTTTGGCCGCCTAACATGTTAGTAAAATGAATAGCTCCAAATACTAAAGAAGATAATACAATTGATTTAATAATTCCTTTTTTAGTATCAGAAAATCTTTCTAAAAACTCATTTAATAACCAACCTCTACATAAAAATTCTTCAACTACTCCAATAAAGAAACAATAAATAACCAAGTTTAAAACTGTAGATATACTTATCTTTTCGCTAACTATACTAACTATACTAATAAGTAAAAACATACCAGATAATACAAATTCAGGAATTCCAAATTTTAAACTCGATTTATATGTTTCTCTTTCTTGTGTAAAAACATATGAGTTTTTAAATAATAGAAGTACTATTAAAACTAGACCTGCCCAAACAGCTTCAAATAACAAATCCTTTCCATATTTTAAGCTAACAAAATTATTTGTTAACCAAGCACCTAGAACTTGTTGTAAAGCAAATATTATTAAAAATAAAATTAACATTTTCAAAAAATACAGCCAAATATTCTTCTTTTTCACCTTTAATTCTCCCTCCTATTATAAAAATATTATAACATTAAAAATTATTTTAAAGCAATGAAAAAGCTATTACTTTTTGTAATAGCTTTCTCACCTGATAATTTTAATGTATTTATATTAAGAGTGGATGACTTACATATTGATTCGTGTAAATCATCATGGTAAACTCCTTCATAAAACCATGTATATTATACCACAAAATGGAGATTTTGTCAAATTTTACAACATAATTAATATTATGTTTATTAAATATTAAACATTATGTTATAATTGAACTAGTATGGAGAAGACAATATGAAAAAAGAAAAAAATGTTATTTTTTTAGATTTTGATGGTGTATTAAATATTAAAGAAGATGATTTTAGTGCATCATTTGAAAATCCAGATGCTATTTTTTATCTAAATAAATTATGTTTAGAAACTGGCTTTGATATTGTCGTTTCCAGTTCATGGAGAGATCACATAAATTATAAAAAATTTTTGTATGACTCTGGTTTAGATGAAAAAATTAAAATACTTGGTAAAACCGAAAATTGTAGATGTGATAGAGCTTATGAAATAATGAAATATGTAGAAGATCACGATATAGATAAATTTATTATTATAGATGATGCATTTTTTGGAACAGAATATATTCCATATCATGTACAAACTGCTACTAGACTTGGATTTACAAAGAATAAATATGAAGAAGCATTAAATAAAATAAGTAACCTTAAATAGTTACTTATTTTATTTTTCTCAAAAGAGTTGCTTCCTTCTTATTTAAATTACCATTAATACCACTTCCAAGTTCAATACTAGGTTTTACATGTGGACCATGATAATCACTACCAACACTATATAATAGGTTATACTTTTCTATTAACTGCTTATAAAACTTTATTTGTTCTTTAGTATGATTTGAGTGATATAGTTCAATACCATCTAAACCACAAGATATCATATTTTTAATAGTTTCTTCTAACTCTTCATTTGTTTGTTTTAGTTGATATGGATGGGCAAGAATAGCATAACCACCTGCATTTTTAATTAATTCAATACATTCCTCATATGTTATTTTTTTGTTTAACTTTCTCATTCTTTCATACATATCATGTAAATATAAATCAAATGCTTCTTGTACACTTTTAACATATCCATGCTTAATTAATAATTTAGCAAGATGTGGTCTTCCAATATTTCCTTTACTATTCAATATTTCTAAAATCTCTTCATTACTAAATCTAATTCCATACGTATTCTTTAAATCATTAAAATATGAAATCATAGAATACATACTATTATTCTTTAATTCTTTCAATCTATCATTTAATTCTTTATTATAAATATCAAAATCATACCCAAGTATATGCATAGTACCTTTATCTACTTGTGCACTAAGTTCAATCCCATTTACAACTTTTATACCACTCTCACTAATCAAATCAGAATAGTTTTCTCTTAAAAATTTAATACCATCCAAATTATCGTGATCAGTAATAGCATAAACCCCTATGTTTTTATCAATTGCTAAATTTAATAATTCATTTGGTGTTTTTTCTCCATCTGAATAAACTGAATGACTATGTAAATCAATAATCTTTTCACTTCTTTTATATCTATCAAATCTCTCTTTAACAAGCCTATTCAATGAACCAATAATCATCTCATTTTCAATTTCTTCAAAATCATAATTTTCCATATTTATCCCCTACTTTCCTAATTTTCTAACTCTACTATATCCATTTTGAATCTCATATATTTGTCTAATTAATTCCTCATCATAAAATCCAGAAGGATTGTTAATTATTCTATTAACACTTATATTTTTTCTTTCTTCTTTAAGTGTCTTTAATAACATACCAACTCCAAAAATATTTAATTGTCTATTTCTGCGTTTTGGATCTGGGTCCCCATAAGTAAAATCAAAATATAAACCACTACCAAATACCCTTCTTTTATCTTCTTCACTTACTTTATAATAATCTAATAAATCTAATACTTCAATTATTTCATCTCTTACCATTTTAAAACTTCCTTTCTAATTTTATTTCTTTGTTCTCTTCTGCAACTAAAACATTTCTAAATACTTCACATGCTTCACTTAAGTATTCTGACTTATCAATTTCTGGAAAAAAATGTGTTAACATCAATTGTTTAGATTTTGATTTTTTTGCTAACAATGCAGCTTCATAAGCATGTAAGTGATTTTTCAACTTACTATTATTTTCCCTAATCAATGAGCTTTCACATATTAATAAGTCACTATTTTCACAAAAATCAATTGCATCTTTCAAATTAGTACTTCCTATATCAGAAGTATATACAATTCTATTTCTACCATTATCCAATTTAATCATATATGATTCTATTCCATGTGATTTGTTATCATGAAATGTTATATTTAAATCATCTATTTTTATTACCATATCATTTTCAATACTATGATATGTTGAATAATTAATACTATTAAAACAGTTGTTAATATCTGGTGAATAAATATTTATTTTATCACTAATAAACCCCAAATTATGATAAACATATGCAGAATAGTTAATTGAATCCAAATCTCCATAATGATCACTATGCATATGTGATATTAATACAGTTAAATTAATTAATATATTTGGAAAATCTAAGTATCTGGTTATACCATTACCACAATCTAATAATATATTATATTTTTTATATTTAATTAAAAATCCTGGACAATTATGTATTCCTTTACAATAAGGAGATACTGTTCCAAGCGGAATAACAACGATATCATTCATATTAATGTCTCCTTAGTAACATTCTATATTTAATACTATCATCTACATATTGTGATATATCTTTATCTAAATAAAATAATTCTCTTACCATACTAGAAGATGTAAATTGTTGATTCTTATCAGCAAATAAACAAATAGTATTTATTCTTCCATTAGATATTTCTTTATTAATCTGAGCCATTTGAACTTCATAATCATAATCACTCAAACTTCTAAGTCCTCTTATAATAGCACTGCATTCATTTAATAAAGCAACATCAACAGTAGCTCCACTTCCACTAATAACTTTTATATTATCATATTTTTCATATAGTTTACTTATCATTTCTACTCTTTCTTCTATAGTAAAAAATGGATTTTTTTTATTGCTATTCATCATAACTGCTATTACAATTTCATCAAATAATTCTAACGTTTGATTGACAATATCCATATGACCTTTAGTTAATGGATCAAAACTTCCTGGATATAAAACTTTTGTCATAATAATTTCACCAACTTTCTAACAATTATATCGTTATCTTCTTTTATAACATAATCAAAAGTACTCTCATCAAACTCAATACTTGATTTTTCTCTTAAATCAAATTCTTCTTCTGATATTCTATCTCTTTTAGTTGCTCTTTGTTTTCTAACTTCATATGGAACATCTAAAAGTATTTTTATATCACACATATCAAAATATTTTGAAATTGGTAATAATAACCAATCAAGAATTATAATTTTATCTTTGTATATTTTTAAAAAACTATCAATTTCTATTTGCATATATTTCCATGTGATTTCAGATAATTTACTCATCTCATTTTTTGAGTTAAAAACTATTTTTCCAAGACTTTTTCTATCAACCTCATTATTTTTAATAATAGACTTTCCAAATGAATTTATTAATTCTTTTTTAACTTCTGGTAGTACTAATACTTTGTGACCAACTTTATCAATATCTAAATGTATAGCTCTATTATTTGTTAATTCTATTATTTGATTTGCTAATGTACTTTTACCACAACCAGACTTACCACAAATACCTATGATCAAGAATAATCAGCTACTTTTTTATTATTTTTTATTAATCTAATTGCATTATCATTATCAATATATACAGCTGTATCTGGTATCATTTTCCAACTATTTGGGTCTTGAACAGCCTCACGAGCAGCATCTTCAAATAATTCTTTAAACACAATCTTTAATTCACAAAGAATATCTTTTAGTTCTTTTTCAAAATATGGCCATCTTGGATTATTTGATTTATAATTATTAATTAAGCTATCAATAAATAAAATGCTTTTATTAAAAGCAATAAATGTTTGATTTTTCTCACTTTCTGTTAAATTATTTTTTGATAAATCAATTTTGTTAGCAGTTTTTACGATAAAATATTTTGTTGTAACTAACCTATTAATTACTTCACCATTTTTAGATGGATAATTATGTAAATAATGTTTATATTCAACAAATGGTATTACTTTATAATTACAAATATCTAGCCCTAATTCTTCTTTTAATTCTCGTGTTAAAGCTTCTCTTTCATTTTCGCCATATTCAACTTTACCACCAGGTAGCATTAAAACATTTTCATAATCTACAATAGTAATGTATAAATTATTTAATATAATAGCTCTTACTTTATTCGTAGTCATATCCAAACTTTCATCTGTTAAATTACCTGGATTATTTATTATTCTTTTCATATTTCTCCTCCATTCACTTGTATTATAAGCCTTTTATTGATATAATTTAAATACATATTTATTATGTTTATCATAACTGGAGGTTATAATGAATATAGATTTTGAATTGTATAGAGTATTTTATACAGTAGCAAACAATAAAAATATTACAAAAGCTAGTGAAGAATTAAACATCTCACAACCTGCAATTAGTAAATCAATTAAAAACTTAGAAGAGCAATTAGGAGGTAGCCTATTTGTTAGAACCAAAAGAGGTGTAATACTAACTGAGGAAGGAAAAGAATTTTATAATTATATTAGGCAAGCTATAGAATATATAAATAATGCAGAGAATAAGTTTACTGAACTAGTTAATTTAGAAACTGGTTGCATAAAAATAGGAGTAAGTGCAACACTTACAAAAGAGTTTTTACTTCCTTATTTAAAAAAATTTCATGAAATGCATCCAAAAATAGATATACAAATTATTACTAATGTTACATCAGAATTATTACCAAAACTTAGAAATGGATTAATTGATATTATTATATTAAATATAGCAAAAGAAAATTATGGAAATGATATTGATATAATAAAATGTAAAAAAATTAATGATTGTTTTGTTGTAAATGATAATTATTTAGAATTAGTTAATAAAAATTTATCAATAAAAGAACTAAATAAATATCCTTTGATACTTCAAACTAAAGGATCAAATACCAGAGAATTTTTAGATAACTTTGCTAGTAGTAATGGTGTAATTTTTAAACCCAATATGGAACTAGCTAGTTATTCACTAGTACTTGAATTTGCCAAAATTGGTCTTGGTATAGGATATGTAACAAAGGATTATATTAAAAATGAATTAAAAAACAATGAACTATATGAATTAAACATAAAAGAAAAAATACCATGTAGATACATAGGAATTGCATTATCAAAAAAGCATGAATCAAATTTTAGTACTAAAAAATTAATCGAAATAATAACAGAAAAAAAATAATTTAGAATTTCTAAATTATTTTCTTTTTTTCATTAAATCTCTTATTTCTTCTAAAAGTAAAACTTCATCTGATTTAGGTGCTGGTTTTTCTTCTTTTGGTTCTTCTTTCTTTCTTAAGAATTTATTCATTGCTTTAATAACTAAGAAAATACAAAAAGCAACAATAATAAAATTAAGAATAACTGAAATTAGATTACCATAATTAAGTGTAGCAGCTCCTGCAGCTTGAGCATCTGCTAAAGTTGCATAAGTTTCACCATCTAAAGCAACAAACCAATTAGAGAAATCAAGACCACCAGTTAATAATGATACAAGTGGCATAATAATATCATTAACTAAAGAAGTAACAATATTTCCAAAAGCTCCACCAATAACAACACCAACTGCCATATCTACAACATTTCCTCTTTTAATAAATGTCATAAACTCACCAAATAATCCTAATGATTTTTCTTTAGCTTTAACAATCTTTTCATTTTTAGCCATTATCTTACCTCCAACTCGAACTTATTTTAACAAATTTTATTATTCACTTCAAGTATTTAAATGTGGAATACTTGTGGAATTATAGTTATATATTAAAATCTAAAATAATGATATAATTTTAATGGAGGTAAATTTATGTTTAAATATGAATGTGACTCAAGAAAAGTAGAAAAAGGACAAACTTTTATTGCTTTAAAAGGTTTAACAGTAGATGGACATGATTTTATTGATTCAGCTATTACAAAAGGAGCAACTACTATTGTTGGAGAAAAAGATTTAAATTTAAAAGATGTAGAATATATTAAAGTAGATAACACTGATGTTTATTTAAAGGAAACATTAAAAAAAGAATATGGTAATATAATTAATGAATTAACATTAATTGGAGTTACTGGTACAAATGGTAAAACAACTAGTTGTTATTTGACATATCAAATGTTACTTAGTTTAGGTGTAGATACTGCATACATTGGTACAATCGGTTACTATCACAAAGATGAATTTATTGAACTTAACAATACTACTCCAGATGTTTTAACTGTTTATAAGTTGTTAGTTCACGCTAGAGAATCTGGATGCAAAGCAGTTGTTATGGAAGTTAGTTCACAAGCTCTATCTTATGATAGATTATATGGTATTAATTACTCTATTATTTCTTTCACAAATCTTACAGAAGATCACTTAGATTATCATAAAACTATGGAAAATTACTTAAACGCTAAATTAATGATATTAGATCATTTAAAAGATAACGCTATTATAATTGCAAACTCAGATGATGAAGTTCATGATAGATTTAAAAAAGATAATCATAAATTTATTACATTTGGTTATAATGGAGATTACAAAATAATTGATTTTGATACTAATCCAAGTGAAACAAAACTAAAATTTAGTTATGGTAACAAAGAATACAATGTACTTATACCATTAACTAGTAAATTTAATGTTTATAACTATTTAACTTGTTTATCAATAGTTAAAGAATATGGTTTTAATATAGAAGATATAATTACCAAAACTAATACTTTAAAAGCACCTAAGGGTAGATGTGAAGGATATAAAGTTAATAATGGATTTGCAGTTATAGATTATGCACATACACCAGATGCTGTATTAAAAGTTATCAGTGCATATAATGAACTTAAAAAGAATAGAATTATCACAATAATCGGATGTGGTGGAGATAGAGATCCTAAAAAAAGACCTATCATGGGAGAAATAGCTACTAGATTAAGTGACTATGTTATTCTTACAAATGATAATCCAAGAACAGAAGATGAAAATAAAATAATGAATGATATTTTATCAGGAATTAAAAAAGATAATTATGAAGTTGAATTTGATAGAAAAACTGCTATTAAAAAGGGTATTGATATGATGAAAGAAAATGATATTCTATTAATACTAGGTAAAGGACACGAGAATTATCAAATAATTGGAAAAACAAAATATCATTTAGATGATGCAGAAGAAGTATTAAATTATAAAAAAGAAGATTAATAACTAATCTTCTTTTATTTTTTCTTCAACTTTACTTATAACATAATCATTTAATTTAAACATAATTACCACCTTTTCTTATTAATAATTATAAAATATTTTATTTTTTTTGTAAGTTTTTTATTCTATATAAATTACTACTATGATATAATTAATTTAAGTAAAATCGAGGTAGTAATGAAGAAGAAAAAAACATTTATTATAATACTATTATTAGTTGCTTTTTTAGCTTATTTTAGCTTCAATTTTGTTGCTGTTCACGCTGATAGTGGATTTGATACTAGTTTTGATTCAGGTGGATTTGATTCTGATTGGGATTCTTCTGGCGGTGGAGAAAGTGGTGACCCAATAGTTACTTTGATTATAATCATTATTGTTATTATAGTTTGTATAGTTCAAGCAAAAAAACATAAAGAACTCATGGAAAAGATGAAGCAAGAGTCATTAGCTCTTTCAGAAAAAATAAAACAAGAAATACCAGAATTTGATCATGATGCTTTCTTAAAAATGGCATATCAAATTTATTTAGATACACAAGATGCATGGATGAATTTTAACTATGATAAATTAAGAACATTATTATCTGATGAGTTATATAATTCATATGTATCACAATTAAAAACACTCAGTGTTAAAAAACAAAAAAATGTTATGAATAGTTTTAATTTAGTACATAACTTTATTACATACTATGAAAAAACAGAAAAAGAATACGTCATAAAAACAGAGACATGTGTTACATTTTATGATTATATAGTAGACAAAAACAATAAAATTGTTAGAGGAAACAATCAAAATAGAGTAACAAATACATATGAACTTACATTTGTTAGAAGTATAAGTAAAAAAAGCAATAAATGCCCCAACTGTAATGCTCCATTATCTAATAGTGGAAGTAATGTATGTGAATACTGCAATAGCGTTATAGTTAACAATAATCATGATTGGATTATGTCTAAAAAAGAAAACAAAAGACAAAGATAATTAGGAGGAAAATATGATAGAAGAAATAACAAAATATGATGTTAATTTTAATGAAGCGATGTTTTTAAGTAAAGCGGATCATATATTTATAATGATATTATCTGCAATTATGGATAATGATATTAGTAGTGTTAAACATTATTTGTCAGATGAAATATATGAAAAATTTAATACTTTAGTTGAAGGATATAAATCAAAAAATCTTATTAGATTATTTGATGAAATGAATGTTAAATCAACTAATATTTCAAACGTTGTAGTAGATAATGAAAAAATAAATATAATTGTTAACTTAACATCAAGATATATGGATTACTTTTTAAATGATGAAGGTGATTATGTTAGCGGAATAAACGATCACAGAATAGAATTAAATCATAAGATTGTATTTTCAAAATACTTAAATGCAACTGAACTTGGACTAGCTAGAAGATGTCCAAGTTGTGGACATAATTTAGATATAAACGCTAGTGGCGTTTGTACTTATTGTAATAGTACAATTGATATGAGTAAATATGATTATATAATTACAGAAATAGATTTAATCTAACATTAAAAAAAAGCTCAAAGTTGAGCTTTTTTTATTTCCATGTCCAATTTCTTATTTCAGGCATATCTTCTCCATATTCATGGATATATTCCTTATGTTCAATTAATTTATCTTTACACCATTCAATTAATGAAGCCTTTCTATCACCTAATTGAGGTAAATATTTTAATGCATCCATTACTAAATGATATCTATCTAATTTATTTTGAACTTTCATATCAAATGTAGTTGTAATAGTTCCCTCTTCAAGATATCCATGTACATGCATATTTTTATTTGATCTTTTATATGCTAATTGATGTATTAAATGTGGATATCCATGGAATGCAAATATAATTGGTTTCTTCTTAGTAAATAAACTATCAAATTCATCATCTTCAAGTCCATGTGGATGATTAGAAGAACTTTCTAATTTCATTAAATCAACTACATTAATAAATCTTATTTTTAATTCAGGAAAATGTTCTCTTAATATTTTAGTAGCAGCTAGTGCTTCAATAGTTGGTGTTTCACCAGCACAAGCCATAACTAAATCTGGTTCTTCTCCATTATCATTACTTGCAAATTCCCAAATACCTAAACCTTTGGTACAATGTTTGATTGCCTCATCCATAGTTAACCATTGACTTCTTGGATGTTTAGATGCAACTATTACATTAATATAATTTTTACTTCTAATACAATGATCAAAACATGAAATTAATGTATTAGTATCAGGTGGTAAATATATTCTAACTGTATCTGCTTTTTTAGTAACTAAATGATTTAAGAATCCTGGATCTTGATGAGTAAATCCATTATGATCTTGTTGCCATACATATGAAGCTAATATATAGTTTAAAGATGATATTTCCCTTCTCCATGGAAGTTCTTTAGTAACCTTTAACCATTTAGCATGTTGAGATGCCATTGAATCAACAATTCTAATAAATGCTTCATAACTATGGAAGAAACCATGTCTACCAGTTAATAAGTAACCTTCTAACATACCTTCACAAATATGTTCTGATAAAACTGAATCAATTACTCTACCACTATTATCTAAGAATTCATCAGTATCATATGTAATACCATTCCATTGTCTATTAGTAACTTCAAATACATGATTTAATCTATTTGATAATGCTTCATCAGGTCCAAATATTCTAAAATTCTTTTTATCTTCATTTAATTTAATTATATCTCTAATAAATCTACCTAATTCCATCATATCTTGAGATATTACTTCTCCACGTTCTTTTATATCAATAGCATAATCTCTAAAATCAGGAATATTTAACTCTTCTAAAAGCATTCCACCATTAGCATGAGGATTCATACCCATACGTCTGTTTCCAGATGGTGCTAATTCTTTTAGTTCAGATATTAACTTGCCATTCTCATCAAACAATTCTTCTGGTTTATAACTTTTTAACCATGCCTCTAATACACTTACATTTTCAGGATGATCCTTATTTACGGCAATTGGAACTTGGTGAGATCTAAAACTACCTTCAACAGGTTTATTATCAACCATCTTTGGTCCTGTCCATCCCTTTGGAGTTTTAAGAATAATCATTGGTAAAACTGCTCTTTTATTAAGTCTAGTTTTACTTTTTATTTCTTTAATTTCTTCAATACATTTATCTAATGTCTTAGCCATCAATTCATGTAATTTCATAGTATTGCTTTCTTCAACAATATATGGTTTCCAACCACATCCCTCAAAGAATGAAAGTAATTCTTCTTCTGGAATTCTAGAAAAAATAGTTGGATTAGCAATTTTATATCCATTTAAATGTAGAATTGGTAATACAACTCCGTCAGTTAATGGATTAATAATTTTATTTAAATGCCATGATGCTGCTAGTGGCCCAGTTTCTGCTTCTCCATCTCCAACAACACAAGCAGCTATTAAATTTGGATTATCTAATACTGCACCAAAAGCATGAGATAATGAATAACCTAGTTCTCCACCTTCATTTATACTACCAGGTGTTTCTGGAGCAACATGGGAAGATATACCTCCTGGAAAACTAAATTGTTTAAATAATTTTTTTAATCCTTCTTCATCTTCAGTAATACTTGGATATGTTTCAGTATAACTACCTTCTAAATAAGTATTTGATACTATTGCTTGTCCACCATGTCCGGGTCCAGATATATATATCATATCTAAATCATATTTTTTTATAATTCTATTCAAATGAACATATATAAAATTTTGTCCAGGAGCAGTCCCCCAGTGTCCAACAACATTTGGTTTTATATGTTCAAGCGATAAAGGTTCCTTTAATAACGGATTATCTTTTAAGTACAATTGACCTAAAGATAAATAATTAGCTGCTCTAAAATAAGCATCCATTTTTTCATATTCGTTCATATATCCTCCTATTATATATTAATATTTTATAACAATTTATAATAAAAAAAAAGAGTTTATAAAACTCTTTCGCATAAATCTTCATATTTTTTTCCATGAGGTGTAATTACAAATTGTCTAGTATCTTCATCTACTATTTTAATTTTAATATCTAATCTATTTTTAGGTAATATATCTTCAATTAAATCAGACCATTCAATGATACAAACGCCCTTCTTAGTAAAGTACTCTTCAATGCCTATATCTTGCTTAATATCACTTAATCTGTAAACATCCATATGAAATAATTTCAATTCACCTTCATATTCCTTAATAATAGTAAATGTTGGAGAAGTAATATTTTCACTTATACCATCTGCTTTTGCAAATGCTTTAGCAAAAACTGTTTTACCACTTCCTAAATCTCCTTCTAAACAAATAACCATATTAGGAAATTTTTCAGATTCAATATTTTGAGCCAACTCAATAGTATCATCCTCTGAATAAGCTGTAATTTTATATTGCATTTCTATCACCATTATCATTGTATCATTATTACAAAATTATATACAAGTTTTTTTGTATATTTTACATTTTTTTTATAATTAAAGAGTCTATACTCTATTTATAGCAAATCATAAAATATTTTAGGAAGGTGAAAAAATGTATTTTGATGAAAATAATAACTATTTTGATGAATCAAAAAATAATAATTTATTAGTTACAATAGATAATATAAATTTCAATAGAAACAATACACTTTATTCAATAGAAGAAGGATTTAATAAAGGAAATATGTTTGAAAATTTATACTCAAAATATAAAAATTATGTATACAAATTAAAAGTAAATGATAAAAAAGACGAATTATTGTATAAAATTCAAATGTATACATTTGCACTTAAAGATTTTGTGCTTTATTTAGATGTGAACCCTACAGATAATAACATATTGGATGAATATCAAAAAGTAAAAAATAAATTAAATGAATTTAAGAATGAATATGAAAGTAAATATGGTCCATTATGTTCAAATAATGTTGAAAGCGTTGATAGATGGGCTTGGATAAATAATCCTTGGCCATGGGACAAAGGAGGTAACTAATATGTTTAAATATGAAAAAATGTTAGAATATCCTATTAATATAAGAAAAAAAGATTTAAAAATGGCAAAACTATTAATTACTCAATTTGGTGGACCTGATGGAGAACTTAGCGCATCACTTAGATATTTATCCCAAAGGTTTAGTATGCCAGATGATAAGGGTAAAGCGTTACTATCTGATATTGGAACAGAAGAATTAGGACATGTTGAAATGATATGTACAATGGTTAATCAATTACTAAAAGATGCTACTATAGATGAAATTAAAAAATATGGATTAGAATCTTGGTATACTCAACATAATAAAGGAATATATCCAACAGATGCTAATGGTGTTCCATATACAGCAGCTTATATTGCATCAACTGGTAATCCAATTGTAGATTTACAAGAAGATTTAGCTGCAGAAGAAAAAGCTCGTGTTACATATGAAAATTTAATGGATTTAACAACAGATGAATCAATACTTGCTCCTCTTAGCTTTTTAAGACAAAGAGAAATAGTTCATTACAATAGATTTAAAGAATTATTAAATTATTACAAAGAAAAAGGATATTAATTTTTAATATCTTTTTTATTAAATTTATATAAACCAAGTATAAAAAATAAAACGAAGTAAATTATATCAATAATTATACCTCTATAAAGACTTAAATGAATACCTAGTTCACTATTCATATTATTAATAACCAACTTATCATTAAATATAGAAAAATCTAAATATGGTAAAAAAGTGTATTCAATTATATTTATTTTAATACCAAATAATATCTGAGCAAATATTAAAGAAAAAGATAAAATGAATATAGATAATCCAACACAAAATGATTGACTTTTAAATTTAGTAGATATATACATAATAAGAGAACTCATAAAAACAATTGGAATAGAATATTTAAAAAACTTAATAATATAATTATAATCAAATTTATTTACTATTATAAGTGTAGAAATAATTATAACCAAAAATGTTATAATCAAATATATCAAAATACATAACATTTTAGATAAGTATATTTTCCATCTTCTATACGGCTTAGTTAAATAATATCTAAAATTACCATTTTCTATTTCACTAGATATTATACCTCCAAACAATAAGCAAATAATTATTCCAACAAAAGGAATTAAATTAAATGATAAATCTATAATATTTTTATCACTTACATTTTTCATTATAATTAAACTAATTACCAGAACAAATTGAGAAAATAATAGTTTACTTTTTTTTACTTTATTTAATTCATTATTAATTAGTTTTATCATTATTCACCATTTTAAAAAATTCTTTCTCAAGATTATTCTTATTTTCATATATTCTATATACTTTAATATTGTTACTTATAAATTTTTTATTTAAATTGCTTATAACTTCATCTGATTCATATACTTCTAAATTCTCATTAACACAATAATTTGAGATAAGTAATCTAGCTTTAGAATAATCATCTACTTCAAATATTACATCTCTTTTAACTTCATCATTATTAATCTGCTTTATACTTTGAATAGTTCCATTATTTATAAAAATTATTTTATTACACAAATCTTCTATTTCGCTAAGCATATGAGAAGATATTATTATAGTAGTATCTTTCATATTCTTAAACATAGTCATTATTTTTTTAATACCTGATGGATCTAATCCATTTGTTGGCTCATCTAATATTAATATTTTAGGTTTATTTATTAAAGCATTAGCAATGGCTAATCTTTCTTTCATTCCAAGTGAATAAGTTTTAAATTTTTTACCTAAATATTTTTCCATTTCTACAATATTTACTATTTCTTTTATTGTTTCTTCATCAACATCTTTAAACATTGACTTAAATATTTCCAAATTCTTACTACCAGATAAATTTTTATATAAATCCGGTGATTCTATTAATGTACCAATTATAGACATAGCTTTTTCAAAATCATTTTTCAAACTATAATTATAATAATAAATATCTCCTTCATCATATGAATATAAACCAGTCATTACTTTCATTAAAGTTGATTTTCCAGCTCCGTTAGGACCAACTAGTCCAACTATTTCACCTTCATAAATATCAAAATTAATATTTTTCAATATTTTTCTTCCATTAATAGATTTATTTATATTTCTTACAGTTACAGCTCTTTGCATATTATTATTCCTTTCTTTATGAAAGTATATATAATAAAACAATAGTAATCAAATCACTATAAATGCATTTTAGACAATGATTAAAAATAATAATTTATTTTTACTATAAAAGTTTTTAATTTTTCAAAAATAAATAATGTAATAAAAATTAAAAATAAACAAAAATAAAAAACTTGTAAAACAAGTTTTTAAATATCAGTTAAATCAACATTTTCTTCATTAATTAAATCTTTAAATAATTCTTTAAATCTAGCTATTTCTTTTATTTTAGAATCTTCATAAATAGCTTTTGTTCTATTAATTGCTTTGTAAAAATGTTTAATCTTTACCTCTGGTGAATTTTCATATAAAGCCATTGAAAAAGCACTCATTACAATTGTTAAAGCTATATCTGGATATCTATTTCCAATTTCATAAATTCTCTTATATTCATCAGTCATCTCAACAATGAATCTAAACAATTTTTCTTTAATAAAGTCAGTATAATTTAATTTAACTCCAGTTCTCTTTTCATATTTTGGATAAGTTCCCATTAATATTTGAGTACATTGATCAACAGTTGGTTCTAATACATCAACTTTTAAGAAACGTCTTAAAAATGCTCTATCTCTTAAAATATATGCTTCATATTCTTCATCAGTTGTTGCACCAATCATTTTAATATCACCACGATCTAATCCTGGTTTTAACATATTAGCAAAGTCTATACTCATATTACTAGTATTTCTATTAACTAATAAGTGAACTTCATCTATAAATAGTAAAATATTTTTCTTTTGTTTTAATTCATCAACAAGTAATTGTAATCTATTTTCACTATGTCCATCCACAATACTCTCACCAAGCAAACTAGAAATATTAACTTTAATTAATTCGTATGGTTTTAATGCATTTGGAATAGTACCATTTACCATTCTATAACCAATACCTTCAACAATAGCAGTTTTACCTATACCAGCTTTACCAACTAAAAGCGCACTTTTTTCTGGAGTAAGTAATATTTGAATGGTTTGAGCTATTTCTTCTTCACGACCAATAGCTGGATTTGTAACATATTCTTTCTTACTTAAATTTTCACCATATGTTTCAAGTATACTTACTTTTGTTGTTTGAGGTTTTTCTTCTATAGTATTATTAACCTCACTTGCATCTTTTTTTTCATTATCCAAATCATATATTTCAAATTCACTATTCATACTCATCCCTCTTATTTACTATATAATTTTATCAATTTTAATAATAAATGTCTACATTTTTGTTGACAAAATATAAATCATATTTTATAATTAATCATGTAGTTGCCCAATTAGCTCAGTCGGTAGAGCGCACGGCTGTTAACCGTTAGGTCGCAGGTCCGAGTCCTGCATTGGGCGCCATTAAGAAAATAACGAACTAAATAGTTCGTTTTTTTTATTTGTCATAAATCTCATATTTATATAAACATTCACTTCCGCTCATATAACATAGAGTATCATCTTTTGGATTGAAACTATAAATATATGTTCCACCAGCAACTTCAATTACATATCTTCCATTTGTTTTTTTAACATCATATTCATATTTATGACCATCAAACATATAAAAGTTATCTTTATCTATTATAACTACTTCGCATACCTTATTCTCACAATGCTTAAATTTAGAATAATACTCTGGTTTCTTTAATAATGCAATTAAAAGACCTAATACAAATAATAATATAATAAAATATTTCATAACTTTATTATTTAATAATTTTATACATAAACACCCAGCTATTATCATAAATAAAGATCCTATAATTGTTTTAGTTAAAAATGCAAATCCTATTACAATAAATGCTATCCCTATATAAATATTTAATCTTTTATTTTTCATATAATCACCTATTTAATTATACTATAAATAATAGTCTTTTAACAAACATAATATTTATTATGAATAAATCATTTAATGATATATTTAATGTAAATCCTAGATTATCCACTTCAATAAGTTTTATATTAGGATTACTGCTTATTGACAATTTAACTACTCCTGAACAAAATATGCTAGGAAACTGGATAATACTTATCGGACAAACTATAATAACGAATGCAGCAAGTCAAAATGTAATTGAAGCAAGAATAAAAGGAGGAGCAATATCAATTAATTCAAAGGAAGTAAAATCAATTTATAACCCACCAGTTTATGATATTAATAAAATAAAAAAAATTGTAGATAAAGTATATCCAAATCATAAAATAGAAATAGATACTTTGATTAATGCTATTAATGAATTAAGTGATAAAGTTAACAAATTAAAAGAAGATTAATTCATAATAATTAATCTTCCAGCATCATCAGGATGAACAGTTATTTTAACAGTATATCTAGATAACTCATCATTATCATATATTTTTCCTTCTTTTAAATCATCTATATATACACTTAATCTATCTCTGTCATCTAATTTTAATGAAATATAAACTCCATTAGTTGTTTCTTTAATATAATAATCATAATAACACTCATAATACTTTACTTCAACTTTAACTTTATCTTTTAAATTTTTATCATAGTTAACAGTATATTGTGTTTTATAATTACTGTTAAATGAGATATTAAATCTATTATTTGTATCTGTAGGTAAATTATAAGTTTTAAACTTAGTACTCATAGTATATTTATCACTTACATCTTTTACTGTTTCAATACCAGATACTTGTTTAACCATTAACACGATTCCAAGTGCTATTAAAATAATAGATATAATTATAATTGATAAGTTTAAAGCTAAGTAATTCTTCTTTTTAAATATAGCTCTGTTAATTATAATAACTAACCATAATATTAACAATGTTAAACCAAACAATGCAATATTAAGTCCAATAAATTTAACACCATCTAAATAAGCAAACATACTAGCTATAAATACAACAGCAACCCATAACCATATAAATAGTAATATAACTGTTAGAAGAATTCCCAACGTTTTAAGAATAATTCTTTTTCTTCTATCTTTTTTACTTTCAAATATTTTCTTTTCAGTAACTACTTCAACAGCTTCACTAATTTCTTCATTAAATTCTTCTTCTATTTCTTCTTTAACAATAGTTGCAGTTTCTTTAACATCCTCTACAGATTCTTTCGTAGTATCTTTTAAAGATTCAACAATATTTGATTCTTCTTTTTTCTTTTTACTAAATAATCTAAATTTATGCTCTTTACTTTTCTTTTCTTTATTCTTATTTATTGAAATATCTTTAGTAATAAAAGTAATAAATGGTTTAAAAATATCCTTTAAGGTTTTCTTTTCTTTAGGTAAAGAATTCTTAATTTCCTTTTTTAATTCTTTCTTTTCTCTTTTTAGTTGTTTTTTAAGTTCTTTTTTTTCTCTTTTTAATTTCTTTTTTTCTTCTTTTATAGAATTATTAACCTTGGTATTAAGACTAAATATATTCTTTTTAGTTTTAGTTTTCTTATTACTAGATTTCTTTTTAATTCTTTTTGATTTATTTTTAATATTATTAGAAATATTACTAATCTTTAATTTAATATTTTCAAATAAAGATGGTTTACCAAGTAAAGAAATCTCTTTTTGAGCTACATCTTTAGGATTACCAATTTCTTTTAAAATAACAGTAATCTTCTTATTATTAGCTTTTTCATCAGAAATTATTTTTTCGTATTTAGAAATTATTTCATTTTTATTTTTTTTGCTAATACCAACTAAATTATCTTCTAATTCTTTTAAAAACCTCTTATCTTTCTTCATAATTACTTCCCCTACTAAATAATATTATTTAATTATAAAATATTTACAATAAAACACTTGTTAAAACAATAATATTTTAACATACTTTTATTATTAAAAAAAGTAAAAAAATAAATATAATGCATAATTTTAAATAATATTAATAAACTATTAATGAAATAATAAAAAAATTAGCACTCAGTATTGACAAGTGCTAATTTTTGAGTATAATTATAAATGTAAGGAGATGATAATAATGAGTTTATTACCAGAAAGATTTTATTTAGATGATTTCTTTGATGATTTTTCACCAATGCCAAAAATGAAAAATATGGATATGAAGTGTGACATCTATGAAAAGGGTGGTAAAGTCAATATTGAACTTGACGTTCCAGGATTTGATAAAAAAGATATCAAGCTTGATGTTGATGATGGAATTCTTACAATTGAAGCTACAAAAAATGAAGAAACTAAAGATGAAGAAAAAAATTATTACAGAAAAGAAAGAGTTTATGGATCTTTCAAAAGACAATTCTCAATTGGTAACATTGATGAAAATGATATTAATGCTAAATTTGATAAAGGTGTATTAACAATTACATTCCCAAAAGAAGAAAAGAAAGAAACAAAGAAATTCATTGAAATAAAATAAATTAGAAAAATAAAAAAGATATTACTCAGTAATATCTTTTTTTGTGTTCTTTTCAACTAACTCAACAAACTCAGCTTGCTCATTACCATTGGATACAAATTCAGTAGTAAGTATTCTTCCATCCATTGTTTTCAAATATATAAATGCTGAACGGGTCATATCATTATCAATAATTGATTGCTCAATTTTACCCACAGCCATTGATTCAATAGGTACTGTAAGAGCTCTTGTTACTACTGGTTCATAATTTTCATTATCTACAACTTCTTTATTAATATCTAAACTATAATATAAAAATCCATCATCACATAAAAAATAGGATATTTGACCTGGGCCTATATCAATCATAGCAAGTGATTTAGCATTAGGTAATGATGTTATTTTTAAAACTTTTTCTACTTCAAAATTTGCTAATCTTAAAAAAATAGTATCACCACTTTTTTCAATAACTCCAATATTTCCTTGACCACCAACAACACGACTATAATTTATATCAGCAAATGCAAATTGCTCTAATTTTTTATTAAGGTCTTCAATTTCAACAACTGGAATGTCCAATTTAACAGCATCATCAGGAATAATTAGTTCTTTTTTTTCAACTACAGGAGTAGTTGATTGCTTATTTTTTTCTTTTTCAAGTTTATTTTTAGTAAACAATCCTGTTATACCTAAAGATAAAAATAATACTAACAATATACTAATTATAACTAATATTTTTTTACCCTTCATTCTTTTTCACCTTCTATTATAATAATTATACCAAATAAAAAAGAGTATTTCTACTCTTATTTAGTAACATTAAATCTAAAATAGCAAATATCTCCATCTTGCATTACATATTCTTTGCCTTCAAGTCTAGCTTTACCAGCTTCTTTAACTTTTAATTCACTTCCACACTCAATTAAATCATCATAACTCATAACTTCAGCTTTAATAAAACCTTTTTCAAAATCAGTATGAATTATACCAGCACATTCAGGTGCTTTCATACCATCTTTAAATGTCCAAGCTCTTACCTCATCTTTACCAACAGTAAAGAATGTTTTTAAACCTAACATATGATATGTAATATGAATTAATTGATCAAGTCCACTATTTGCTATTCCAAGATCACGTAAAAATTCTTTTTTAGTTTCCTCATCTAATTCAGATAATTCACTTTCAATTTTAGCACACATAAGTACAACAGATGCATTTTCTTTTGATGCTATTTCTCTAACCTTATTAACATATTCATTACCATTATTTAATAAGTCATCTTCACTAACATTAGCTAAATAAATAAATGGTTTATTAGTAATTAAATTATATGTTTTTAATAATTTAGACTCTTTTTCATCAAACTCTATTAATCTTAACATGGTTCCACTACTTAAAGCATCTTTAGCTTTTTTTAGTAATGCAACTTCGTATAGTCCATCTTTATCATTAGTTGTAGTAGCTTTCTTTTCTATTTTAAGAAGTCTATTTTCAACTATTTCTAAATCACTTAAAATTAATTCATAATTTACTATTTCTATATCACGAGTAGGATCAATGCTTCCTTCTACATGAATAATATCTTTATTCTCAAAACATCTAACAACTTGTACAATAGCATCTACTTCTCTAATATTAGCTAAAAATTTATTACCTAATCCTTCACCAGTAGAAGCTCCTTTTACCAAACCAGCAATATCAATAAATTCATATTGAGTTGCGATTAATCTTTCAGGCATATACATATCATTTAATGTTTCTAATCTTTTATCTGGTACAGTTACAACCCCTACATTTGGATCAATTGTCGCAAATGGATAATTCGCAGCTAATATATTTTTCTTTGTTATTGCATTAAACAAAGTACTTTTTCCAACATTAGGAAGTCCAATTATTCCTGCTTTAAGCGCCATATACAACACCTGGGAATGACCCTATTCCACAAGGAATACCTATCATATACCAACCAACAATAACTAAGCAAAAAACAATAGTACAATAAATACTATATGGTACTAAATATTTTACACTTCCAAACAACGAAACCATCTCCCCTTTATTATATTTCTCTAAAAACGCAATATAAATTACAAAATATACAAATACAGGTGTTAAACCATTAGTAATTGTATCTCCAGCAACATATATTATTTGAGAAAATTCTGGACTAATACTTGCATTCATAAATAGTGGGACTATTGTTGAAGATAATATTGTCCACTTTGTAAGTGAATCAGGACAAAAAACATTAGCAATAGCAACAAGTAATATAGTAATTAATATTAAACCAATCCCAGTAAACTTTAATCCACCAATAACATTTGATATTGATGAAGTAACTACTTCTCCTATTCCACTTTCTTTAAACACACTAATAAATAATGATGAAAAGAATAATAATACAAGTATACTTCCTATTCCATCTAGTGAATAAGCTAAACCTTCTGTTAAATCTTTACTATTTTTTATAGTTTTAGCCATTAAACCATATCCAAGACCAATTACAAAGAAAAATATTGTTACAATAAATATAAATCCTTGATTAAATAATGAATTAGCTCCAAATAATTTATCAATATACATTTCAGCTCTTGAATCTAATAGAGCTCCTGATAATGGTAATCCTGGAATAATCATATAGATTATAATTAAAGCATAAATAATTCCAGCACCAATTCCTATAATTAATCCTCTTAATTCTTTATTTGTTATTAATAATTCTTCTTCATCACTTTCATATCTTGGTAATTTTGGCATAATTCTTTTTTCTGTTATTCTAGTAAATACAAATGAAGTAATTAATAATATAACTATCATTATAAATAATGAAAAGAATACTCCAATACTATATGATTTATCTAATACTCTAGCAGCTTTTAATGTTAGTGTTAACAATGAACTATCATTAGCTGATAAGAATATATTAATTCCTGTCCCAAATGATAATGATGCAAATGAAGCAATTATTCCCCCAAATGGATTTCTTCTACCATACTTAAATAGTAATGCTCCAATTGGTAACATAACTACAAATCCAATATTACCAAGTAGTGAAAAACATAAACTAATAAATATTAATATAAATGTTATAGTATTCTTTTTAGAATTTTTAGTTAATAAAGTAAAAAATGCTTTCAAAAAACCAGTTTTTTCTAATACACCTATCCCTATTAATACAATAATTAATGTTGATAATGGTTCAAACTCTACAAAGTTTTGAACAGCATGAGTAACTATATATTTAATACCACTTAAACTAAATAAGTTTTTAACTTCAACCACATTATTAACAAAATCATTAGTTGCTCTGTTTACTGTTACATATTCACTTTGAACATTAATTAAATTAAGAAAACCACTTAATACTACAGTAACAATTGTAAGAATAATAAATGTCATTATAGGACTTAATTTTTTTCTTCTCTTAAACATTAATATTCCTCTACTTTCTTAAGCTTTTTATTAAATTCAGTTCTATCCATCATGATACTTCTACCACAATTAATACACTTAATTTTAATATCAACACCCACTCTTGTAACTTCCCATAAGTTAGTCCCACATGGATGTTGTTTTTTCATTATAACTTTGCTCCCTATTTTATAATCTTTATTCATATTAATCAACTTTCACTTCAACACTTAATATTTCAAGAATTCTTTCTAAATCTTTATCACTATTAAAAGGAATAACTATTTTTTTATTTTGAATCTTTACTTTATTACCTATTTTATCAGTTAATGCTTCAGCAACATAGTTATATTGTGTATTAACTACTTTAGTTTTTGTCATAGTAGGATTTTTTCTCTTATAATTAGGATCACTAGTTATTTCTTCTAAATCTCTAACAGATAAATGTTCATTTTTAACTCTCAAAGCTAATTCTCTGATAACTTCTACATCTTCTAACTTACTAAGAATTCTAGCATGTCCCATAGATATTAATCCTTCAAGAACATCATTTTTAACATCTTCTGGCAATTTTAATAATCCAATCATGTTTGTAACATAACTTCTACTTTTACCTATTCTACGAGCTAGTTCTTCTTGAGAAATGCCAAGTGATTTAACTAATTTATCATATGCTTGTGCTTCTTCTATTGCTGTTAAATCTTCTCTTTGAATATTTTCAAGAACAGCAATTTGCATCATTTCTTCATCACTAAAATCTTTTATAATTGCTGGTATTGTTTTAAGCCCTGCAAGTTCACTAGCCTTACATCTTCTTTCACCAGCGACAATTTCATATCCTCTTAGACTTTTTTTAATGATTATTGGTTCTAAAACGCCAAATTCTTTTATAGAATCAGCTAATTCTTGTAACTTTTCTTGATCAAAAGTTTTTCTAGGTTGATATGGATTACTTCTAAGTTCATCAAGATTAACTTCTACAACATCTTCTTTTGGTGTATTATTTACTATTTCATTTTCTAATGTTTCAAGTGGATTAGAATATAAAGATTCATTACTAAATAATTGTTCTAAACCCTTTCCTAATGCCTTTCTTCTATTATTAGTTTCCATTTCTTTCAATCACCTCTTTAGCTAAATTAAGGTATGCAAGAGCACCCTTACTTTTAGGATCATATTCTATAATTGGCTTACCATGTGATGGAGCCTCTACTAATTTTACTAATCTAGGTATTATTGTACTAAACACTTTTTCATTAAAGAACTTTCTAACATCTTCAACAACTTCTAATCCAAGTAAAGTTCTTCCATCTAGCATTGTTAATAAAACCCCTTCTATTTCAAGATTTTGATTAACCTTCTTTTGTACTTGTAATATAGTTTTTAAAAGTAAATTAACCCCTTCTAAACTATAGTACTCACATTGAATTGGTATTAAAACAGAATCTGATGCTGCTAAAGCATTAGTGGTTAAAATACCAAGTGCTGGTGGACAATCAATAATAATATAATCATATCTATCTCTAATGGTATCTATTTGTTTCTTTAATTGTCCAGTCATGATAAATTCTCTATCTTGATAACTTATCTGCATTATTTCTATTTCCGCACCTGCTAAATCAATAACAGATGGTATTACGCTTAAATTCTTAAATGGTGTTTTAATGATTGCATCTTTAATATCACATGCACCCATTATAACATCATATGTACTCTTTTTAATTTTAGATTTCTCAATTCCAAGTCCTGTAGTAGTATTACTTTGTGAATCCAAATCAATTAGTAAAACTTTTTTACCTAAATGCCCTAAGGAACTAGATAAATTTATACTAGTTGTTGTCTTTCCTACTCCACCTTTTTGATTTACTAATGATATTACTTTTCCCACTGCGCTTACCTTCCTTATCTACATAATATTTTAACACACAATATATCTTTTTGAAATAAAAATATCAACTTATATTAAAAAATATTACAAATAAAAATTATCATTTATTAAGATATCTTTTTTAATTAAATTATTCAACATTTATTTATTCACAAAAGTTTATTTAACACAAATATTTACACTAATTCATGTAAATATTATGTTAAAAATTATTTGCTGATTATTATTTATGATACTATTTAGTCAGTTATGAAGAATATTAGAATGAAATTTACAATTTGTATGATTTTAGTTATTAGTCATTTTGTTTTGGGAATGATTGGTTTAATATATTCTAATGTTAGAAATAATGTTGATAACAGTTTTAAACTAAATGGAAACAATAAAGTAACAGTTGTATATGGAGAAACTTATAATGATGAAGGATATTCAATAGATTTAAATGACTCCAATAAAGCTAATATTAAAACTGCTAATACAGTAGATACCACTAAAGTTGGTGATTATGAAGTAAAATATACATTAAAATATAAAAATTATAATAAATCACTAATCAGAAAAGTAAAAGTTGTAGATAAACAATCTCCAATAATACAAGTTGATTGTGAAAATGAAGTATATGTAGTACTCAATAATAAATTTAATGGTTGTAAATACACAGTCAGTGATAATTATGATCCAAAAGAAAAAATAAAAGTTGATATAATATCAAATGTTGATACTACTAAAGTTGGTGATTATGAAGTAATATGGAAAGCAACTGATAAAAGTAAAAATACAAGTGAAAAGAAAGTAATAGTTCATGTTAAAGAAAAAAAAGATTTATTCTATGTTAAAGTTTCTATTTCAAAACAAAGACTAGATTATTATGAAAATGGAAAAGTATACTTAAGTACTCCAATAACTAGTGGTAAATATGATAAAACTCCAAAAGGTAATTTCAAAGTTGTAAATAAAGCAAGAAATACAATTCTAAAAAGTGGAAATTATGTTGTAAAAGTTGATTATTGGATTGGATTTCAAGGACATAAATATGGTATTCATGATGCATCATGGAGAACAAAATTTGGCGGAATGGATTATTACTACAATGGTTCTCATGGATGTGTTAATACACCAGATGATGCAATAAAAGTATTATATGATAGAATTGAAGTAGGCACACCAGTTTATATTGTAGACTAAAAAAAATCAGGAACAAAATCCTGATTATTTTTTTCTTTCTAATATATCTCTTGCAGCAATTAATCCAGTTGCTGCTGCTGTGACGATATTACCTGCTTTACCAGAACCATCACCAATGAAATAAATATCATAATCTTCTAATTTAAATTTATTATTGGTATCAATTTCATTACTAAAAAATTTAATTTCTGGTCCATATAATAGTGTTTCATCATTATTAACACCAGGTATTATTTTATCTAACTTTTCAAGTCCTTCTAATATGTTAGTTATTATTCTATGTGGAAGTATTAATGCAAGATCACCTGCTACACAATCCTTTAATGTTGGCTCAATAAATCCTTTATTTATTCTCTTCCAATCGCTTCTTCTACCTTTCTTTAAGTCTCTTAGTGATTGAACAATTGGTTTTCCATCTCCTAAAACATTAGCAATCCTAGCAATACTTTCACCATATAATCTTGTATTTGTAACTGGTTCAGTAAGACCAACTTTACTAATAAAAGCAAAATTAGAATTATTAGATTTAATATCTTTCAAAGAATGACCATTTACACAAATAAATCCATAATAGTTTTCTTTTGTAACAAATCCTCCAGGATTAGTACAAAATGTTCTTATTTCATCAGTATATGTATCAGTTTTAATAAATATTGTTGGGTCATATATTACGTTAGTAATATCTTCTAGTATTTCTTTTCTAACTTCTACCCTAACACCAATTTCAATACTTTGAGAAGTATAAGGAATATTATATTTATCAGCTAATTCTTGAACCCACTTAGCACCAGTTCTACCAGGAGCCACCACCACATTCTTAGAAACTAACGTTTCATCTTTCTTAGGCATTTTAATTATTAATTCGTGTTCATTTTTCTTTTTACTAACAATATCTAAAACATCTGCATTTTGATAAATATCAACACCTTTATTTTCCAAATAATCAGTAAATTCTTTTATATATGTTGGTAATTTATCACTACCTAAATGTTTTTGTTTAATTAACAAAAGTCTAGCACCAGTCTTAGCAACTTCTTTTTTTATTTCTTCAGCTTCATCCATGTTAGATGGATATACTTCACTATCCATTTTAAATCTAGTAAATATTTCTTCAGTGTCATCAATTATTTTATATGCTTCACTTTGAGACATATATTTAAATAAGTCACTTTTTCCAAGTTTAGGAATAAAATTTAGTTTACCATCAGAAAATGTTCCAGCGCCACCATATCCAGACATTATTTGACATGGATTACAATTCAAACATTTTCCACCATTTACTTTCATAGGGCACATTCTAGTATCTGCTCTACGTCCTTTGTCAATTAAAGCAATTTTTAATTTATTATTTTTTTCAATTAATTCGTATGCACAAAATAATCCTGCAGGACCTGCTCCTACAATTGCTACATCATATTTTTTCATTTTTAGCTCCTTAGTATACATATTATTGTAATTTTATGTATATTTATTTGTTTTTTTCTGATTTTTTTAATTCCTTTAATCTTCTTTTTTCTTCTTTTCTTTTTAACTTTTCAAGTCTTTTTTGTTCTTTTAGTTCTCTTTTTAATCTTTTTCTTTTTTCTTTTTCTGTTTCTATTACTTGTGGTGCAACTTCTTCACCTTTTTCAAGTTTAGTATATGCGACTTTTCCAACAAGAGTCTTTGGAAGAGTTTCTCTAAATTCATACTCTGCTGGAAGAGAGTATGATGATAAATTTATTTCACAATGTTTTTTAATGCTCTTTAATAAATCTTTTGATGGTTTAATTCCTTCTTTTAGAACAATAAATGCTTTTGCAACTTGTACTTTTCTAGGATGAGGAATTCCAATTACTGTACTTGTAAGCACACTAGGATGATTGTTTAAAACATTCTCTATGTATGTAGGATACAAATTATATCCATTAGAAATAATAACTCTCTTTAGTCTTTGTTTAAAGAATACATAACCTTCTTTATCCATACATCCAATATCACCAGTATGTAACCATATTTTTCCATCAGAATGTTTTCTTAAAGCTTGAGCAGTTTCACCTGGATTATTAATATACCCCATCATAACTGTTGGACCACTTATACATATTTCCCCATCTTTTCCATAAGGTGCTTCATCATGAGTACCTATCTCTACTATTTTATAATATGTATCTGGGAACGGAATACCTATTGATCCTTCCTTATATCTACCTGTTGGTGTTAAACAAGTTGCAGCACTTGCCTCTGTAAGCCCATATCCAACTCTAACCTCAGCACTACTTCCATGTTCTCTTAAACAATCATCTACCATTTTTTTCAAATCAGCAGACATAAAATCTCCACCACAAACTGCACATTTTATACATGCTAAATCATTTTTACCAATATTACTACTCTTTGCAAGTGTTTCAAATAATGATGGAACAGCACATAAAAAATTAGGTTGATGTTTTTTTATTTCTTTAACTAAATTTTTAGGATTAAAATCTGGAACTAATATTACTTTCATTCCGCATCCAAGTGTAGTATGAATACATACTCCAAGACCAAATCCATGAAATATTGGTAATATTGCAAGAATTGAATCTCCTTCTTTAGAAGGATCACACATTAAATGTGATTGGAGTGCTAAAGCATTAAAGTTTAGATTAGATAACATAATTCCCTTAGGAGCACCACTAGTTCCACCACTATATAAAATAACTGCTGGATCTTTTGGTTTTCTTAATACCATTATTTCTCCATCATAACCATATCCATAATTTAAAAATTCAGAATATGTCATAATATCATCTGTAGTTTCAATATGTGGTCTTTGATCACGAGATTTATATTTATATAATATTTTTTTAATAGTTTTTAAATTATCTCCAACACTACCAATAACTATTTTTTTAACTTTTGTATTATCTATAATATTACGAACTTTTTCATAAACTAAATCTAAAGCAAACAAAAACTCGCTTTCACTTTCATTTAAATATAATTCTATTTCATTTTCTGCAGATAATGGATGAACCATTGCAGCAACAGCTCCAACCATATTTATTGCATAAAACATCACAATAGCAGAAGGTGTATTAGGCATACATATCGTTACCTTATCTCCTTCTTTTACACCTTGTTGTTTTAAACAAGCCGCATTCCTTCTTATATCTTCATATAACTCTCTAAAAGTTACAGTTTTACCATAATATTCATAAGCTGGATACTCAGGAAATCTAGCAACAGCATCAAGTAAATATCCAACCATTGATGTAGTACTATAATTTAAATTTGGACTAACACCCTCTTTGTAAAATTCTAACCAAGGTCTATCATTATTTAATTTCAATTTTTTCATCAGCATTATCCTCTAACATTTCAGGGTGATCAAATACATATTGAAGCATTTGTAATGATTTAATCAAATAAAAACCATCTGTTGCTCTTTCATCATAGTTAGCACCAAGCTCAAATATTTTTCTTACTTGTTTCTTTCCATTTACTAATACTTCTTCATCCCTGATTTCCCCAAGCGTAGCAAGTCCACTTGAAATACCAAATTCATTTATATTATGATGAATAGCACCAAATTTAAATGAACCCAAATTTGAAAGAATTAAACTACTATAATAAATATTATCATCCGCTAAAAAGTCAGGCAAATATCCTATTTTATCTAACCATTTGAAGAATCCCACTACTGGAACTCTTACAATGTTAGGTAATTTTGCTAGAACATCCATTGCACTATTAGCGCCTTTTTTATCTACATGTTCAGCATCTTTTCTTACTTTATTAACTTTTTCTGATACCTTTTTGTTAATTGTATGTATATTATCTTTTGGATCAATAACACATTGAATCATCATTTCTTCTGATTTATCATCAAATGCCACTTTTGCTACAAATGCAAAAGAAACATCCGGATGAATATATATACGTCTATTTTTAACAAATCTATTTAATACTGGACGATTATAAAATACTTTTCCTAGTGCAGTTAAAAATGCATGAAAAAATGTAATATGTTCTCCACTCTTTTTCTTTTTATCTAAATATTTTAATAATTCAGTTACATCATACTTTTGATTTGCAAATAAATAACTCTCTTGTCTAGTTGGTCTAATATCACAATTTAATTGCATCATTCCAGGTACGTCTTTAACTCTTGTTCCAAATTTTTTTCTCATAATTTTCTACCTCACATATTCAATTATAAAAAAAAATATTAAATATTGCAAATATTTAATATTATGATATGAATATATAAGAATAATAGATTATAAACAACACTATCATGATAGCTCCTTCTATTTTAGATAGTACTCTATCATTTTTAGCAAATATATATAATACAAATGCAGCAATGTGAACAAATACTATATCTATCATGTTAAAACTTGTTGAAGTAAATCCACCATATATTAATAAAGGAAGTCCAAGAACTACACCAATATTAAATATATTTGTACCAATTATATTTCCTAAAGCTATATCAAATTCTCCTTTTTTAGCAGCTACTACAGTCATAGTCATTTCAGGAAGAGATGTTCCAATTACAACTACAGTCATAGTTATTAACTTAGTACTAACATTTAATATATTAGCAAGTTCTTTAGCATTAATTACAACCAAGTCACTAGAAAATATAATAGTTACACAACATATTATAGTTAATATTATTGATTTTGCCATACTAAATTTAGGCTTTTCTTTATCAAATATTCCTTGCTTTGATTTTACAACAGATATTATATAGAAGATAAACATTGCAAAGAAAAATATAAATAATAATCCATCTTGTCTATTTAATATAAATTCAGTTCCATCATTAAATAAATAATGAGACATTATTGATAAAACAAAAAATGATGTTACAACCAATAAAATTGGTAATTCTTTTTTTGTTACTTCATTTTTAACTTTAATTGGAGATATTGTAGCTGCTAAACCTATAACAAGTAATATATTAACTACATTACTTCCAATTACATTAGCAAGAGCAATATCACCACTTCCAGAAGAAATACTATTAAAAGATATAGCAAGTTCTGGAGCACATGTTCCAAAAGCAGCAATAGTTAATGCAATCATCATTTTAGACATTTTAAAATTATTAGCTATTGAACTAATTGCATCTACAAATATATCAGAGCTTTTTACTAAAACCACAAAACCAATAAGTAACAATAATAATACTTTAACGATTTCCATATTACCCTTCCTATTCTAGATTTAATTATAAAAAAAATTCTCTTTTTAATCAAGAGAATCATCATCATAATGTTCAAATAACTCATCAATATTTTTTGAAGGTAACAACATATCATTATCTTTATTAATAGATATTTCAAATGTTTTTGAATCATGTGTTAACTCATCACCATCAATACACCATGATGGAGGAACTTCATCAAACTCTAATTTAATATGATTGGTTTTAAAATAAGTAAAGGCTGGTATATCATTTAATTCTCTTCTTTTTAAATAATGAACAGCTTTCAAAATATCCCATTTATTTTTAATATTACATAATAACACTTCAAATTTATTATCATCTAATTTAACATCATCATAAATACCTTTTATATTCATTCCACCAACCCTATTACTATTAGTAATAAATATAAAAGAATATTTTCCTTCATATGTTTCACCATCAACAGTGTATTTAACATTGTGAAACTGCATATTTTGTTTTAATTGTTTAATCCCATACATAACATATGCCAATTTTCCATATTTTTCTTTTAATTTTCTAGGTGTAGCATATGATATATCAACAAATGCACCCATACATGCAACATATACAAATGGATTATTATTAATCAAACATACATCAATATTCTTTTTAGTTCCATTTAGAAGCATAATAATATTTCTGATAGTGTTGTTAGTCATACCATACATATGAGCAACATCATTAACACTACCAAGTGGTAAATGTCCTAATAATATTGGATTCTTTCTTTCTATATTACCAGAAATAACTTCATTTAATGTTCCATCTCCACCTGCACATAATAATAAATCAACATTTTTTAATTTAGAAACAATTTCCTTAGCGTGTCCTCTATATTCTGTATACTTTATCTCTGTATCATATCCATAATTCTCTAATACTTTGTAGATTTTTCTAATATCAGCTCTATTAGTTAACCTTCCACTATTAGGATTATATATAACAACACATTTTTTCATATTAATCTCCCTTTTTCTTTCCTATTATATCATTTAAAAAACTATAAGTAAATTTTTTTAAAAAAGTATATTTTTTTTGTACCAGTTAATAATAATATTGTGTTATACTATCTAATTGGGGGAGCATAATGAAAGACAAAAAGAAAAAAGCAAAAGCAATAAAACAAAAAAAGCAAAAGCATGTATTTAGTAAGCTTTTTACCATAGTAGTAATTATTATGATTTTTTTAGTAGTCTTATTTTTTGGATTTTGTGTATTCATTTATCTAAATGCTCCAGAGTTTAATACAGATCTTTTATACAAACAAGAATCATCAAATATATATGATTCAAAGGGTGATTTAATTGCAACAATTGGAATGGAAAAAAGACAAATTGTTGAATATGATGAATTACCACAAATACTAATAGATGCTATAATTGCAACAGAAGATTCAAGATTCTTTGAACACCATGGATTTGATTTACCGAGATTTTTAAAAGCAAGTTATGGATATTTTTCTGGAAGTAATGCTGGCGGAGCTTCAACATTAACTATGCAAGTATCAAAAAATACTTTTACAAGTACTGAAGCAGAAGGGGTTGAAGGAATCGTTAGAAAATTTACTGATATATATTTATCAATTTTTAAAATAGAAAAAGATTATTCAAAAAAAGAAATATTAGAATTTTATGTTAATGAACCATATTTAGGTGGAAGTAGTTATGGCGTTCAAGTTGCATCAAAAACATATTTTAATAAAGATGTTAGTGAATTAAATTTAGTTGAAGCTGCTATGATAGCCGGTCTATTTCAAGCACCAGGTGAATATGATCCATATATAAATCCTGATAAAACAAATGCAAGAAAAAATGAAGTAATAGATTTAATGTTAAGACATGGTTATATTACAGAAAGTCAAGCAGAAAGCGCTAAAGCAAAACATATTAAAGATATAGTTAAACCACAAGTTAAAACAGTAAATAAATACCAAGGATTTATAGATACAGTTGTACAAGAAGTAATTGATAGAACAGGTAATAATCCATATGAAGTTTCAATGGATATTTATTCAACAATGGTTAGAAGTAAGCAAGATGCTATAAATAACTTCTATAATACACATAAATTCAAAGATGGAAAAGTACAAGTAGGAATAGGAATGATTGATAATAGTAATGGTGCTATAATCGCAGTTGGTGCTGGAAGAAATAAAACAACTGAAATGTCATTAAATTATGCAACTCAAATTAAAAGACATCCCGGAAGTACTGCAAAACCATTATTTGATTATGGACCTGGAATAGAATACAAAAACTGGTCAACATATACTCCATTCATAGATAAAGCTGTAAGATATACAAATGGTGGAGTTATGCATAATGTGGATAATAGATACCAAGGTTTCTTAACTCTTGAACAATGTTTAGTTAGATCAAGAAACACATGCGCATTGCAAGCATTTCAATCAATTAGTAATTCTAAAATTAATAGGTTTGTAACATCATTAGGAATTACTCCAGAATATATGGGAAATTCAAAATATATTAATGAAGCACACTCAATTGGTGGATTTACAGGAGTTTCACCTGTACAATTAGCTGGTGCTTATCAAGCGTTTGGAAATGGTGGATACTTTGAAGAACCACATTCAATAACAAAAATAATATATAAAACAAGTGGCGAAGATATTGTAGAAGAATTCAACTTTGAAAGAAAAAGAGTTATGAAAGATTCAACAGCCTACATGATAGCTTCGATGTTAAAGAAAGTTACAAGTTCATCAGTAAAAGTTAAAGGAACTGACTTAGCAACCAAAACTGGTACAAGTAGTTATGATAGTAAATTGCTTAAGAAAATGGGACTAAGTTCTAAAGTAATTCAAGATGCATGGACAGTAACATTTAGTCCAGATTATTCAGTAGCTATATGGTATGGGTATGATGAATTAACAAAGAAAACATATAATACTTCTTCTCATGCATGGAGTGAAAGAGTAAAATTACAAAAAGAAGTTGTAAATAAAGTAATGGAACCTAACTCAAGATTTAAAAAACCAAGTAGTGTAGTATCTGTAAGAGTTGCATATGGTACTAACCCACCACTTAGATCATCTAGTGGACCTTCATATTTATTTGTTAAAGGTTATGAACCAAAAAAATATGCAAAGTCTAGTGACTAAAATTACTAACATTATAATTGTTATAATTTTAAAAAGATTATTTTTATAATTATAACAATTTTTTATTTCAATAAATATTATAATTGTTCATTGATAAATTAAAAAAAGAAGTTAGATTGTATTAATATACTCTCTAATCTTCCCTTCATATACTTTATTAAATTCTGAATGTTCTATTAATTCTTCTGGTCTAAATAATACAACATTTTTATCTAATATATCTACTCCATCACTACTTAAAACTTCATAAACGAATTCAGAACAATAATATTTATTTCTATGCAATTTCACTTTAAATTTTGCAAGTAATAAACCCATTATATTGTATCCTTTATTTGTTTTTTTAATTTGTTTAACTTTTCTTTTTGCTTTTTCAAATTGCTTAGGAGTTACTTCTATTTCATATATTGCTATTAATGACTTTTTATTTTGAAATAATCCTTTATTCAAATCCTCTTTTAAAAAAATCCCATATAATGGAAAATATTTAAATTTTCTACCAAAAGAATACATCTCATTACACACTTTATCAAAAGAAATTGATGCATGAGAATATGTATCTTTTGTAAAGTACTTAATTGTTCTTGCCAAACCAGAATATGTTTGTGTTAATACAACATATATTTTTTTATTTTCCATTTTCAAAAACCTTTAAATATTCATTTGGAATCCCTAAATCAATATTTATTCTTTCTCTAGTTATTGGATGAACAAAAAACAATCTACTAGCAAGAAGCATCATATTTCTATATCCATCTTTAATGCCATATTTTCTATCACCAAGTATTGGAGTATTATTATCTTTCATATGTACTCTTATTTGATTTTTTCTACCAGTCTTAATATTAACTTTTAATAAAGAATACTGTTTATTACATTTAATTCTTTCATAAAAAGTTTCTGCATACTTTCCATTCTTACTATCATTAGTAGAATAAGTATACAAAGTTTTAGTTTCTTTTAAGTATGACTTAATTATGTCACTTTCTTTAGTTTCTCCATGAACAATTGTAATATATTCACGAATAACACTATCCCAATTTAATTGAAGATTTTCCTTAACTCTTTCATCTTTTGCAAATAAAACTAAACCACTAGTATCTGCATCTAATCTATGTACAATAAAGACTCTCTGATTTTTTTTATGCAAATAATCAAAAACTTCTTCATATAAACTATTCTTATAATTGTTACTTTTTATAGTTGGTAACCCACTCTTTTTATAAACAATTAATAAGTGTTTATCCTCATAATATATTTTTAACTTCTCTTTCTTCATAAAATAAATTTTATCACAATAAATATTATTTTAATAGTAATTTCTTTGTTTCATCAAACAAACTAGATTCCAAATATCCCTTTAGTTTACAATTTTCATTTGAAGGATTATCTGGATCAAAATTATCTAAACTTTCTTCATATCTATAAAAATCAAACCAACTATTAATACATCTATTATAAGCCAGTTCACTTTCATTTTCTTTTAAATATTCCATTATTCTATTTCTATTTTCTTTTGATAAATCATTTATTTTAATAATCTTAGCACTAGGTATAAACTTTCCATAATTAATTTTATATCTTTCAGGTTTTATTTTTCCTTCTTCTACTTTAATATTAAATAAACTGCTCATATCAATAACTAGATCATATTTATCTCTATCCCATGTTAACAAATTTTCTAATTCTTCAATAGTTTCATATGATAATAATTCTATTGAATCATCTTCTTTTTTGTATTCTTCTAAATCTTCTTTTCTTCCAATTATTGTAATATGTACATTAAATAACTCCCTAAACTTATTAATTAAAGATTTATAATATATATTATTATCACTACTAAAATATAAATAATCATCAATTTTAAATCTATTACTACCAAGTACAAATAATATATATTTTTTATTTTTATTTCTAACAATATCACAATAATCTAACTTAAGCTTTTTTATTTCCTTTGTTATATCTATTTCTTCTGTAGTACTTATATTACATATTCCTAATAGAATATTTAATATTTTATAATCTGTATATCTTATTATATATTCTCCCTCATAATAATCTGTAATTTCTTTTCCAGTAAATACAGCTATATTGTTTTTTTCATGTTTATAATCCTTATAAAATAAATTATACCCACATAAGACACATGTTTGATATTTTCTATTTGTTCTAAAATCAATGTCATCAATCCTAACTGGATGACTACATTTATATGATTTAAAAAACTCTTCACTATCATAATCAGTTTTTAAATAATCCTTTACTTCTTTTTTTAATATTTCAAATTCACTATTAAGTTCTTCTATCTTAGGAAACCATTCGCTTTCATCTATTATAACTTCTTCATGATTTTCAAATTTTCTTGTTAAATTAATAAGTCTACTTCCAGACGATTTCATTCTAAATAGTTTATATTCAATAATCTTTTTTAATTCTTCTCTTTTCATTTTTTTAACCTCATTATTTCTATATTGCTATTTGATTGCTTATGGCTAAAATAATCAAGTAATTCTTCACACACATCACTCTTTGATGAGTTAAAAATAATATTATTTATTTCTTCTTCATCCTTATCATAATCATAATAGTAATGAATAACATATTTAGAAGAAGGTAATTTATTAAATTTTCTCTTACAAATTGGGCACTCATATTCTAAAACCATTCTTAATAAAATCTCATGTTCACAATCAATCATTTTAGATATCTTTTGTATATCCTCTTCATCGTTAACTCTTTTATTTATCATTTCTTCCATAAACTTTTCAATTCTATCTAAAGCCTTAATACTCTCTTCGCTTGTAAAAGAACTTGAGTATGTTCTAAGAAAATGATTAATCATTACAACTTTCTCACTTTTTATTGATATTTCTTTTTTTAATTCCATTATTCTATTTATTTCATTTTCATACATATCATCACCTCTTTACTTGTATTATATAAGTAAAATAGATATAATAAAAATATATATTACTTATGTTTTATATAAGTGGAGGTTATATGAATATAAATTTTGAATTATATAAAGTTTTTTATGAAGTAGCAAAAGAAAAATCAATTTCTAAAGGTGCAGAAAATTTAATGATAAGTCAACCTGCAGTTAGTCAATCAATTCAATCATTAGAGTATCAATTAGGTGGAAAACTATTTATTAGAACACCAAAAGGAGTTACTTTAACAAATGAAGGAAATGAATTATATAATTACATCAAAGATGGAATAGAATACTTTATTAATGGTACTAATAAATTTTCATCTTTAAAAAACCTAGAATCAGGTTCAATCAACATTGGAGCAACTACAGTAATATCAGAAAATTATTTATTAAAATATTTAAAACAATTTCATAGTAGTTTTCCTAATGTTCAAATAAATATACAAAATGACTTAACAGATAATTTAATTAAAGATTTAAGAAATGGGAACTTAGATATTGTAATATTTTCTTACATAGATAATAATTATAAAGATTTAAAAATAACTGAATTAAATGAATTAAATGATATATTTGTTCATGGTAATAACTATAAAATTAAAAGTAATAGAATTTCTGATATATTAAAAGAAGATATTATCATTCAAAAATATCCTTCTCAAACAAGGAAAAACTTTAATAATTTTTTAAATTCAAATAATTTAGAGTGTACTCCTAAAATGGAAGTAGTAAGCCACAATTTAGTAACAAAACTTATAGAAAATAATTTTGGAGTTGGTATTATTACAAAAGAATTTGTAACAGATAAATTAAATAAAACACTATTTGAAATTGATACAAATAAAAAAATACCAAAAAGAAAACTTGGTATAGCCATTAAAAATGAAATATATCCAAGTTTTACTACCAAAAAATTTATTGAAATATTAATGAATAAAATGTCCAATTAATATAACTATAATTCCTATTATTAATCCAAGTTTTAACTCTTTCTTTTTAAAATGTTCTTTAATTTCACATAATAACTCAAACATAGAAATATATATTAACATACCAAGAGTAATTGATATTAGAATTGGTCCAATCATACCTTCAACATTTATTTTAAATAAATTCATAATTGCTACACCAAATATACTAGAGAATGTTAAAATTGTAAGTAATACAATTCTTTCTTTTTTATTTCTAACTAAAGAAGAGATTTGTATACCAAGTGGAATATTGTGAAATGATACACCAAGAGCCATAAACAAACCAGTACTAATACTGTTTAAACAAGATAAATATATTGCAACCCCCTCCACAGTATTATGAATAAATAATGCAAGAGCAGATATTAATCCAATATGTTCCATATGATCTTTCTTTTTTGATTCATGATCATGATCCGGTATAAATACATCTAATAACTTTAAAAATCCAATTCCACCAAAAATGCACAATATCATTATTAACTTATTTTCAAGTTCTAAGCATTCAGGTAACAAATCAAACAAACATAAACCAATTATTATTGAAAATGCAAATCCAATAGCAAATGTAACCATCTTTTTATCATTCTTTACAAAAACAGTTATTAAATAACCAATAAAAAATGAAATACCAGATAATAATGTAATTAAAACTGATTTAATTTCCATATTGTTCACCCCAAATCAAAAAAGATTATAGCATATTTTACAATTTTGTCAAAATTTTATATAATTTAGTTATGAAAAAGATAGAAAAATTACAAAAATTAATTGATGAAGCAAATAACATAGTATTCTTTGGTGGAGCTGGAGTATCTACCGCTTCTGGAATAAAGGACTTTAGAAGCAAAGATGGATTATATAGTATGAAATATAAATGGCCACCAGAAATGATTCTAAGCAGTGCTTTCTTCTATGCTAATACAAAAGAATTCTATAAGTTTTATAAAGACAAATTAAATTGTTTAGATAAAGAACCAAATATTGTTCATAAATATCTTTATGAACTAGAAAAAAGAGGAAAATTAAAAGCAATAGTTACTCAAAATATTGATGGATTACATACTAAAGCTGGTAATAAAAATATATATGAATTACATGGTACAATATATAAAAATCATTGTATTAAGTGCAATAAAGAATACTCTGCAGAAGATGTATTTAATTCTAGTGATATTCCAAAATGTAAGTGTGGTGGTTTAATAAAACCAGATGTAGTTCTTTATGGAGAAATGTTACCAGAATATGACTATAATAATGGACTATATGCTATTAGTAAAGCAGATTTGTTAATAGTTGCCGGAACGTCTTTAACAGTTTATCCAGCTAGTGGAATGATAGACTTTTTTAGAGGTAAAAATATTGTAATTATTAATAGAGATACAACTGACTATGATAATAGAGCAACACTTATATTTCATGAAGACATGAAAGAAATATTTGAACAATTAAAATAGAACTATTAAAGTTCTATTTTTAATTTATTAAATTACTTAGTACACCATATGATAATATCATCATAATTATACTAGCCATTACCACACCAGCTAGTACACATAAAAATGATTTTTTCCTCTCAAGATTCAAAAGTGATGCAACTAAACATCCAGTCCAGGCACCAGTACCTGGAAGAGGAATACCAACAAAAAGAATTAAACCAATATAACCATACTTTTCAATTTGCCCTTTATTTTTATCAGCTTTTTTTCTTAACCATTTAGCAACTTTTTTCATCCATTTAATCTTACATACTTCCATCCAATCAATTATTTTAGAAATAAATAATAATATAAACGGAACAGGTATTAAATTACCAACAATAGAAACAATATAACCTGTTAGTGGTTTAACACCAAGTAAAGAAGCAGCAATTAAACCTCCTCTTAATTCTAGTATTGGTAACAATGAAATAATAAACACTATTAATTCACGACCATATTTTAAAGCAACTAAGCCACTAAATGCATTTATAATTGAATTAATTAAACCTTCCATAATTTCTCCTATCTACTAAACTCTATTTTATCATATAGAAAAATAATATGCTATAATATTTAAAGAGATGATTAAAATGAATAAAAAAATTGGAATATTTGATTCAGGTATTGGTGGACTTACGACACTTGCAGAAATTAAGAAAATTCTACCAAACGAAGAATATATTTATTATGCAGATTCAAAAAATAATCCGTATGGTGAAAAAACAACAGAAGAGCTAACTAAAATAACAAAAAGGATTGTTAATTACTTGTTAAAAAGAAATGTTAAATTAATAGTAATAGCATGTAATACAGCTACTACTAAATGTATAACTACATTAAGAAACGAATATCCAAATATGATATTCGTTGGAACTGAACCTGCTATTAAAGTCGCATGTGATAACAATTATAAAAATACACTTGTACTAGCAACACCTGGGACAATATCATCTGATAGAACTCATGAATTAATAGAAAAGTATAAAAAAAATAATGAAAATATTTATCTAGTTGCATGTGATGGTCTAGCTAATGCAATAGAAACAAATAATCATAACAAAATAGATGAAATATTACATTATTATTTAGATCAATATAAAGATTATAATATTGATGCAATTGTACTTGGATGTACACACTATCCAATTATTAGAGATAAAATTCAATCATTTTTTAAAAATGCAATATTAATTGATGGGAATATTGGAGTAGCAAAAGAAGTAAAAAGGCAACTAGAAGTAAATAACTTGTTAACAAATAATAATAGATCTAATAATTCTTCTTTTATTAAATCAAAATAATATTGAATAATTATAATAATTGTTTTAAAATTAAGATAGGAAAGGAGTAACATTTATGATAGAAGCTTATAAGAGATTCTTACGTAACTATGCAAACTTCAATGGTCGTTCTACTAGAAGTGACTATTGGTGGGTAATTCTTTGCAATTTTCTTATTGGATTTTGTTTAGGATTTATTGGTGGACTTTTAGGTGAAGATGTTGCTAAAATTACTGGTATTATTAGTGTATTATATTCATTAGCTGTAATAGTTCCTGGAATTGCATTAGTTGTAAGAAGACTACATGATATTAATAAGTCAGGTTGGTATTATTTCATGGCATGTATTCCACTAGCTGGACCAATTATTTTCTTAATTTACATGCTAACAGATAGTGTTAATGAAGGAAACCAATATGGAGAAAGAGTACTTTAGTATTCTTTTTTTCTTTTATCAAAATAAAAATAGATGATTTCTCATCTATTTTTTTATTCCACCTTTTAAACCTTTAGAACCACTAAATCCAGATAGAATATTACTTTCAAAACTTCTAGTTTTTTTAGATTTATTTTTATATTCCTTAATTGCAATACTTATCATTTCATCAAGTAATTCTGTATAACTCATACCTATTTCTTTCCATAAATAAAATGATAAACTACCAGGTATTGTATTTGGTTCATTAACATAGAACTTATTAGTCTTCTTGTCAATTAAATAATCTATTCTACATACTCCGCTTAAATTCAATAATCTAAAAACTTTCTTTGATGTTTCTTGTATTTCATGAGTTAACTTATCAGATATTCTTGCTGGAACAATTCTACTAGTTGAAGCCATTCCTTTACTTCCAGTTCCCTTAGTTTTAGAATTTGATAAATACTTATCAGCAAAACTCAATATTTCATCAAGTCCCATTACTTCTTCAAGAGGACTAACTCTTTGATACTCATAGTTTCCAAGTACACTTGAATTAACTTCTAACAAGTTATCAACAGCCTTTTCTACAACTATTTTTGTATCATAACTTATAGCTTCATCAATTGCATCTTCAATATCTTTTTCACTTTTTACAAAATTAATACCTACACTGCTACCTAATGTTGCTGGTTTAACCACAACTGGATATCCAAGTTTCTTTATTTCTTTTAAAATTTTTTCTTTATCTTCTAAGTATTCATTATCAAAAAACCAAGTATATTCAACAATAGGAATATTTTCTGAAGCCATAACTTGCTTCATAGCAACTTTATCTTGTCCTAAAGCAGCACCTAATACATGTGATCCAACATATGGAATTCCAATAGTATCTAAGTAACCTGCTAGTGTTCCATCCTCTACATTATTACCATGAACAACTGGTAAAATAATATCAAGTTCTGTTATATCATGTCTAAATAAACCATTTATTGCTTGTAAATAAAATTTATTATCTTTCTTACATAATGTAACTCTTTTTGCAAATTTTTTATTATTATCAAAATCTTTAAAAAAGCTAATTTCATCTAACATATGACCAGTATACCATGTTCTATCCTTTGCAATATAAATTGGTACTATATCATACTTAGTACTATCCAAATTCTTAATTGCTTGTAATGCTGAAATTATACTAACTTCATGCTCAACAGTTTCTCCACCAAATATTACACCTAATTTAATTTTCATTTTTACTTCAACTCCTATTCATTAAATATATCTGGTAAATCATTTTCAAGTAGTGCATAAGTAACTTTACCACTCAATTTTCTCATTAGTGGAAAAGCTTCTTTAACATCATTTAAAATATGAATTTTGTCTTCATTATATTTTTCTTTTCTAAGTCCATCTAATATCGGCTTGGTTTGTTCTTCTCCAATTAAGATTACTTCATCACAAACCTTAGCTATTTGTCTTCCAAATTCCATATTGTACTCATATTGTTTATCACCAAGTTCAATCATTCCAGGTGTAACAATTATCTTTTTACCATCCATCATGCCTAAAACTTCAACTGCCATTTTTGAACCAACTGGATTAGAATTATAAGCATCATCTATGATATTTATATCTCCATATTTTTTAAGCTCTAATCTATGTTCAATTGGTTTAACTCTTTTAACTCCAATCTTTATTTGTTCAAGTGATAAACCAAGTTCATTTGCAAGAGCAACGCTTTGTAAAATATTATATATATTTGCACTACCTAATAATTTAGTTTCTAATGTTATAGTTTCTTTATTATTTTTAAAATTACAATTAAACACAGTTCCTTTATTAGTAAGTTTAATATCACTAGCATAAATATCAGCTTTTTTATTATTCATTGATACCCACACTACTTTGCACTTACTTTTTACTTTATAACTTGTTTGATATTCATCATCCATATTTAAAACGGCTACTCCATCATCGGGTAATGAATCAATTAATTCGAATTTAGCTTTTTGAATATTTTCTCTACTTCCAAAACTTTCAAGATGAGCAGTACCTACTATTGTAAGTATTCCATATTTAGGACGAATAAAATCACATTTTTCTTTTATTTCTCCTCTTCTAAATGCTCCCATTTCTGCTACAAATATTTCAGTAAACTTATCAAGTTTATTATTAATAGATATCATTAATCCATTCATTGTATTAAAACTCTTTTCAGTAGCAAATGAATTATATTTAACATTTAATATATCATTCAAAACATTCTTTGTTGTTGTTTTACCATAACTTCCAGTAATAGCAATTCTTTTTAAATTATGCATTTCATTTAGTTTATTTTTTGCCATTTTTTTATAATGATTAAATACCATTTTTTCAATTGGTGCATTTATCACATTAGCAGCTAATATTACAAACCAATTTATATAAACCATAAATCCTATAAGAAAGTAATACTTATCAATTAAGATATTACTATAATTCAATATCATTGGAATTACTAATATTAAATAAATAATTAATTCTGTACAATATAATCTTTTTATTCTAGCAGTTATTACAAGAGGTTTTTTAGATTGTTCATGTTCTAAAATACTTTTATATATAGCATATGATATAACATATAATAAAACACAAACCATTATTGATAAAATAGTATTATTCATAAAATATAAAACTACAAATAATACAAATAACATATCAAAATTAATAAAAACCTTTTTATAATTATCAACTATCCATTTCAAATATCTGTTACCATCGTTATACCAGTTTTGTTGTAACATGTGCATTGCTTTTTTACTTTTAAATATTAAATAATTAAACACAAATATTAATGAAATAATAAAGTATATTTTCATTTCTCTTCACTTCCTATAAAATTATCCAAAACACTAATTGTTTGACCAAGTCTTTCTAAATATGCATAATGAGTACAACCTTCATAAGTAACTAATCCACAATTAGGAATTATTTTTTCAAGTTCTAATGCATCATTATAACTTACAGCACTATCATTTGTTCCCCATATTAATAATGTAGGACAATTAATTTTATTTAACTCATTTGTCAAATCTAAGTTGACATGCTTAACAAGTATTTTTCTCATCATATCAGAAGCATTCTTATAATCTGTTGATCCTAAATGCTTTTTAGCATATCCTTCAAGTTTATTTAATAAAGGGACTTTTTTAAGCATTTTAAATATCTTAGTTTTTAATGTATTCTTTTTAATATTCTTCTTATATGGACTGGCAAGTAAAACTAATTTTTTAGTCTTATACTTAAGTGCATAACATAGTGCAACTTTTCCACCAAAAGAATGACCAATTATTATAGGGTTATTTATTTTTAATTCTTTATTAATATAGTTTAACATATTTGCATATTCATAAACATCCCATACTTCTTTTGGCTCCATACTGTCCCCAAATCCAGGTAAATCAACAATCAAAACATTATATTTTTTTATGAATGGTTTAGCAATCCCCATCATCATTTCAATATTTTGACCCCATCCATGCAAATATATAAGATTTACTTTTGACTTGTTATCATAATATACATAATTAACATTAATATCTTTATATATTATTTTCATACTTTCACCTTATTTAATTATATCATATTAAAAGTGTGTTTAGAATTATAAACACACTTATTTAACACTATTTTCCCAAAATACTTGCTGCATCATAATAAGCAACCTTCTCCATATAATCAGAAGTAGATAATTCAGAATAACTTCTACCTTTCTTTTCTTGAATAATTGGACTTTTTCCTACTATATAAGAAAAAAATTCAAATACAATTTCTACTCTTGTAGGATTAGACATAAGTCCTCTTAATATACTTTTAGAAGTATTGCTCTTACACTTAGTAAGCATACAATTTAAATCAAAATCATTTCTATTAACATATGCATAATTTATAGCATTCATTACTTCTTTAAAATATGTTTCATATAAATTAGAAAATACTATGTTATCATTCCCACTTATATTAAAAACTTTTCTCCATAAATTAGCAAATTTAGCAATAATAACTACAATAAGATCATCAACTGTATATCCAAAAGTTCTATCTTTAACTACAAGTTTATTTTTTTCTTCTTTTACTTCATATTTATTATATACTTTACCTAAATCACTAAAACTATTATTTTTAAATGGTATTTTTAATAATAATGGTTTTGCAATTTGATAGTGATTATCAAGTTCCTTATAATTATTGATAATTGTATAACCTTTACTACGAAGTCTTGCTACTATACCACAATAAACTATTCTTCTAGATTTAACATCTTTATATTTTATGTTTAAAGGTCTACCCTTACTTAGATTTTCAATAATTGAATCGTATAATTTTTCATCAAAATGATATTCTTTCTCAAATATTTTAGAATAAACCAATGCACATTCAATACCTGAAGTTACTTCTTTAGTAGGATTACCAAGTAATAAAACTGTTCCATCATTTTTAACATAGTATTTATTACCAACATTATTATCATTTCTTAACATAGAAACATATTGACACTCTCTATCTAACACTTCATTTTCTTCTTCGAGTTTTTTCTTAGCATTTAATAATTCTAAATCAGATTTATTATAGTATTCACTTATAATTGCTTTTATAGTTCTTTTAAGTTCATCATCTTCACCAATATCTAGCATTAGTCTAGTCAAATATGATTGTTTTTCTTTATAATTAAGCCTTAACAAATGTGGAATAACTATATTTAGTACGATATTTTTAAATACTAATTCACATTTTTTTCTATAAATAATCTCATCTGTTTGACCTTTTTTATCATTTGTTATTTTTGCAACAAACATTTTATTTAAAACAGTTAGCTGATTTAATAATTCATCATAATACTTGCTATTATTAGCTAGTGAATTTACTCTACTTTCTAAAATACCATTCTGATAACCTTTTCTTTCTTTAAAATATTCTTCACACATTACATCATTTCCAAAAGTACATCTTAATATTTTAGCAGCAACTTTTAAATCACTATAACTACCTAAATATTTATTTTCAACATAACCACATATATCATCAGCAAACATCTGAGTAATACCTTCATTTAAACCAGTACCATCACTACCATTACCTATTGTAATCCCACTATAATTTGCTTTATCAGAAGCAGCATGTAATAATTCATGAATTAATGAATGTTCTAAATAAATTGAAGTACTTCCATTAAAAGATATAAGTCTACCATATCTATCAAATTCTAAAAAATTAGAATTCATTTCTATTTTTTTTATATCATGATAAAAACACATTGGAACATGACTTTCTAATTCGTCTGTAACAACCAATTCATTAATAGCATCTAGTCTTTTTTTTATATCATTTAAATACTTATTTCCATATAAAAGAGAATACCTATCTAGTAATCTTTTTTTATACTTTTCTAATATTATCAAATCAACTTTAAGCTTTGTCATCTAATAACTCTTTTCTTAATTTTTCTTGTTCCTCATCACTTAATTCACTATAAATAATATCACCATTTTCCTCTATTACTTTAGAGAATAAATCAATATTATCATCTGTAAGAAAATGAGCTAACTTACCATATTTTTCAGTTTCAATGTATTCTAGTAATATCATATAATCCTCCATAATAATTATAACTTATAAAAATAATCAGTTAAATAGATTATTATTATTTTTACATAAAAAAAGTATATTAAATATACTTTTTTAACTCACTTTCAAATTCATTTCTAATTTCATTTAATCTACTTTCAGTAGTGGCTTCAAATCTAGCAGTAATATTTGGTCCAGTATTAGATGCTCTTACTAATGCAAAACCATCATCAAATTTAGCTTTAACTCCATCGATTGTAATATAATTATAGTTTTTAGAATCACAATATTCTTTAATTTTATTTACTATTTCAAACTTAGTTTCATCACTAACAGCAAACTTTAACTCAGGAGTACTATAATATTTAACAATAGATTCTAAGTAACTACTAAGTGGTTTATCACTATGAGATAACATTTCAATTAATCTCATACCAACATATATTCCATCATCATATCCAGGAAATTTATCCCTAAAATATACATGACCGGATAATTCTCCACTAAGAGGATAATCACCCTCTGCAGAAGCTGCTCTTGTATAAGAGTTTCCCGTTCTATACTCAATAGGTTTTACTCCTAATTTAATAAGTTCATCTTCTAAGGCTTTAGAACATTTTACATCAAATAAACATTCTTTTTTATCTACTTTATCATATAAATATTTCCACATTATAATTAAGAATTTATCTATATCAATAAATGTGCCTTTTTCATCAACAAAACCAACTCTATCAGCATCTCCATCATATCCAACACCTAAGTCAGCATGCTCACTAATAACTTTCTCTTTTAACATAGTTAAATTTTCTTCAACGCATGGATCAGGATGATGACTAGGAAAATTACCATCAGATTCATTACATATTCCTATACTTTCAATCATAGGTAAATGTTCAAATATTGTATCAGCTATTATACTTCCAGTTCCATTTCCTGGATCATAAACAACTTTTATCTTTCTATCACCAAATGATAATTTATCACATATTAAATGAATATATTCATCTCTAATGTCAACATTTTCAGTACTTCCATTACCACTTTCAAACTTACCACTAGAAATAATATCATATATTTCTTTAACAGAATCTCCATAAGCATTATGAATACCATTATATGAAAATTTAAATCCATTATATTCTTTTGGATTATGAGAAGCAGTAATCATCATACTAGAATTAGTATTTAAATAATTAGCAGCAAAATAACACATTGGTGTAGTAGCAAGTCCTAGTCTTAATACATGGATACCAGTTTCAACTAATCCACGAACTAAATTTTCTTCTAACTCTACTGAACTAAGTCTATTATCATAAGCTACTACCGTTGATGGTATATTCTTTTGTCTTAACTTTGTACCAAAAGCCTTACCAATTAAATATGCAACTTCTCCACTTAAATCAGTTCCATATACTCCTCTTATATCATATTCTCTAAACATTTCTTTATTTACTTCCATAATATAATCTCCTATTTTTATTTTATAAAAAATAACTATTTATTTAAAATACTATTCTATATATTTTACACTTTTTTACAATGATTAATTGTGATATAATTAAACCAAGTTAGGAGGTAAATATGTCAAAATATGCATTACTTAGATGGAATAGTGGCGTTAATGCTTTAATATTCTTATTACTTGGAGTTTTACTGTTAATTTTCCCAATAGAATCACTTAGTATTGGAGGATACTTAATTGCAAGTATATTAATGCTTGGAGGTATTGGATATCTAATAAAAATAATACAAAATAAAGGTATTGAAACAAATGGTGATATCATTTATTTAATTATTAGTGTTGCTGCAATTGCACTTAGTATATTTATATTTATAAATCCTACTTGGATAATTAGAATAATTAATGTATTTGTTGGTATTATTTTAATAGTCAGTTCACTTATGAATTTAAAAGATATATTAAAATTTAAACAAAGTAGAACAATTTCTTGGTGGATATATTTATCTATCATCATACTTGTATTTATAGCTGGTTGCTTTATCATATATGATCCATTATTTTTAGCAAAAATTATTACTAGAATAGAAGGAGCATCATTAATTATTAATACAGCTATAACATTATTATTATCAAGAAAAGTTAACAAACTATTATTAGAAGTAAAACAATAAAAAAAAGTAATCGTTTGATTACTTTTTTTATGCTATCATTTTTGGTCTTTCAGACATTTTATTATAGTGTCCTTTTATTAAATTATCAACATAGCAATCTATTAAATTCTCAGGCCTTGTATCATTAACCATTACACCTTTATTCTGTAAGGATATTTTAATTGCATTCATTAAATTATCTCTATTAAATAGCATAGCCATTTTTCTTCTATAATTTATATCTTTACTTTCTTTACTAAAAGATGAAAATGAATCAACATTTCCTGTTCTATAGAATTTATTTAGTGCATAAACCACTTGTTCAGGACCATGATTTTCTAATGTAACAGATGCAATTTCATCAATTATAAAACTAAGATCATTAGAAAATAACAATATACAATAAACACTAATTCCACTATCTAATCCTCTATCTAAACTAATACCACCATTTGTTAAAGATTTAAGGGAATTAGATACAATATTATATACATCTTTTGGAGAAACATTTTCACTTAGATTATCTCTTAATCTCATAATATTTGTACCATTAGTTATATTATTATAATAACCATATTTAATAATATTAGTTAATGCAATTTTAATTTGTTCAATTCCATATTTTAAATATGTTGCTTTTAATGCATCCATTAATAGTGAAGTTTTTTTTTCAATACTATCTATTCTTTGTGGTACTCTTTTTCTTTCAATACTACTACATTTATTAAATGTTTCTACTAAGTCTTTATCCTCTGTATTTTGAGTTACAAACTCTCTAAATTCTTCTATATTAGGTTTTCTATTAATACGAATACATTTATTAATATAAGATGATATTATATTTGCAATATCAGTATTATAACTATTACCATGTTCATTCATAAATCCAACGCCATTTCTGGTTGGAATAAATGGATTACAACTATTTAATCCATTTCTTAAATATAGATTACTACCAACAAAATCAATTACTTTTTTAGCAGAAGTTACATCACCTTTTCTTAATCTAACAATTACATTATCAACTCTCATCTTAGATCCAACTTTAGATAAATGTGGAATTCTTTCTCTCTCTAGAAATGAAAATAACTCATTAACCCCTTCTTCTAAATGATTATAATCAATCGGAATATATAGTTTAATATATTCCACACGTTCTCCTTTATAAGGAACTCTCATATCATTAATAAATTGAAACCAATATTTAAAATTTACTTCATCACAAAATGCTTTAGTTTTTCTATTTTTAAAATTATTTTCCCATCTTTCAAACATATATCTAGTATCAATTCCTCTACCATATTGATCAACTTCATTTTGTTTTAAATGATAATCTTTAAGTAGTGAATATATCATATCACCAGTTATATATGTTGAAGGGTTAGATCTTGCTAAAATATATGCATTATTTAAAAACTCTTCAATTTCTCTATTATTTGTTTTATCAGGTACTAAATTAGTGTCTGGCAGTGAACTACTCATTGTTTTCACCTACCAAATCTATTTCATCATCACTTATATCTATTTTAACAGGTTCAATTTCAACTGTATCATCTATTTTTTCATTTTCAACATAAGTTACAATTCCAGTTTCATTTTCATCAATTTCATCTTCAACATAAATATATGTATCATTAAATTTAATTTTTCTAATCGCCATATTTATCACCTATTATCATTATATCATAAAAGAAAATAATTCATATAATAATATAGGTGATTTTATGCTTATAAAATATACAGATAAAGAATTAGATTTATGTGCTAGATTAATGAGAGCAGAAGCACTATCTGAAGGTGAACTTGCCATGCTTATGGTAGGTAATGTTATTGTTAATAGAGCTATATCTAATTGTTTAGACTTTAAAAACATTAGAACAATAACAGATGTAATATATCAGCGACCAGGTGGTTTTGTTGGTACTAATAGTAGTTTATTTAACAGTGGAAGTGCTACTAAAAAAGAAAAAGAATTAGCATTAAGAGTACTAAAAGGTGAATATTATTATCCTGCCACAAATGCATTATGGTTTTATGCACCAAGTGGAAATGATGATTGTAAAAAAACATGGTTTAATCAAAGAAATACTGGTAGATATAAAAGTCATTGCTTTTATGCACCAGATCCAGGAGTATGTGAAGAGTTATATTAGTCTTTTTTACATATATATGATATAATTTATTAGCGAGGTTGTATATTTATGGAAGTATTAAACTCAATAATAACTTATATTGGAAATTCTTACTTAGCTAGTAAAAAAGTATATGATACTATAGGATTAATACTAAGTATTATAGTTGCACACAAAGCTATTTATTTTGTTGTTGGTATGTTGTTTACTAGAAAGTTTAAAAAAGCAAAAAAATACCACAAATATGGTATTTGTATTGCTGCAAGAAACGAAAAATACGTAATAGGTAACTTAATAGATAGCATTAAAAAACAAGACTACCCAAGTGATATGTATACAATATTTGTAGTAGCAGATAACTGTACAGACGATACAGCTGAAATAGCAAAGAAAAAAGGAGCTATTGTATATGAAAGATTCGATGACGAACATAGAACAAAAGGATTTGCTCTACAATATTTATTTAAAAATATAGAAAAAGATTATAAAATTGATTCATTTGAAGGATTTTTTATATTTGATGCTGATAATTTATTGAAAAGTAATTATTTAACAAAAATGAATGATGCTTTTGATGAAGGATGCAAAATAATTACTTCATACAGAAATACAAAAAACTTTGATGAAAATTGGATTGCATCAACATATGCACTACATTGGATTAGATCAATTAGAACAAATCATAGAGCTAGAAGTATATTTAGATTAGCAACAAATATTCAAGGAACAGGATTCTTATTTTCAAATGAAATTGTTAAAGATGGTTGGAAATATACTTCTCTTACAGAAGATAGAGCTCTTACAGCAGATGCTGTTGCCCAAGGTTATCAAATAACATATCAAGATGAAGCAGAATTTTTTGATGAACAACCAGTTAGTTTAAAAGTTGCACTAAGACAAAGATTACGTTGGTCAAAAGGTCACTTACAAGCATTCGTTGAATCTGGACCATATCTATTTATTAATATATTTTTTGGAAAAACATTTTTAAAAACAAATTGGAATAAAAACAAAGAAAAACAAAATAAAAAGAAAACTATTAAAACAATATTACTTGATATAGTTGAATCAATTAGACATAGATTCGCATCATTTGATACTTTAGTACAATTAACACCAATATCATTTATTAACTTAGTAAGATGGCTAATAGTTTCTGTATTTATTTATTCATGCTATTGTTATTTAAATGGTATTAGTGATATAAGTTTATTTAGTGGAGGATCATATTTAACCAAATTCTTAAGAAGTATTGCTAATATAAGAATTAATATAAATCCAGGTTATAAAGCATTATTCTTAGGAATGATATTATCTATTTGGTTTAGAATACTATATAGAATTGGAGCATATTTTACAAATATGGGAATGGCTATATATTTATTTATAATAGAACATAATAGAATAAAGAAAATGAAATTCATAGATAAAGTTTTATTTGTATTTACATGGCCAACATTTGATATAATTGGAAGATATACAATATATGCTGCACTATTTATGCATGTTACATGGAAACCAATACCACATGAAAGTAAAGTGACAATAGAAGACTTAGATAAGGTTGGTGAAAAATGAAAGAATTAATTCGTCAATTTTATAATGATGGTTTTGGATACCTATTCTATAAAAAACCAACTAATTATTTGGATAAAAAAGTAAATAATAAAACATTTGTAAAAATATTATCATTTATTTTAAAAATTATTTATACAATTTTTATAATTGCTTTTGTAATTTATTACTTATATAAAAAATTACCAATATAAAAAGAAGATACTAAATATCTTCTTTTTTAAAACTCCTTCATATACTCATTAGATATAGAATATAATCCAGTATCTAATACATCATATATTTTAAAAGTATCACCATCAATTTTAAGTCTAATACCTGAATATCTTCTCAAATCTTTATTAATCTTAGAAGAATATCCTTTAACATGCCATTGCCACTTTAATTTATAACCAAAACTAATATCAATTAAATCATCACCAATAACATAATTAGTATCATTGCCTTTAATTACATCTGTAAGTTCAAAATTAATATTTTCACTACTTGAACTAGTACCCTGAGAAATCTTATCAAATCCATTTTTATAATATTTTTTTATAACTTCATCTGTATTCTTTTCATCAAATAGATATTTTACTTTGCTAACATCGCTTCCATTTTTATATTCTCTATACATAGTATTCCAAGAATCTTTAATAAATGATCTAGCTCTATTTAATAATTCTTCATCATTTAACTCAATTACTAATTCTAAATTCTTTTCTTCTTCACTTGGTAATACCTCATACTCTTTACTACCAAGTTTATTTTCTAATTTAATTATTTTAGTATTCTTAGCAATTCCTGGAATTAAATACTCATCATCATATTCTCCCTTTTCTTTTATTAGTTGCTCTTCAACTAATATATCACCAATATATACTTTAGTATTCTTAGGTACACTTATTTTCATCTTTTCTAAATAAGCATTTTTCTCATTTATCCTATAATCATTAATAGTTCTTTCAACTACTTCAATGTTAAATTTAAACACATTATCATTCTTATCACTAAGAACAAATTGATAATTATTATAACCAGTTTCAACAACATCAGTTATTTTTTTACCTTTAATATCTTCATAATAAGATTTTTCTTTAAAATATTTTTCAATATCACTCTTATTTATGAATGTATCTTGTGGAAAATAAATACATTTTATTACAGTAGAGTAATCCTCTTTTAATATTGATTCAACATATAAATTTGCAAGTTTTCTAGGATTATTATATGGCATACCTTTATCTTCTTTTTTAATGGCAAAAATATAAACACAAAAAAGAATAGCTAATAAAAATACTACAGCTATAATAATTAGTAATTTAATATTAAATCCCTTTTTATTTTCCATATAGTCTCCTAATATTGATTATATAATAAAATTATAAAAAATAAAAGTTCAGTTTTTAATCTGAACTCTTTTTCTTAAAATAATTGTATTTAAGTGTCAAGTCATTCTTTTTAGCCAAATAACTTACATACTGATTTTTTTCTTCTAAATTATCAGGATCAATACGTTTACCATTAGTAACTTCACCATTCTCAACATAAACATTTCCATCATACCATGAATAATCACTAAAGAATACTAGTCCTTCATATTTAGAATCTAAGGCATCTGTAGTAATATAATCATTATTACCATTCTTAATTCCATATAAATTAAGTATAGTTGGTAAAATATTTAATTGAGAAGTAACTTTATTAATTTTTTCACGTTTAATATCTGTTGACCAAATAAACCAAGGAGTATTGTTAATCAAATTATTAGAAGTTTCTTTATATTTATCTAAAATAGTTTGATCTTCTAAAGTATATAAATAATGATCAGTAAATATAATTATAACAGTATCATCTAATATTTCTCTTGTTTTTAATTCTTCAAGTAATAATTCAACCATATAATCAGTTTCACGAGCCTGTCTTCTAGTACACTCTTCTTCACTCATTTGAGTAAACTCAACTTCTTCTCCGGTTTCTTCTAATATTCTAGCATTATCCTCTTCATATAGCATCTTGCAAACACCTTTAGTGTTAGTAAATGGTAAATGTCCAGAATAAGCTATTATATAATCCAAGAATAATCCATCTGCAAACATTAATTCATTAAATTTTTCATTTTGTATTAATTCTCTATCAAGTTGATAACTATCATCAGGATACTTATCCATATCAACAAGTCCATAATAATTATCATAACCCCAGTTTTTATAATTAACTGTTCTAGAATAATATTCACCATTATTCATATGAAAAGCATTAACTGTATAATTATTCTTTTTAAATAATTTTGCCATTGTATTTGGAAAAGCATTTTTATTAAATGAATATGCATTTCTAGTAAAAGATAAAGGTGTAATAAATCCAGTATTAACAGCAAATTCTGAATTAAATGTACTACCACCACCATTATAATAGGAATAATGATTATCAAAGTTAATTCCCTCATTCATTAATTTATACATAACTGGTGTATCTTCTTTAGTTATTAACCATTTATCTGTTCCTTCTAATTGAATAATAACTAAATTTTTATTTTTAAACATTCCTGTATATTTATTGCTATGATCTTCACTATTTGAATATGCATCTTCTAAGAATCTTAAATCTTCTTCATTTTCTTGCTCTTCAGTTTTTAAGAACGTAATATAAAAATTTCTAATTGAATATTCATAAAAACCACTAATTTTTATACTCTTATTATTATCATTAAATGTATTATAAATATTTCTTGGATTTCTCCAACTTGACCATGTAAGCTTTTTATTTGCTTTACCTAATGAGAATGGTACTAATAGTTGTAATATAATAAATACTAATAATACTATACCTAGAGCTTTATATTTGTTTTCATTTGATTTTGGAAACTTCTTGTATCCAATAACAATAAAGATTACTACTACAAAAAATGCAACATATACTAATGGATTACAATTTTTTAAAGCATCCATTATATATGGAGAACCTTCACTTGCTGATTCCATTAAATTAAAATCGAAAAAAGTTTTAGTCATTGAATAATAAACATTATTAACTAAAAACAATGCCAAAAATAATATATTAAAAAAAACATATATACATTTTCCAATTTTATCTTTAAAACACAAAGATAATCCAATAAATAAAATTAACCATTTTAAAGAAAATAAAAATGGAGAAATAAAATTATAACTAACATAACTAATATTACTTCCAAACACAAATATAAATGCATCCATTAAAACAAAAGGGAGAGCCATCCATACCATATAAGGCTTAAATTTATTATCTTTAAAATCTTTTATATAACTAACAATTTTATTAAAAATCCCTTTTATTCTTGTGGTTAATTCTTTAGTGTTTTTTGTGTTTTTCTTTGTTTTCAATTTCTTACTCACATCCATCACCACTGTTTTAATTATACTATAATATCGATTTTTTTCAACATAATGCGTCTATTTTTTTAAATGATTATCACCAGTTTTATAATCAATTTCTATTTTAGGTTCTATATTATAAACAAATATATTAAATTTAATACCTTTACCATTGTCTTCAATAGAGAGTGCTTCCATTTGCACACCCTTTGCTATTAAATTAGATCCATCAAATATAGGCGTAACCCTATATAAAACATGATTTGATGTTTTTCTAATATAATTACCTACTTTGTTTTCATATTCTTGCATTAATGTAGCATTAGTATATCTAGTACATGTAATTAAATTTTTTGGATTAGCATTCTCTGCTGTTAAAGAATAAGCTATTAAATGACATCTATTATATAAGTAATTACCCTCTATAAAATCGTATTTACTATATTGCCATCCAGTTGGCTTAACTTCACTAATTCTATCTCTACTTGAAGTTGGCATTAAATCTTTACCAATATTGGCATATGCTGCAGTACATCTTCCTAAACTATCTAACTCTCCATATACCTCAAATGACTCTGTTGTATGTGATAAATCATCAAATTCAGGTTCATTATTATTTAGTATTATTACATCTTTACCAGAATAATCTGGAATACTACTTACTTCATAGCTTTCTATTTGATTATTTTCACTTTCTTCTTCTCTTATATAATCATTATATTTAAATAAGATAAATAAGATTGCTAATATTAAAAAAATTAAATATCTAATTCTATTATTTCTATTCATGCAAATATTTTACCATATCATAAAACAAATGTTAATAAATTGTTAGCACTTGTCCTATTTGTAAAGTTGTACTTTTTAAATTATTTAACTTAATTAAATCATTTATAGTTGTGTTATTATCACGGGCTATTTTCCAAAGACTATCTCCTTTTTTAACTATATATTTTTTACTACTTGGCACTTTTAATTTTTGGCCTATTTGTAAAATATTAGTATTTAAATTATTAAGACTCTTTAAATTGCTAACACTAGTATTATATAAATTTGCTATATCCCATAAAGTGTCTCCTTTTTTAACTATATAAATATTTTCATCATTTTTTACACTCAAATTATTATTTTTAGGTATTAAAATTTGTTGTCCTATTTTTAAACTATCACTTGTCAAATTATTCAATTCTTTAATTGCTTTTACAGTTGTATTATATTTAACAGCTAAATCCCATAATGTATCACCTTTCTTAACTATATAATAATTCTTATCGCTAATACTGTCACTTGATACTTTATATGTAATACCTTTATATTCACTAACTGCTTTAACTACAGCTTCAGCATATCTTTTATAATTATTTTTAATTTGTTCAACATCATCCTTGGGACTATCAACAAATCCATATTCTATAATAACTGATTCATTATTAGGAGTATCTCTGTGTATAAAATAATAATCCTTCTTAGTATTACTTGGAAGTCTTAATTGATAATACTTTCTTACATTTTGACCAGTATTTTCTAATTCATTTAATATTCTTTTAGATAAATTACTATTATTCCTTAAAGCATATATCACCTCAGCTCCATCTCCTCCACCTGCATTTAAATGGTTAGATATAACAATTACATCCTTAGAATCACCATAAAAATTTTTAATTTTATTAACTCTTTCTTTAGGGCTAAGTGTAATATCACTAGTTCTTGTTATGCTTACTGGTACTCCTAATTCTTTAAATCTATCATACATATATTTACTTATTAATAAAGTATAATCTTTTTCCTTAATATTATTTGAAACTGCTCCAGGATCACTACCACCATGTCCTGGATCAATAACAATACCTTTTAACGCCATAATATCACCTAATGTATTTTATGAAAAAAGTGTAATAATGACATATATTTTTAAGAGAACTGATAAAAAAAAGAACATATGGCCAGAATGTTCTTTTTCAAATTACCAAATATTTATTATATTCTCCTTTTGCTTTATTAATTGAATCAATATAACTAAAATCTTTTGTTTTATTTTTCTTAAATATATCTAATAATCTCATAAAAACTCCTATATTAATCAAAAAAATACTCTGTTATATCTGATAAATATTCTTTTTCTTTTAATTCTATTTTATAAGTAGGTTTTAAATCATTTTTATTTTTTTCATAAAAAGATATCCAAGTTTTTTCATTTGTCATATCATTAATAAATTTATCTTCATTACCTCTTTTTTTCATTCTACTTATATATTCTTCTCTTAAATTAATATTAGCATAAACTAAACAATATTTTATTTTATTATTAATAACATAATTTAATATTTCTTCTTGATATGATATCAATGCTATTTTTCCACTATTAATAGTTTTCTCTAATAATTCAATAGCATACTTATTTGAATCAGTATTAATTACTTTTCCTCTATTTGATTTACCTTTTTCTAATTCTTCAATACTACAATTATCTAGTCCATATTTATACTTTGATTTTTCTTGATCAATATCTACAAATCTATTATCGTGATTTGCCAAATATGTTTTTCCCACTGCAGGACCACATAATATTACACTACACTTATACTTTTCCATTTTAAATAACCCTTTTATTCTTTTTTTAACAATTTTACTTCACTATTTTCTTCAATGTACTTAAATACTAAATAAGTACTAGATAATAAATAATCTAAATGATAAATTTTATTATCATAATAAATAGTTGTAGTATTATTTTCATAATTAAGCCATATTAATAAATAATCTTTTTCACGAGCTTTATCAATATAAGCATTTAATAAAATATCATCATAACTAGTTATTTGAATTCTAGTTATTTTTTTATTATTTCTAATATATTCTTTTTTATTGATTTCAAAATTCTTATCTATCCCTAATCCAAAATCAGTAGTAATAAAATACTTCTTTTGCATTTGTTTAACATCAACATCTAAATTAAGTTCATAAAATAACTTCTTATCTAACTCTGTAAATCTACTACTAGTTAAATAATCAGAGTCAGATAGTACTGTAAGACCTATTAAATACTTTTCCTCATCGCTAAAATTATATCTATCCTTAAACATATCATATATTAATAAACCAGTTGATGCATATTCTATTTCTAATATATTATCAATTTCATTTCGAATAACATGGTGATCAAATGCTCCGATTACATTTTCTTTTTTAAGACCTTGTAAATCATTATGATCAACAAGTATAAAACAAGCATCTTCCCTATCAACTACAATAGGTAAATAACTAAAATTTTCTTCTAACAACTTTTTATCGTGAAAAGTATATTCATAATTATTACCAAGTACAGAAAAATGAGCATTAATATCCATAGACTTTAATATATTTGCTAATATGTAACTTGATATAATAGAATCTGCATCAGGATTATTATGTCCTATAATATAAACATCTTTACCCTTACACATAGATAATATAGTATTAATGGTATCTTCAATTAATTTTTTCCTTACTTCATCCAAATTACCCATATTAAATACATCATAATTGCCATCTCTTACTTCAATTAATCTATATTTTTCACTTTTATTACTAAAAAAATAACTATAATTACTACTTTCTTCCATACTTATCACCTCAATTATTTATCTTATTATAACATAAAAAATAGTACATTATTATGTACTATTATTATTTAATTACCTATACATCTCTTTATACCATTATATATAAATTGATATCCAGCACTAGTATAATGAACTCCATCACTTATATATTGACTTGTCCATGTTGATAGTGGTGCACTATTATAAATATCACAATATTTAATGTTGCTTCCAGTAACACAACTCTTAATTTGATTATTAAATGACACAACTGCACTATTTTTTAAATATACACTTCTATTATCATCAACTGGATTTACAGAAACAATAAATATTTTATGTTTAGATGAAATACTGTTAATAAAATCTTTATAACTATTACAATATGTATTAATAGCACTAGGAGAATTTGCTCCATAATTAAGAACTATATTAAAACTTGTATTAGGATTTTTATTTAATAATTGTTTAGCTTGGTTAAAATGATCAGGTAAATTAGTATGATTTGCCCCATCTTTTGCTATAACAACATCATAAGTTGAATTAGTTTTGCTCTTCATTCCATTAGTTCTAGAATCTCCTAAAAATATAGTATATTTTAAATTACTATCTCCTGGAGGTATAGTTACAGTTGGTGTATCAGTTGTTGTTTGTGTATCTGTAGTTGTTTGGCTATCACTACTAATTGGATCAACTATAACAGTATTAGTTTTATCATTTTGTTTAATTTTATCAACATTCTTTTTTAAAGTATCTAACCTTTTTAATAGTGTTGTTTTAGTATTACCATCAGGCAATTTTTGAACTTCCGCTAATGCTTGCTTGTAAGCATCCTCAGTTCCAATTTTAACTGCTTGATCAACATAAGATTTAGCTCTTACTTCACTTTTAATTTTTTCAAGTCTAGCTACAACTTGTGATCTATATTCACTTGCTTCCAACTTATTAATTTCATTTGCAGCATTTTTATAGTCTGTTACACTTAATGATTTTTCTGCTCTACTTACTAGTGCATCTACTTGTTTCTTTTTACTTTCAGAAACACCACTTGTTGTTGAAATATTTAAACACTTTTTATACTCTGCACCATTTCCAGTAGCTTCTGCTATAATACTTACAAATGTTGGTATTAAAAATACTAAAACTGCTGCAATTAATCTAGTAACAACTGATTTACCAATTCTACTAAATATATCACTATTTCCATTTTTTAATTCACCAGTTATATCTAACATAAGTCTTACAATTAACATAATTGGAACTGCTATTGTAATTATTCTTATAAATATTTTAACATAGCTCATTATTTGTACTACATTAGCATCATCACATATAGACAATATCATATTATTCACCTACTATCTAAAACATTCTATATTTTATTTTTCCAAGACTTTTTTCTCTAACACTAAATTCACAATCTTTAGACAATTCTTCTAAATAATGAAAACTTATTCTGTTGTAAAAATGTCTATAATCCCTATTTGATGATAATTCATAATAAGGATAAATAACTATTTCTGAACTTTTTTCATCTCTTATAATTTCATCATTCATTATTATATGAGTATAATGAGCATTTCCACTCTTAACATATATTTCTGGAACATCTAAATCCATTAGTCTATTTCTTAATCTAATATTAATAGATTTATAATAATCATCAACACATTTTCTTAATGATTCATTTTCTAATCTTAAATCTATATATTTTTTTACATTCTCATTATTTTCTAATGATTCTAATTTCAACAATAATTCATCTAACTCTTTTTTATATTTTTCTTTTTTATTTTCATCAAGTTCAATATAATATAGTTCTAACAAAGATAAATACTTGTCCAAATTATAAGCATATAAACCAACTGTTCTATTAAATGTTAAATGTGACATTTGTCTTTCATTATTAAATATAATTTGCCTACTTTCTTGTAGTTTATTTCTTTTTTCATCTATATTACAAAAGTCAACAACTCTTTTAATATCATTATTCATATTATTCACCTATATTTATTTTACTATATTTTATTAAAAAAAAGAAATCATTATTATTAATTTGATTTCTTTTTCTTCATATATTTATATGTTTTAATTATTATTAAATAAATAATAGTTATTCCAAATAATAATCTAATGAAAACTCTTATAGTTGGTACATTTCCTATATAATACCAATTTAATAAATCAAAGATTATTAATGTTAATATTATAGAAAATAATAATATTATTATATTACTCTTATATTTATCAATAAGTTTATAATGCTTTCTAACAATAAAATAAATAATACTCATTCCAAGTATGTTAAGTAACATATCATCAATATCTAAAACTCCTAAACTAGTAAAATGTTGTATTATTTCTACAATCCATACAATAATAAAATTAATAATTAAATTTATATAAAATTTATTAATATTAAATATTTTTAATATTAGATATTCTACTGGCATTAGTATCACTATATTTCCTAAAACATTAATAAAAAATGTTCTAGTATCAAAATATATAAAATAACCAATTATTGTTCTAAATGGAACTAGATTAATATTTGTAAAACCATACATTCCTCTTCCAAATATTGTCATATTAAAAAACATAATCATATAAATAACTAAAATAATAATATATGTAATTTTTTTTATTCTATTCTTATCTTCATTAAGATCAAAATAATTTGTTAATAACTTGTTATTAAGTGTTACACCAATTATAAAAAATAAATTTATTAATAATTCTCCAAAATATGAATAATGAAAATTATCAGTTAAATTATATTCCGTTTTTAAATACCATAAATATAATAACAACAATATTGAATACATAGTTATTACTATAGAAATAATATATTTATTTTTAGTTCTTTTATTTATATCTATATAATTAATTATTTCTTCAATACTTTCACTTGCTTTCTTATCTTCTTTACCATTTAACAATTCAGATGTTGAAATACCTAGCGTTTTAGATAATGGTATCAATAACGATATATCAGGTGTTCCTCTAGCTGTTTCCCATCTCGAAATAGCTTTTTCTGTTACATTAAGTTTATCTGCTAGTTCACTTTGTGTTAAACCTTTTTCTTTTCTTTTAGTTTTAATTAAATTAGCAATTTTTTCTATATCCATAGTTATCCCTCTTTCAAGAAAAATTATACTAAATATTAAAGTTTTATCAACCTATGAATCGTAGAGTAATTAAAAAGGTACATTACTGTACCTTAATAATAAAACTATTATCATAATCAATTAATAGTTTATCACCTTCATGAATTTTTTCATTAAGTAAATCTTCTGCTATTAATGTTTCTATATGCTTTGTAACATATCTTTTTATTGGTCTAGCTCCAAATTCTTTAGTATATGATTCTTCTATTATATGTTCTTTAGCTTTATCTGATATTTTAATTTCTAATTTAACATTAGATAAATGATTATTAACAACTTCAATTATTCTATCTAACACTTCATATATAGCATCTTTATTAAGAGCATTAAATATTACTATTTCATCTATTCTATTAATTAATTCTGGTCTAAATTTACTTTTTAAAATAGACATTACTAACTCGTCTCTATCTTTATCATCATTGTGATCAAGTATTATCTCTGAACCTAAATTAGATGTCATAATTATAATTGTATTTTTAAAATCAATTACTCTTCCTTGAGAATCAGTTATTCTACCATCATCTAATATTTGTAATAATATATTAAATACATCTGGATGAGCTTTTTCTATTTCATCAAATAATACAATTGAGTATGGATTTCTTCTTACTGCTTCAGTTAATTCTCCACCTTCATCATATCCAACATATCCTGGAGGAGCTCCAAGCAATCTAGAAACATTAAATGATTCCATATATTCAGAGCAATCAATTCTAATCATATGTCTTTCATCATCAAATAATTCATATGCAAGAGATTTAGCTACTTCAGTTTTACCAACACCTGTTGGTCCCATAAATATAAATGAACCAATAGGTCTATTTGGATCTTTTATTCCACTTCTTGCTCTAATAATAGCATCACTAACTAAATTAATTGCTTCACTTTGACCTTTAACTCTTTTACTTAAGTTTTCTTTTAAAGATAAAAGTTTACTTTTCTCTCCACCAATTAATTTAGATACAGGAACGCTTGTCCATTTAGAAACTATTTCAGCTATATTATCTTCATCAACGATATCAGATAATACTTTATTTTGCATAGACAATTTAAGTTGAGAAAGTTCAGCTTCAACAGCAGGAATTTCTCCATATTTAATTCTTGCTGCTTCATTTAAATTACTTTCATTTTGAGCTGTTTCAAATTGAAATTTTAAATCTTCAAGTTTACTCTTTTTATCATTAATTAAATCTTTTAATTTCTTTTCTTCTTCCCATTTCATTCTTAAATCATCTTGTTGACTTTTTAGTTTTTCCATCTTTTCTTCTATTTCTTTAACTTTATTTTTACTTTCATTATCAGTTTCTTTTTTCAAAGCCTGATGTTCAATTTCTAAAGTCATTATTTCTCTATTAATTGAATCTAAACTAGATGGAACAGAATTCATTTGCATTTTAATAGTGGCACAAGCTTCATCTATAAGATCAATTGCTTTATCTGGTAAAAATCTATCAGTAATATATCTATCAGACATATTAACAGCTGCAACTAGTGCACTATCACGAATAGTTACTCCATGATATATTTCAAATCTTTCTTTAAGACCACGAAGAATAGTCAATGTATCAATTGTACTTGGTTCTTTAACCATTACTTTTTGAAGTCTTCTTTCAAGCGCACCATCTTTTTCAATGAATTCACGATATTCATTTAATGTAGTTGCTCCAATTAATCTAATTTCTGCTCTTGCAAGCATTGGCTTTAACATATTACCAACATTCATAGCATTATTAGATCCAGCTCCTACAATCATGTGAATTTCATCTATAAACATTATTATGTCACCATCAGATTCACTAATTTCCTTTAAAACGGCTTTAAATCTTTCCTCAAACTCTCCTTGATATTTTGCGCCTGCTACTAAAGCAGATAAATCAAGCTCCCAAATTCTTTTATTTTTTAAATCATCTGGAACATCACCACGAATTATTCTTTGCGCAAGTCCTTCAACTATAGCCGTTTTACCTACTCCAGGTTCACCAATTAATACAGGATTATTTTTAGTTTTTCTCGATAAAATTCTAATTAAATTTCTTATTTCATCATCTCTACCAATAATAGGATCAATCTTATTATCACGTGCAGATGAAGTAATATCCCTACCAAACTTTTCTAAAGGATTTTTAACATCAAATTCCATATTCATAAACTATCCCTCCTTTTTAATCAAATATATTATACATCAAAAATTAGCACTCGTCAATATAGAGTGCTAATTTTATTAAAAAAAATAGAATTATTTTTTTAATAATTCTTGTATATATTTAATATCCTCAATAGATTTATTTATATTATATCTACCATTACCAACAGGATAATACACTGAATAAAAATTATATTCTTTATCATATATTTTATATTTAAATAATTTCTTTCTACATAATGAAACTGATATTTTTTGATTAAGCACTATTGAACTTACTTGATTACCAAATAATACTATTACTTTAGGATTAATAATTTCAATTTCTTTATATAACAATTCTAAATACTCTTTATATATTTTATCACTAACACTTCTAGCATCACTCATAGTACATTTTGCTAAATTAGTTATAAAAAATTTATGTTTTTTAACATTGTTATATACTTCATTAGAAAAATCATAAGTCCAATCATTAGGTTTGTATAATTTGATTTTTTCATATATTTCTTTATCTAATAAATCAACCTCATAAAATAAATCCCAAATATTTTTAGTGCCTATCCATGGAGATTTTATTCCTTTCCATTCTTTAGATGAAGCAACATTTTTACTAGTAGGATTCATAAATACAAAACATATATTAGGGTTATTTTCTTCACCGCCATTATAAATTGAATCTAAATTTTTATCTCCATATTTTTTTTGTAATTTATCATATTCTTTGTATAAATCACTTATCTTCATAATCATAACTCCATAAACCTAATTTTCCATTAACATAAATTGGATTAATTTTTTTTATATTTTCCAATTTAAAAGCATAACCATCATAATTATTATCAATTATATTTTTATAAACAAGTGAATTCTTATCAATATTTTTTTCTTTAAAACTATCATCCACTTTAATTGAATCAGTTATCTTACATTTGGCAATTATACAGCCACTAGGATAATCAAGATTTAAATATTTAAATCTTTTCATTGCTTCTTTATCAACACCTTTTCCAGCATGTATTAAAATTTCTCCTCTATATTTAGTATTCCAAGTTCTAAATTCATACTCTTTTAATCCATCTCTAATTAATGTTGCCCAAGGTTGCTTTATTGTTATTACTTTCATAAAATCACCATTTAATAAATTATAACATAAAAAAAGCAAATTATTTGCTTATTATTTAAGACCTAAATTTTTATAAGAATCTATAAATGCTGGTACAATTTGCATAAGCATCTCATTATCTCTTATATTTATATTTGATACATCTAATTCTGCAGATAACATATCTTTTAAATCTCTATCACTCTTAAGTATACTATCTATTACAACTCTAGCATCATTTTCACTAAGATTACATCTATTCATTAATAAATCAAATCCATTATCTTTCATATGAATAATAGCATTCTTAACATATTCACATGCCATATGTTCAATCTCTCCTTGTGCCAAATAATACCCCTCTAAAACCCTATTTAAACATTTATCTTTTAGACTAGGAACATTATAAACTTTTCCAAATGCAGAAGCTATCATCATAGATTGAAATTCATAAAGATTATATTCACTATTTAATCCTTCATAATCATGATTTAATAACATTAATTCTAATTTTTCTTTATTATTTTCCATATTATCCACCAATTTAATTATAAATAATATTGTTCCTTTTTAAAATAAAAAAGAAGTAATTTTACATATACTTACTTCTTTAAATCACTAAATAATACTAATATTGGAAATATTTCTAATCTTCCAAGTAACATTCCAATACTAAGAACTATTTTAGATACACTTCCAAAAATAGAAAAGTTAGCTATATCAAAACATAAACCAGTATTAGCAAATGTTGAGAATACTGCATTAATAGTTGTATCAAGTGAAAATCCATCAAAACTAACTATAAGCATAATTACAAATACAAACATTATATATAAGAATAAGAAAGTAGAATTACTATTGACCATATCATCTTCTATTCTCTTACCTTCAAATCTAATTATATGTACACTATTTGGATGTATTATTTTTAAAATATCTCTTTTAATTGTTTTTAAACATATTATTAATCTAGATATTTTAAAACCACCACATGTACTACCTGAACAAGCACTTACTAACATTAAAAGTAATAAAATTATTTTAGCTGTACTTGGATATGTATCAATAGTACCAACACTAAATCCTGTACTAGTAATTATTGATATACTATGAAATATTGAATTTACCAAAGCATCACTAGCATTAGTATACAACTTATATGTATTTAATAATACATATGTTACTGAAAAAGCAACAATCATAATATAAGCTAATAATTCTTGACTCTTTAAAATAGATTTAAACTTTCTTAATACAAGTAATATAAATATATTAAAATTAATACCTGATAAAAACATAAATGTTGAAACAACATATTTATTATATAAACTTAATGAAGCTAAGCTATCATTTAAATACGTAAGTCCTCCAGTACTAACTGTTGCCATTGATATTAATATACTATGAAAGAAATCAATATTTCCTTTCATTAAAAATAATGTTTCTAATCCAAATAAACTAAAATATATTATATATAAATATATTAACATTTTTTTTGTATTTGGAACTATTTTACCTGTAGAAGTACCTGGCATTTCAGCATTTAGTAGATGCATTGATTTATCATTTTTAGACATAGGAACAATAGCCATTACAAATGTAATAACTCCCATACCACCAATTAACTGCATATAGCATCTATGAAATAGTATACTTTGATTTAGTTTTTCAACATTATTAAATATTGTAGATCCAGTAGTAGTCAAAGAAGAAACAGTCTCAAAAAAAGCATCAACTAAGCTACAGTCTTTATTTATAAAAAATGGTAAGCAGCCTATTATACTAATTAATATCCAAGAAAGAGAAACAATTATAAAACCATCTTTAGCATACAATGTTTGACTCTCTACCTTAATTCTATCCAATAATAAACCAATTATTAATGCTAACATCAAAGGAACTATAAAACATATAACATTTTCTTTAAAAACAATACTTACAATTAAAGGCAATATCATTAAAGCAGCAAATGTTAATAATACTCTACCAACATATTTATATATTATTTTATTTTTCATTTTCTACTCCAAAATATCATTTAATTCTTTTAGTAATCCACTACCATCAATAATTACAACTGTATCATTTAATTCTATTTCATCATTACCATTAGGAACAATAGTATTTTTTCCTCTTTGAATAGCAACAATTAAAATGTTATCTTTAAGCGGCATATCTTTAATTTTAATACCAATACCTTTAAAATCTTCCTTAACATTAAACTCTTGCATTTCAAAAACATCATCTAGTTTATAAATAGCTTCACAACTACTTTTACTACTATTATTCATAGCCCTAACATATTTAACAATATGATTAGTAGCAATTCTATGTGGTGTAATAATCATATCAATATTAGTTTTTTCAACAACACCTGGTAAATCCATGTGATTAACTTTAGTAATAATTTTAGGAACACTTTGAATTGAAGCAAACATAGAATAAACAATATTTTCTTCATCTATATTAGTAAGAGCTACAAAAGCATCAGCCTCATTAATACCTTCTTCAAATAATATATCTTTATCTGAAACATCAGCATTTATTATTAAAGCACCTGGTAATTTCTCACTTAATACTTTGCATCTTTCAGGATCTATTTCAATTATTTTTACTTTCATTCCCATATCAAGTAAGCTTTTTGACAAATACATAGAAGTTCTTCCACCACCAGCAATTATAACTTTTTTAGTTGATTCATCATTTAAATCAGCAAAAGTTAAAAATTCACTTATTTCTTTTACCTTTCCAGCAACACTTATTTTATCCCCAGCTTTTAACTTAAACTTACCTGTAGGAACAATAGTAACTCCTGCTCTTTCAACAGCGCATACTATTATATTTAAGTTTTGTTTTTTATTAAAATTTGTAATAACAAAATTATCAAGAGCACTTTTCTCTTTAACTTTAACAGTAATCATTTGAAGTCTGCCTTTAAGAAAAGAAGTTGCTTCTAGTGCACTAGGAATACTAAGAGCCCTAGCTATTTGAGTAGCTGTATCTTGTTCTGGATTAACAATCATAGATAAACCTAAATCATTTTTTAATAAATTAATTGAACTAGTATATTCAACATTACGAATTCTTGCAATTGAGTTTTTAGTTCCAAGCTTACGAGCTAACATAGCACAAATAATATTATTTTCATCACTATCTGTAACACAAATAATCAAATCACAGTTTTTAGCTCCAGCTTCTTTTAAAGCATTTGAATCAAGTGCATTTCCACAAATATAGTTAACATCTTCATTATTAATTAGTTCTTTTGCATCACTAAAATCAACATCGATTAAAGTAACTTCATTTCCATCTCTAACTAAGTTTCTGCTTAAATACTCACCAAGTTTACCTACTCCTACAACTATTATTTTCATATTTACCTCTCTTTAATTTAGACTCAATATATATTTTATCACAATATTAAAAAAAAGAAACAATTCTTAAAGTTTTTGAATTGTTTCATCAAGTATAGAATATAAATATATATCAATTTTTTTATTACTTATTGAAGATATATAATCCCTATAACCATTTAATTGTTTTATATAGTTTTCATCACTGATATTCTTAAGTTTATAATCTATTATATCAATATGATCCTTGTATTCCATCATTAAATCTATAATTCCATGGTAAGAAGTATTATCTTTTTCATAAATAAATTCATATTCATGATATATATTAGCATCCTCAATATTCTTCATTAAATCACTATTTAAAAATTTAGTTGCTTTTTCCCTAATATATTTGTCTTCTATTTCACTTTCGTTATAGTTTTTAAAATCTATAAATTCAAATATTTCATGTATCTTAGTACCATATTTCATATTAGTATAAGATTTATTATCAATTATAGAATAGTTTTCTTTAGAAAAATGCTCATCTACATTAATATCATTTTCAATATTAATTTCATTTACTATAAAATCATCACTATTATTTTTTAATTCATTTTTAATATATTTTTTAAATAAATAATTTTTAGTTAAACCAATTTTAGAAATATCAATTTCACTAAAATACTTATTTAAATAATCTTTTATTCCATATATAAAATCTGATAATTTTAAAAAACTTAATCTATTTGATTTATTAATAACACCATTTTCATCTTTGTATAATTGAATAGTATCTTTTTTAGGTAAAAATACTATCATTTTTTCTCTTGCTCTCGTTAAAGCAACATAGAATAATCTTATTTTTTCACCAATTTCTTCTTTAATATAATCATTTTTATATAATTTTTTAAGTATACTAATATCATTATTATTAATATTTGGTACTATCAAACCATATTTATCAGATGTTATAAACATATCATTAGAATCACTTAAATTAAACTCATGATCCAAATCAGCAAAATAGCATATTGGATATTCAAGTCCCTTTGATTTATGAATAGTCATCACTTTAACACTATCACTATTAGAGTTATATGAATTATATTTAATATCTATCCCTTCATTATTAATATCATCAAGATATAAAATAAAATCTTCAATACTATAACCCAGATTATTCAAACTATTCGATAGCTCTTCTAATGCAGATAATCTAACTCTAGTATTTTCATATTCACCAACTTTACTTATTTTTTCATAATATTTAGTAATATTTATAACTTCATCAAATAATTCAACACTTGTTTTAGAATTTAGAGATTCTATATTTGAGAAATCTTTATATAATGTAGTCTCTTTAAATTTATTATCTTTAAATATTTCAAACAAATAATAATCATTATATTCATATAAGAAACTTCTTCCAATGCTTATGAAATCATATTTAAAATCTATACCAAAATCACCATTATTAATCCTTAAAACAAAATCAAATATATTTCTTATTAATAAGATATCACTACTGCTATTTAATTTATCATCTTTAAGAATAGTAAGCGGTATTCCCAAATATTCAAATATTTTTTTATAATCATTAAAATATTTACTTCTATCAAGGATAATTACAAAATCACTATATTTAATATCTCTTAACTTTTTACTACCTTTATCAAATACTTTAATTTTAGAATCTATTTTATTTTTAATATCATTAGCTATAGCAAATATTTCAACTTCACTATTAGTATAACCACTATTTTTATCATTACAATATTCATAAATATTTAGATTATAATCAAAATTATCTAATTTTTCATTATCATAATCTTTATTACCATATACCATTTCATGACTAACTTTATATGATGCACCACCTATTTCATCATCCATAAGTAATTCAAAAATATCATTAATATTTTTAAGTACTTCATCTCTACTTCTAAAATTCTTAATTAAATCAATTTTATATCCACCATTATTTAATGAATAATTATCATATTTATCCTTAAAAATATTAGGATTAGAACCTCTAAATTTATATATTGATTGTTTTATATCGCCAACCATATATACATTATTATTTTCAATCAATTTAATAAATACATCTTGTACATCATTAGTATCTTGATACTCATCAATCATTATCTCTTTAAATGAGTATTTAAGTTCATCACAAGCATCTTTATTTTCTTTTAAAACTTTTATAGCAAGACTAGCTATATCATTAAAAGTATATATATTATTATCACTCTTATATTTATTTAATCTACTAATGTACTTTTCAATAATATCAACAATTGTAAAAACAATACTTCTACTTTCATATATACTATTCTTAATATCTTCTAAACTACCAAATTCAGTATAAGATATTAAATCATCAACTAAAGATTTAAAATTATTCTTTGCTATTTTAGCTTCCTCACTTGGATATCTAGATATTCTTGGAAGACTAACACTTGTATATAGATAAAAATCATCCATAGTAGAATTTAATAAACCACTTACTGATTCTGTAAATTTATCAACTGTTTCAGAATTAAAATAATAATTCAAATTATCTAATTCATATCTTATAATATCTTTTTTATATTGAATTAACTCTATATAATCTTTTATTATTTTATTTATATTATCATCTGTATAAAAATTATTTTTAATAAAATATAAATAACTATCTTTATTTATATTAGAATCAATTTTTTGAGCTATATTTAGTATGTTTTTTCTTAAATTCTTATCATTCTTAACACAATAACTATTAATTAAGTTTTGAAATTTTATATCATTTTTTAAATACAATTCTTCAAATAATTCATCCAATATTCTTTTTTCTTCTATTCTAACAACAGATTCATCACTAATAGATACATCTGAAGAGATATTTAATAAATAATGATATTTTTTTACAACAGATAAAGCAAATGAATCAAAAGTTGTTATATATGCAGAATTAATTAGATTTAATTCTTCCTTATATGTAGGATCACTTTCAATATTATGTCTAATTCTATCCTTCATTTCAGCAGCTGCAGCTTTTGTAAACGTAAGTATTAATAATTCATTTACATGTATACCATTTTTTATTTTATTAATTACCCTTTCAGATAAAACAGCAGTTTTACCACTACCTGCTCCTGCACTAACAATTATATTACTTCCACTTTTTTCAATTGCTTCCAATTGCTCGGGTGTCCATGCCATTACTCTTCACCCCCAAATATATCTTTTATTTCTTTTAGATTAACAATATCGTCATTTTGCATATAACAAATATCTTTATATTTACAAAACTTACAAGATTTATTATTATCTTTAATCACCTTAGGATTAATATCAAATTTAGCATTTAATATATCTTTACTACATTCTATAATCTTATCATTTACTAAAGATGAAATATAATCAAAATTCTCATCACTTAATACTTTAGAATATGCATAAAATCCATTATTACCCATTTTCATACTTTTAATAATATGAGAATTTGCATAAGATGAATCTACTTTTGATAATACGCTCTCATCACTATTAGAATAACCTTGTAATTTTAAACCTTCTACTCTATCTTCGACATTTTTATCACTATTTAATATTTTTTGTAAATAGAATCCACCAATTCTTACATTTTCAACAATATTAGAATTTTTTATTAAATACATATAAATTGGTAACTGCATATCTAAGCCATATTTAACATTATTAATATTTGTATTAGGATTTCCAGTTTTATAGTCGACTATTGCTACTATTGTTTGACCATTAAATTCATCATAAAGAATTTTATCAACATATCCTTTAAATGTAATATGTAAATCTTCATTTACATTAATAATTATTTCTTTTTCATACATAGTTTTTTTAAGTAATGTGTATTTTAATTGATTTTTTATAGTATCTATCACTAAAATAAGTTCTTCTTTTAATTTATCTATAAAAAACTTTTCCATATTATTAAAATCATATTTACAATCACTTATTTCTTTATTCCATTCAGAGTCAAAATCAAATCCGTTAGTAAAACACTTTGATAATATATGATGGAATATATTGCCAATAGTTATTTCAAAAGAATCTTCAAACTTATCTAAATGTAAAACATTGGAAAGATAATATTTAAAACCACATTCACAATAATTATTTAATGATGAATAACTCAAACTTAATTTATTACCTAGATAATCATTTAACAGATCTTTATCAATTGTAATATATTTATTTGAATAATCCAAATATTTAAAATCTTTATAATGATTATTTAATACTATTAACTCATCATTAACAGTTCCATATTTATTATTTTCATCCCTTAAACTAACAAGTCTTAATTTGTTATATAAATTTGAATTATTAAAGTTAATGTTTGATTCTTTCTCAATAAACAAATCTTTATCATATGAAGATGAAATATATATTTCATTACCAGAATCATATTTACTATATGTAATGATTAAATGATTAGTCATTTTAATCTTGTCTTTAATTAATTTTTCCTCAATCTCATTTAATTCAAAAGAAGTACTAATACCTATTTTTGATTTAACCTCGTCACTTAAATAATCCTCATTTTTATGATTTACTGGTATAACGCCTTCATTATAATTAATTAAAAACACATAATCATCATCATTTATTATTTCATTTCTAATATCTATTATTTTTACTGCATTTTTTAATTTTATATTTTTAGTTTTAGCATTATCTATATCATTAAATAACAAATCTTTAACACTTTCATAATCATTTGTAAAACCATATAAATTTACAATGTTAATAAGTTGTTTAAAAACATCATTATCCTTCTTAGTTATAACTAATTCTCTAACAATATCAATAGTTTTAGTAATATCATTAGAATAGTTTTCTTTAAATACTTTAACTATTTTACTTCCTTTAATACTTATATCACTTTCAATATTAATTGGTATATTAAAAATTTTAAATACTCTTTTTATTATACTGGAGTTAGAACTATTAACATTAGCTATTTTTATATTATTAACGTTAATACCAGATTTTATTAATTCACATATTTTAGTTGCTATAAAAGCTATTTCTTCTTCCATTGTAATACATTTATATAATTCTTTTATACTTGCAGAATGTTCTAAGTTAATACTAATAGTATTATTTAACTCTGAAAAAATATTTTTATAAAACTTATCAACATATTCCATATCTAGCAAAACAACAGTATTGTTATTTAGATATTTCTTAAATTGATTATTATATGTTAATAACTTGTTATCATCCAAATCGTTTTTTATCTCTCTTAAATGATTAATTTTATCATCATTAATATCTTTTAGATAATACATATTATTTAAATATATTTTAGCAACATCAAAATTTACATTATATTTGTTACACATATAATGTATAGCTTCTCTATCATAATCAAAATAGTACTTCTTTTTAAGTTCACTTAATGTAATAATTTTAATATTCAATATTTTATTACATTTACTAATTAACTCTAGTAAACTATTTTTCATTTCGTCTTTGACTATAACTAATTTATTATTTAAATCTTCTATATTCATTATTACCTCTTAATAAATTATAACATGTAATAACAAATATGTGCTATAATGTTTTCTAAGGAAGTGAATTATGGCAATTGAAAAAGTAAAAAATTATTTTAAAACATATAATATTGAAGATAAAATACAAGAATTTGATGTTAGTAGTGCTACCGTAGAAGAAGCAGCACAAGCATTACATACAGAAGGAAAAAGAATAGCTAAAACTCTATCTTTTAGATTAAAAGATAAAGTTATATTAATTGTATTAGCTGGAGATGCTAAAATAAGTAATTGTAAATATAAATCAATATTTCATGAAAAAGCACACATGCTATCATTTGATGAGGTAAATGAAGTAATAGGTCATCCAGTTGGAGGTGTATGTCCATTTGCTATAAATCCTGGGATTGAAGTTTACTTAGATGAATCATTAAAAAGATTTAAAACAGTTTTCCCAGCATGTGGAAGTCCTAATTCAGCTATAGAACTTACTATAGAAGAATTAGAAAAATATTCAAATTATACTTCTTGGTTAGATATATCAACATATTAAAAAAGTCACTTTTTATAAGTGACTTTCATTTTGGTTTAATAAGTTAGCAGAGTATTCAGGTTGAGGAATAATATCCTCAGCTTTTTCTTCTTCCACAACTTCGCCAACTTTATCAGCAATACTTGGATCAAAATCTTTATGAATTAAAGTTTCTTCACCACTTTTTTTCTTTTTAATTATTAATACTGTTACAATAATTGCAATTAAAGCAATTAAAACTGCAATACTGACTATAATAATATTAGTTATATTATAAATACAAAATGAATAATCTATAGTAGTTTTTCCAGGTTCAGTCTCTATTTCCCAAATAAGAGTTTTATCATTATTATTAGATTCTGTTGCATTATTTTTAATAGAAGCATATGGCAATTTAACAATATATTTAAACTCCATTTCACTAGATATCTCAGCTATTTTATTAAGCATAGACATATCTTCTTCTACTTCTTCATCTTCTTCGTTTTCTTCATTATTTGTGTCACTTGCACTAGAATTAGTAGAAGTAATATCATATTTACTCTTCATATCTTCTGTATATTCAAATTCAATATTAGCAGTATATGTATCTTTTAAAAAACCTTTTTCATGCTTAAATATTTTTAAATCTTTAACATCTTTTTTTAATATATCATCCATTTTAATCTTATTAGATGTTCCTGAACTCACTTCATCAATATTTTTAAAGCTTCTAGATATTTTATAACCACTATATCCTTCTTCTTTTGAATCAGTTATTTTTAATCCCAATTTTTCATATTCTTTAATAAAACTATCATCTATTTTTTCTTTATCAATAATATTTGAATATATAATATCAGATTCAAATAACAAACTTTTATCTTTATTAATAGTCATTGTATTAGTATTCTTTACACATCCATTTAATAAAACAATACATATTAACACAATGAAAAAACCTCTAATTTTCTTCATAGACAAACACCTTCTATTCTTATACACATTATAGCATAGTAGTGTATAAATATAAAGATGTAAACACTATCTTTGACACTAAATAAACTCTTTTAATTTCTTTATTTCATTTGAATGAAACTTCTCAAAGTTATGAGCAATTTTCAAATATTTACCATCACAAATAGATTTATATTTTTCTATTTTAGTTTTAATTTCTAACTCTCCCATAGTAAAACCTTCAATTAACATTTCAGCAATAGCAGAATCACTATTATCTTTCATAGTTTCCATCATAATACCCATACTACTACTCATTTTAGTTAGTAGTTTTATTGATTTGGGTTCAACTTTATTTTTTATAAGTATTTTTTCACTCTTTTTTAAAAAATTTTCATATTCTTTTAATTCCATTTCTAAAACATGTTTAATTTTATTTTCTCTATTTTTTAAATTATTTATTAAACTTGTAGTAGAATAAACCCCCATTTCACTAGTTTTATATACATGCATAATTAATTCCATATTCTCATTCATATTATTCACCAATATTAGTATGTTTATAATTTAAATATTTATTCACACATGCTATAATACTATTAGAGGTACAAAAAATGATTAAACAAAAAGAACAAGGATTATTAATAGTAGTATCTGGTCCTAGTGGTTGTGGAAAAAGCACACTAGATCAGCTAATTATAAAGAAAAGGAAAAATATAGTAATGTCAATTTCCGATACAACAAGAGCAATAAGAGGACAAGAGGTAAATGGTGTAGACTATAATTTTATTTCACCAGAACAGTTTAAAGAAAACATTAAAAACGATAAATATTTAGAATATGCAATGGTATATACAGATAAATACTATGGTACACCAATAGATAATGTTGAGATGAATCTAAAAAAAGGAATAGATGTAATACTAGAAATTGATATTGAAGGTGCAAGAAAAGTAAATGAAAAAAGAAAAGATGCAGTTTTTATATTTATAATGCCACCATCAATGAAAGTATTAAAAGATAGATTAGTATCAAGAAAAACCGAATCAAAAGATCAAATAATAGAAAGATTTAAAACTGCATATAAAGAAATAAATGAATTATCAAAATATAACTATGTAATAGTAAATGATAATATAGATGATGCATTAAATAAAATGGATGCAATTATTACATGTGAAAAATGTAGAGTTGATAGAATAGAAGAAATGGATGTTGGAAATCAAGAAGAAATAATTCATGAAATTTTAATGGATTTTGAAAAAAATAAAGACACTTATTAAAAGTGTCTTTTATCTTATTCTACCTTTTTCTAAAATATCACCTAGTGAAAAACTTTTTGTTTTCCACCCATTTTGTAACATTCCATAAATAATATTTGGATTTGTTTTTATTAATCCTAAATTCCCATCAAATATATACCACTCTTCTTGGATATCATTTGTAAACATATAACAAGAAATCATTTTTCCATTTTCATGTTTTAAATTGAATTCTTTTCTATTACACTTTAATATTTTAGAAAATAATTTACTTAAATAATTTTTTCCTTCTTGATACCCTTTAAAAGAACACATAAGCTTGTTAATAATACTAATTTGATAATCTAACATTTCCTTAAAATCACTAAATTTTAATTTAGATACTTCCATTGAATATTTATCAATTTCATAATCAGTATATTCTTTATTAAGTAAACCTAATTTTTGATCCATTTCTCGACATTCATATAATGAAATAATATCTTCATCACCATTCATTGTAGTAAATCCAAATTCTCTAGTTGTACAACCACTTTGAATTAAATATAAATCAAGTGTTAAATCAAATATAAATTTTTCTCCAGAACTAAAAGTTATTAGATTACATACATGTTTTTCTTCTCCAATACCTCTTATTCTGGCATTATTTCTTTCTATAATTTCACATTTAATATTAGTATCTATATTATTTGCTATTAAATTAAATATATTAGATATCTCAATACAACTTTGATATCTTCCAACATAATTTTTTTCAAAATCAACACTGCTATAATTTTCATCTCTATCCATATAATTATAGTCATAACAAAAAACGTTACCAAGTTTTACATACAACCATCTTAACTTTTCTAATGGAGAAATACCCTCTGGTATATTTAAAGCTATTAAATTGATTTCATCAATTACATTCTCATTTGTCATTTTTCTATAGCTTCCATAATATAAGGTGCTATTTGAACTTTTCTAGACACAACTCCTGGAAGCATTACCCCCTCATAAACTTCATCTAATTTAAAACTCATCTTTATTACTTCAGAAGCACTTTCATTAAATAAACAATATGATTTCTTTTCGAAAATATCTGTAATAAATAATGCTAAAACTCTATATTTTTCTTTTTCTGCTTCTTCATTAATGAATCCAACTAAATCATCAATTTTTTTCTTTAGTGCATTAATATCTGATGTTAATAGTTGTCCTATTCCAATAGTTTTATCATCTATTTTATATGTTTTAAAATCTTTATGCAACAATTCTTCTTTAGTTAATCCTTTAACACTCATACCTGCCTTTAATAATTCTATCCCATATTTATGAGAATTAATTCCAGCTATTGAACATAAATCTTTTAATGCTTTTTTATCAATTTCTGTTGTTGTTGGACTAGTTAATAATAATGTATCAGAGATTATAGCAGAAGCAAGTAAACCAGCAATATTACCTGGTATTTCAACATGACTCTCTTTAAACATATTATAAACAATTGTACTAGCACTACCACAAACTGAAATTCTAAAACTAATTGGTTTCTTAGTACTAATATCACCAACATTATGATGATCTACTACTTCAAGTATTTCTGCTTCATCAAGACCATCAACACTTTGTGATATATTATTATGATCTACAAGCATTACTTGTTTTTTATTAACATTATTTGTATCAGTTAAAGTAAGCAAACCAGTACATTCGTTTTTACTATTTAATATAGGATAATTATTATGTTTTAATGTTTTAGTTCTTTCATAAAAATCTGATAAATAATCTATTTCATTAAATGTAATAAATTCATCTTCTTTTCTTATAAAATTCTTAATATAATTTGCTAAAGATATTAGTTTACCTACTTCATATGAAGACAAAGAAGTTTTAATAATATTTACTTTATTTTCTTTAGCTTTCTCTAACAATTCATCATTAATTTCGGAATTAGCGACTAAAATTATTAATTTAACTTTATTACTAATAGCATAATTTAATATTGTTTTTCTATCTCCAATTATTAAAATACTATTATTATCAATTTTTACTTTTTGTAAAAATGACTCATTACCATATGTTGCAGCCATAACAGAACCTGTTATTTCTTTATCAAATTTTAACACTTTAGTTCCCTTTAGTATACTAATTAAATTACCATATGAAGTATCTATTTTCCTTAAATCACCATTTATAATTTCTTTTGCTATTTCTTTAAGAGAAATATATCCATAATATTTATTTTTATTTTCAACAACAGGTATTCCAGTTAGTACACGTTTATTCATATAATCAAAAGCATCTTTAATTGATAAATTTTTATCAATGTAACAATCTCTATGATAATTTACATCTCTAATTTGTAACTTAACATCATTTAAATGATAAGGTACTTTAAATCCAAAATACTCAAGAGCAAACTTTGTTTCATGATTAATATTTCCCAGAGATGCAGGTTTAGTTTTAAAACCAAGCTTATTCTTTAAATATGATAAACCAATAGCAGCACAAATTGAATCTGTATCAGGATTCTTATGGCCAAAAACATAAGTTATCTTATCATTCATTTTTTCACCTTCTTATTCTTATCTTCTAAATCTTGAACTATTAAAATCGTAATTCATATAATCATCTTCAATCATTGAATATAGCTTTCTCAAACTAACTTCAAATTGATTTGTATTATCAATACCCATAGCTAAATAATCAATTGTAGTAAAAGATACATCTAATTCACTAAAACACTCTCGCTCAAGTAAATACAACATTACCTTAGCCCTTAGTGTATCATTATTATTTAAATAACCTTCTATTTGATTAATTCTACTTTCAATATAATCCATCTCTATATTGATATCACTATCATTAATATATCTTCTTATTCTATCTAGTTCTATTTGTAATTTCATTTCATCATTTAGATTTCCAAAAATTGCATCTTCTGTTTCACTTGCTTCCATATAAGATTTAAATACTTTTTCACTCTTTGGCTTTATAGTAGTCATTAATTTATCATATAAATCCTTATCTTTTTTAGATGGTAGATTACTTAAAGATTTATTTAATATAATTTCTTTTTCACTACTAATAGCATTTTTTACATAATCACCTTTTTTAACAGGTCTTTTCTCACCATCTTCCATCATTAAGTTGTTAGCAAGATTTTGTTCTTGTAATAAAGATGTTGAATACATCCCTCCACCATCAGTAGCAAAAATATATTTAATACCATTTTTATCATAAAAATCTATTGGAAGTTTACTCAAATCATCAACATGTCCTAATGCATAATTAGAACTAATATTAAACTCGATAACAGCATCAAATTCCTTAATTAAAGCTATTAATTCAGGATTCTTTTCAATATTAATACCATGTCCAATTCTAATTCTAGGAGGAGGTATTATTCCCCAATCTTCACCAAATAATTCTTTACATTTATCATTAATATTATTTCTTAACTCTTTAATAATCTTTAGTGTATTTAAAACATTAACTGTAGAATCTTTAAATTCTCCTGCATGTAATCTAAGAACACTATTAGGATAAATATGAAGTACTGGTAATATCCATTCTAATTTTTCTTTAAAACTATTGTACTCTTCACTTTCAAGCACACTTTCATTACCCATTATATCTACACCAATTACTTTACCATTTCTAAGTAATGATTCTAATTTAGCACTTGCTTTATTGTATTCTTTAATATTTTTATTTCTATCAATACTAAGAAGTAATTTAAATCTTTCATCTTTTTTATATTTTTCAGACAACTCTTCTAATATTCTAATATTTGAAAAACTAATTTCTGAATACTCTACTTTTTCTTTTTGTAATTTATTTAAACACATTTCTAAATATAGTGAATAAACTTCACTTAATGCTTTATTAGATTTAATATGTTTAACCTCAGTTAATTTTTTATTTATTCTATCTATGGTTTTAGATTTTTTTCTTCCTTTAGGTAAACTTTGTGCTTTTAGTAACTCATCCTTTAATTCTTTTTCAAGTCTTTTCATATCAAGTTCTATATTGATCCATTCATCATCATTACTCATCAAACTTTCATATACTAAAGCACATCTTTTTAATAATTCTCTTCTGTTATTATTAACATGAGATAATTCTTTAAAGTTACTAACTTTAGATGGATCTAATCTAAGAGAATCAATAACATGGCTCAAGTATCCACTGGATTCTAATTCCGAATAACTATATTCATTTTTACTATTAATATCAATATATCCATTTAAATCTAATGGAAAAGTTAAATCAAAAGCTTTACAAAAATCTAATAATTCAGATGGATTTAATATTTCAATTAAATGAGTATGAAGCTCTGTTTTAAGTACTTGTCTATTATCCCATCCTTTATAATTAATATTTTTCAAACTATTAAATGCTTTTCTTGCATCACTTATTTTACTCTTAGTTCTATAGAAAGCTTCAACTAGCTCTAACTTCTTTCCACCAGCTTTCATATTATTATATAAAGCTCTTAATATTCTAATTTCAGTCGTAGTAATATCATATACCTTTTCAACTGAATCATTTCTAATCTTTAAAAATTTTTTTACTCCAATATAAGCCATCTTATAATCTTGAATTTGATGTACATGAATCAAATCCATTAAAAATGCAATATCTTCATCCATATCAAAAGAAACATTATCTTTATCAACAATGCAAATTATTTTTAACCCTTGGTCATTTAATAATATTTCTTTTTCTATCATAAATTCTCCTAGTATAAATTATATCATTATTTTAAATTTTTAACATCATTAATTTCATTAATTTTTTTGTCTTTATTCCTGTTAATTATAATCATCTGAATTGGTAAATAAATAGCTAAACCAATTATAATTAAATTATCTACATTTTCATTCAATCTTAAACTATCATTCATAGTAAATGTTTCACTTTCTCTAGCTGCATTAAATACATAGGGATAATACTTAACAATTAAATATAAACCAATTGTTCCAGCAAGAGAACAAAATAATGCAAAAAAGAATGTTGATAATGTTTTTCTCTCATACTCTTTATAAAAAGAATAATAAACTGTAAAAGACATAGGAATAATAAAGAAAAGACATCCAACATAAAACGAATAATTAATATATTCATTAGCAAATATAAAATATATTACAGATAAAATAAATAATAAAACAGGTATAACAATAGATATCCTTTTTAATTCATTCTTTTTCCTATCATTTTTAAAATTAGATAAATTATAAGGAACTACATTACATATAATTCCAATAACAATCATTAAAATTATAGACAACAATATTTTTAATACTTCACCTTTTTCAATAAGTGGGAAAAACATAACAAAACTTCCTGGTATACTAGCCATATAGCTTGTATCCCTTTCACTTTTATTCTTTGCTTGTGCAGAAATTATTGTCGCAGAATATATAAAAGACATACCAAACATAATTGTAATATATTTTACAAAAAAGCATAAAAGAAAAGTTAAAATAAATACACTAATCATAGCATCCCTGAAAATATTAATAATATTATTTTTATTATTTTGTCTTCTTTTAACCTTTATATAATTTAATATTAGTGGATAAACAGTAGATATAATGATTAATATAAAACTAACAATACTTACATCAAGAATATTATAAATTAAACAAAAACTAGATAAAATAATATTCATAGATGAAATTAATGCTAATGAATCAACATCACTTTTTTCATTATTATCATAAGACATCATTAAAATAGAACTAAATATTATAACAATTAAATATATAATATTATAAATCCCTGATATATGAAAAATATAATATGTTATCAATAATACAATAAAAATAATCCACATCAATATATTAGCAATTTTCTTATTTAAATAACCATTCATTACAAACACTCCTATTATTTATAAAAATTATATCATAATTTTTGTAAAACTTAAATTATTTGTAGTATAATCATAGTGGGTGAATAAAATGTTTGAAAACAAAAAAATCTTTATTTTAGGTATGGCTAGAAGTGGATATCATGCCGCTAGAATACTTGCAAAAAGAAACAATCAAATAGTACTTAATGATAAAAATGAAAATCAAGATCCAAATCACATAAAAGAATTAGAAGACTTAGGAGTTAAAATTGTACTAGGAGATCATCCTGATGATATATTAGATGAATCATTTGATTATTTAATTAAAAATCCAGGTGTCAAATTTGATCATAAATATTTAAAATATGCCAATGAACATAATATAAAGGTAATTAATGAAATAGAAATGGCCTATCATTTACTTCCAAAAGGAGTTAAACTAATTGCTATAACTGGAACAAATGGTAAAACTACTACTACATCATTAACATATGAAATAGTTAGAAATGCTTTCCCAGGAAGAACACATTTAGCAGGTAACATTGGATTTCCGCTTTGTGAAGTGATAGAAAACATAAAAGAAAATGATTACTTAGTAATGGAAATTGGAGTTCCACAAATACATGACTTCTATGATTTTAATCCAGATATAGGAGTTTTAACAAATATATTTGAAGCACATTTAGATATGTTTGGAACAAGAGATTATTACAATGAAAATAAAGTAAGATTATTTCAAAATCACACAAAAAAGAACATAGCAATAATTAATTATGATAATGAAGATGCATTTAGAATAACTAAAGATATTAAAAGCACAAAGAAATACTTTTCAAGCAATAAAGTAATAGATGGTGCTTACTTAAAAGATGATAAAATTTATTATTATGGTGAAGAAATAATTAATACAAAAGACATCAAATTACAAGGTAAACACAATTATGAAAATATAATGTGTGCCATTATGATTTCAAAAGAGTTAGGTATTTCAAATGATATTATTTCTAATACAATTAAAGAATTTAGTGGTGTAGAACACAGAATAGAATATTCTGGTACTATTAATGGAGTTGACTATTATAATGATTCTAAAGCAACCAATGTAACATCAACTCAAATAGCATTATCTGCATTTAAAAAACCAACAATTCTTTTACTAGGTGGGCTTGATAGAGGACATTCATTTGAAGGATTAACAAATTATATGACAAATGTAAAACTAGTAGTTTCATTTGGACAAACAAATAATAGAATCAAAGAATACTGTGATAAAATAAACGTTAATTGTATAGTAAAAGAAACTTTAAGAGAAGCTTTAACTTGTGCTCATGAAAATGCAAATACAGGAGATGTTATATTACTAAGTCCAGCTTGCGCTTCATGGGATCAATATAAATGCTTCGAAGATAGAGGTACTGAATTTAAAAATATAGTAAAAGAGTTAAAGGAGAACTAGTATGAAAATAACATGTGAGCATTGTGGTGCTATTATTGATACAGAAAAAGATAAAAAGTGTTCTAATTGCGGAGCACCCTATTCAAAAAATAAAAAATACAAAAAAGTAGAAGAAATAAATGATATAAATAATGACTATGATTTAAGAGAAAGAGAAGCTGATATTAGAAAAAAAGAAATAACAAATGACATAATGGAAAAACAATTAAATACAGTTAAAAGAATTTCTTTTATTCCATTCTTAATATTTTTAATAGCATTATTTGTATTTGGACTAATATTCTACAATGTTTTTAAATCGTCAAATAAACAAATGAATAAAGCAATCGATAATATGATAGATACAACAACTGTTAAAGAAGAAAATGAAAAAGAAGAAGAAAAAGAAAAAACAGTTTCATTTAATGAAACTGCTGAAATGGAAAATTATGACATCATTTGTGATAAAGTAAGAGAATATGAATATGAGTGGTATGAAGAAGGAAATCATAGACCAAGCAATTTAGATTATTATGCATTTCATATTGTATTTAAAAATAAATCAACAAAAAATATGACACTTTATTCAAATTTTAAAGTAACTTACACTGACGAAAATGGAAATGAAGATATTAATGCTAAAAGTCACTCTTCAAATTCAAAAGAATCAAGCCAAAGATTAGACTTCTTTGCGCAACCTAATTCAAAATATTCAGGTTATATTTTCTTCGAATTACCAAGCTATGTAAAAAGTGTAAAAATAATATATGATAAAACAACTATTAATGTTGAAAATTTCAGATAAAAAAAACCAGTATTAAACTGGTTTTTTATTATCCAAAATCAATATCTTCACTTTGTAAATATTCTGGCTCACAAGTTAAATTTACTTTTAACCCTTTTAAAGTTTTCTTATCACCATTATCAACAATATAAGTTGCATGAGCTTCAGCATCTTTTAATTTAGTTAAGTTTGATAATGCTTTTTCAGTCATTGGGTTTGTAGCAGAACATATACTAAGTGCAGTTAATACCTCTGGTAAAGTTAATCTATCACCATTTTTTAATTCTTTTTTTAACTTAAGCATAGGTTCTAGTACATTTGGTGATAATAATTTAATATCATCAGGTATTTTACTTATAACTTTAATTGCATTTAATATTACACTACTAGCAGGAGTTAAAATATCTGTTTGTTTACCAGTAATAATCTTTTTACCTATTTTAATTGAAATAACAGGTAATTTTTCCTTTTTACTCTTTTCAAGTGCAGGCTTTATTACATCTAAATAATTTTCATCAATTTGAGCTTCATTCATTAATAATTTAACTTTTTCATATGTATCTGCTTCGCATAATCCAAGCTTATAATTATTAGTTTCGTGATAATATCTTCTAACAATTTCCTTTTTTGCTGCTTCTTCTACCACATCATTATCACTAATACAATAGCCTATCATATTAACACCCATATCAGTTGGTGACTTATAAATATCTTTTCCACTAACTTTATTTAGAATGTTTTTAAGGACTGGAAATAATTCAATATCTCTATTATAATTTACCGCAGTAACACCATATTCTTCTAAATGAAATGGATCAATCATATTAACATCTTTCAAATCTGCAGTTGCTGCTTCATATGCTAAATTAACAGGGTGCTTCAAAGGCAAATTCCATACAGGAAAAGTTTCAAATTTAGCATAACCAGCATTAATTCCTCTTTTATGTTCATGATAAATCTGTGATAAGCAAGTAGCTAATTTACCACTTCCAGGGCCTGGAGCATTAACAAGAATTAAAGGTTTTGAAGTTTCTATATATGGATTAGCTCCATATCCTTCTTCACTAACAATTGTATCAACATCTGTTGGATATCCTTTTGTAAAAGTATGAATATATGTTTTTATTCCATTACGGTTTAATTTTTTTATAAATTTATCTACACTTACTTGATTTTTATATAGTGTTATAACAACACTATTAACTGAAAAACCCATTTTTTTTGAATTATTAATTAATTTTAATATTTCATTATCATAAGTTCTTCCATATTCACCACGTGTTTTATTTCTTTCGATATCTCCTGCATTAATACAAAAAATAATTTCTAAATCATTTTTTAATTCACGAAACATATTAATCTTTGCATCGTTTTGAAATCCAGGTAATACTCTAGCTGCATGTGAATCATCAAATAGTTTTCCACCCACTTCAAGATATAATTTATCAAATAAACCAAATCTCTCTCTGATTTTTTTGCTCTGTATTTTTACATACTTAGCATTATCAAATCCTTTCTTCATATTATCCTCACCTATTATAAATTATACAATTTGATAAAATCATACTCAAGCAAACAAATAAAAAAATCAAATATTATTAAAATATTTGACATTTTATTTTGTAAAGTTTTTATTTTAAAATCATTTGTCTATTTTCATCAAATTTAATTCTATTATAAGAGTTTACTAACATAACATACATTCTTCCTGCCTCACTAACTAATAAACTTCTATCTTCAATATTATTAGTAGCTACGGAATCAACATAATTTTCATCCATTCCTTTAGATAATGCAATTTCCCTCAAGTCTAATAAATCTCCATAAGATAAAACTCTAAGAACTTCATCACTTGGTAAATCATAGACATTTATTTTTAATGTATTGTCATAAACATATGTGCTAAATAAATAATTCTTAGTAAACATATCATACATATCATAATAATATCCAGTTATATTACCATTTTCATCAACAGTAAAGTTCAAATAGCACTCTACTACTGCTATTTTTTCATAATGTTCTTTATCAATAAATCTAATTACTTTATACATATTATATGGAAGCATTTTATTCTCAACAATACCAAGTTCACTAATAGCTCCATCAACATCATAAGTATCACTTACTTGATGAAAATCATATTTTGATTCAATTGAATCAAATGTTACATCTGCTATAAATTCTTCATTACTAATAGGTTCATTTTCTTTCTTATTTTCATTACTCATTCTTATTCCAACTACAGATAAAGTTACTAATAATGCAGAAGTTAATGATAATAATTGTATTTTCTTCTTTTTTTTCATTTTTCTCTCCCCTTTTTGAGGCCTATATTATACAATAAAAATATAAAAAAATCAAATTATATCATTTTATTATTTAAAACTTTATGATATAAATATATTATGAAGAGAAAGATAAATTTAAAAACAATTATTATAATTCTTTTAATATCAATTGTTATAGCTATAGATGTAGTTATAGTATTGTTTACTATGATTAAAAAAAATAGAGTAAAATATGAAAATAATAATATACTTGAATTAATTGAATATAAAGCAAAAAATACTTTTGAATATGACTCTAAACAGTATATAAAAGATGTAATAAATAAAGATGTCGAAGGTAAAATAGATACATCAATTCTTGGAGATAATAATATGTTAGTAAAAAATCCAGAAAATGAAAATCAAATATATAATCTAATATATAAAGTTGAAGATAAAACACCTCCTTTAATACTTGGTAGTAATACTAAAACTGTTTATAAAGGAGATAAAAGTGATTTAACAAATAAATATTTATGTGGGGATAATCACGATTCTAAACCAAAATGTTATATTGAAGGATCATATAACACAGATAAAATTGGATCATATAATCTAAAATATATTGCCGAAGACGAAAGTGGTAATAAAAGTGAAAAAAATATTACATTAAAAGTTATTAACAAAACAAGCGGAAGTTCTTCTTCAAGTTCAACGGTTAAAAGAACTCCTCTAAAAGATTACATATCTAAATATAAAAAAGAAGATACTAAAATTGGAATAGATGTTTCAGCATGGCAAGATGACATTAACTGGAAAAAAGTAAAAGATGCAGGTGTTGAATTTGCAATACTAAGAATTGGGTATGGCCCAAGTAGTGGAGAATTAAAACTTGATAAATGGTTTGATAACAATATTAAAAAAGCAAAAGAAGTTAATATGCCTCTTGGAGTATACTTTTATTCATACGCTAAAAACAAAGAACAAGCAAAAGAACAAGCAAATTGGATTGTTAATAAACTTAATAAACAAGAGTTAGAAATAGGCATTGCATTTGACTGGGAAAACTGGAACTCGTTTAATAGCTATGATGTAAGCTTTAAAGAACTAAGTGATATTGCTGATACTTTTATAGATGAAGTAGAAGCAAATGGATATAAAGGATATTTATATTCAAGCGCATACTATTTGAATCACATATGGAGAGAATTTGACAATACATGGCTCGCATATTACACTAGTAATAATGATTTTGAGAAACCATATTCTATATGGCAATTATCTAGTAGTGGATCAGTTAATGGAATAAGTGGTTCAGTAGATATAAATGTAATGTATAACGATAAAAACAAACATTAAAAAAGAGTTAAAAAACTCTTTTTTAATTATTCTTACAACCATCTTTCCAATTATCAAAATCCAAATCAGGCTCCATGTCTTTCGGTTTACTTAATGAAAGAATTTCATTATCACTACTAATTAAAGTTTTACCATTTAATTTAAATTCAAAATTATTTAAATAATCTTTATGATAACACATATCACAATCACCTCTATAAATAGATGTTAATTTTAATACATTATCATCAATTATATAATTACCATAGTACCATGGTTGACATGTATCACCATAGTCTGCATAACTATAATAAAATTTTCCATTATTATATAAATATATTTCTTTATAAATAAGAAAGCTTTCATCATCATTATCAGAACCATCTGGTGAATCTTCCTCTTCAAAATAATAATATTCATAATTATTAGTAGATTTTACTTCTTTATTGTTATCTTTTTTTTCATTATTTACATCTGTATTTTCAACCTCTTTTTTATTTTCAGACGCATTATTATTTTTATTAGTTATAGCATCATATCCATAGTAACAACTAAATCCTATAATAATTATTAATAAAACTATTATAAAAACATTAGTAGATGCTTTTTTATCTTCCATAATCATTCTCCTTTTTTAATTTATCAAACATTTCCATACAATATTTATATTTATTATTATCTGCTTTTATTTTAACACATTCGCATCCTTTTTCATAGAAATATTTAGCCAAATTATAATATGCATAATAATTTCTTTCTTTAATAGGACATTTAATAGACTCCATATAATACATATATGCCATTTCTAAATTATTATTACGTCTATAATACTCTCCAAGTTTATTTAATGCCCAACTATCTCCCATATCAGCACTAATTTTATAATATTTTATAGCTTCATCAATATTATCATCTTCATACAATTTACCAAGATTATTAAATGCATATACATATCCTAAATCACTTGCTAATTCAAAATAGTATTTTGCTTTTTCTAAATCAATAATCTTTTCTTTATTTATACCATTTTTATAACATAATCCAAGAGTATTATATCCAGCAGCGCTTCCTAATTCTATTGACTTATTTAAATAATACCACATAGTATCAAAATCATATTTTACTCTTTTAGTTAATATTAAATTAGCAATCATCCAGCAAGCTTTTGGATGGTTTTTATTGGCAGCCTTTAAGTAATATTCAAAAGATTTATCATAATTTATATTACCATCAACTTCTCCATCAAACCACATAGAACCAATATCTGCACAAGCATACATATTATTCTTATTAGCTAAATTTGTTAAAGTTGTTATATAATTTTGACCATAATATAATTTAATTTTTAAATAATCATCTAATTCTTCCTTATTAATTTTAATGTTAATATCTTGTTTAAATATCGGTTGTCTATTAGTATTAATTGAATAATTTAGTAATTCAACAAACGCGTCAAATTGACTCATAGACATTGTTTTATTTATAAATTCATCACTAACATTATTATCATTTTTAGCTATTGTTAATAACTCTTTGATAACTAAACCAAGTTTAATATTATTATTAATATCTATAATACTACTTTCACTTAATGAATAAATCTTATCATCTAATATACTAATTATTGATAAAACACTAGGAATAAATAATTCTTTATTTTCATTATATTTATCACTAAAAATTTTTTTGTATTCTATGCCTATTGCTCTAATACCAATACAATAATTATTAATAGTAGTAACATTTATATTATTAACATCAAAAATACTACAAAATATTTCCATTTGCATAGCATTTTTATTATTAGAAATTCTTTTAATAACACTAACAATATTACCAAATGATAAAATCTTATCATTATTATTCATTTTAATATAATTTTTTTTCATATTTTGATAATCCTCTATCACAAATTCCCCTTACTAATATTATATATAAATAAATTATTTTATCAATAAAAATGTGGATTAAGTGTGGAATGTAAAATATAGACTTTTTTTAAAACAAACATATATAATTAATAGTGAAAGGAGTAATTATGAAAAAATTCATAAAAAATTATAAATCATCACTAATACTATTAGGAGCAATAATAATTGGAACTATAGTAGGACTAGTTTTTAAAGAAAAAGCAAGTGTACTTAGTCCATTTGGTGATTTATTTTTAAACTTATTATTAGTTATCATTATACCACTTATATTCTTAACACTAACAACTTCAATTGGTAAAATGAAACAACCAAAAAGAATTGGTAAAATTTTAGCAACTGTATTTGCAGTATTTATTGTAACCTCATTAATTAGTGTTTTAGTTGGGATAGGAAGTACTAAAACATTTAAATTAGTTAATACTCAAGATAGTGATGCTATCAAAGAAGTGTTAAATTCAACTGATGAAGTTGCAGAAAAACAAGATGTTAATTTTTTAGAAAGAACAGTTAGTACTATTAGTGTGAATGATTTTTCTAAAATATTAACAAGAGATAATATGATTGCATTGATTGTATTTTCAATTCTAATTGGTATTAGTATTAATATTTCAAAAGAAAAAGGAAAAAAATTTTTAGAAGTACTAGATAGTGCTAATAACGTAATTCAATCATTTATTAAAATAATTATGTATTATGCACCTATAGGTCTTGGATGTTATTTTGCAGCTTTAGTAGGTACATTTGGAGGAGAAATTGCATTAGGGTATGGTAGAACATTTATAATTTATACATTAATAGCTATTTTATTCTATTTTATTGTTTACTCACTATATGCATTCTTAGCTGCAGGAAAAAGAGGATTTCTTGCTTATTGGAAAAATATTTTACCTGCAACACTTACATCTTTAGCCACTTGTTCATCAGCTGCATCTATTCCAGTAAATACAGATTGTGCTAAAAAAATAGGAGTTCCAGATGATATAGCCGATACAACTATTCCACTTGGGACAAGTTTCCATAAAGATGGATCAATTATTGGAAGTGTATTTAAAATAATGTTTTTAGTAAATCTATTTGGAACAGACATCTCAACCGGTAAAATTTTAGGAGTAGCATTATTAGCTACATTACTAATTACAGCAGTTCCAATTGGAGGAGGAACAATTTCAGAAACACTTATAATTACAATGTTAGGTTTCCCAGCTGCCTCTCTTGGTATGTTGACAATAATAGCTACAATTATAGATCCTCCTGCTACAATGTTAAATGTTGTTGGAGATTCTGCATCTAGTATGTTAGTAACAAGAATAATTGATGGTAAAAATTGGTTAAAGAAGAAAAAGTAAAAGCTTTTTCTTTTTTTTGTTTATAAAGAAATTATATAATGATATAATTATTACAATAGAGGTCAATATGAGAAAGAATAGATATATTACAATTTTTGTATTAATAATATCATTATTTACTTTTAATTTTGTCATAGTACATGCATTAGATAGTGGATGGGATACAAGTTATGATTCAGGTGGATGGGACTCAGACAGTAGCTGGGATTATGGAAGCAGTTGGGACTCAGGCAGTAGTTACAGCTCAAGTGGATCAGGAGATTCTGATCCTATAATGACAACATTTATCATAGCTATTTTCTTAATCTTTTTTGTTGCCGCAATAATAGAAGATATTAATAAACAAAAAAACAAAAACTATTCTAATGATTTTAAATATACTTCATATTCAATTGATAAAATAAAACAAATAATACCTGATTTTAATGAAAAAGAATTTTTAGAAAAATCTTATAAAATATATTTAGATACACAAAATGCATGGATGGACTTTGATTATAAAACTCTAGAGAAAATTTTAACAAATGAATTATATAATTCTTATCATTCTCAATTAAAAGCACTAAGTATTAAAAAACAAAAAAATATAATGAAAGACTTCAATTTAATAAATAATAAAATAATTGATTTTAATTATACTAATAGCTTATTAACTATACAAACATTATTGACTGTTTCATTTTATGATTATGTTGTAGATTCAAATGAAAATACACTTAGAGGAAATGATAAGAAAAAAGTAGTTATGACATACAAATTAACATTCACTAAAACAGTAAGTCAAAATGATAATAAATGCCCTAACTGTAATGCACCATTAAAAAATAATGCAACTAATGTGTGTGAATACTGTAAAAGCGTTATAATTTCTAATAGTCACGATTGGATATTATCAAAAAAAGAATCTATGAACCAAAGATGGGAATAAAAAAGCTAGGAATAAATCCTAGTTTTTTTATAAACATAATAGTATTCTATAGTAATCACTTTTAAATTCATCTTTCTCTATTCCAATTTTATCATAAAAAATATCTACATATTCTTTTCCATAATTTCTTTCAATAGACATTTCACACACAACTAAATCAAAATAAATATCACACAATCCCGCATTTCCTACATCAATTAAACCACTAAAATGACCATCCTGAGCAAATATATTTGGTAATGACATATCTCCATGAGTAAATCCAATTATCTGTTTTGGCATGTTTCCTTTTAGATATTTTAAAATACCATTTTTACTATGAAAACGATCAAGATATTCTTTTTTAATATTTTCTTCTTTAATACTAGAAATATTTTTCTCTATTTCATTTATTTTATGAGAAATAGTTTCATCAATCATACAATCTGAATAGTCTATATTATATAAATGATTAAATGCTTCAACTATTATATCTATACCCTTTAAAGGATTATTTTCATAATAATCACTACAAAGCATTTCACCCTTAACTTCTTTAGTCAATAAATAAGACTTATTATTATATTTTTCATAAAAAACTTTTTCAGGAACACTTATTTTATCTTTTAAATAATCAAGAGCTATTGACTCTTTACTTAAATGATTTGCTATCTTTAAATAAAATGTTTTACTCTTTTTTCTAATTTTATATACTTTTGAATTACATCCAATTGTAATTTCTTCTATTTTATTAGCATCATTCAAGAATTCATTTAATCTATTGCTTCCCTTTATATCAATCTTTTCTTCTTTTTTTTCATTTACTGTATTAACTACAATCTTATTTTTAATACTATCATAATTACCATCATAAGAAATAAATCTTTTATTTTCAATTCTTACAATTTTTGTTGCCAACTTGTTAATAAAATATCTATCATGTGAAATAAATAATATAGTACCATCAAAATCACTTAATGCAGACTCTAATATTTCTCTAGTATCAATATCAATGTGGTTTGTAGGTTCATCAAGAATTAGAAAATTAGATTTTTTTAAGACTAATTCAAGTAATTTAATTCTAACCTTTTCACCACCACTTAAAGTCTTCAATCTTTTAAATATTCCCTCTTCATCAAAATAATAACTACTTAGTTTACTTCTAAGTTCACTTTCTCCACCAATAAAAATACTTCTCATATATTCATAAACTGTCAACTCATCATTGTCAAATCTAATCTCTTGAGGTAAATATCCAATTTCAGTATTTGCACCCAATTTTATATTTTCATGTGTATTATTTATTATATTTTTAATTAATGTGGTTTTGCCACTACCATTTTTTCCCATTAAACAAACTCGTTCTTTATAATACACTTCCATATTTGACTTTACAAAAAGTTCTTTTTCACCTATACTCAAATCTAAGTTTTTAATAGTTAACACATGATTAGCACTTCTATTGTCCATAGTTAAATTTATTCTCAAATCAGTTTTAGTTTTTGGTTTTTCAATAACTTCCATACGGTCTAGTCTTTTTTGTAGAGCATTTGCTCTTCTAAAAAACGTTGGATTATCACCTTTATTACCCCATTCTTTATATCTAATAATTGCTTCTTTGATTGCTTTTATTTCTTTTTGTTGATTTTTATAATTTTGAAATTCAATCATCAATCTCTTTTCAGATTCTTCTATAAAATATGAATAATTACCATTGTAAATATCGGCATTTCCATTTTCTAAACAAATTATTTTATTGACAACTCTATCTAAAAAATATCTATCATGACTTACTATAATTACACTTCCATTATAAGACTTTAAATATTCTTCAAACCATTCTAAAGTCTCAATATCTAAGTGATTAGTTGGTTCATCTAAGAGCAAGATATCAGGATTACTTAAAACTAAAGATGCTAAATTAACAATAGTCTTTTCTCCACCACTTAAATTATTATATTCAGTATTCAATAAATCATTTGATAATTTAAAACCATATTTTATTTTTTCTACTTTTTCATTTAACTGGTATCCACCCTTAATTCTAAATTCTTCTTGTAACTTATCAAGACCCTTTATAGATTTTTCACTTGAATCCATAGTATCAACATATTGTTTTATTTTGTTATCAAGTTCAATTAAATCTTTAACACCTCTTAAAAAAACATCATTTGCTTTTATATCGTCCATTTCTAGTGGTGGTATTTGAGTTAGATATCCTATACTAGCACCTTTTCTAATGTTAATTGTTCCACTATCACAATTTTCAAGTCCCATAATTAAACGAAGTGTTGTTGTTTTACCACACCCATTACTGCCTATTAGCGAAATCTTCTCACCTGTTTTTATATCAAAAGATAAATCTTTTAAAACACTATTAAAACCATAGTTTTTACTTACTTTATTTAAACTTATTTCTAACATTTTTCATTTCTCCTTTAAATCATTACATGCAAAAAAATTCACACTTGTTATAATCTTTAAAGGATTCTAACAAAGTGTGATATCACTTGTATAAATAATTACAGTTTGCTTATATATACACATAATATCACCCTTCGTACATATTATATCATAATAATTATTTATATCAATTAAAAAGTAACAAATATTTTTTTGTTACTTTAATGCATTATATAGTATTTCATATTCATCATTAGATAAATTTTCCATTCTCTTATTTAACATTTCTTTTGGTAAATTATATCCATCAATAATAGATTTACTTTCTTTTTTAGTCAATTTTTTTCCATGTAATTTAACAAACTCAATTAATGCTTCCATTAAATTATTTTTTAGTTTTCTATCTCTATAAAAGAACATTTCTCTAAAAATGAATTTTCTAAAATTAAGATTTAAATCCTCTCTTTTTATAGGAATTATTCTAATCATTGATGACATAACTCTTGGTCTTGGATCAAAAGCATCTGGTCCAATATCCATTATTTTTTCAACTCTAAAGAATGAATTAGTAAGTAAGGCTAATTTATTATGATTCTTTTCTACAACATTATCAGCAAATCTCTTTCCAACTATTAAAATTGCTTCATCAAAATCACATCTAATTAGCTTTTCAATAAATGGTTCAGTAATTGAATATGGTAGTGCAGAAATAATCTTATCACATTTAGGAATATAAACATTTAATGCACTTCCATACATTACATCGATATTACTATGTCTATCCTTTAATACATTAATAAATGGTTCTAAATTTCTATCTATTTCAATGCAAGTTAAATGATTAACTCTTCTTGCTATAGTATCACTTATATCTCCCTTACCAGGACCAATTTCAACTACATTTTCATTTATCTTTAAATGAGATGCATCAATAAATGCATTTATAATAGTCTTATCAATTAAAAAATGTTGATCTAAATAATTAATATCATTAATAAATTCTTCTTCCATACATACCTCTTTATTCTTTAAATATACTAAATGGGAATCTATCAGGTAAATCAAGTTCAAATGTTAATAACTCGTTAGTAACTGGATGATAAAATTCTAACTTCTTTGCAAAAAGAGCTAATTGTTCACCAACTTTACTAGTTTTATTATATTTTTGATCACCATACAATGGATTACCATTATGAGATAATTGAACTCTTATTTGATGGCTTCTTCCAGTTTCTAATTTAATTTCAATCAAACTCATATTATTTTTAAAACTTAATTTTTTATAATTAAGAATAGATTTTTTTCCATTCTTATCAACTTTAACTATATTATTCTTTGTATCTTTTAACAAATAATCCTCAAGTCTACCAAAATCATTAATTTTATTAATTACTACTGCATTATATATTTTGTTAAACTTATTAAGTCTTATTTGTTCAGATAACCTTGAAGCACACTTACTAGTTTTAGCAAATACCATTATACCACCAACAGGTCTATCAAGTCTATGAACTAATCCTAAATAAACGTTACCAGGTTTATTATACTTTACCTTAATATAATCTTTCAAAATATTTAATAAATCTTTATCTTTGCTATTATCTTCTTGAACTGGTACATTAATTGGTTTTTCAACAACTAATAAGTGATTATCTTCATATATTATATTTATATTATTTTTCATCTTTTATAACACCAAGACCATGTTCTATTAAAGAATCAATCGTAACTTTTTCATTTTCAATTGCAAATTTTAGTGGATCAGTAACACCTTCATCCCATTCTAGAAATACAGTTGAACTTTTAGTACACGGCAAATAATAATTATACTTTTTGTCACTATAAATTAATTCCCTAGTATCTTCACAATAATCAGTCTTATCAACTATTACATAGTCAACTAATTTAGGTGGCTCATATATTCCAGTTCCTGTACCTGCTTTATCAAATATTATAAATATCAAACAGACCAATATAATAGATAAGAAAAATACAAAAATACACTTTGCTATTAATTTAGCTTTCATCTTTCTCCCACCTTCCATAAACACCACAAGGTAATATTAAACTAGAATTTGTTATTTTTAATCCTATTTCATCAGTTTTAATACTTCCATTATTTAGTTTACCATCACAAGCAGTTACTAATACGTTATTTAATATTTCTGGTGTAATTCCTTTTGTATATGAACTAATTAATAAAAATAATGGATCATCACTTAAAATATCTATACAAGCATCAATTAATCTATTTAAACTATCTTCAAATCTCCATAATTCTTTAGATGGCCCTCTTCCATATGTTGGAGGATCCATAATTATAGCATCATATTTATTTCCTCTTCTTTTCTCTCTTTCAACAAATTTTAAACAATCATCACATATATATCTAATCTTATTGTTTTCTAAATGAGACAATTTAGCATTTTCCTTTGCCCAATCATTCATTCCCTGAGATGCATCAACATGTACCACTTCAATAGCTCCAGCAGCACTTGCTGCCATTGTAGCACCACCAGTATAAGCAAATAAATTTAATACTTTAATTTTTCTATTAGATTTTTTTATTTTATTCATTATAAAATCCCAATTAGCAGCTTGTTCAGGAAATAGTCCTGTATGTTTAAATCCAGTTGGACTAACTTTAAACGTTAATTCTTTATAATTGACTGTCCAAAAATCAGGGAATTTTTTAACATTTTCCCAATATCCTCCACCTTTATCACTTCTGTGATATATAGCGTGGTAATTATTCCAATCATAAGTATTTTTATGAGTCCATAGTGCCCATGGATCTGGTCTTCTTAAGATTACATTTTTCCATCTTTCAAGTTTTTCACCATTTCCAGCATCAATACATTCATAATCTTTCCAATCATTACTTACTAGCATAGACCCCTCCTAATACTAAATTAATTATATCAGTCAATCAATTTTTAATCAATTAAAAAAGCATATAAATATTTATATACTTCTTTATTAATATTAATTAATTTCAATCTTTGTTTCAAAAGTTCCTGCTGCTCCAGAAAATTCACTACCATGTAGAACTACACTTTTATTATTTACTGCTTTCCCATTATCTATGGTTAAATAATATTCTGTAAAGTCACATTCACTTCTTTCACCTTTAGATTCTTCTGCAACTAAATAATAAACTCTATCAGAAGCAACACTATATTTAAAGTAACTATTAGAAGAATCTTTATATTTTTCACTGCCAGTTCCAGTTAAATTTCCTATTTGAGTTGAATCATCTTCACCAATATGAGCAAGTAATTTAGAATTATCATTGATTACATATAATTCTTTGCTTCCATCACCTGCATATACATTGGGATTATGAAAAACAACTACCAAATAATCTTTTCCATCGCTACCTTTAACAACGTTTAAAATACTACTATCAACATCTTCAACGTAATCACCCATTCCATTTTCAACATCAACAGTGTAAAAACCAGTAGCTCCATTTACTTTAACATTATTTAGATAGATTTGATATTCCATCGCATCATTATTATTTCCTTCAGAATCTACTTTTTTAGTTTTATTATAAGAAATAGTAAATTTAGAATTTTTTTCATTTATAGAAACTGTTAGTTCCTTTACTTTGAATCCTGTAATTTCTTCAACTTCTAGTTTATCATCTTGAGTTGTTAAATTACTATTACTTTTACTTTCATTTTGATTATTGTTGGAAATATTACCCTTTTTAATAAAACCAAAATAAACTGAAATACAAATGGCCACAAGTAATATAATGATTAATATTTTATAAAATACTGTATTCTCTTTCTTTTCCATTTTTACTTCTTTCTATCATATATATAATATCACTATTGTACTTTTATTTTTACCCATGTCTTCCACCACTTATATGTCCACCTCCAGAAGATCCAAATCCAGAATGTGAATGACCTCCACCGCCAGAAGAAGAACTATCTGAAGATATTGTATGATGTGTTGTAATAGTTGATACAAAATTATCTGATTTATTTAAGTATTCAATAGATGACTGAATTAAATAATCATTAGCATTACTTGCTTTATATATCATTTTATTTTTCTTAACAAGTCCTAACATAGTAAGTAATGAAACAATTGCTCCAGATATTATACTTGTAAAATATGGTAAACTATATTTTTCTTTTAAGGAACCATTTTCATCAATAAAATATTTATCCTCATCATAACCTCTATCATATCTATTTTTAACTTGATGAATTAATGAAGTAATACCTCCTTTAATGTCACCTGAACGAAAATAATCATATATATTATCCAAAATTATATCTAAACAAGATTCATCACAATATAATTGGGTTTCTCCAAATTCAGTAGCAACATAATATGGATCAAATTCGTACTTATTTCTTACTAATATTATTCCACCATAATTTTCGTTTTTTATTCCAAAATCATTATAATCATAAAAATTAGCTGAATAATCCTCATTTTCTTTTTCATTTGTATAAGGCATATCTATACTAACAAAAACAAAATCAAGACCAGTTTCATTAGTAAAACCATTTATTAATGAAGCTAATTCGTTTTCATCTTCATCAGAAAGAATATCAGCAAAATCATATATTTTATTGCTAGCATCAACATATGGAGTATTTAGAATATTATTTTTATTATTATCGTTAATATTCCATTTTTTACTAACTCCATAATTATTGGATTCAGTTCTTTCATACCCGGGACTATTGTGGCCTATTTCAGTAGCATAAATAGGAATTATCAATATAAAGAATAGAATTAATGAATAGACTAATTTTTTCATTATGCACCTCCTTTATATATTAAATAGCTAAATAGAACAACCATTAATAATATACCTATAAAGATTAAACTAGAATACAATAATACTTTTCCTTTAGAAATTGGAGCATCTCCAATAAATTCACCAGTTTGTGCATTCATAGCGAAAGTATAATATTTATCATTATATTTTACATTAACCATCCACACAGGTAATAAAACGTATTCCGTATTGCTAATGGTATTATTTATATTTGAATTCTTTATAACTGTAGATGCATAACCAGAAATTGAATTCATAAGAGTAGATTTTGTAGTAGATTCAGCTCTTTTTTTAGCTATCTCCTCACTGTCTTTACTCTCTACATCATATTTTTCAGCAAGAAATCCAGATAAATAAGCATGATTATAATCAACCATCTCTTCATACTTAAATGGTTCTATGCTAGTCATTAAATCATCATTAAATCTTGTTGAACCATCAACTGGTATTCTTTCATACTTCATTTTAGCATCTCTTTTAATATCATAAGTATCTGTTTTAGTATATTGTGTATTACCCGAAGTCCATGTTTGAACTTTAGTTCCACTTGCTTCAACATCTCCAACACTATCTACAGAAAACAACCAAAATGGAATATATACTCCAGATATTTTTTCAACATTCTCTTTTTTATTAAAAAATTTAGGTGTTAATGGTTTTCCTTTAGTAACATTTTTAAATGCTTCTAAAGCTTCTTCTTTAGTTTTCTTGAATGGAATTATTTTAGAGGGAGCAAATTTACCAGATAATTTACTCTTTAGTATAGCAGTATTTCCACAATAAACGCAAAAAGTTGAAGCAGTATTTTCATCAGCTACTATTTTAGCTCCACAGTTCTTACAATGATATTCAACATAGTTAACATCTTCTACATCACTTTTTCCATCATTATTTGCTTCACTACTTGCATTATTAAATTTTTGCAAAGTTTCTAAATCAAATTCATTTTTGCAATTATCACATTTCCATTTTCCACTTTTAGGATTGAATACTATCTTCGCACCACAACTAGGGCATTTATGATCAAGTGCTCTTTCCTTTAAATTATTCATAAGAATCACATCCTATATTAAGTATACCAAAATTATAAATAAAAAAGTATTATAAATAATACTTTTAATCATAAAAATTTCTATACTCGGGTTCTTTTATTTTTAAATTCTTTATTTTATCATATGCTTTACTTTTAGAAATATTATATTCAAATATATTCTGATCTTTTAAATCATCTCTCATATAATAAAAATAATTATTTAAATCGTCCTTCTTTTCAGATGAATCTATATTGTTAAACAAATCTATTAATAAACTAACATTGTCTGTATTATAATTCATTAAATAATCAACATCAATTTTACCATTCTCGTAATACCTATCTATATTTCTTTTAGCAATAACATAATCAATATTCATATAGTTTGTTATTATATATACTACTATAATTATAACCATATAGCTTTTTACTATATTAAATTTACTGTTAAAAATGTATATAATTGTAGGTATCATTAATATAAGTTCAGTGATTAATGTTATATAAACAAGTAATCTTAATACAGTATAACCATAAACACTTTCATATAAATTCATCCTTAAAAATGATGAAATAACTATTACAACAGTTAAAGCCATCATAATAACACTCATAATTTTTATTAAATTAAATTCTTTTTTATTACTATTATTTTCGAATTTTTTACTTATCAAAATTAATGTTATATTAATTATAGAAACAAACATTAATTGAAAAAAACCTTGTCTTGCGTATTCGGCATAAGTAATTCCACTCATAGATATACTATGTAGCATCAATGACTTAATTTGAATAAAATCAAATATTACATAAATAATATTTAATGCTATAAATATTATTTTTAAACTTAAAAGATCTTTTTTTGTATCAGGTTTTACAATTTCTTCTTTTTTTTCTCCATATGACTTACTAATAAACATACAACTAGTTCCCAGTAAAGTCATAACAAATACAAATGATATTACTCTTCCTACTATTTTCCAAAACAAATCTAATTCTAATTTAAACTTAAATAAAGAGAAGAATTTAGTAAAAATATTTCCAAATATCATATCTGCACTAGATAATAATAGTAAAACTATAACAACAAGTGGAAGTGCAATTAAAATAGATTTTAAAACTCTTTTTGTTTTATCTGATACTTTTATCTTATTTTTTCTTTTAGGAAACATTTCTTTAAAGAAATCTCCTAGTAAAGTAATTGGTTCAAATATTGTTATAAACATATCTTCAAATAATGTTTTAAATTCATATGTATCTTTTATAGTAATAATATACATAAGAGCTATTAATCCAATTATAACAATAAAATTTAATGCCTTAAATTCTTCATTATTAAAAATGAAATATGTTAAAGATAACATAATAATAGGTATCATTAATAATAAACCTTTTTTATTATTAATCTTTTTATTATATTTTAATATTCTATATAAATATATTAATAATGGAATAATAAATAATATAACTGATATCCCATAACTATTTCCATAAAATAATATTACATTCCATATAGCAAGTAAAACCACATATAATTTAAATTTATTCATTTTTATCACTTTCCTTTTCATAATCTAAAAGATCACCAGGTTTACAATTTAAAACTTCACAAAGCTTCTCTAATGTAGTAAACCTAATTGCTTTTCCTTTATTTGTTTTTAGTATTGATAAATTTGCTTGAGTAATTCCAATTTTTTCTGCTAATTCATTAGATGAGATTTTTCTCTTAGCCATCATAACATCCAAATTTACAATTATTCCCATACATACTCCTAAATAGTTAAATCGTTTTCCTCTTTATAAATAGTTGCTTGTTTAAATAATCCAGCTAAAATATAAAAGGCAATCGATGCGGCAAAGAATAATAAAGAAATAAATAATAACGCAACCTTTAATTGAGCACTATAATAATTGTAACCAAATGATGCTATAAAAAATGCCAATAAAACTAATATACAAATGATAAATGAGAAAATCATATTGTATCTAAATCTTTTAACATTATCCATACAAAATGGATTTTTATTTTCTAATGTTTTAAATAAATTAATAAACTCATACACCAAACATAAAAATAATATTCCACACGGATAAATCATAAATATAAACCAATCAAAATGAATATTAAAGTATTTAGTAATATTATATAAAAATATTAATATTAATACTCCTACTACAAAAAACATTTGTAAAAAAATTCTGATTAAATTACCAACATCATATATTTTATTTTTTTTCATTTTCTCACTTCCAAGGATATAATATCATATATTTTTCTATTTTTCAATATTTTTTTATTGTTTTTCGATAATAGAATGCTTTTTTATTTATGATATAATATATTTGGTGATAGAAATGGATAAAATTAAAAAAGCTTTAGAATTTGCCACAAAAGCTCATGAAGGTCAATATAGAACAGGAGGAGAAAAATATATTACTCATCCAATAAGAGTTGCAGAAAATGTAAAAAAATTTAAAGAATCTAGTGAACTAGACATGCTAATTTCAGCAGCGTATCTACATGACACTATAGAAGACACATCTACTACATACTATGATATAGTTAAAGAATTTGGTCCTGGAATTGCATCAATAGTACTAGAATTAACTACAGATGAAGATATGAAAAATGAACTAGGGAAAAAAAGATATTTACAGATAAAACTTAAAAATATGAGTAGTTGGGCACTCGTAATTAAACTATGCGATAGATTAGACAATGTATCAGATATGAATAAATGTGATCAAAAATTTATTGAAAAATATATAGATGAGACAAAAGAAATAATAGATTACTTAGAAAAAAATAGAGAGTTATCAAAAACCCATAAAAAAATAATAAATGAGATTAAAAATGTATTAAAAACATACATATAAAAAAGACTATTTAAATAGTCTTTTTATTTTTTTAAAAATGTACTAGCTAAATCAAGTACTTTTGATAATCCATCACTATCTTTTTTACTAGATTTCTTTGTTGTTTTTTTGCTAGTAGATTTAGTAGTTTTTTTCTTTTTTGAATCACTACTATTTAATAAATCACCAGCAACATCAACAATTGTTGCAATAGTATCTTTGTTATCAACTATAACATCCTTTAACTTGTTCAAATCTACAGATTTCTTTTTAGATGGTTTTTCATCTTTTACTTCTATTATTTTCTTTGCCATTATTCATCCTCGTGATCATGATCATTTTCAAGTTCTGGAATACATCTTCTACATGGTTCAGTTAAATTCTTTTCAAAAGCTTGTTTTACTGTTCCTTTATAAACTGTTTCACTATTAGAAAAAGCAGGACAATCAGGATCTACATGATATTTTTTACTAGTTGGTGCCCAGTAAACAAATCCATCTTCACTAACAGCCATAACTTCTTGTTCAGCTTTTTGTAATTGTTCTGAAGATACAGGATTAAAGTCATAACTTGAAACACCAGCAATAATTAATAAAACAGCTGCAACAGCACTAACTATTGTTTTAGATTTTTTATCCATATCTTTATTTAATAAAACAAGAATAATAATTGGTAAAAAAGCAATGACAGAAACTATTGTTCCAAGATTATTGTGTAACCAAAATTTTGTTTTATTTTTTTCACTAATTTTATTTACTAAAAATTGACTTTTTTACCTAAATGTGGTATAATCTATACGATTTAAAAAGGGGGCTAAATCATGAATAAAATAGAATTAAATGATACAATTAATTTTATTAATAAAAATTTTAAAGAAGGAAATAAAAAAAATCAGTTATATAATATAAAAATATTATTAGAGTATTTAAGTGAAAAAGAATTAACATTGGAAGATGCTGACGAGTTATTAAAATGTAATAAATTATTAATTTGTTTAGATTCAATCAAAGCTGATAAAACACTATTTGATAATTCAAATATAAATACTTTATTAACATCTATGAATAAAGGAATTGAAACAAATCATAATGAAAACATAGAATCATTAGAAAAATTTTACATTACTTCTTATGCAGGAAATAAAGATCAAATTGACTCTGTTAAAGCATATTTTTCTGAAATAGGAAAAATACCTCTATTAACTCCTGAAGAAGAATTAGAATTAGCTACTAGAACTAAAAATGGTGATGAAAAAGCCAGAGATGAATTTATTAAAGCAAACCTTCGTCTAGTTGTTAGTATTGCCAAAAGATATACATCTTTTAATGTTCCATTTTTAGACTTAATTCAAGAAGGAAATATTGGTTTATTAAAAGCAATAGATAAATATGATTATACTAAGGGTTATAAGTTTTCAACATATGCAACTTGGTGGATAAAACAATCCATTATAAGAAACACAACAGATACTGCAAGAATGATTAGAGTACCAGTTTATATGTCTGATATATTATATAAGATACGTGTATATAAAAACAAATTTAATCAGACTCATGGTTTTGAACCAAGCATCGATGATATAGCAAATGATTTAGATCTTAAAAAGGAAACTGTGGAACAAGCTGAAAAAATTCTTGAACCATTTTCATTAAATCAACCATGTGGAAGTGACAATGAAGAGTTAGATTCTGAACTAGGTGACTTTTTAGTAGATGATAAAAACTTTGAAGAAGATATTATAAATAAAGAAAGTTATTCTGCTTTTAGAGAACTAATCTTAAACTCTGATATACTAAATCAAAATGAAATTAATGTTTTAGCCTATAGATATGGATTTATTGATGGAAAAACTTATAAATTAGAAGAAATTGGTAAAATACTTGGTAAAACTCGTGAAAGAATTAGACAAATTGAAGCAAAAGCATTAAATAAATTAAGACTTAGTAAAGAAGTAAGTAAATATTCAACTAGAACATTAGACTTAGATTTAGTTAGAAAGAATACATTTAAAAAATTAACAAAAGAATTATCTGCATAATAAAAGATGAAGAATAACTTCATCTTTTTAATTTATCCCCTAAATCATTATTTTTTAATTTTATCAACAAATTTATAAAAAAATCATACGTTTTAGGACACTCCACTTTAAAAAATTCATCATCTTCCATTATTCTTTGAAAACATTCTGCAAAATATTCTTCTTCATTTTCCTTTATATGTTCAACAAATTCATATCCTCTAAACAATAATTTTGGAACATAATTAGTATATATTTGATTCTTTTCTTCATAATAAATACCTCTAAATTCCTCACTGTTGCTAATTAAACCATAATTATGATCTATTGCATGACCAATCTCATGATATAAAGAGTTTCTTAACCCCATTCTATCCATTACAATATTATTTGTATCAATATTATAACACCCTGCATAAGGAAAATCCCTAATTGTAAAAATATCTATTTTTTTATCTTTTAAAAAATCTAATATATATTGAGGTAGTTTTCTAATAACTGATTCAAATACACATATATTTGATATCATTTCATCACAACTATCATTAGTGTCAGCAAACAAAAATAAATTACCATCAAAGCTATTTTTTACAACATTTATTCTTTCATCACTAACTCTTTTTGCTCCTATTGATTCTAAAAAATATGAATCTAAATTACTATTAAAAGAATAACTATTTCCATTAACAACAAGTATAAAATTTTCATTTACTTGATCTAGTTTAATTCCACTTACTCTTTCAGTTATATCTATTTTTTTTAATTTTTTTGCATTTTTAATTCTACCTATTTGAACTGCATTTTTTAAAACTAATTCCTCCAAATTAGGAATATCACTAAAAACATCATCTCTAATATATTCAGCACTATATGATTCAATTTTTTTAATAAAAGGATTATTCTTAAAAGATGCACATATCATATTAACACTACTAGGAATTAAAACATTTTTAACATTTCCAAAATAGTTATATAACGTACCATTTTCTATATCAAAATAACTAACACCTTTAAAGTCTTGAATATCTAATAAATCAAGACTACCAATAGTATAATTACTAAAAACATGATTATTTTTCATTTCCATTATATCTAATTCATCATAAAATTTATTGTCAGCATAAAAACAAATAGGACCATTATTAGAAACTATTCCATAAATAAAGTTTGGCTTTCCATTGATTTTTTTCTTAAAACACAAACTAGGATATAAAGTTACATATCTTTTAAAAATTTCAATGTCATTCATAATATCACATAATTATTTTAGCATATATTTTTATCTTTGAATAAAACAAACAATATGTTATAATAATATATGTAAATAATAGGAGTGATAAACAATGGATGAAAGAATGGATATTATTAGAGCATTGAATACTAAAATAGAATATATTGTTGAAGATTATTTAATAGAAACATTTGATTTGATTCAAGATTACATTAATAAATATAGTTTTAGAGAAGATAGTTTATCTATGTTAGATGCTGGTGAAGCAAAAAGAATTATCTCAAGATACTTTAGAGGAATTACTGATACTTTCATACCAGAATTACAATATTATTTACAATCACAAGCTAGAACAGTAGAAAATCATCTTGCCATAAAAAATGAAATTGTTGAAATTGATAGATTTTTATCTGATTATAACTTTGAAAGTTTTCTTTCAAATCAACTAAGAGTCCAAATAAATGCCGGATTAAGAGAATTTACTGAAGAATTTAAAAATGACCTAAAAAATGAATGTTTATCCTCATTTCCATTAAGAGCAAAAGAAGATATTCACTTTGATGAGATTATTTCTGAATTTAGAAGAAATCTATTTAATAAAATTGAAGAATTAATGGATTCATTTAGAAAACAAATAATAAATATATGTGTTTATAGATTCAATGATAGTGTGAGAGATTATAAAGACTCAGCTCTTAAAGAGATTAAAGAAAAAGAGATAGAAAATAAGAAACAAGTTTCTAATAGATTCAAATATTTTATAGATTCAATTTATGATAGTAATAAAGAATTAATAGAATCTAACTTTGATTTAAATGCTGCTTATCAAAATCTAGTAAACTATTATACAGAATTAGAAAATCAAGGAGTAGATTTTAGTAAACTAAACTATGATCAAATAAATAAATTTAATGAACTTGCAAAAACACTAATAGGCTTGGGAAAAGAAATAGCAATAAGAGAACAAAAGAAAGCTGAGCAAACAGAACAAGAAAAAATAGATGAATCATTAAGTAAAATTAAATCTAAAAATGATTCAAATAAGCCAAAAGAACTACCACAAGACAAAAAAGAATTAAAAGAAGAAATTAAAAATGATGATTTATCACTTATAGATGTATCAGAAATAGATTACGATGCTGAAAGAAAAAGAATAGAAAACGCTAAACACTTAACAGACAAAGACAAACAAATTATGCTAGAAGAATTAGATATTCAAACTGGTAGAAAAGCTTTATAAAAAGCTTTTCTTTTTTTTATTTTATTGTATAATTATGTTGGAAGGTGATTGAAATGAAAAAATGTATTTGTTTAATATTCAATCGACTTAAATTCTATTAGAATTCCTTCTTTTTTATCACAAAATATTAGAGTAAAAAATAAATAGTTAAGACTTATAAAACGGGAAGTTGTTTATAAGGCAAGATTTATCGCTTATTTATTTTTGCATTCCGCTATATGAATTTGCAGTAAATAATCCTGCTTTTTCATGCGGAAAAAGAAAGGATTTTTTTTATGAATAAGTCAAAAAGAATATTATTATGCTCTCTTTTACTAGCATCTACAATTGTTCTAGGAAGAATATTATCAATTAGAACACCAATCATCACAATTGGGTTCTCCTTTGTTCCAATAATGTTAAGTGCCATTATACTAGGCCCAAAATATAGCACATTCATTGCTACATTAAGCGATGTAATAGGTGCTCTATTATTTCCAACCGGTAGCTTCTTTTTTGGATTTACAATTACAGCATTTTTAACCGGATTAACATATGGTTTAATCTTATATAGAAAACAATTTAAATTAGACAAAAAATTTATAATAAGATTAATTATTAGTACAATAATTGTTACTGGAATTTATAATGGAATATTAAACACAGTATGGATACTTATGATTACTAAAAATGCAAGTAAAATAGTTATACCAGTAAGAATTGCAAAACAACTAATTATGGCGCCAATTAAAATCGTTACCATTTTATCAATATGTAAGATATTAAATGAAAGAATTATTAAATTAGTAAATGATTAAATTTGAAAATGTTTCTTTTTCTTATGATAAATTAATACTTGACAATTTAAATCTAAATATTGATAAAAATAAAATAACAATGATAATTGGAATTAATGGTAGCGGAAAAACCACATTATCTAATTTAATGAGTGGACTTTTAATAGCAAACAAAGGAACAATATTAATTGATGATTTATTACTTAATAAAAAAACAAATGTAACAGATATTAGGAAAAAAATAGGAATGGTTTTACAAAACCCTAATAATCAAATTTTATTTACAAAAGTTTTTGACGATATTAGTTTTACATTAGAAAACATGAATTGCAAAAAAGAAGACATGTCAAATATTATAAAAGACTCACTAAAAAAAGTTGATATGTTAAACTATATTAATGATAATCCATATAAATTATCAGGAGGACAAAAACAAAGAATTGCTATTGCATCTCAATTAGCATTAAATCCGGACTATTTAATATTAGATGAATCAACTTCACAACTAGATATAAATGGAAAAAAAAGCATTTATAAGTTAATTAAAAAGCTAAAAAAAGATATTGGTATTATATTTATTACAAATGATATTAATGAAATAATATATGCAGATGATTTAATTATAATAGATAGCAAAAAAACTTATAAATATGATTTAAATGATATTTTAAATGATAATAGTATATTAACAAAACATAAACTTGATATCCCATTTATAATTAAAATATGTAATAAACTTAATATAAAGAATAAAAATATGATTTCAGAAGAAAGAATATTAAATGAAATATAGTCTTCTATTAGTTTTTTTCTTTATATATAGTATAATTCTATTTTATATCAACAACTATTATATTTTATTACTAGTATTATTATTTAATATTTTAATATCAATAATTATTAAAGTTAACTTTTTAAATCATTTAAAAATACTTAAAAAGAATTTATTATTTATTCTATTTATATTTATTACAAATTTGATATATATACCTTTATTAGAATCAATTCTAATAGCTTTAAGATTATTTTTAGTAATTGATTTCTCTTTTACAATAAGTAATATATTTGATAATTCAAAAATACAAAAAGCATTTTATTATATATTATATCCATTAAAAATATTTAAAATTGATATAAATAAACCAATATTTATAATATCTATTTCATTAACATTTATACCAATATTGATGGATGAAGCATCTACTATAAAGAAATCTTTAATCTTAAAAGGATTTAAATTTAATTTAAAAAATGCAATATTAAAACCACAAATATTTTTAATAACTTATATAAATAATTTATTAGATAGATTAGATGAACTAGAAAAAAGTTTAGCATTAAAAGCATATAGATAAAAGATAATAATTATTATCTTTTTTTGTATAAAAATGTAAAAAATAAAAAAATAAATGATATAATTTTAATAGTAGGTGATAAAAATGCAATTTGAAGAAAAATTAGATATTGCTTTAACTACAATAAAAGATATATATCATTTAGATGATTTATTTATTACTACATTAAAAGACAATCTAGAAACAAGAGCAAAATACTATCATAGTATTATTCCAGATTTTAAAAATGAAATCATTTATTTAAAAGAATGTTCTTCAATTGGTGACTTCTTTCTAAATAGATTACTTCATACTATTAGAACATTTGAATATAACTATGTTTTTAATTCAAATAATAGTGATAATAAAGAGTTCAATAATGAAACGCAAACACTAAAATTATCAATTAAAAAAAGTTTAAATGATATAACATTTAGTAAACTAAAAAACAGAATGACAGATTTAAATGACGATATAGTTTTAAAAGTAAACAAAAAAATTCAATCTCATGAAATTGGACATGCACTACAAACAAATTATAGTGGAACAATTGGATATAATGATACAAAACACAATTTATTAATAAATACACTAGTAGATCATTATCCAAATATTTTTATTAAACCAAGTGACAATAATGAATTAACTCTTATACAAAATGGTTTAATTCCACTAGTTAAAGATGATAACTACAAAGCAATGAGAACATATTATAGTAAAAAAGAAAATATTAAATTATTAGATGATATATTAAATGAAGATGAAGCATTAAGAATAAATAATATTAATGAAATACAGAATAAATATGTATTTGGAAATGATTGCTATAAAAATATATATAATTTTGATTCAATTAATTATAAAATAACATCATATGCAAGAGAGATGAAAATAGTATTAGGGCTTAATAATACATTTCATGCTATGTACATTGACTCAATAAAATTTTATGATTTTTTTGACTCATATAAAACTATAGCAACAATGGTATTAAAAAATAATAAACCTTCCAAAATACCAGTAATTACATGTATTTTAGACTCCCTTGAAAAAGTTAAAGATAACTCTCTTTACGATGCTTTGAAACTAGATTTATTCTTTTCTAAATGTTTAGAAAATAAAATTAAGTATTTACTAAAACATAATATAAATGAAAATGAATTACTCATTTTAAAGAAAAATGTTGATGAATTTAGAAAACTTACTGTAAAGTGTGATATAGCAAGACTAAATCATGATGATGTATTAGATAATATTGATAAACTGTTAAAAAACTATAAAAGGTAAATTTAATTTATCTTTTTTTGTAAATAAAAACACATTATTTATATTTTAGAAAAAAATAATGATATAATAGTTTTAGAGTAAAGGAGATTATATGAAAGAATTACCAAATGGATTTGAATGGTGTAGAAAATCTAAATATCAAGTACAAATAGAGTTAGCATGTTACCAAATAACTGAAACTCAACCATTAATTGATGGATTTGAATCACAAGAGTTTGAAATTGATGGTGAAAAAAAACTATTTGCTGTCAAAAGAGGCTTTAATATTTTAGAACAAAATAGTTGGATAACAAGTCCAACTAGACCATATGTTGTCACAGGAACTTCAGGTGAAAGATGGCCAATTAAAGTTTCAAACTTATCTGCATATGATGTGGAGATAGAACAAATTGGATTAACCCCAATAATTGTTGAAACAAAGAATCCATCAGATCAACAATTTTTAGTTGCAGTTTTTATACCAGATGGAACTAAATTAACTGTAACTCCAAGTTGGGCATTTCAAAAAGATGGAACAATTGATGAAACTCAATTTATGTATGCTAATTCTGAAGATTCTAAAGTACCACACAATGGTGGAGATTATGTAGTAGCTAAACATATAGATGGACAACCTGAATATATGCAATTAACTGAAGAACAAAGAAATACAAGAGAAGCTGCAAAACTATATGATCCAAGAATAATAAATGGCTCAATAATGCAAATAACTTATGATCATGCATTAACACAAGAAGAAATTATAGATAAATATAATACAATGAGTTTATAATATGAGATATAGAAAAATGTATGATATTAATCTAAAAATAATAAAAAAGGGAAGAAAATTTTTCTCAATATTTCTATAGCTGGAATAGTATTTTTAGTTATATTATTAGCAATTCTTTTTTCAAATAAGAATAAACTAGACTCATTAGATTCTCAAACAACATCAATAAGTATTGATGTAAGAACCTCAAGAGATGATGATGGAAATACATTATAACAATATTTACAATCAAAATCAGAAAGTTAGTAATATACAAAACAATCAAATTATTAATAACATTCAACAAAATAATATGGACACTATAAAAGAATTTCAAAATATGATAAATAATCAGAATAATAAACAATAGATTATTATAAGGAGTGATAATATGAATTTAGAAGATAAAAAGAAAATAGCAAAACAAATTTATGATGGACTTGGACTAAATAATTATAATTTAGAAAATGAAAGAGATGATGAAATAAACGCTGATTTTATCTGGGTATCAAATATGAGAGGTCCTGGAGGAATAATTATTGGTGATGATGGTAATTATCTTCTATGTCAATCTTCACACGATTTTTATTATTGGAAAGATGAATATAAAAAAGGTATAAGATCAAATAATAATTAAGAATTTTATAAATGACATATTTGCTGTGAAAAACTAATATTTATGATGCCAGATGCAAAGACATTATATTGTAAAAAATGCGATAAATATTTTAAAAATAACCATGGAGATGTAAGTGAAGAAACATCTTATCCATATGAAGATAAAAATGCTGATTATTAAAACAAACAAAAAACGATTATTAAATGTAATCGTTTTTATTTCAAATAAAAAACTCACTAAATAGTGAGACTTTTACAAATTGGAGCAAGTGTGTATCTCGTTTGAGAAATATTTTTACTACAAATGTAACTGAGATAAATCTTAATTACATATTCATTATAACAGATTTATCGATAATTTCAACCAAAGAATTATAATTTGAATGATCTTATATCAGTAATCACTGATGATGCAAATGACTTCAATATTAAATTATTATACATAAAAAGATTAAGTGTAAACTTAATCAATTAATTCTATATCTTCAAAATATCTAATCATTGTTATTTCCCTTATATCATACTTTGGTAGTTTTTCTCCAAGATAATATTTTAGTTCTAAATATGGAAAGTTTACTCCTGCAAGAGTTGAAGAATATATTTGTCCTTGAACTCTAATGTTTATTTCTATTAATTTTAATTTATTAGCATTTGTATATGCCACTTCAAAACCTATATTACCATTTAATTTTAGTAGCTTGGTTATTTTCTTGCAGAAATCTAATACCTCGATATTATTCTCTATTTTGCATTTAGTAGTATTACCTAAACCAAAGTCTAATACTTTACCAGAAACGGCATATAGTGTTTGTCCATTATTTGCTAATACATTAACATTATATAAGTCTCCAGATACATATTCCATTAACATCATTTGTGGTATATTCTTACATTTTTTCATTGATTTAATTAAATAATCCATGCTTATATATTTTGAATCTGCTTTTGAACCAAATAGATATTCATCATAGTCAATATCATCTTTTATTATTTTGAATCCTCTAGAACCGCTAGATATTACAGGTTTATAACATTTTATACCAGTTATTTGTTTTGATGCTGCTATTAGTTCTTCTATATTATTAAATTTAATGCTTCTAGGTACACCTACATTTTTTTCTTCAAGATATTTATATAAATTATATTTATTTTGTACTAATTCAATTTTATCAGGTTCATTTATACATATAATTATATTATTTTTTTTAAATAACTCTTTATTTTTAGAAAGTATTAATAATTCACTATCTACTAGTGGAATAACAAAATTTATTTTTTCTTTTATACATATATTAAGTAATGTTTCAATATAATCTTTATCTGTTGGTTTTCTATATTGATAGTATTTATCTATATACTTATTACTCACTATTGGTTTTATATCTACTCCAACAACATAGATATCTCTTTCGTCGACAACTTTATAATTTTTTATTATACTAGGTGCTACTATAGCACCTGCTCCAGTTACTAATATTCTTAAATTATTCATTTTTGTCTCTCTCAAAAGCTATAACAAATGATTCTGCATAGTTTAATTTCATTTGACTTCCTCTATATGTTGCAAGTGATGTTATTGATTCTTTGCTTCTTGGATGTGGATACTCTCTTAATGCACCATCATATTTAGATAATGCTTCAATCTTAATATCTAGCCCAATTTCATTAATTTCATAAAAATAATTAGGAGCAAATGCATGATTAATCATCCAATCTGTAGATGATAATACTTCCATATACATATATTTTTTAATATCAATACCATTATCCCCTCTTTGGAATAAACGTATTGCTTCATCACAACATTCACTAGTAATCTTATGATCTACATTTATATCATTATCATAATGAGTTATGACTACATCTGGTTTAAATGTTCTTAATGCACTTTCTATAAATTGTACTAAAGAAAGATGGTCAACAATATTTAGTTTTATATTAGGAAATGTCCCAAACATAAGATTTTCTTTTGGTACTCCCAAAATACTTAAACTGTTAATGGCTTGTTCTCTTATAGTACTCTTATTCAAAACATTAGTTCTTGCTTCCGCATCTGAACACATAAAGCATATAAATATTTTGTTTTTCTTCCTAATTAAATCATGAATCATTCCACCAGCACCCAACACTTCATCATCTGGGTGAGCAACTATAAATAAATATTTCATGTATATCGCCTCTCACATATGATTATACCATAAAAAGGCTAAAATTATCATAATTCTAGTTTTCTTATTGAGAGGATAGTATTAAGAGCATTTAGCTAGTTTAAAGTATTTTTCTAGTTCTGATAAGTTGTGTTTATCATTTAGATTATTAACATAAAAAGCATTAACACCATTGAAGAACAAGAAAGTATAATTATTGATTTTAACTTTATGTGGATCTACATAAGCAAGATTAGATGGCTCTAATCTAATTAAATGGCCTTTCTCAAGAGTTATAGAAGTAGAAGTATAATTCTTAGCCCAATCAATCTTTTTCTTTAAATCAGGGCTTAAATCAAGTTTTTCTTTAATAATATTTAACATATCATCAC
>CACWLI010000001.1 GCA_902761685.1 uncultured Erysipelotrichaceae bacterium | reverse complement strand
CTCAATGGTTTCAATGTAATCTTTTTTTAATGTATCTAGCTTAGGTTGTGTTCTTGTTTTACTATCTTCACTTCTTAACCATATTGTTACATCGTATCCGCAATAAGCTGATTGAAAAGCAATTTGACTTCCTAAAACACCGCCACCAGCAACCACTATTTTCTTATAATTCATATGATTCTCCTTACTTTTATTAATATATATTATTATACCATTTTGATACAAAAAAAAGAATCTATAAAATAGATTCTTTTTATTTTAAACTGGGGCGTAGACTTAACAAGTTCTAAAAACCCTAATTAAAAAAAATACATCATTAATGTTTTTCAAGAACACTATAACATATTTTTTTTAAAAGTCAAAACCATACTTAATAATTTATCATATCACATATATGTGATGAATCAACTTCAATTGTATCTCCAGATTTTTTAACAATATAGTATCCTACACACATATTGCCATCTTTATCATGTTCTATTTCAAATCCATAGTCATCACTTATTGTCTGAACTTCTTCAACAGTTATTTTACATTCATTGTTTTCATCAAATATAAATGCTCCAGGATGTAGTTTATATACTTCTTTTACACATTTACTTTGATAATCATAACCTATTGTTTCATATCTAATCTTATCTTTATGCAAAATATATTTATAAAAACCAAATATAATTACAAAAACAATTAAGAAAAAGATTATTAATTTAAATACTTTTTTACTCATAGCTATCACCTACCAAAAAACAAAAATGAAGTGATACTTTTGAATAGCCAAATGGAGATGAAGATCTTTTTTGTTTAGTATAAACATGAAAATAATATCTACCATTTTCTTTTATAATATCAGTAATATCTTCTTTAAAATCATCATCATATATAATTTTTCCATCTTTTTGAACCATCATTGTTTTGTTATCATCAAAAACTTCTCTTAATTCTTGATTACCACCTACTCCAGTATAACTATCTCTATGTCCAAATCTATCATATGCTTCATATTCTTTTACACTTAAAATATAACTACTAGATTGTTGAATTTTATTAAAAAAATCAGTATTATTTTGAACACTTCTATTATAGTTAGAACCACCATGTCTTTTTAAAAAATATTTAACATATTCTGAATCATACCTAGCAGTTAATTCTTGATTATTTATAGTAATATCAAATTTATCATTGTAATCAGTATTTACAAAATAAACCATCATAAAAGAAACAATTATTAATATTGCTATAAAAGTATATTTAAATGCTTCTTTTAATCCAAGACCAATTCCTTCCATATTACACTTCCTATTATTATTCTATCATATTTTTAATTAATTAAAAACTCTGATATATTATCAGAGTAATAATCATTACAGTACTTTAGAACAAAAGCTTTGTAACAAGGTATCACTTTTTAATATGACCGAATTCCAAGTTTAATATAGCATATTTTTATAAAATGTCAAAATCATTACATTATATATTTTTTTAAATAATACTAATATATTGAAAATGGCTTATGTCCTAAAGGTATCTTTTCTTTTTTTAGAAAATCTATTAGATGATTCCAATCTCCATCTTTTGAATAAATTTCATCAACACCATCAAAAACTATTTCTGAATTTATATATTTCACTAAATCATCATACAAATAAACATAATTACAATCAACAATACATTTCTTTTCTTTTTCTAAATTAATAGGATCATACATCAAAATGCAAATATAAGGTGTAAGTGGAAATATAATCATATTTCCAGGACTAATATACCCTATCCCCCAAAATGATGGATAATCTTTAATAGTTGTTGTTAATGCATGAGCACTATCACAAGTATATAGTAAATGATTAGATACATTATATCCAATATTCCAAGTATGCATATAAAAACACCTTGCTAGTTTTTCTAATTCAGTCTCATTAAAACATGAAATAATATTTCCCACCTTTAATTGCTCCCTTGTCCCTAGTTCTTCATACACATTTTCTTCAAATTTATTTCTGTCTAGTTTTAAACATTCATATGCTTGATCCATCATATTATAAATCTTATCATATGCTTTTTCTTCAAATAATCTTGTTTTTTTACTTCTTTTAACAAAATAAGCTAATAAAATAGATAAAAACTTTTTATATTTATGCGGAAAAAAAGTAATTTTATTAATTTCAGTATATTTTTCTTCAGATAAACAATTCATAAAAGATCTTTCTTTAAAAAAATTATCAATAAACACTATTATCTCAACTAATTTTTTACTATATCTTTTCTCAAAGATGTCATTATGTAATTTTTCGAATGTATCTGTTTCAACTCCATTTATTTTAATGGTATTATACTTTTTTACATATGACACGTTTGAAACTGAGTTAGTAAAAAACTTACCATTATTTTTATTATATATATGTAATGTGTATTCTCCATTCTTTTGTTTAGTGCCAAAATTTTTTAAATAAAATTGTGGAATGCAATGATGATTCTTAGATTCTTTTATGGGCATTTATCCTCCTTATAAAATAAAAAAGTATTCTAATATAAGAATACAAATCTATAATAATTTTAACATAATAGTTAATAAAAAACAAATAAAATGATGGGTACCCCAGGCGAGATGAATGCTCACATATTTAAAATATGCTTACTGGCTTAGCCAACACATCGTTATTCCTTCACAAGTAACCCATCTACATATATATTATACCATAGTATTACAAATTATTCATCATTTTTTGATTTCTTACATTCATCTATGTAAATCTGACTAATATATTCTATTGCTAAATCACTATACAAATTAATATTAGTATTATAATACTTAAATTGATAACAATAGTCTTGATTACTTTTAATGTTTTTTCTTTTACATATATCATAAAATTTATTTGATGTAAAACCATGATTTGGACCTAATGTTAATTCTACAGTTTCACTTATCTTTTTAATTATTTCTTTTGTTTTATAAGGATGAGTTTTATCAATATCTTTTGGAATATTTATGACTTTGGCATTCTCCCCTCCTTCTTTAACAATTGTATATTTTAAATCAGCATCTGATTCTTTTTTAGTAGCAACAAGCTTCAAAGTTTGTCCTAAATTTTCATCAGCATTTAATTCAGCCCTCAATTTATCAAATAATACTAAATTAGCTGGATTTAATATTAATGATGAAACGTCTTTATTATCTACAGGATTAACAAGTGCAATATAAGGAGTAACTTTTTCATTTAAATTATAATTTGGAAATTGTTTTTTAAAAAACTTATTATAGTTAGTTAAACACCTTTGAAAAGCAGGAGCAAAACAAAAATCATATTCAGGTAAAATTAAATGAGTTGACTTATTTCTTATACTCCTAATAAATGAAATATTTAATTTTGTTTTATCTGTTGTACTAGTAAAGACTTTTTCAACACATTCATCTAATCCAATTGTTCTATTAAAATCATCCTTATAATTTATAACATTAATATCTTGTGACTTATTAATTAAATATGCTTTAAGTAACAATTCCCATGCATTACAAATAAAAAAACAAAAACCTTCAGTTCTATAATTAATAGTTGGTTTATTAATTATTTCAATTGACATTAAATAAGCCTCCTCTGACTTATTTAATAACGCATTAACATATTTATTTAAATCTTTTGTATTTAACATTATTAGTTTCTCCTTTTAATTAATTATTATATCATTATTTTTTTAACAATATAACATACTTTTATTAAAAATAAAAATCTTTTAATTAAAAAGACAACTACACAAATATAGTTGCCTTTGTTCTATTCATCAATAAATATTTCACATTTACTTTGATTATTAATATATCCATTAATTCCATCGCTAAAACTAAATGAATCACTTTCAGTTTTAACTCCAGCATTTTCAGATAAATAATTATCAATTTCTTCTTCTGTTACTTTATTAGAAAATAATTTTACTATATTTTTAAAAATATTGTTTGTTTCTTCACAATTATTCACATTAACATATATTCTTATTTTTGAACTATTTGCTGCTGAATTAATATAATAATTAACAATATCTATTGTCGTTTTATCATCATTAATATTTGCATGTATTCCTTTACTATCTTTATATGCATTTAATCTATATTCAACTCTATAATATGGGCTTTCTTTATCTTGTGGGTTAAATTCAACTTTATTAACAAGTGAATAATCGCTTAATGAATCTATTTTAGAAATAAACTCATCTATCTTATAAACCTGTGTTTGATTATTAGCAGGTTCTTTTTCATTTTGTTCTACTGTATCTTCAGATGGACTTAACATTCCAAAAATTAATATAAATCCCCATAAAATAGCAGTAGCTATTATCTTTTTCTTTTGTTCCCACTTGCTTCTCCATATTAAAATTGTTAAAGGTATAGGGAAGCAAAAAATCCAACCAATAATCCACCATTTAAGATTATTTTTCTTTCTTTGTTCTTCTTCTATTATTCTTTTTTTTGCATAATACTCGGATTCTTTTCTAAATCTTTCCTCTTCTTCAAATTCTTTTTTTGCTCTAAGTCTTCCTTTTTCCATTTCATAGCCAGTCTTTTCAGCATCATCTATTTTATGATGAACCACCTCATCATCAATTTTAAAATTAGCACCACAAAATTGACAAATAATATCTGTAGAGTCTTCTGCTACTTTTAATTTGGATCCACAATTCTTACATTTTAATTCAATTAATTTCATTTACTAACCTCCACAACTTTATTTTTCTTCTTTTTCTTCATTACTAAATATACTATTAAACCAATTATTGCAGGAGATAGCAACACAATACCAGTTAAACCATAAACCAAAAATGTATAAATAATATTTGCATCAATAATTGTAATATAATATAAATTTTCATTACCATCTTCATCTAACACTTGTAATTTTATTATATCATTATTTTTTAAGTTATCTAATTTGTCTACCTCAACATCATTTACATAAATTATTAGTTGACCATTTTTATCACTTAATTCATATGAGTAGTCTAAAGAAGATTCATTTTTTAATTTTTTTGCTGTATATTTATTATCTTTAAATTCAACATTATCATTAGCACCTAAAGCAAATCTTGTAATTGTTACCTTACCAGTTTCTTCAGATTTAATTCGGGTAACAACTAATTTATAATTCTTTACATCTCCATTTTCAGCAGTGACTATTATTTCAATTTCATTTTCTCCTATATTTAATTCTTTATAGTTATGTTCAACTTTTGCATTTGAATCAGTTGGAATAATCTCTAAATCTATTTTTCTCTTTTTTGTTTCATAACTCATATTATCAGAAACATTAATTGGATTTCCATCAATTCCAATCATAGAAATAGAAGTGTCATTATTTGCTAAATGAACATTTAATTTATAGTTTCGACTTTCAGTATTCTCAGCTATAACAGTTATTGTTATTTCATTATCACCAGGTTTTAAAGAAGTATAATTATTTTTCACTTTAGCTTTACTACTATTAGGAACTATTTCTAACTTTATTTTGCTACTTGCTGCAGTATATGTCATAGTATTTGACACTTTAATTTCATTTCCATCTACTTTTACAAGTTTTAAAGTGTTATCATCGCTTACATTAGGACAAGGATCATTTTTTAAAGCATTACCTTTAGCATAATATTGACCATTTTCATATTTTGCCTTATGCCAATGAGTTCCGCCATTACCATCGCTATGTAAACCATATTTATTCCCATCTGGGCAAGTCTTAATAGTATTACCTCTTAACCCTCCACCAGTAGCATTAATAGTTACAGGGATTAATAATAAAAATATAAATATAGAACCAATTATTTTTTTCATATATACACTTCTTCTTTCCTAATAAAATTATAACATAATTTTGCTCCCAAAAAATATGCTATTTTCGATGTTATAATTCTATCAGGATAAGATAAAGACACCATCATATCAAAAAATCTTAGATAAATCTTAGATTTTTGATGGTGTCAAACTTATTTCGAACTTTCGAAATTGCTCCTAAAAAACAATAAAAATCCATGAAGCCTAGATAATTACTGATAAAAATTGCTCCTAAATTAGTCTTTTTTAATTAACTTTTTGGGAGCAATAAGATACCACTTTTTAATAAATATAGATTATTTTATAGTTTTTATAGTATATTTTTTATTTGTATTTTGTAAATAAATATCTAATATTTCTTCTACTGTTGGAAGTTTTCTAACATAATCATAAAAGTCATCTTTTTCTAGTTTTTCTCTATCAAAAGATACAACTCCTAAATCAGTTTCTTTATCAGTTATTTTACCTTCTATAGGAAATACTCTTAATATTTCATTTTCTATAGGTTTATCACCTACATCAATTTTACCAATTGGATTATAAATTTTACCAACATTATAAACCACATTATATTTTCTTTTTAATTTAGTTATGTATTTTTCTATTTGTTCTTCTGTTAAAGTATTTGATATTCTAATTTTTGTTATATGATCATCTTTTATGTAGTTCTTTCTAAAATCTATAAATCCACTTGAAAATAGTTTATTAAAATCTTTAAAGAAAGATGTCCTAAAATTAACATTATTTACTTCATATCCTTTTCCAATAGTATATCTTAAATCTATACTATCAATATAATTCATTATTATTTGATATTTCTTTTCTCTATTAAGTTCATTCCATCCTTTTATTACACCTTCATATAAAGTTGGAAACTTGATTGAATTTAAGAACTTTAAATCTCTTTTTAAAAGTATATCTTCAACTGTAAAATTCAAATCATTTGCTTGTTCATTTTCTAAGAGTTGTCTTTTTAATTCATTTATTCCATTTTCTATTATTTTTATTTCTTCATCATATTCTTTTAAAGTAAATGATTCATTTATATATGCTTTTCTTACTCTTTCTTTTTTACCTTCTAAATTTTTAATTTCTTTATATAAATATTCTTTTGGATTATCTATTTTATTTTTTAATATTGGTATGAAATATTCATTTACTAAAGAATCATATTCTAATATATCATTTAATAAATCTATAATTGATTTTTCTATATCTATTTCTCTAATATTATCTCTACATTTATTACATCTATAGTAATAATATCTTTTGTTAGTTTTTATTCTATGAGAAGCTCCTCCACCTAATATTCTTCCACACTTAGGACATTTTATTTTTTGTAAAAATATATAATAGTTTTCTCTTAAATAATGTCTTTGATTCTTTTTCTTTTGAACTTGGCAATTCTCCCATGTATCTTTATCTACTAAAGCATCAACTACATCATAATAATATTCTGGATTTTTACTTTTCTTTTTTGATATAAAGTCTCCTTTATAAATTGGATTAGTAATTATATTAAATATTCTTGTATCATTCCAATTAGTTTTTCCAGCAACTTCATCATCATTAAATATACATGCTATTCTATGATATGAATATCCTTCTAAATATAATTCAAATACTCTTTTAGCTTGTTCTTTTGTTGTATCATCTATAACAAACTTTTTATTTTCTCTTTTATATCCAAATGGTGGTTTACCTGGTAAGTGTCCTTCTTTAAATGCACCAACTAAACCGAACTTTGTTCTTTCACTTGTTTTCTCTATTTCATTTTGGCTCATATTCATTAAAAGTCTTGAAACAAACTTTCCATTTGCACTAGTAGTATTTATATCATCATTAGCACAATCTATATATGCTTCATTGTCTTCCAAAAACTTCATTATGTTTTCCCAATCATATACACTTCTTGAAATTCTATCAAGTTTTAATGCTACTAGAACATTTACTCTTTTCATCTCTATATCTTTTAAAAGTCTATCAAATGCAGGTCTAAAATTACCAGTTTTAGCACTTATTCCGCGATCTTCATAAAAATCATATATTTCATAACCTTTATATTTACAAAGGTGTATAAGCCTTTCTTTTTGCTCTGGAAGGCTAAATCCTTCTCTTGCTTGATCTTCAGTTGATACTCTCATGTAAATTCCAGCAATTTTCTTTTCCATGTTCATGCTCTCCTTTCTAATTAAAAAGAGAGCAAAAGACACTAATAAGTAATATCTTTCACTCTCTTAACTTTTAAATTTAATTTGTTTTTTATTCTTCCCATAGATTACCTCCAATACTTGGGGATATATCTTCTTGTTTATAAGTTGTTATTATATACATTTAAGCTGGAAAGTCAAGATATTAACTTTTTCATATATGACTCAATTTCACTTATTCTTATTTTATTATTTAAGTTTTCAATATAGACTTCATTAGTATAGTTAAAAAATAAAAATGTCGTGTCTTTATAAATAATCCTATGAGGTTCAATATAACTAATATTAGTTCTTTCTATAGATCTAATACTTCCATTTATTATTTTAGGTTTATATCCAATGAATTTACCTATAATATCAAATTTCTTTTTAGCTCCTTCCTCAATATCTAATTTTCTTTCTTCAATGTTTACCATTTTATCATCTCCTTTTAGAAACACAAAAAAAGCTTTTCATTTCTGAAAAACTTTTAATGATGTATCTCAGTCGAAATTTTTGCTTCGAAAAGTGCCAATTTCGACGGGATTTCACAATGGGGCGGAATAAGGGAATCGAACCCTTGCATAACGGGACCACAATCCGCCGTGTTAACCACTTCACCAATTCCGCCATATTGAATGGATTAACCAAAGTTCGTAAATAATATTAACATAATTTTTTTAGTTAGTCAATGATTTAAAAAAGAAAAAGGAAGTATTTCTACTTCCTATAATTTAAATTCTTCAAAGAAATCACTCATTGTTAATTGAGTTTCTTTTGGTTCTTCCTTTTTCTCTTTTTTTTCTATTATTTTTGGTTCTTCTTTCTTATCATTCACAACTGGTACTTCTTCTATGTCTATTATCTTAGCTGATTCTAAATCTTCCTCTATCATAGTTGTTACTTCTTTATTTTGATTAGTAATATCTGTAAACTTTGTAACAACAAATATATTATCAACATTCTTTTTGGTAAATGTTGTACCTGTAGAAGTTTTATCAAGAATACTTATATCACTAGATTTTAAATATCCTATTTCTTTATCTATAATACCAAATATATTCTTACTTCCTATATTAAACGCTTTAACAATAGTATATGGTTTTGATTTAGGACTCTTTAGTATAGAAGATCCTTTTTTAGCTCTTGTAGTTTTATCTAAATCAGCAATATGAATTCTCTTAGCTGTATTTCTATCAGTAAATATACATATGTATTCCTTTAAATCACTAACAACAAATGCGCTAACAACTTCACTTCCAGGATTTAGTTTAATTGATTTTACTCCACTAGCTTTAACACCAAGTACAGGTATTTCATCAGTATTATATTTTAATGCATAACCATCTTTTGTTATAACAACTGTATCAATACCATCACATCTACTTACGCTTACTAACTCATCTCCATCTTTCAATTTCATACAAGTTACTGGTTTTGTATAACGACTCACTTCTAAATCTTTAAGTTCTATACGTTTAACCATTCCATCTTTAGTAAATAATGTGATTGGTGAAGAATCAAATTTATTAACTGCAATAGTTTTAACAATTTTTTCTCCATCGCTTACTTTGATAATATTTGATATATGCATTCCGATATCTTTAAATTTTGCTTCTTGTATTTCTCTAACTGGTACATATAAATAGTTACCTAAATTAGTAAACATTAATATAGTATCTAAATTATTTACTTTATATAATCCTTCAATGAAGTCACCTTCTTTTGTAGCTGGATATTCATTCTTATTTGCTTCAAATGCTTTTAGGGAATGTTTTTTAACATATCCTGCTCCAGAAACACAAACTACAAAATTATCTTTACTTACCATATCAAGTTCATCAATTTTAATTTCAGTTATTTCATCTTTAATAACTGTTTTTCTTGGTTCAGCATAAGTTTTCTTTATTTCACGAAGTTCATTTTTCATTACATTTTTAAGTTCATTTTCATCTTCTAATATATGTTCACACTCTTTAATTAATTCTTGTAGTGTTTTACTTCTTTCTTCTAGTGTTACTATATCTGTATTAGTTAATTTATATAATTGTAACATTACAATTGCTTCAGCTTGTTCTTCAGTAAATTGATACTTATCAACTAAATTATATTTAGCATCTATTTTATTCTTACTAGCACGAATTGTTTTTATAACCTCATCTAAAATAGAAATTGCTTTTATTAAACCAGAAACAATATTATATTCTTTTTTATACGCTGCTAGATTAAAAGCAGTTCTTTTAGTAATTACTTCTTTAAAATGTTCTATATATGCATCAAGTATTGGAATAATACCTAATGTTTTAGGTGTTCTATTAACAATAGCCACCATATTATAGTTATATGATACTTGTAAATCAGTATTTTTAAATAAATAGTTTAGTATTAATTCTTTATTAGCTCCACTTTTTAAGTCAATTGCTATTTGAAGACCTTCTCTATCAGTTTCATCTCTTACTTCACTAATACCATCTATTTTTTTATCAATTCTAAGTGCATCTATTTTTTGAACTAGTAATGCTTTATTAACTTCAAAAGGTATTTCACTAATTATTATTTGTTCTTTACCCTTTTCTTTTCTAAACTCTGTTTTACTTTTAACAATTACTTTTCCACGTCCAGTAGTAAATGCATCTATAATTCCTTCTTTTCCTTCTACTATACCACCAGTTGGAAAATCAGGCCCTTTTACTATTTCTAATATTGTATCTAATCTACAATTTGGAGAATCTATTCTTTTTATAGTTGCATCTACAATTTCACCTAAATTGTGAGGTGGTATATTTGTGGCATAACCAGCAGATATACCATTAGTACCATTTACAAGTAAATTTGGAAATTTAGCTGGAAGTACAGTTGGTTCTAAAAATCTATCATCAAAGTTAGGCGCCCATTTTACTGTATCTTTATCTAAATCACTTAATAATTCCCCACTTATTTTAGCAAGTCTTGCTTCTGTATAACGATAAGCAGCAGCTCCATCTCCATCTATTGAACCATTGTTACCTTGAATATCAACTAATATTGCATTTTGTTTCCACCATTGACTCATTCTTACCATGGCATCATAAACACTTGAGTCACCATGTGGGTGGAATTTACCTAATACATCTCCTACTGTAGCTGCACATTTTATATATCCTTTATCCCATGTATTTCCTGCTTTATACATGGCATATAATATTCTTCTTTGAACTGGCTTTAGTCCATCTCTAACATCAGGAATAGCTCTATCTAAAATAATTTCTTTAGCATATGATCCAAATCTATCACCCATTATTTCTTCTAAAGCATAATCTTGAATTCTTTTTAATAAATTATTTGTATTTTTCATGTACTCACCACCTAGTTCCTATAATCGTCTTCCATAGTGAATTCAACGTTTTCATTAATCCACTCTTTTCTTGGTTCAACTTTATCACCCATTAGTACATTAACACGCTTATCTGCTAATGCAGCATCAGTAATATTAACTCTAATTAAACTTCTTGAATCAGGATTCATTGTTGTTTCCCATAATTGATCTGCATTCATTTCACCAAGTCCTTTATATCTTTGAATAGAACATTTTCCAGTATTCTTTGATTTTAAATCATTTAATTCTTCATCGGTATAAGCATAAAATCTCTTACCTTTTCCATAGTCTAATTTATATAAAGGTGGAAGTGCTATATATAATTTACCACTTTCAATTAATGGCCTCATATAATGATAGAAGAATGTTAATAATAGTATTTGAATGTGTGCTCCATCAACATCAGCATCTGTCATTATAATAACTTTATCATAATTTGATTCCTCAGCATCAAAGCTTTGTCCTACTCCTGCTCCAATAGTATATATTAATGTATTTAGTTCTTCATTTTTATATACATCATCCATACTAGCTTTACTAGTATTTAATACTTTACCTCTAAGTGGAAGAATAGCTTGAAACTTTCTATCTCTACCACTTTTAGCAGATCCTCCGGCAGAATCTCCTTCGACTATAAATAATTCATTAATTTTAGAATTTTTACTTTGAGCTGGTGCTAATTTACCAGATAAGTTCTTTTCAACTTTTGATTTGTTTTTTCCATTTCTAGCATCTGCTCTTGCTTTTCTTGCAGCTTCACGAGCTAATTTACTCTTTAATGCTTTATCCATTATTAAACCAGCTGTTTCTTTATTTTCTTCTAAATAAAATGCTAATTTTTCGTATACTAAACTCTCTACAACATTTCTAGCTTGTGGTGTTCCTAGTTTTCCTTTTGTTTGACCTTCAAATTGAAGTAAACTCTCTGGTACTTTTAAACTTACAATTGCACTAAGTCCTTCACGAACATCACTTCCATCTAATGTATCACTACCTTTTAGTAAGTTATTCTTTTTTACATATTCATTAAAAGCTTTAGTTAATCCTGTTTTAAACCCAACTTCATGAGTACCACCGTCAATAGTTTTAACATTATTAACAAATGACATAATATTTTCATTATATGTTTCAGTATATTGCATTGCTATATCAACTAATATACCATTTTTTTCTCCACTAAAACTAATTACTTTATGTATTGGCGTTTTTCCTTCATTAATGTATTCAACAAATGATACAAGTCCATTTTCGTAACTAAATACACTCTTTTTATCATCTTCTTCATCAATAACTTCCATTGTAAGTCCATTTATAAGAAAAGCACTTTCTTGCATTCTTTCACATATTGTTGTATAGCTAAATCTTGCATTACCAAATATTTCATCATCAGGATAAAATTCAACAGTTGTACCTGTTTGTTTAGTAGTACCTATTTGTTTTAAAGGACTATCTACATGTCCACCATTTTTAAATGTTATTTCATGTATTTTACCCTCTCTACAAATTGTAACTTTCATCCATTTAGATAAGGCATTAACTACTGAAGATCCAACTCCATGTAGACCTCCTGATACTTTATAACCAGAATTTTCAAATTTTCCTCCAGCATGAAGTACTGTATAAATAACTTCTGGTGTACTTTTACCACTTGCATGTTTTCCAGTTGGTACACCACGACCTTCGTCTTTAACTATTACACTACCTTGTTTAGTTAAAGTAACAACAATTCTATTTCCATAGCCATTGATTGCTTCATCAATAGCATTATCTACAATTTCCCATACTAAATGATGAAGACCTCTTTTATCAGTTGAACCTATATACATACCAGGTCTTTTTCTTACTGCTTCTAAGCCTTCTAATATTTTTATCGATTTTTCGTTATAATCTGCCATATCTTCACCTTATCTCCATAAATAATTATACAAAATAAAACAAAAAGTGTAAACATTCACTTTACACTTTATAAGTCAACTATCTCCATATCATCTTTATTACTATCAGGTTGTTTAAAATCATCATCTGTTAGTAATTTACTTTCATCTACTTTTGGAGGTTCATTAGGTTGCATATCTAACTCCTCTAATTTATCCATTCCAAGTAAATCAATCTTAGCTGCTTTATATGGTGCTACTTTTTCCATCATTTGTACATTACTCTTAAATATTGAATCAACTTCAGGTTTCTTTTCTTCTATTTCTTTAACTTCTACCTTTTTAACTACATCTTCTGTATTATTAGATTCTGGTAATATTAATTTCTGAGTAGTAGAATTTTCTATTCCTCTAAAATATTCTTCATCTGATAATTTATATGGTTTATTACTCATTGATAATAAAGGATAAAAAACAATTGGAATGAATACTAATCCAAGTTTAAAGCCTGTACTTACATTAAATACACTACCTAGTTTAAATGACATTATAGAAAGAACAATTATATTTAATCCTGGAACAAATAATAATATACCCCAAAATGTGGATGCATCTGCTATTTCCAGAATAGAAAATAAATTAATAATTGGAATAAAAGCACTTTTTTCACTAACATTAGCTTTTTTAAAAAGTTTTTTCCCGCATAACATTATAATAATTGATCTACCTAATGTTACAAGCCAAACAGCTAATACAATTGTTAATACTGTAGATGTTGTAGTTAATGTCATAACAATTTCCTCCTATTATCATATTAATAATACTATATTAAAGCATTTTTTTCAATTATTTCTAAAAAAATATTATTTTTTTAAAAAAAGTGTTGCAAAATCAAAAAAAATATTATACAATGGTGAAGTCAACCAAGAAAAAAATGTGGGCTTGTAGCTCAGCTGGTTAGAGCGTTCGTCTGATAAGCGAAAGGTCGATGGTTCAAGTCCATTCAGGCCCACCATTATTTATGGCCCGTTGGTGAAACGGTTAACACACACGCCTTTCACGCGTGCATTTATGGGTTCAAATCCCGTACGGGTCACCATTTGAAATTTAACTACTCATTTGAGTAGTTTTTTTTATAAAAAAAGCTACAATATGTAGCTTACCATTCTTTTGATGTATAATATGCAGATACTATTTTAAATTCATATTTATCATATTTAGTATCTTTTAATTTATACTTTCCACATTTTGCAGTATTATAGTCACCATTTTTTATAATTCCACCAAATAATGCTGGAGTTATACCTACTACTTTATTATTATTGTAATAAACACACATTCCACTAATCATTATATCTTTTCCAGTTTTATTTTTAAAAAGTGCATTTATAGTAATATCTTCTTCCATTAATTCAATATCTTTTTCTGTTACATTAATATCTTCATATATTGATTTAATTTTACTAGCTGAATATTCAAAATTAGTAGTTTTATAATCCTCAGTATACTTTAAGTAAACTGTTATATAGAAATCACTATTTGCTTTAATTACAGTTGGTGTAGAACCATATGTATATTCAATAATATAACCTTCAGCATCAAGAAAATTAAGTTCACTTGAAATAGTTACTGGAACATTATTATTATTTTTGGCATAAATCACCATTTCAGAATCACTATATGAGTATGCATCAATAATTTGAATATTTTTAGTTAAATCAGTATTATCTTTTGCTTTATATTCTAAATTTTTTAAATCAATTTTAGCATATTTATTTTTTGAAGTTGTACTTTCTTCTTTTTGTTCTTCCTTTTTTTCTTCAACTACATCTTCTTGTTTTTCTTGCATTTTAATGTGTAATCCAAGAGCAAATCCACTAATAAATAACATAACTCCTAAAACAATTATTAATACTATATATATTATCTTTTTATTCATACACTACTCACCTAACTTTTTAAAATCAGAATAATAAACATTTCCATTAATGTCATTAATAATAAATACATAATAGAATTCCCCATTTTCAAGCTTAGATTTTTTTAAATTAATCTTATCAGGCTTACCATCTACTCCAACTAATTCAGGAGATCCTTCAAGTTCTCCTGTAAATTTGCCATCCTTATCAAGCATTTTATAAATTTGATTATATATTTCAAATCTATCATAATCTTTTACATCTAATATTATTCCATCTATTCTACCATTTTTACTATTTAGTTTAGCTTTATTAACTTTAATTCCACTATTTGATTCTTCTAACAAGAAATCTACTCTATTCATATAATAATTGCTACCTATTTCTTTACTATTATCATATAAAAATCCACTAACTGATCTTAAACCTTCTTCATTTTCAAATACAAATACATAATCTTCATAAGATTCATCTACTACTTTTACAAATGCATCTTTTAAACTTACTGAAATTGTTCCATTACTATCAGGTTTACTTGTAAATCTAGTTAACAAAGGTTGATAATAATTTGGATGCTTTTCATCTCGTTTAAATACACCAATTTTAGCTTTTGAGAAATATTTATTTTGCTCATCCGTTAATTTTAAAGATATAATATTATCATCTTCAGCAGTAGTTGTTTTTGAAAAATCTACTAAATCAGTTTTTTTACCATTTTTAATATTATCAAATGATTTAATAAAAGTATTATAAGCATTTAATCCTTTAATATTACTATAAACTTGAAAAAATTTATTTCTTATTAAATCATTACCACCATAAGGAAAATAAATAGATAAACCTTTTGAATTATTTTTATTTGAATAATTATAGACAACTGCTTTATCAAGAGTACTTAATAATTCTTCTCCATACTTATTTGATAAACTTTTTGTATTATTAACAAAATTGTAAATATCTATTGTACTATAATATTCACTTTGACTATCACCATATGTAAATATTTGTGATCTAGATTTAGCAATAGTATCATAATTATTTTTTATATCTATACTATTAAAATAATTATTTATTTTTTCATTAATACTATCAACATATGATAAATCTAATATTGAATAAGTCGTAGTAAAACTATCAAAAACATCAACTTTTTTCATATAGTCAACATAATTATCAATAAATTTTTTACCAAACTCAACTCCATCATCATTTGGTAAAACATTATTTAAAGATGCAAATGCATAAGAGTCTCTTGATCCCCTTGTAACTTCTTCACTTGCTACTAAATACTCTGCATATTTAGAAAATGTATTAGCTACTTCTATAGTTCCATTTAAACAAGTTCTAAACACAACTGTTTGTAACTTGTTTTTTTCGTTAAATGGACTTTTTTCTAATGCATTTTCAAATTCTAGTAATGATAAATTGTCATCTGTAAAATCATCGTATATAGCACCATCTATAGCACCACCATGATCATATAAAATCAAATTATAATTCTTAGCTTTATAATTGTCATATGAATAATTCAAAAATGATGCTAATGTATCTTCACTTCCCATATTATATTTCTCATATGACTCTATTTTTTCAAATCCATTTTCTTTTAATAAATATATTGCATTTTCATCATTTTTAATATAATTTTGCCATGATTCTGTTCCACCAGTATATAAAAGAATATTTGTTTTATTTAAATCGATTTTAGAAGGGTCTATTGAATTTAAATCTGCAGTTGCTATACCCGCATTAGATTCTAAATTACTACCAACCATATAAATCATTATGGTTCTACTTTTCTTTCCACCAGGATTAATAATCCAAAAATACATTGCTAGCATTATTAATATACTTAATATTGCGATAATAGAAATTAAAATATACTTTTCTTTTTTACTATTAAAACCCATTTTTATACACTTCCTATTATACGTATTATATCATATTAAATATAAATAAAAAAGTGATTTAATAATCACTTTTATTATTCAAATATACTTTCTTCTACATTAACTGTTTCAACTTTGAAATCTTTAACTTCTGTTTCTTCTGGTTCATCAGCAAAGTTAGAAGTTCCAACATATTTAACTGAACTTACAATTGGAGCTAAACTTGTTAATATTTCATCATTACTCTTAGTTCCATATTTATATACAGCTAATTGAATTGAATCTCTATCATTAATTGATGTCACTGCAGTAAGTAATTGTGATTGTGAAACTGATAAATCAAAGAATAACCATTGTTTACCACCTAATGTTTTTTCACCTGAATCATTAACAGTAAATCCACCATTAGCAAATTCTGTTTTTAATGAATCTGTACTAGATACAAATAAAGAATATTTTGTATTTCTATAAACTTTAAACATAGTTAATGTTTTATCAGCTTTATTAATGATAGCCTTTTGACCATTATATTCATAAAGTTCATATCCATCTGCTAATTGATATTCATAATCATCAATAGTAACAGTATTAGCACTAGCAACAGGTTGACTTGGTGTTTCTGGTTCTACTGGTTTAGTTGGTGCATCAGGTGTTGCAGGTACATCCTTATTATCAACACTAAATACAAATTTCCATAAAACTAATCCAATTAGAACAACTGCCAAAACAGCAATAACGATAATTAATACTTTATTACTCTTTTTTGGAGCCTCAGTAGCTGGTGCTGCTGCAGCTGGTTGTGGTTGCTCTGTTACAGGAGTTGGTGTTACTGGAGCTGGTTCTACAGTTGGTGAAGCAACAGGTGCAACTGGTGTAGTACTAATAGTTTGCTCCGGCATTGTAATTCCACCATTCATATTTGGTGATGGTGTTGTTAAATTAGGTTGTGCTGGTGTTTCAGGCACATCTAATACTATTGTTGCTGGTTCATTTTGTACAGCTTGTGCATTTTGTTCACTAACTGTAGGCATTGGGGATACAACCTCACTATTTACTACTGGTTCACTCATAACAGGATTTACAGGAGCAACAGGTTCAGTTGACATCACAGGTGTTTCAGGTACAACTGGTGTTGGTTCTGTTGGTACAACTGGTGTTGGTTCAACAGGCATAACAGGAGTTGGTACTTCTTGATTTAATGGTTGTTGATTATTATTTTCTTCCATTTTTTATTCTCCTCTCTATTATAAATTATAACACAAACAAAAAAATATGAAAGCTTTTTTTAAACTTTTATATTTCTTTTAAATAATTAACTAACTTTTCAGTTGCTCTAGCTCTATGTGATATTTTATTCTTTTCTAAATCACTAAGATTAGCAGTGGTTACTTTTTGATTTTCTCCTATAAATATTGGATCATATCCAAATCCGTTACTACCACTTATTTCATCTGCTATACTACCATTCCATATTCCTTTAAATAATTCTTTATGGCCTGTTTCATCTATATAACAAATACAGCATACAAATCTTGCAGCTCTATCACTGCCCCTTGCATCTTTTAAGTGTTCTAATACATATTCATTTCTTTCAAGAGCAGTAGGAATTCCCTTATATCTAGCAGAATATACTCCAGGTTCATTATTTAAATATTTTATTTCTATTCCACTATCATCTGCTAATACAGAAGAATGCTTAATATTATATATTGCTTCAGCTTTTATAGATGCATTTTCTTCAAAAGTTTCACCAGTTTCTTCAACTTCTAAATCAACTCCAGATTCGCTTTGACTTAACACATTAAATCCAAGTGGTTCTAATATTTCTTTATATTCTTTTATCTTTCCCTGATTATTACTTGCAATAATTATATCTTTCATTAATCCTCCTAAAGTTTTAAAGCTCTTTTAATAGTACTTTTTGATACTCCTTCATCTTCTAATAGTCTGATTTGCATTTTGATATTTTCTATTCTTGTTCTAATATCTTCATCATTTTCACTAATACGATTATTTAACACATCTTCAAAATACAAATAATTACTTAGTTCATCTTTATGAGCAAGTCTAATATAATATAAAATATCTGGCCCATAAAAGAATCCTATTACATATAATCTATTATTAAAACTAACGTAATATTCATCTCTATCTCCAGTATAAAGATAGTTTTCATTTACATATCTATCTACTAATTCATATAAACCTTTAACTTCATCACTTCTAACACTTGTTAAATATATTTTTTCACTATTTACCCTATTAAAAATTTCTTCAAATTCCATTATTATCTACCTCTACCAGTTCTATACTCTTCTTCATAATAATTATTACTCATATAGTTCATATACATTTTTTCATTATAATTTCTTTTAAATTCTTCCTCAATTAGTATAAGTTTAGTTAGTATTGACTTATATTCACTTTCAACCATATATTCTCTATATTTATTTATTATTATTCCTTTAAGTCTATTTATTTCATCTAATACCATACCAGTATCTTCATCTGTTGTACCTTCATCATTTAAAATACGTAACATAAATTTAATGATTTTGTCTATCTTCTTATTAATTCTTTTTTTGATATATGCATCTCTTAGTTCTGGATCAATAAGTATAACTTTTTTTGCTTTAATTGTTAAACCAGGTACTTCATTTTTTGGTGTAACATTAAGTCCAACCATATTAACACTATAATACATTAATTTTAAATCATCATTATTTTTATCAATTACGTATTTCATTTTTTTACCACCCTTACAATAAATCTTCTCTATACTCCTTAGTAATCTTTTTTCTCATCTCTTCCCTATATTCATTTATCTTTTTATGATCACCACTTACTAGTACTTCAGGAACTTCCATTCCCCTAAAATTTCTTGGTTTAGTATATACTGGATAATCAAGTAAATTATCATTAAAGCTTTCATATTCTAAACTTGTACTTGTGATTACTCCATCAATTAATCTAACAACTGAGTCTGTAATCATCATAGCTGGTAATTCTCCACCAGTTAATATAAAATCTCCAATTGATACTAGTTCATCAGCAAGAGTATATATTCTTTCATCAAAGCCTTCATAATGTCCACATATAATTATTAAATGTTTTTTATCTTTTAATTCATATGCTTTTTTCTCATTATAAGTTTTTCCTCTAGGTGTAAGTAATACAACATGTGAATCATTAGTTCTAATACTTTCAACAGCATTAAATACAGGCTCACACATCATAATCATACCGCCACCGCCACCAAATTGATAATCATCAACTTGATTGTTTTTATAAGGCGTATAATCTCTAATATCTATTATGTTTATTTCTACTTTTTCTTTTTCTATTGCTCTTTTAATAATACTTTCAGTTTTAAATCCTTCAAACATATTAGGAAATAATGTTAATATATCTATTCTCATAAAAACGCTCCTATATCATGCATGTATATTTTTCTTTCACTTTTATTAATTTTGTTAATAAAGTTCTTATTATATGGAATAAATTTATCATTTACTTTAATTACTTTATTCCCATTATCATTTCTATATTCACTGACTTTACCAACAAATTCATTATCATTATATATTTCTAATCCAATGAATTCATCTATCAAAAATTCATCTTCATTCAATGATAAATCCTCTTCATTTATATATACACTATCACCTTTATATTTTAATACATCATTTATATAATCTATTCCAACAAATTTAACCATATCAAATTGTTTATGAGGCCTATATGTTTCAATAACTTCTCCTGTTTTAAATTGTCCAATATATAATGTTATACCTTTTTTAAATACTCTATCTTTATACTCAAAATTAGAAAGAATTCTTACTTCTCCTTTTAATGCATGAGTATTAACAATTTTACCTACATAAACATATTTCATATATTACCTCTTATACATATGATATAGAACTATACCATTTGATACACCAACATTTAAGCTTTCACAAGCACTTTCCATATTTATCTTAAATATTTCATCACATTTTTCTAAATAACTATTCTTAACTCCATTACCTTCGTTACCAAATATTATAGCAAAACTATCTTTTTTTTCAATTGTTTCAATTGATTTAGAAGTATGTAATGATGTACCAAGTAATTCTATATTATTCTCTTTTAATTTATTAATAATGTTATCCAGTTCATCGATAACTATATTGATATTATATATCATTCCACCCGTACTTCTTAATACCTTTTCATTATATGGACTAACACTATTTTTAGAAAAAACAACAGTATCTATTCCAAATGCAACTGAGTTTCTAATAATTGTACCAGCATTACCAGGATCTTGAACTTCATCAAGTAATACTATTTTATTTCCAAGTGCATTTTTATTTATATATTTAGAAACACCAAGTATTCTAGGAGTACTAGAAAGAAAACTTATACTTTTCATAACATCAAGAGTTACATAATTACATTCAAAATCATAATTATTTTCTTCACCATCTAAAATATATAATTCTACTAACAAATTATTTTTAATAGCTTCTGTTACTAAATTATCTCCTTCTATAACAAATAATTTTTCACTAAAAGAATCTTTTTTATTTAATAGCTTTCTTACATGTTTTATTTTGCTATTATCACGAGAAGTAATTAACATATTATTCCTCCTTTAATACTTTCTGATTTTCTTTATAATTAGGTTTATATTTTTTAACAAATTTCCAAAATCTTGGTGAATGGTTAAACTCTATTAAATGACAAAGTTCATGTACAACTACGTAATCTATTTCATCTATAGAATAATGTATTAAATCAAAATTTAACTTAACTAATTCTTGCCTTTTATTACAATATCCCCATTTTCTCTTCATTTTACCAATAGTTAGTTTTGGAAAAGGAATATTTTCCTCAAATAAATTATAACACACTTCAAGTCTCTCATTAAAAATTCTTTGTGCTTCATTCTTTAAAAATGTATCTAAATAGCTTTTATTTTTTACAAAAACCGTATCATCTACAAATTCTATTTTAGAAACTGTATTTAATATTACAACATCGTACTTTTTACCCAAATAGTAAAACTCTTCTTTTTTTTGTTCTCTTTTTTGAACTATTGTATCACTTTTTAAAATACTTTCTTCATTATCTGCTATAAAAGATAAAATCATTCCTTTAGTAACAAAATAATTACAAGAAATATATAATCCATCTGGTTTAATTTTAAGATACATATTTTTAATATTTTTTCTTGTTATTATTACATTAAATACTTTTCCACCAAGTTCTATTTCCATAATTAACCTCTATTAGTTATTATAACACACAAAAAAAGAAGTTCATATATTTGAACTTCTTATTATTCTATTCTTCTGTACTTTCTTTAGTATCAACTGATTCTAAAACATCAGCTTCTTCTTTTTTTACTGTTTGTTCATCTTTTTTTGAGCTTTCATCAACAGTTGTTGGTTCTTCTGATCCATTAGTACTAGTTGAATCTAATTCTTCATCTTTTTTTGGTGGTGCAATTATTTCTCCATCACCTGAATCTTCATTATTATATTCTTCTTTATCAGATAATACTGGTTCTTCTTCATCTTCTTCGTCTAATAAAGTTTCATCATCTTCATCATCAGAACCATCTAATGATTGACTAGGTTTGTCATCTTCATCATTATATAATGTTTGACCAGCTTCTCCATTATCAAGTGATGATTCACCACTAAGAGCATCACCTTCAAGAGCTGCTTCATTTTCTTCTTCCGGATTACCATTTTCATCAGTTCCAGCTGCTGCTGTTAAATCTTCGTCTTCCTCAGTTCCATCTCCAATACCAAGTCCATCTTCATCTCCAGATACAACATCTGAGAATAAAGCATATAACTTAATAGTTGTACCATCTGCATAATTTTTAATAACATCTTTATTTAGAACTGTTATTTTATTGATATAACTATCTTCAGCATACCAACCTTGGAATACTCCTTCTTCTCTTTCTTCAGTTGAATCACTTAGTTGAACTTCTCCCATTTGAACATCATATTCATTTATATTTTCACTTCTAGCATCATATTCAATTGTATATTTAACAACTACTGAACATGAAACATATATGTCCGTATTTTCAGTTATTTCTTGTGTTACATCAAATTCAGTTCCATTTTCATCTGAATAATATAAACAACTATCATAACCAGTTGGAGGTATATAACCTTCTGCTGTATCTCCTGCTTGAACTTCTACTTCTTCAGTATCATCACCATTATGAAATACAATTGTGAATGATGAACTATCTTGTCCACTTTCTTCTTCACTTTCAGAAGTTGCTTCTTCTGTTTTAGTTGTTTTCTTAGTTACTTTCTTAACAACTGGTAGTGGCTTTTCCCTTTCATAAATTTCTTCTTCTTCTTTTTCTTCTGGTTTTTGTGGAATAACAACATCATCAGTTGGTTTTTTAGGTTCTTCTTCTTTCTTATTTTGAAGACCAACTAATAAACCTATTACTATTCCAACAATAATTAGAATTGCTGCTGCAATAAAAACTATTAATCTTTTATCGCCTTCTTCTTCAACATCTTTAAAATCTTCTTCAACTGGAGAAACTTTTTTTACTTTTACTTCATTATCTTTTACTGAAGATCTTGTATTATTATTTCTCTTTACAGTATTTGATTTATTTCCTGTTGATTTAGTAGAAGGTCTGTTATTAGTTTTCTTAACAGTAGTCTTTTTAGTGTTACCTTCTTTCATTTAACCCTCCTTCATATAGTAAGTCCTTTATCTTACTACCCTAATAATCATTATAGTATTATTTTTCAATAAATCAACTTTTTATGTAAAATTTTTGTAAAATTAATTTAAAAATATAGACATAAAAAAAACTTATTTATATTTGTTATTAACAAATATTCTAAGTTCTTTATAAAAACAATAACTACCTATTAAAAAAGAAATTAAACAAATCATTATTAGTACAATGAAATATTCAAAGCTTAATAAATCAAATATTAAACTAAATATACAAAAAACAAATAACCAAAAAAATAATGAGTAACAAATTACAAACATTGTTTTTCCATATATAGTTTTATGAAATTCATACATTTGTCTTTTAATATCTTTATAATTCATTTTATATATCATAACTTCTCCCAAAAAAAGAGCTTTTAACAGCTCTTAAAAATCTCTATTTCTTAAGAATGATGGAAGTTCTAATTCTTCTTCATCTTCTTCTGGTTCTTGAACACTTCTCTTTTCTCTAGTATCTCCTTCAATTGAACGATATAAAGGTTCAGTAGAATCTTCAAAACCTGTTGCAATTATAGTAACAATTATTTCATCAGTTAATGCTTCATTGATAACAACACCAAATATAATGTTTACATCAGTATTAGCCACAGCTCTAACCACTTCAACAGCATCTTCTGCTTCAAATAATGTCATTGAGTTTCCACCAGTGATATTAACAATACAATCAGTAGCTCCATTTATAGTTTGTTCTAAAAGTGGACTATTAACAGCTTGTTTAGCTGCTTCTACTGCTCTATTATCACCAAATCCAACTCCGATACCAATTAAAGCATCTCCCTTATCTTCCATTATTGTTCTAACATCTGCAAAATCTAAGTTTACAAGTCCTGGAACGCTAATTAAATCAGATATTGATTGAACGCCAAGTCTTAATACATTATCAACTTCTTGGAATGCAGCATTAAGTGGTGTACTTCTATCTATTAAATCTCTTAATCTATCATTTGGAATAACAACAATTGTATCTACATGTTTTCTAAGCTCATCTAGACCAACTAATGCATAATCCATTCTTTTTTTACCTTCAAATTTAAATGGCTTTGTAACAATAGCAACTGTTAAACAACCTAAGTTTTGAGCTATTTCTGCAACTACTGGAGCAGCACCTGTACCAGTACCACCTCCAAGTCCACAAGTAACAAATACCATATCAGCTCCGCGCAAAGCATCTTCTATTTCTTCTTTGTTTTCTAAAGCTGCTTCTCTACCAACTTCTGGTCTAGTTCCAGCTCCTCTTCCTTTAGTAATTGTTTTACCAAGTTGAATCTTATGTTCAGCTTGTGAAGCATTTAAAACTTGTTGATCAGTATTAGCAACAATAAATTCTACCCCTCTAAGACCAGAATCTATCATTCTATTAACAGCATTACATCCACCGCCACCAATACCAATAACTTTAATATCAGCAATTTGATCCATCTCTAATTTGTTATTCATATTTCAACTCCTTAATTATTGAAAAAATATCCATATACTTTTCCAAGTAAAGTACTATTATTTTGTTTCCTACTATTTAATAATTCTTCTTGTAATTCTTCATCTACTGTATATGCAAGTTTGTTTCTAAATGATAATTTATCATGATAGTATTTAATAAATCCTAAAGCACTTGAATATTTATTATGTCTACAACCAATTTCTTTTACTTTATAAACTTCCATTTCTTTACCAAATACTTCATCAACTACCAAATTAAAATCATTTGCCTCCGTTGCTCCCCCTGTAATTATTATATAACTAATTTCAAGCTTTGTTAAGAGATTTATTTGCTTTTTTGATAGCTCTAATACCTCTTTTATTCTTGAATATATAATCTCACTAATCTCATATTGGTTAATTTTAATATTTTCATCTTGATTTGTCAACACATCTTCACTCCATGAAGTAGATGCATTTCTTTTATGAGCCAGAGCAAATTTTTCTTTTAATTCTTTTGCTTTACTTCTACTTATATCATAAATATAACAAATATCTCTATCAATATTTTTACTTCCAAGTTCAATATTCTCTGTTTCAACTAGTATACCTTTTTTAAATACACTCACTTCTGTTTTTTCATCACCAATATTTATTATTGCAGTATTCTTTTTATCCATTTCATCATTTTTAAATTCAAAATAATCAGCTACACTACCAAAATTAATATCAACTACACTTACATCAATGTTTTCAAGTAATGAAACAGCAGTATATACATTTTTCTTAGGTGCTAAACTTAGTACAGCTTTACATTTTAGCTTATCTGCTTTCATTCCCTTTGGATCTTTAACTTTCTTATCACCAATCATAAATTCAATTGGTGTGATAGCAATAAATTCTTTATTATTTGGAACCTTGTTATATACACATGCTTGTAGTGTTCTAATTATGTCATGACTTTCTACTATTCCCTCTGGATTAGTAATTGTACTTACTCCTTCAGTAACTAAAAATTCTGCATAATATGATGGTACAATTAGTATTACTTTATTAATCTTAATATCTAACATTTCTTCACTTCTTCTAAATAATTCTTTAAGTGATATTAATGTTTCCTCAGGATTAACAATTATACCTTTTTTTACCCCTTTAGATTTTACTTCGGATACAGACAAAACATGAACTTCATTTTTATAAACTTCACCAACTACAAGTTTTACTGTAGATGAACCAATATCCAAACTTGATATTATTTCTTTCATGTATCCTCCTTATAATCTATACATATTAATTATAACATAAAAAACATTATTTTTTAAACATTATCTTTATTAAACACATAATTAATATTAAAATTATAATATATTTTTTCTTCACTATTTCCATTGTATTTAACTTTAACATTGATTTTTTTACTTTCTCCGCCTTTAATTAATTCATCTTTATTAAGAGAAACTTCTATTTGAACATCATTAATATTAGCGTTTGTATCTACATTAGAAATAGAATAATTATCAACATATGTATCAATATTACCAATATTAATTGCATCAACGCTAAACGTAGTTAACTTTTCTTCATTTAAATTAGGTATTGAAATATGAATGGAATCATCGTTATTGTTTAATTTAATTGATGTTTTCTTATTATCTTCAATCATAGTATTTATAAACATTACATCATAATACTTTTTTATTACTTCTACACTACCTTTTTCATCATAACGAATAAATAAGAAAGAAAAAGTAATACCAACTACTATAACAATAAAAATTAACACTAATAAAATATATTTTGTTGTTTGTTTCATAATTAAACCCTTCTATTCTATATAAAATAATATCATAAAACCAAAAAAAAAGCATTAGTTTTATAATACTTATTTAACTAATGCTACTACTGAAGTAGAAGAAGCCACTTTTAATAATTCTTCATTTGATAAATTATTACCAATTATATAATAATCTTTTCCATTCATAGTCCAATTTAATGATGATTCATTTAAATTACCAAGAACATTTTCATAAAAAACCAATTCCCCTGATGTTGTTGTTACTTCAAAGTCCTTAGGACTTTTTGATTTTTCTTCTATTAATATAAATGATTTTTCTCCACTAAATGTTAATATTACTCTTTCTGAATCATCTGTTTTAACTGTTTCTTCACTTTTGAATTTAGTTCCTGTTGGTAAATACATTGGATATACTACTTCATCTATTGTACTTGTTACTGAACAACAATTCTCATCAGCACTACTTTCTACATCAAAGTAATCTTCATTAAATTTTTTATTAAACTCAATTTTAGATATCTTAAATGTAATATTTTCAGTACCATTTTTATCATATACTTGAACAAGTTCTGGATGCATATCTTTATTAAAAGTAATTTTTTGGCTAACAAGCAAACTATTATTAGGATAATTAACAGTAGATGACAACATATACTTATCGTCTTTTTCTTCTAACAATACATTTGAATCATTTTCTAAGTCTTTAAGTAATGATGATAATATATATGACTGACTACTATTAAAAGGCCATTCACTTTGAAACTTAAAACTTTTATTTAAACTAGGTGTAATAACATAAACTCCATTCTTATTTTTTAAAATAATCTGTTCATGATTACTATCTTTATTTTTTAACGTAGCCTTATAATTATTATCTTTCATATAATCAACACTAACATCATAATGATATAATTCTTCATTACTAACAATATCCATTTGACCAGTCAAACTATATGATGAATTACTATCTAATAATTTCTTATACTTATTAACAGCAGTTTCAGCATCCATTTTATTACATCCAAATAGTGATAAACATATAAGTAGTAAAATTGTTATCTTTTTAATAAATATTCCCCCTCACAATAAATAATATTTTTTATATTAATTTATATGAATATATTTTAATAAATAGAACAAACTAATAATAAAGTAAGGAGGAATCATGAATACATTATATAAAATTGCACTAACACTTGTAATAATTGGCGCAATTAACTGGGGAATGATTGGTGTATTTGATGTAAATTTAGTTTCTTTATTATTTGGTGAAGATTCAGTACTAACAAACATTATTTATGCTCTTGTTGGTATTTGTGGATTTATATCATGTGCCCTACTTTTAAGACCATTAGATGAACATCATGACTAATGGTCTTTTTTATATAAAAAAACAACAGATTTCTCTGCTGTTATTAACTAATTATAATCCTAAAGAATTTCTATCAATTTTAATTCCAGGACTCATAGTTGATGATAAACTTACATTCTTAATAAATGTACCTTTAACACCTGTAGGTTTATTTTTAACGATTTCAGCCACCATAGCTCTTAAGTTTTCTTCAAGTTTTTCTTCAGTAAATGATAATTTACCTAAAGATACATGAACATTTCCATAAGAATCGTTTTTGTATTCAACCATACCTTTTTTAATGTTAGTAATTGCTTCTTTAACATTAGTAGTAACTGTTCCAAGTTTTGGATTTGGCATTAAACCTTTAGGACCTAAAACTTTTCCTAGTTTTCCTAATGCAGGCATCATTTCTGGAGTAGCAACAATAGTGTCAAAATCGAACCAATTTTCTTTTTCGATTTTTTCTAACATATCTTCTGCACCAACAAATTCAGCTTCACTAGCTTCTTGAGCTTTAGTTTTAGTAATTACTAATACTCTCTTAGTCTTTCCAGTTCCATTTGGTAAAACAAAGCTTCCTCTTACATTCATATCAGTCTTCTTAGCATCAATGTTTAATTTTAATGCAAGATCAACAGTTTCATCAAATTTTCTAGTTTTAAGACTTTTAAGTAATTTGATCGCTTCAGTAACATCATATTCTTTATTTTTTTCAACGTTACCTAATGCTTCCACATACATCTTACTATGTTTCTTCATAAACTTAACCTCCTTATGTGGTAATTGGATTATCTATTTTTTCTCACGATTAATAATTATTTTTATTCTTCGTTTTCTGTTTCTTCAGTTTCTTCTTTTTCTGTTGTTACTTCAACATTAACATTAGCACCTTCAGCTAATTCTCTAGCTCCTTCTTCAGCAGCTTCTAATTCAGCTTCTAATTTAGCAGCTTGAGCTTCAGCTCTTTCAGCTTCTTTAGCTTGTTCTTCTAACTCAGAATCATTAAGTCCTTTAACAGCAACACCCATATTTCTAGCTGTTCCTGCTACAATTTTAATAGCTGATTCAATATCATATGCATTTAAATCTGGCATTTTGATTTCAGCAATTTTCTTAATTTCATCTTTAGTTAAAGTTGCAACAATGTGGTTAGCACCTTTAGCACTTCCCTTATCAATTCCAGCAGCTTTTAAAATTAATGAAGCTGTTGGTGGAGTTTTAAGTACGAAATCAAATGTTCTATCTTCATAAATAGAAATTTCAACTGGTACTATATCTCCCATTTTTTCTCTAGTTGCATCATTGTATCTAGTACAAAATTCTTGTAGATTAATTCCTGCAGGACCTAAAACAGTTCCAACTGGTGGAGCTGGTGTAGCCTTACCTGCTTGAATTTGTAATTTGATTTTCTTTACAACATTCTTTGCCACGAAAAACACCTCCTATATACTTTAGATATTTTTTTTCGCGAGTGGTTCGCGATAATCCTTTAATCTCCCACTTCTAATTTATATTAAAAATATAAATCGACTACTACATAATAACACACAAGTGCCATAAAATCAAGGAAAATCTTCATATATTTTAAATTTATGAAGATTAAAAAAAATAATGTTTAAAACATTATTTTAATTATAGTTTTGTTTATTTGGATCAACTAATATTTTAACAGCATCATCAGTTCCACTAGTTAATCTTTCAAATGATTCTTGAACTCTATCTAATGTAACAACATCATCAGCAAACTTTTCTAAATTAATTTTTTTCTCACTAAGTAATCTAATTACTGCATCAAATTCAATTGGTTTATATGCAATAGATCCTTTTATATTAATTTCTTTCATTACAGCACTTACAAGAGGAACACTAATAGCACTAAGTGAAATTCCTACCATAATCAAGTTACCATTAGGTCTAGTATACATTATTGCACTTGTTAGAGCTGGTGCATTACCAACACAATCACAAACAACATCAAAACCATTTCCAGTTTCAGTTTTAGCCATTAATTTTTCTGACACTTTTGGATCAAGAGCATTAAACCATTCATTTGCAACCCCAAGTTTAACAGCCTTTTCTCCACGTTTAATGTTAGTTTCTGTTAATGCAACATAAGAAGCACCTTTAAGTCTTAAAAACATTGCTGTTAATAATCCAATTATTCCTCCACCAATAACTAGTGCTCTATCGCCTTTTTTAACACCAGAAATATTTACTGCTCTAATTGCAACTGCAGCAGGTTCTACCATAGCTCCACTTTCATATGTAACATTATCTGGTAAATGTCTTACCATATCTTCACGAACTAATACTCTACCGCCAAATCCACCTGGATTATCTAGTGATAAGCCAATAGCATTTTCCCATGTATGACTACATATTTGAACATTACCACTCTTACATTCTTTACATTCCATACAAGGTGAAATTGGTAATGCTGTTACTCTGTCACCTTCTCTAAATTTTTTACTTCCTCCATTATCAATTACAATTCCACTAAATTCATGCCCCATTACAAGTCCTTTAGGTTCACCACTAACCCAATAATGGATATCTGAACCGCATATACCAGCTTTTATTACATCAATTAAAATATAACCCTTTTTACCAGTTTTTGGTTCTCTATTTTCAACAACCAATTTTTTTGGTCCACTTATCGCAACACATTTCATATTAAATCCCTCTATTCTTTTTTAATTTTATCATACTAATTATTAAAATGCACTATTTAAAAATCCAATTCTTCATCTAAATTACTGTCAAAGAATTTTTCTCTCATTATAATTGGTGGTGGAGTTTGCATACTTGTTTTATTCTTTAATAATTGTGAAATATATATTATAAACTGACTATTAATTTTATTATTCTCTATTATTTTAATATTATGTCTGTTCATTACCTTAATTACTTCAGCTACATACTCATTTGGATAACAAAATATAGTACCATCAAGTGATCCTATTTCATCAATCTTAAGACCATTTTCAATTAATAAATCTAATATTAATTTGTTATTATCTGCACTTAACATAATAGGTAGTTTTTTTATTAAATTTGAATTTGAAGAAAACATCTCCATATTCATACTAACATTTTTTAATATTTCTTCTTTACTCTTTATACCTTTTTTTAAATAAACACTAATATTATAATCAATTAATAATTGTTCAAAATCCAAGCATTCTAATAAATAGTCTGGATATTTTTTACTAATACTAACTATATTAATAAATGCTTCAAAGAATCTTTCATATTTTTTACCTTTAAAAATAGTTTTTAATTTATTTTCTTTTTGTATTAAATATTCTAGCATTCTTTCATCTAGTGAATTAATCATTCTATAATCTAAAAATGCTAATAATTCAATATATTTATTATTTATATTAAATATTTCATAATTAGTTCCATTTACTAAAACTGTTCTTATTATCATTTCTATACTAAAATTACTATTTAATAATTTTCCAAAAAAATCATATGGTACACTATAAGAAAATAATATTTTAAAATCATCAAGTTTCAAATCATATTCTTTAGAATACTTATTTAAATCAGTTATTGTAATTTCACTTTTTAAAGCTAAAATTGATAATAAATAATTATCTTTAAACTTTTTAATTTTAGATAACTCAATTACATCTGTTTTACTTCTATGAACTAAAAATGAATACTTTGAGGCGTTTTGCCAAAAGCATGTTTTTTCTATATCATTAATTATTTTATTATCATTCTCATTTACATATTTTGAATATGTATATAGTGTATTTAGAATACTAAATAATTGAGTAAAATTATAATCTTCTATATCAATATCTTCATCTCTGATACTATTTACAAATTTTTCATATTTTAAACAAATAGCTTCTGTTTTATTTTTGATATCTCCTAGAGTATCTTTATATTTTTTATACTCATCGTATCCCAGTATATTAATAATACCATCTATATCTAGAGTATTAACTAAAAATATATATTTTAAAGAATTATCAATATTTTCAAAACTACTATTTATTAATTGTGCCCATAAATTATTTTTAAATACATACAAAATATTTTCATAATCTATTTTGAATATTAATTCTATAAATTTATAAAAATAATCAAAACTAATTAGTCTCTCATTATAACAATTATCATCTAATGATTCTCTTACTGCTTTGTTAATTACCTTTTCACTAGACAACTCTTTTATACCATTCTTCTCATATAAAAAACCATATACTTTGTTATTATATTCATTAAATTGATGAACAGTAATAATGTATTTCAAAAAGCTTTCAATACATTCGAGAATTTTATCAAATATAAGTTCTTCACTATTGTTTTTTGATAATTCTAAATATTCATTAACTTTAACTAGACAGTCATTATATATAGAATTAATGTCATCATTGGTAATATTTTTAAATTCTCTAGCTTTTCTTCCCATTCTTTTTACTCCTATTATAAATATTATAGCATAAAAAAAGAAATCTCAATAATGAGATTTCTTATTATAAATAATTTTCTGCTTTTACTTCCATGTAACTCTCTGGATGTTTACATACTGGACATACTTTTAATGCTTTCTTTCCTTTATATACATGTCCACAATTTCTACAAATCCAAATCTTTTCTTCACCTTTTTCAAATACTAAATTATTTTCAATATTATCAACTAATTTCATAAATCTTTCTTCATGATGTTTTTCAATTTCACCAACTTGTTCAAATAAACGAGCTATTTCTTTAAAACCTTCTTCTTTAGCTGTTTCAGCAAATTCTTTGTACATGTCAGTCCATTCATAATTTTCTCCGCTTGCAGCATCTTTTAAATTAGTAAGTGTTTCTGGAACTTCTCCATTATGTAATTGTTTAAACCATAATTTAGCATGTTCTTTTTCATTATTAGCTGTTTCTTCAAATATAGCGGCTATTTGTTCATATCCATCTTTTTTAGCTTTAGATGCATAATATGTATATTTATTTCTTGCTTGACTTTCTCCTGCAAATGCAGTCATTAAATTTTGTTCTGTTTTACTTCCTTTTAACTCCATAATAATCCTCAACTTTCTTTAAGAAAATTATATCATTTAAAAAAGGTAATATCAATAATTACATTTATTTAACTGCTATAGTTTTATCTATTAAAAAAGCATTCAAATTGAATGCTTCTAATTTTTACATTTTTGTTACTTGGATTAAATCAACTTCAACTGGAGTTTCTTGTCCAAATAAGTCAATAAGTACTGTAAGTTTTTCATTATCTTTATCTTCACTTTCAATCTTACCAGACATACCCTTAAATGGACCATCAATAATGGATACCATATCTCCAACTTCAACATTTGTATTAATTGGCTTAACAGTTTCTTCTCCATCACCAATAAATTTCTTAACTTCTTCAGGAGAAAGTGGGATTGGTTTAGCACCTTTACCAGAAGATCCAATAAATCCTGTTACTCCTGGAGTATTACGTACAACATACCAAGCTTCGTCACTCATAACCATTTCAATTAAAACGTATCCTGGGAACATTTTACGAACCTTTTCTTTTTTAACACCATCTTTAATTTCTACTTCAGTTCTTTCTGGAATAATAACTCTAAAAATATTATTTTCCATTCCCATACTTTCACGTCTTGATTCTAAATAATCTTTAACTTTTTGTTCATGTCCTGAATATGCATTAACAACATACCATAATTTCTTTTCTTCCATTACATTAACCCCCTTATAAATGCAAATACTGCATCAAGTCCAAAGAAAAATAGTCCAAAGAATACTAACATAATAATAGTAATACATGAATATTTAACTAATCCTTTTCCATCAGGCCATCTAACAGCTTTTCCTTCTTTCTTTACTCCGTTAAAGAATTTTTTTATCTTTTTCACAAAAATCCCTCCAAAAAAAAACACTTCTTTGTGTAACTAAATATTATCATAATATTTTAATTAATTCAAGTGTTTTTTAATATATTTCAATTATATTCTGAATATATATCTTTTCTCCATCTATAGTTAATAAATAATCATAACTTTTAGATATTATTGTATAGTCTTTTTCTCCATACTTGGTTTTAATATGAAATTTCTTTTTATATATAAAGTCATTAGATCTAAATAGCTCATCTATTTTATTTTGCATATCATATTCAGATATATAATCATATTCTTTTTCTTTTATTTCTTTATTATCTTTATATGAATAATATACTTCTTTATTATTATTAATTTTATTTATTTTATTAATAAAAATCTTAGGTATTTCTTTTTTCATCAAATCACCTAAGATATTTTATGTTTTAATTATAAATTTTATGATTATTGTTGACCAGATGGTTCTGGTGTACTTGCTGAAGAAACAGAAATACTTGCATTTGCTTTTACTCCTGTTGCTGATTGTGCTGTAAGTGATGTAGAACCAGAACTTATACAATTTACTTTAATTTTAGTAGTTTTTCCATCTGTACTTTCTCTTGATACTGTTGCAACTGATGTGTTATTTGAATAGAAATTTGAAACATTATTACTATTTCCTCCACCTGTAACGCTTACTGTAGCAGTAAATGAATCTCCAGCAGTACAACTGTAACTACTTTTATCAAAACTAATTGTTCCTTCATTTGGATTTACTCTAATACTTACTTCAGTATTAACACCAGTATTAGATGTTGCTTTTAGCGTTGTTGTTCCTTCATTTTCACAACTTATTATTACGTTCTTTCTTGTATTAGATGAACCTGATCCTTCCCTAATAGAAGCAATGCTAGAATCATTTGATGAATAGCTCTTAACTTTATTATCTGATGGACCGCCTGATACAGAAATACTAGTATTAATAGTTTCTCCCATCTTACAAGTATAACTTCCTTCTTGGAAATTTATCTTTCCTTTTTCAATATTAACTTTTATAGTTGCTGATGTAGAAGCTCCAGCGATAGAAGAAGCTCTTAATGTTACTGTACCAGCTTTTAAACATTGTACTTGAATTGTTTTACTCATTGGAGATGATGTTGATAAATCCTTTAATCTTACAACAGAACTATCATTAACAGAGAAATCATCAACTCTATTGCCTGGTCTACCACCAGAAACATTTAATTTAACTCTTATTGTACCTCCAACAGTACATGAATAATTCTTTTTATCAAGATTAATTTTTCCATAAATACTTCCAACTTCAACATTAGAAGATACTGTTGCACCACTAGTACTAGTTGCATTTATTTTTGTATCTCCTTCTTTAACACAAGTTATTTGTATTGTTTCTTCTCTTTCATTTGTTGTTGCAGTTTGTTTTTTAGAAATAGTAACTATAGAAGTATTACTAGAATTATAACTTGATACTTTATTGTTATTATTTCCACCTGAAGCAATTATTTTAGCTTCAATTTTATCTCCTTCAATACATGTATAATTTTGTCTATCAAATCTTATTCCACCTGGATCATGATCTATTTTTAATTTAGCACTTGTTGTTGCTCCAGTAGTAGAAACAGCTGAAAGAGTTGTTTCTCCTTCATAATTACACTCTATTTCAACATTTTTTATCTTTGTATCTTCTGAATTCATCAAATCTTTTACATCTGCTAAATTAGTATTATCAACATTAAATTTTAGCACTTCAGCATCTTCATCTTTTGATGTTACTTTGATAAATGTCTTAATAGATTCTCCTTCTCTACAAGAATACTCTGTCTTTTCAAATTCTATTAATCCAACTATCTCTGGATCAGCAGCTAAAACAGTAACAGTATACTTAGCTGAAGACCCTCCAGCTTTTGGTGTAATAGTTATTGTAGTTGTACCTGGAAGAAGTGCTTTAATTAATCCTTTTTCATCAACAGTGGCTATTTCTTCATTATCACTTTTATATATCATAGCAACATTAGAATTAACTACTGGAATATTTATCATTTCATTTTGAGTTAATGTAGTTTGAGTATTTGATAATTTTACTTCATATTTAACATCATTTTTCTTTATAACAAAGAAATAAATACAAAGAAATATAATAATTAATAATACTACTCCACCAATAATAGAATATAGAATGATTTTCTTCTTAGACAACTTATCATTATCTTTATTTTGCCAACTAAGAACAGGGTTGATAACTTGTGTATTACTAATATTAGGCACAGAAGTAACAATATTTTCCGCTTGGGCATTGTTAATAACTTGTGTATTTTCTTCTTTAATAGGTTCTTCTTTAGTACCATTTTCAACTACATCTTGATTAGTATCTTCTATTTTTTCATTAGTATCACTTGATTCAACTGATTTTAAAGTATCATCTACCACTTCTGTATTATTAGTTGGTATACTATCAATCTCATTATTATCTACCTTTTCATTCATTTTTTCCAACTCCCATTTTAATAATTTATTCTTGCTTGTCTTTTCATATCTTTTTCTTTTAAAGATTCTCTTTTATCATATAATTTTTTACCTTGGCAAATTCCAAGTTCTATTTTAACTATATTCTTTTTAAAATATAATTTAAGAGGAACTAAAGTATATCTATTTGTTGTAATCTCATGATTAATCTTTATTATTTCTTTTTTGTGCAATAATAGCTTTCTTTCTCTTCTCTCATCATGATTAAATCTATTTCCTTCGTCATACTTTGCAATATACATATTAGTTAGAAACACTTCACCATTTTTAACTCTTGCATATGAATCATTTAGATTAGCTGAACCTTTTCTTATACTTTTTATTTCAGTACCTTTAAGTTCAATACCAACTTCATATCTATCTTTAATGAAATAATCATGATTTGCTTTTCTATTTACTATTTCCATTTTATAATTTCCTTACTAAAGCAAAATCTATTTCTCTTCTTTCTGGATATGAACCTGTACAACAAACTAATATTCTATCTCCGTATCTTAAATACATTTTACCATTTCTTGAGTATCCAAACAACCTCTCATTTAAATCATAATATCCACTAAATACTTTTTTGTGTTCTTCAACAAAATTACTAACTTCTTCTTTTGTAGTTAATTGCATTAATTCTTTTGCATCTTCTTCAGTTAAGAAAAAGTCAACTCTTCCATCAATTAAATTATCAGTTCTAGCAAAAAATCCACCAGGAAACATTCCATCAACTGTTGCCTCATACGTTTCTCCAATTCTATTTTCCATATAAGTTGCATTTAAATAATCATCAACAGCATGTTCACATTTATCAGCATCTACTTCACATAATGATATTTTTTCACATATATCATTTAAATAGTTACCCCAAAATCTTAAAGTATTAGCATCATGATTCTTTTCTACTATAAATACTTTAAATATAGTATGAACTAGTAAATCAGCCATTCTTCTAATTGGAGAAGTAAAATGACAATATAATTTGCTTCCTATACCATAATGTCCAATATTATCAGGTGTATATTTTGCTTTTTGCATACATCTTAATAATTTATCACTAAATGCAGAATAATTCTTTTTATCCTTTAAGTATTCTAGTATTTCTTCTATTTGTTTACTAGATACATTTTCTGGATCAATATTAAATGGTAATACTATGCCATAAGCACTTAACATATCAACAAATTCTTCTATCTTTTTAGGATTTGGATTTCCGTGTGTTCTAAAAACAAATGGAACCATTCCACTAGTTATTTCAGATAATTTATCAACCATAAATGTTGCAAATGCTTCATTAGCATATATCATTTTATGTTCAATTAACATCTCTGCTTCTCTTTGAACTCTTGGTTTAATATCTATAACATTATCATTTTCATCAAAAATATGTTTAACTTCTCTACCATCAAAGTCAATCTTACCACGTCTTTTTAAAGCAGCACCAATTATTTTAGAAGTAACATAATAGTTTTGAATAACACTTCTTGTTGGAATATTGACTTCATTACCACTAATAAAGTCACTTTCTTTATTATATTTTAATAGTTCTTCTTTTGTTATTGAATACTTAAATGCTATATCATCAATACTTTCTTTATCTTTAACAGTATATTTTAAAGTTACATAATCTTTAGTATCCTCAGTTTCTTTTCCTTCAATGATATCTTGAACAGCATCATAATTCATTTTTTGTTTAGATTTAATAACTGATAAAAATACATTTGGATTAATTATTTTACCAGAGTGATCAAGTTCATATTGAACTGTAATTGCAAATCTATCTTCATTTGGATTAAGTGAACATATACCATTAGATAATTCTATTGGTAACATTGGCCCTACTTTATTACCTAAATAATCTGAGTTACCTTTAAATTCAGCATATTTCCATATTGCACTACCCATTTTAACATAATGACTTACATCAGCAATAGATACTGTTTCTAAAAAGTTACCATTAGGTAATACAATTGTATTAGTAGCATCATCTATATCTTTAGTATCCTTACCATCCATAGTAGTAATAGTTTCTCCTCTTAAGTCTACTCTACCTTCTTTTAATCCTTCTTCTACTTCTTCATTACTTAGTGATGTTTTAAATTGTTTACCTTCTTCAGAAACTTCTTCTGGAAAATCCATTCTTCTTCCAAATTCGCTTGCTATTAAAGCATAAGCTGTTTCTTTGCCAGCAGCATTTTTATGCCCAATTTTATAATCTATTCTAGCAAGTACTCTTCTTTTTCCTAGATCACGAACATATTCTAAATGAACAAGTAAACCATCAACTAAGTTTTCTTCATTCATATTTTCTATTTCTACGTCATATGGTAGATCTTCATCAAGTAATTTAATATAGAATTCACCATTATTATTTACTACTTCTCCAACAGACTTACCAAGTGATCTTTTTAATATATTAACAATTTTTCCTTCATTTCTTTTTTTATCAGTTATTTCAATTGAAACAACATCTTTATCACATGCACCCTTCATCGCATCTTTTGGAATAAATACATCTTCATGATCTGGAATAATAATATGTGCATTTCCTTTTTCATGAAAATCTACAGTTCCAGTTAATAAATCGTTAAAAAAATATGTATTTCCAGTAGAACATCTAAGTATTCCATCTCTACACATTAAATCTAGCTCATGAATTAAATTTCTTAAATCATCAACTGTATTATCTTTTTTAATAATATCCATAATTTCTTTAGGATTTAACTTTCTATTTTCTCTTCTTAAAACTGTTAATATTTCATCTCTCATAGTCGTACCTCACTAATATTTTAACACACAAATTAAAAAGTTCATACAATAAATGAACTTTTTATATTGACAAAATAAATGCTATTACTATAAATGCAAATCCTAATGCATATGTAAGTCTAGTAATAAACTTTTCTGCTCCTCTTTCTTTTGTTTTACCAAGTAACATAGCATTTCCACCAGTAATTATTTGACTAGCATCACTAGCTTTATTACTTTGAAGTAATACTATTACAATTAGTAAAACTGATATAACTAATAATACTTTTTCCATTTATTCACGTCCTCGTTTATAGATTATACTAGATTTAATAATTTATGTCAATTTTATTGAATTATTATTATCACGCTCAATAGTAGTAATTCCATTTTTTTCACTTTGATATCTAAATTCAAATTCTTCACAAATATCTCTTGTTGGATAACTTATATCTTTGTCTCCTTCTTCATATATATAATCCGCATCAAGAATGACAAAGTCTCCTCTTTTAAGCTTTTTAACACCTTTAAACTTTTTTAAACCTAAAGTTTCATCACTAGGTTCAATTTGTTCCTTCCAATGAATATCATTATCTTTTATTAATCTACCAACATTCTTTGCTGCTATATCTGTCCACACTAATCCTAAATTTCTAAGTTCTTTATATAAACTATATAAAATTTCATCTGTGACTTCTTCTCTATTTACTATAACTCTTTCAGTTACTTCAACAAATATAGTTGTATCATCTATTGTAACTTCTTGTCTTAATAATGGCTTTATAATATATGGATTGTTAGGAAATTCTTTAGTTTTTCTAGATGAACCTATCTTTAATACTTTATCACCTAAAATAACAACCTCAGAATAACCACCAGAAGTATTTATTTCTATTTTAGAAGCATCCACATTTTCATTTTCTATAATTTCTTTTACTATATAATAAATAAATTCTTTCATCTTATTGTTTTTATTTATATATCTACAATTATTTAATATAGATTCAATTTTTTTATCAATATTAGAGTCTAAATACTTACATATTAAATCTTTTTTTTCTTTTCTTGTTCTAAATGCAGTTTTTAACTTAATTAAGTTGTTGCATTTATTTAAAAAGAAATCCATATTTTTCTCTATAAAATCTAATTCCGTATCTGTTAGTGTTGAACCTGGTATACAAATAGTTTTATTATTTGCAATGCATCTTTCATAGTATTTTATCCTATTGTTAATATCCATTAGCCCTAATATTTCTACTACCTGATCTAATTCTTTTATATCACTAATTGCATCGATCATTTCATTTGAAAATAATTTATTTTTATCTATAACACTAAGAAGTTGACTAAATAATTCTGATATACATTCAGGATATTTATAATATTTTAAAGAAGATGCAAGTTTTGAAATAAAAAATGGATTATTATATATTGATTCATAAAATAACCAGTCACAATTAGATGAATTAGTATATGCTATTAACAAATCTAAATTATCAATTATTTTTTTTGCATTTTGACGGCCAAAAATAAGATTATTGATTTTTTTATAAACATAATCTCTAATTTCTGTGCAAGAATCAAAATAATAATTATGCTTTTCTTGTTTATCATATACACTAATTATTTTTAATATTTCTTCTCTCATAATTTAATTTTATCATATATCAAAAAAAGTTCATATTTAAATGAACTATTTATTTAATTCTTCTTCTATTTTTAACAATCTATTAAATTTACAAATTCTCTCTCCTCTAGAAACAGAACCAGTTTTAATAAAAGGAATATTTAATGCAACTGCAACATCTACAATAAATGTATCTGTTGTTTCACCACTTCTATGAGACATTATAGGTGTATAGTTATTCTTTTTAGCAAGAATAACTGTTTCTAATGTTTCTAAAAATGTACCTATTTGATTTGGTTTTATTAATATTGAATTACATAAACCATTATCTATTCCATTTTGCAATTCTTTTTTATTTGTAACAAATAAATCATCTCCTACTATATTCAATCCTTTTCCAAGTTTATCTGTTATTAATTTAAATCCTTCATAGTCATTTTCTGCAAAAGGATCTTCTATAGAAATAATTGGATAATTCTTTAATAATTCTAAATAATAATCTAATAATTCTTCTCTACTTAATAATTTATCTTCTATTTTATATTTTTCAGTTGATTCATTATAAAAAGTTGAAGCTGCTACATCAAGAGCAATAAAAACATCTTTACCAGGTTTGTATCCTGCACTTTCTATAGCTTTAATAATATAGTTTAATGCAGATTTGTTATCTTCTAAATTAGGAGCAAATCCACCCTCATCACCTACAGAAGTCACCATATCATCATTATCAAGCAACTTTTTTAAAGAATGAAATACTTCACTAGCACATCTAAGTACTTCTTTAAATGATTCTCTTTTTGGAACAATCATAAATTCTTGAATATCTAAATTGTTTTTAGCATGCATACCACCATTAACAATATTAAACATTACATTTGGAATCTTCTTTTCTCTTGGATTTAAATACTCATATATTTCTTTATGTGCTTCACTAGAAGCTGCTTTTAAACATGCTATGCTAACTCCAAGTATTGCATTAGCACCAAGTTTACTTTTATTCTCAGTTCCATCTAATTCAATTAAAAATGAATCTATTTCTTTTTGATGAGAAACTTCCATACCAATAATTTTCTCTCTTATGATATCATTAACATTATTAACAGCTTTTAAAACTCCTTTTCCAAAGTATCTTTCATCATTGTCTCTTAATTCTAAAGCTTCTTTTGTTCCAGTAGATGCACCAGATGGAACAGAAGCAACACCAATGTAACCTTTTTCTGTTTTTACTTCTACTTCAACTGTAGGATAACCTCTTGAGTCTAATATTTCTCTAGCTTTTACATCAATAATCTTACTCATATCATGCCTCCAATTATTTATATAAACATTATACTATTTTTTAAATAAATATGCTATAATATTATTATCATTTAGGAGGATAACTTATGATAATGAAAGAAATTGATGGTGAAACTTTTAGTAGATTTGCCAATGAACATATACTTAAAAACTTTTATCAAACAAAAGAATATGGTGATGTAATGATTCACAGTGACTTTGATGTAATGTATGTTGGATTATATCAAGATACCACTTTAGTCGCAGCAAGTTTGATATTATATAAAACAATAGGTCCAAGCTTTAAATATGGTTATGCTCCAAGAGGATTTTTAGTAGATTATTATGATCATGAATTATTAAAAACATTTACTAAAAAAATAAAAGAATTCTTCTTTAGAAGAAAATTTGCTTTTATTAAAATTAATCCTGAAATTACTTATGCAACATTAGATTTTGACAGTAAAAGTAAAATAATAAATTCAAGAAATAAGAAATTACTAGAAGAATTAAAATCTCTAGGATATGATAAATTAAAAGATAATTTGTATTTTGAATCATTATTGCCAAAATATACTCCTGTAATTAATTTACAAAATTATATGCTATCAGAGCTAGATCCTAAAATAACTAAAGATGTTGAAGATGCAACATTAAGTGGATTAAGACTTGTTAATGCTGATGCTGATGATATACCTAAATTTTATTCTTTTATAGCCAAAAAGGAAACAAAAACAGAGATATTTTATAAATACTTTTATAATAGTTTTAGTAAAAGTAATATGGTTGACTTAATATTAGTAGAACTAAATTATGATACTTATGTTAAATATTTACAAAAAAGATATATATATGAACAAGAAAGAAATGAAAAAGTTAATATAGAATTTAACAATAATCCTCATGATATGAATATTTATAATGAAAAGATGGAATCTGATCAAACACTAGCAAGAATATCTGAGGATATAACTAATTCTAATAGAAAAATGCAAGAAAATAATATTAGAGAAATTCTTGGAGGAGCATTTGTTATTAAACATCAAGGTAGAGTTACAATTTATATAACAGGTAATACAAAGAACTTTAAAGGTATAGATGTTAAAACATTTATGTTCTATAAAATTATTGAAGAATATAAAAAAGCTGGATACTTATTCTTAGATTTATATGGAATAACAGCTGACTTTAGTGAAACAAATCCATATAAAGAATTAAATAAATTCAAATTAAAATTTAAACCTACAGTATTTGAATATATTGGTGAACTTGATTTAATCGTAAACAAACCATTCCATCAAATATTATGGTCAACTAATAAAATACAAAGAGAATTTTATAAACCAGCAATAAAAAAAGCAAACAATTAAGTTTGCTTTTTGTTTTACTTTGTTTTCTTAACAGCATATTCAAATACATATAATATTATTTCCATTGTTACTTCTGCTATTACCCAGAAAATAATATATCCAAATCCAAATAATAACATAAATTCTAAAACAACTAATGATATAATATTTCTCATTCTTTTTACTAATTCTAATTTTGCATCAGTAAATAAATCCTTATCTTTTTTAACATTTTTGAATAACATATTCAAATATTTCCAAAAGAATATTAATGCAATTGATGCTATTATTAAAGAAACTATTGGAAGAATTAGTTCAACTGCTAAAAATCCAGCGCTTGTTGAATATGATGTAACAATATTATTAAAAGATCCATTTGAATTAAGTGATTCTACAAATTTAACAATAACTGAATCCTCTGCAATTCTTGAAAGCCCTAAATCTTTAACTTGTAAAACACAATATACGATAAATGAAACTAATAATAGAGTTAAAATAGCTTGAAAAATTATAGCACAAGTTGAAATAATAACACTAGAAGTAGTTAAATCTTTTAAGTTAACATCATTATTAAATCTATCTTTTGCTTTCTTTTCTATTTTTTCATCTGTAATATTTTCAAGAGATTCATCTATTTTTTCTATTCCATCTTCAACAATATTATTAATATCTTTTACTTCTTTTTTAATATCTTTTCCCTTTTCACTAACTTTTTTAATGCCTTCTTTAACAGACTTTTCTATTTCTTCTTCTTTAATATTTTCAATTTTTTCTTTTATTTCACTAGCTGTTTCATTAACACTATTATCAATATCTTTTATTTCTTCTTTAATAGTCTTCTTATTACTCTTTTTATTTGGCATAATACAACTCCTTCTTACCTATTTTATATAATCATTATAACATAAATTATTTAATAAACAATAATAAAAAAAGAAACTAATTTTTTAGTTTCTCTATACATACTTTTCTAAATCATGTGGAACTTTGTCATTAACTATCATATTGATTATCTTATCCTCTTTTTCCTTACTAACTTCTCTACCTGTAATACTTGATAGTTCATGAATTATTTCCTTTAAAGTATTTTCATCTTTATAATTACCTGATTGTAATTTATGTGCTAAATTAACAATTGTATCTTTATCTACATTTGTTTTTTCTTTTATTCTGTCAAATAAATTATCTTTCATTATAATCACCTATATTATTATATGTGATTATATTATAATTGTTTTTAAAAATTAAACATTAACCATTCTGGTTTAGTAATCATAAGTATTCCTATTAATAGCATTATAATTCCACCTATTAAATGAGAATACTTTCCAAATTTATTTGATATAGCTTTAATTTCTAATGTTTTCATTGCTAACACAAATACAATGATATCATCAATTAAGAAGAAGAATACATATATAAGTGAATATAATATTTTAGATAAACCATCTACTTCATTAACTGCAAGTATTTCACTATACATAACTGGTAAACCAAGTGAACACAATAATTCAATAATATTTACTGAAATAGCTAATAATGCTATTCCAAGTAAAGCAAGTGGAAATGATTTTTCTTTCACAATTTTCTTTATTGATGTAATTATTCTTTTTCTATTCTTAGTATCAACTACTTCACATCCATCATCTTGACGTCTATTAATAAATTTAACCACTGAATAAAAACCAAACATACATGCTACAAAAGCAATGCCTACTCTTATATATGATATCTTGTTTAAAAATATTGCTAGATTTAACCAAGATATTAAAAATAAGAAATAAACTAATGCTGAAGTAAATAAGAATGTAATACCAAGAGCCCACTTTCTTCTATTATTTTTCATTCCAAGTAACATTGAAATTAAAAATATTAATATCCACATGGCGCATGGATTAAATCCATCAACTAAACCAATTACAATAGATGCTAAAACTAGCGGAACTTCTTTAGCTTTCTTTTTTCCAAGTATTGGAATGTTTACTTCACTTTCAACATATTCCTCTTTTTTTACACCATCATTTTCTTCTTTTCCATCATCTTCAACTACACCTAAATATATTCCAACTTTATCTTTGTATTTTACTTCACTATAATACTTAATAGCATTATCAATTCTTTCAGGTGTATATTTTTCATTAAAACCTGTTATTGTTGTTTCACCAATTATCAAAAATGGAATTCCATTTCCTTTATTATTTAATAACTCATGAACATCATAATATTTTTGACTATTTTCTTCATTATACCAAACTTCATATTTATGTAATTTTACTTCACTATGTACATCTAAATAAGTATCTAAATACTTTTCTAATGCGGCACAATGTGGACATCCATCTCCATAAAACAAATAAATATTTAATTCTTTTTCATCTGCAAATAAAATGTTTGGTATTAGTAATATTGCAAATAACAATACATATAATATTTTTTTCATTATTCACCTTCTATAATTTTCTCAAATTCATCTTGATTATGTTCACCAACTAATCTTCCTACTTCTTTGTCGTTTTTATAAAATATATAAACTGGCATAATATTACCAGCATTATATTCTTCTATGTCATCAAAATCATAATCCAATTCTTCATATTCAAAATCATATTTTTCTTTTATCTTATTGAATACTTTATTCATTATAATACAAGATGGACAACCAAGTGAAGATATTTTAACAATTTTCATTATTTTGTCTTCCTTTCTTGTATATTATATATCACTTTAAGTAGAAACTTTCTTGATGCAAATCTACTAAAGAATATACTCATTTTCATTTTAAAGCCTGGTATTATTAACAGTTTATTTCTCTTAAGTTTTTTTAAAGCATATTCTGTAACATAATCGCTTGTTAAAGATTTAACACCAAATTTTACTTTAGCTCTATCATTAAATCCAGTATCTACTGGTCCAGGACATAATATACTAATTTTAACGTGGCTCTTTTCACGTCTTAATTCTTCATAAATAGCCATTGTTAAATTATAAACATATGATTTACTAGCATAATAAGTTGCCATTAAAGGACCTGGTTGAAATGCTGCACTACTTGCAACATTTAATATTTGCCCAGAATCTTTATTTACAAAATCTCTTAAAAATAATTTAGTTAATATATGACAAGTTATAATATTTAAATCTACCATGTTTAATTCATTATCTAAATCTATTTTAGTAAATAGACCACATGCTCCAAAACCAGCATTATTTATAAGTAAATCTACTTCACCCCTATATTTTTCATATAATTTATAAACATTATCTTTTATACTTAAATCCATAACTTCTGTTACAACATTAACTTTATCTTTAAGACTATTTTGTATGTGATCCAATTTATCTTCACTTCTTGCAACTAATATCAAATCATAACCTTTATCCGCAAGTTTAAATGCAAAGTCTTTACCTAACCCATTAGATGCACCTGTTATTAATGCTCTCATATAATCACCAAATTAATTTTATCATGAATAATGTATCTAAATCAAATAAAAAGGAAGCAATACTTCCTTTTTATTGTAATATTAAAGATTTATCTTTCATTGTTTCTAATAATTCTTGATCATAAAATTTTCTAACTCTATTTATTTCTTCAATTCTAATAGTATCAACTAATTCAAAAGAAATAAGATTTTTAACTCTTTCATAATATTGTCTTCTTTCAGAATTCTTTTTTGATTTAAGAATTATATTTTCCATTTCACTTATTTTTTCTTTAACTTTTAAATATTCTCTTTTACTAGTCAAAACTGCTATTTCATTTTCAATGTCTTTTATCTTTTTATCAATTAAATTTTGTTTTTCTTCTTCATCTAAGTAAATTTCATTTAACACACTAAAATCATTTTTTAATAATCTATCTATTAATGAAACTAAAGTTGGATATTCTACTTCATCATATGATATCAAATATAAATCTTCATCAGGTCCATCAGTGTATTCTCTAACGCCTATTTTTTTATAAGTATAATTTTTAATTCTTTTAAAGTCTTTATTATGAGGTAATAATGTACTTTTATATTCTCTGTGTAGTAAATAGCTGAAATTATTAATAATCTCTGTTCTTAATTCTTCTAATTTAACTATATCAATATTTATTTTATATTTTTTTATTTCATTTTCTTCTTGTAAAAAATAGTACATAATTTATAATCTCTTTCCTTTGTTTCCACCCATTCTAAGTTTCATACTAACAGGTAAATCTGTTTCTACATTAGTACTTAATGCTTGAGTGTCAGCTAATTCTTTTAATGAAGATGTAACACCCTCTATTCTAGAAACTGTTTGACCTCTTCCTTTCATATCAAGAGCATATGTATCTAATTCTTCTTTTTGAATGGCAAGAATTCCTAGCATTAAATCCATAATAGCTTTTTCTTCTGGAATTCTTATTGTATGTTGATTAGGTAACACTTTTTGCCATGATTTTGTAAAACGATCTTCAAACCTTCTACCGCAATACTTATTTAGCATAACAAATACATTATCATTAAATTTTTCATTTAATTTTTTCCATGGATTATAATTTTCAGAACATTCAATACCTAATTTTTCACACTCACTTTTTAATACTGTTTCACTTGCTGATTCGTCTCCAATAAAGAATACAATTGGATGAGCATCACTTTCAAATTCACAATTATTTGCAAGATAATGAGCCATAATTTCATATGATTCATAATCATTTCCTCCACCACCAGACTCTAAAACTATTTTTTCAAGCCATGAATCTATTTCTAATCCTTTAGCTGGTGTACCAATTTGAATTGGATAATCATCATACTTTGCATCTCCAACTGCACAAATACAAATATCAAAATCTTCTAAATATTTTTTTTGCTCTATTTCTCCATAAAACATTGGTAACTTGTCATATACAAGTCTAGCAAAATTAATATTGCTTCCTGTAACATCAAGTGCAATAATAATTGGATTTTTACTTTTACTAACAATCTTTTTATTTTTTGGATCTAAATCCTTATCAATTGTACTTCTTGTAAATTTAGTCGCTGAATAACTACTAGCTCCCCAACTATCATAACTACTACTACTATAAACATCTCTATCATAACTATAACTTCCCATATTTAAATACCTACTTTCTTTTAATTAATTTTTTAAACCTTTCATTTCCATATACTTCACTTCTAAGTCCTCTTAACTCATCCCATAATTTCCATGCATCTTGTTCACTTGATAAAAGCAATTTCCTAATAAATGCTCTAATTCTATAATCACAGCTAATTGGTAATGTTACCCTTTCAATATCACCTCCTAATAAATCAACCGCAATCTTTCCAACAGCATATATATCACTATTTGGGACAACCCTAGCATCTTTATTTACATAACTTGGAGTAAAATTATCATTAATGATTTTATATTTACTGCCCTTTTCATCTGCTTTATCAACGCAAAGTGTATAATCAATCAATAATACATTATGATTTTCTGCATCAATTAAAACATTTTCTTCTTTAATATTTCCATGAACAATTTTATTTGAATGCAGATAACCAATAACTGATAATAACCTTTCTAAAATCCAACAAACATGACTACCTCCAACTAAACCATATTCTCTTTTAAAATCAGCTATGTTTAACGCTTTTGGCTTGTTGTATATCAAACCATTTTTTCCATTTATCTTAACTCTAGTAATTGGTTTTAAAATTGAATAATGACTTAATTCTTTTAATACACTATATTCATGATCAATTAATCTATTATCACTTTCATCCATAACTATTTTTAAAGTAACTAAATCTTTATCACAAATACCTTCATATATATCACAAACATCATCACTCATTAAATATTTATAAAACTTGTAATTTTTATTTTTTAGATTAAATTCAAATAATTCTTCTTCATTTTTTAATAATTCTTTTTCATCAAACACATTATAAATACCAGATTCAATTTCTTTTAGTGCTTTCTCATAATATTCATTTAATAAAGACATAGTATTAGTTGCCATTTCTTTATAATCTTCACTTACTAAATCAGGGTGGCATATCTTAATTAATGATTTATATTTTTTCTTTAACTCATCAAGTGTAATATCTCCAAATACATCTATAGGCCTTTTAGCTTTTATTAATAAGTCTGCAATCTCTTTAATAGACATTTTTTATCCTCCTCATTTCTTATAATTACATCTGACATATATTTTTGTTTTTCTATATGAGTTTTATAAATACTTAAAATTATCTCATTAAAATATCTTCTTACATCTTCTTCACTTACATTATAGAGACTTGTATCTCTTATTATTCTACGTTCTAAACAAGTATCTAAATCTATATCCATAAATACCTTAATTGAATCTCTTAAATCTTTTAAAATGTCAATTGTGTGTAACCCCTCAAAAATATTTACATTTTTTTTACTTTTTATTGATTTTTTGTTAATTCTTTTATTTTTAAATACATCATATTGTGGATAAAATGTTAATTCACCATTTAACAATTTATAAACATCTGTCTCAAATTCATGCGTTTTATAAGCACTTGGTAAATCCATTAAATAGTACTTACCTTTATGAGGAATATCACATAAATCTTTCATATAATCATCTTCTCTTAAAATACAAGTACTATCATTAAGAGTTAATATTTCATTGGATAATGTTGTTTTACCACTACAAGTTATACCTGAAATAATTATATTCACCTATAATCTCCTTTCTAATTTTTGACATCTATCTGGCCCAATGCCAACAATATTAATCTTTGTATTAGTAAGTAACTCAATCATATTAATGTAATCAATACATGAGTAAGGTAAATCATAAAAACTATTTACACCTGTTATATCACTTTTAAAACTATTCAACTCAATATAATCTGGAACACATTTTGATAAGTATTCTTTTAAATGTTCACTATTTCTCTTAATATCATAAATATATACATGATCATTTTCATAATCATAATTAAATATTGAGTCAAACTCTTCATCTATATTTCCATAATAAATATATCTATTACATATTTTTAAAGTATCAAACATATTTAATCTATCTAATCCAGAAATAAAATAATAATCATTTGGATTTACTAAATGTGAATATCTAAATAATACAGCATCAAACCACCCGTATCTTGGTACTCCTTGAAAATAACTATATAATTGATTTTTATCATGCACTAAGCTATCTAAATATTTATCATGAGTTGGAAGTATTCCTTTTCCATGTCTACTTATTAATGATGATATGCATCCTATTGATATAGGATTTGTATCTATTTCATTAGATAATTTAATTCCATATTTATTAGTTGTATCAAGTGATGTTGTATTTGGTTTAATACCAAGTTCTCTATCTAGAAGTAATCCTTGAGATCCTTCAAATAAAACACTACTATTTTTATGAAAACTTTGGATACTATCAACTATATTGAATAAGTTACTTTCAATTAAATTCTTATAACAAATTTTCATATAATCTTTATTTCTACTATCAGTTAGATAATAAATATCTTTTTCACTTATCAGTTCATTAAATAATTCATTACTAATTTTTCCTCTATTTTGACTTAAATAATCTCTTGTATATTCAAATAAGCTTTCTAATATATAATCAGATGAACCATTTAATAAATCACTTACTTTTAAATCTAAACCTGTTAATTGTTTTAGTTTATAAACTTCACTAACTCCAGTACCAACACTTCCAAGAGAGTTATCATTAAGAGATAGCTCTCTAATTTTATTAATTAATGAATGATATGGAGTAACTATTGATGAATTACTATCTACATAAACTCTGCTTAAAATATCTTCTACGCTTCTTTTAGTTATTTCACTTAAAGCTTTAGCTTCACTTACAAGATTAAATAGATTAACTATTGTATTATCAGATAAATAAACTCTGCTATTATTTAGCATTCCACTTCCTAGTTGACTAAATTTATGTGTTTTATCATTAACTACTACAGTGTGACTTGCTTGACTACCACCATTAAATCTGACATTTTCTTTTAAATCATATTTATTTGATAGATAATCACTTAATGTACCTTTACCTTCATCACCAATTAATGAACCACTAACTATATAACTATTATTCATTTACAAACTCCTTCCAAGCATTAATTGCTTTTACAAGCTTTGGACCTCTAATATCATCTCCTAACATATAATTTTTATATCCGTAAGAATACATAAGTTCTAAATCTTCATAATCACTTAAACTAACATAATTAGAAGTATTAAGTGACGAAAATAATCTAGATGCACATATAGCATTTGGATCCTTTGTTATTATTTCTCTTAAATGTTTTAACATTTCAATATTTTTTCCTGTCTCAGTATATAAATCATCGCGAGCAGCCATTAGACTTAACTGATATGGAGTATTTTTAATAAAATCCATACCTTTTTTAGACTCAATTTTACAAATAATATTAGCTTTTTTATTAATGCTTAATATTTCAATCAAATCATCAACACTCTCTACAAAAGAAGCCATATAATTATTAATACCAAGATTTGTACCAACAGTTAATAATTCAACATCTTGTTTAGTTAAAAATCCTTTTATTTTTAATGATTTAGCAATTATATTAACAGATTGTCCCTTACCAACAGCTCTTTCTGGAGGAAAATCAAGTACTATTTTATTTCCTCTAGTATGTATTATATTTGATTCATTAGAACCTCTAAAAATAATTCTAGCTGGATATTCAATATCAATTTCATGATTTAGTTCAACTGCTTCATAACTTGGATCCGCCCAAGCATTAACTCTTAATTGTCTACCCTTTAAATCAATCCAAATTATTTTTTTATACATTTCTTCTAAAGTTCTTATCTTTTCAACAATTTCTTCAACTGTTAATAAATCGTTAACACCACTATTAAATCTAACTTCAGAAATATACTCACAGCTAAGCATTTCATCAATACTCTTTTTATCATGTAAACTAGGCAATGTTCCAATTAATTTGCAATCTTTTTTCATTAAACCTCCAAATGTGTATTTTTTACACTTATATTTCGTTTTAAAAAGCATTAAAATATGCTTTTGTTTTCTTTTATATTATTTAAAACATATAATTTAGCCGGTTTTTTACCTTTAAAATTAATAGTTTTATTAGTATCTTTTATTAGTCCTTTATTAATCATATTTTTTCTAAAGTTTCTTCTATCAATAGATACATTCAATATTGATTCATATACACTCTGTAATTCAGGTAACGTAAATTCATTTGGAAATAAAGCTTTTAATATATCAGTTGATTGAATCAAAACTTTTAATTCATCAATAGAACCATTAAGTATTTCATTATAATCATACGCTAGTTCCGGTATATTTTTTATATCAAACCAATCACACGAAGATGTTTTATTTGTATGTTTTAGTAATTCAGCTTTATCTTTATCTATAACACCAATAAAAGATACAGCTATCATTCTTTTAAGAGGAGACCTATCAACCCTATCAAATATTTTACACATTTTCAAATTAACATTTGTAAGTCCAGTTTTTTCTTTTAACTCTCTTTTAGATCCTTCTATTAATAATTCATTATTATAAAGGCCACCACCAGGTAATGCCCAATAACCATAATAAGGCTCATTAGTTCTTTGAATTAATAACACCTTCATCACACCTCTATCAACAGTAAATATAGAGTTAACAACATGTATTCCAATATTTTTATAAAGTGGATTATTTAGCCTCATATCCTCATCTCCAATTTAATTATATGTGTATTTCATACACTTGTCAATACATAAATTAAAAAAGAAGTAAAATTTTTTACTTCTTTCTACTTTTATTGCTAGTTTTTCCAAGTTTTAAAGCTCTATTTAGCATTTTTTCAGATTTAACATAACTATTTGGAATTTCTTTAGTAACAAATGGATAAACATATTGTTCCATATATTCGCTATGATATCTATCTAATGCTGCTTGTTGATATTCATCTAACTCTATTCTATCATCATGTAATAAACTATCAATAGCATCAACTGCTTCATCACTCATTAAATCAAACATTTCTTCTACTGCTTTACTTATTTTATTACCTTCAAGAATTCTAAGAGCTAAATTAGATTCATTTGAAAAATCAATTCCTTGTTCTTTTAATATTCCTAACATAGATAATAATTTTTCTACTAAAACTCTATTATTATAATAATTGTATGCAAATTCAACTTGATTTACACCCTTACTCTCTGCATACTTTAATAATTCCTCCATAGTATAATATCTTTCTAATTCATTATATACTTCATATGTATAATGTAGTGCATCTGATACTATAGGTAAAAAACCTTTTATTACACTAATTAATTGAACATTAATTATCTCTACATCTTCGTCATGTTCATCCATTCTTTTAACTCTAACTAATAAATTCATTAATTTTGGTAAAGTTGCTAATGCCATTAAATTATTCTTCTTAGATTTATCATTAATAACATCATATCTATCTTTTTCAGTGTTTTTTCTTGATGCTATAAAATCTTTACCCATATTAATTCCATTTTTAATCTCAGAATTAACTTTATTATATAAATCCTTTCCATCAATATCTTTTAAAAATTCAAACATCTAATTAATATACCATAATAGTACACTTCGTACTATTCCTTTCTTTTATTGCTACATATTATATCATAAAACGCGATTTTTTTCAATATAAAAGAAGTTGCTACTTAGCAACTTCTTCAGCTCTTGTTTCTCTAATAACTACTACTTTTATAGTACCAGGATATTGCATTGTATCTTCAATTTTATCCTTTATTTGACGAGCAACTTTATAACTTGTTAAGTCATCAATCTTATCTGGTTTAACAACTACTCTAAGTTCTCTACCAGCTTGCATTGCAAATGTTTTATCAACACCTTCAATTTCATTACCAATTGCTTCTAACTCTTCAAGTCTCTTAACATAATTTTCAAGTGAATCATTTCTTGCTCCTGGTCTAGCAGCACTTAATGTATCTGCAATTGCAACAAGTTCAGAAATAACATATTCACTCTTTTTATCGCCATGATGAGATTCAATTGCATTAAGAACAACTTTATCTTCATGATATTTTTTAGCAATATCAGCACCAATTTCAACATGACTTCCATCAGTTTCAAAATCAATAGCTTTTCCTATATCGTGAAGTAAACCAGCTCTCTTAGCAAGCATAACATTTTCACCTAATTCACTAGCCATTAAGCCAGCTAAATTAGCTACTTCAATACTATGTTGTAAAACATCTTGGCCATAACTTGTTCTAAATGCTAACTTTCCAATTAATTCAACAAGTTCAGGATCAACTTTAGATATTCCAAGTTTAAATAAAGCTTCTTCTCCTTTTTCGCGAATAATCTTTTTATAGTCTTCACAAACTTTGTCATAAAGTTCTTCAATTCTTGCTGGATGTATTCTTCCATCCTTAATTAATGTTTCTAATGTAACTTTTGCTATTTGACGTCTTAATGGATCAAATGAAGATAAAACAATAACTTCTGGTGTATCATCAATAATTAAATCAACTCCAGTAACAGCTTCAATTGTTCTAATATTTCTTCCTTCTCTACCAATTATTCTTCCTTTCATTTCATCATTAGGAAGTTCTACTGTACTAACAGTTTGTTCATTAGTAACATCATTTGCATATCTTTGCATGCTTGAAACTAATATTTCAGTAGCCTTTTTATCAGCTTCTAATTTAGCTTCATCTTCTCTTTCTTTTAAGTAGACAGAAATTTCTCTACTCATTTCTTCTTCTACTTTTTTCATAACAAGTTCTCTAGCTTTTTCCTTAGAAAAACCAGAGATTTTTTCCAAAAGAGCTATTTGCTCTTTTATGATACTCTCCATTTTTGCATCTTTTTCTTGAATTTCTTTTTGTTTTGCTAATAAATCTTTATCTTTTTGATCCAAGTTTTTCTCTCTATCAGTTAATAATTCATCACGTTTATCTAAACTCTTCTCTCTGTTATCGATTCTTTGATTTAGTTCATTAAGTTCTTTTTTCTTTTCCTTAATTTCCTCATCAGTTTGTTTTTTTAATTTAAAACTTTCTTCTTTTAATTCTAAAATACCATCTCTTTTGGCTTTTTCAGCTTCACGCTTGGCATCGCGAATTAATTTATCAGCTTCTTTTTGTGCAGCACTAACTTTTAATTTATTAAAAATTAAAACAATAGTTGCTCCAACAAATAATCCAACTATAACAAGCAAAATGGAGAAAGTAGCTCCGTGTGGCATAATTTTTCCTCCATTATCTCTCTTTCTAGAAGTATAAACCTCTATTAATATTGTAAAATTTTATAAAGATATTGTCAACTTTAAAATATAATACTTAACATAATAAAAACCATTTTACATGGTTTTTATTCTTCTTCTTTTTCTTCTTTTTTTATTAATTATTCGAACTTGAATAACTCTTATAATAAACAATACTGGTATTAGTATTAAAATAATATAAAATTTATTAATCCATATATATGACCAAATACTAAAATTTAATTCTTGTTTATATATCAAGTCAAATTCATTTAGTACTTTATCATCATATTTTATTTTGATATGGCCAAGTTTAGTATCTTTATCCATAAAATACGATATGGTATCAATTCCCTCATATTCATATTTAATTTTAGACTTATCAAAATCATTTTTTAAATAATCATCAATTTTAACATTAGATTTTATCGATAACTCTTTTTCTTTTGCATATTTTGTTTTTAATGTAACAACTATATCATTAATATCTACAATAGTTTTATAACTATAATTATCATTAAAATAATTATAAGTTTTTATATGATCTTTTATATGTACATTTTTTTCATTTGAAAATGCATTTAAAGTAATAAGTAAATAATCAACATCATTAAGTGTTGCCGTACTTGCTAAACAATAACCTGATTTTTTTATATATCCAGTTTTAGCACCTGTTATATATGAAATATCATTTCCACTTGAATTATATCTTTCAATAGTACTTTTTGTAGTTTTACCATTTGAATAAGTATATGTTTTAGTTTCAAAAACTTCTTTAAATTTTTGATTTTTTAAAGAATAAATTAATACCTGAGACATATCATAAGCACTACTATAATTTTGTTCACTATACAATCCTACTACATTATCAAAATGAGTATTTTTTAAACCAAGTTCACTTACTTTATTATTCATAAGTTTTACAAAATCATCTTTATTACCTGAAATAGAAATAGCAAGTGCATTAACAGCATCTGCTCCACTAGGAAGTATAGCTCCATATAATAAATCATTATATGTAAGCTTATCTCCAACTTTAAATCCAGCTGTAGCCACATCCCAATCTATACCTTTAAGCATATCATTTGTAATAGTTATTTTTTCATCAAAATCTTTAATATTTTCAATAGCAACGATAACTGTCATTATTTTAGTTAAACTAGCTATACTAGTCTCATCATGAGAATTATTTTCATCAATAATCTCATTATCATTCATATTATAAATAATATATTTTTCACTAACTAGATCTACTTCTTTGGCATAAACAACATCAAAAAACAATATTAAAATAAATAAAACTTTAAAGATTTTATTTTGCATATTTCTTCTTCTCATTCATCATAAAATCTGTTATTCTTGTTTCAATTTCAATTGCAGCTTCAGGATCAATATTTGAAATATATACATTTTCTTTTACTGTATCTATTTCAACATCACTCCATATTAAATTTTTTCTAACTTTTAAATCGTTATACATATCTGGTGTTATAGCAGTAAAAAAATAACCCCATAGCAATCTTTTTTGACCAATCATTATTCTTTTATTTGTTAATGCAACAATACATGAATTAACAAACATAAAAGAACTTGTATTTTTTTGTCCACAAAAAACATATAATATTTTTTCATTAGGATTTAAATGTTGCTCAATAATTTTAGAGTGTTTGCTTAATCTAAAAGCAATTGTTTTAGAATACTTATTTTTAAAATCTTTTATTTCTCTATACACATCAACATAATTTTCTTTTTCTTTCTCCATATATATAACCTTCTTCTTTTAAATATTTTAACACATTTGGCAAAATAGTTGAAGTTCTAGATGCATTATAATTATAAAAATACTCTTTAAATTTACCATCATATTTAAAATAAACATATGTATTGTTATTTTCATAATCTTTCCATATACCTAAAAAAGAATCCATTTTACTAATTAAATCTTTATATTCTTCTAATCCATCTATTCCAAATACTTCTATTCTTCCACTACCAAAAGTAACATTTTCAAATTTATATTCTTTATAGCCATTATATATTGAATTTTTAACGCCTTTACTTAAATCAGTTTCTGTAAAATATTTTTTGAATAATTCATTATAATCATAATTAAATCCAAGGCTTTTAGCAATAACTTCATCACTTTCTTTATATTTAGATGATTTACCAAAACCAGCATCTCCAAGAAATGCTAAAAAGATTTGATATTTTTGTTCATCATTAAAACTATATTTATCTTTAAAATAATTATAGATAAATAGCGCAGAAGAACATATATCACTTATAATTGCATTCTTTACTTGATTAGAGTTTGGATGATGATCAATGCATCCTACTACATTAGCATCCATTCCAACTGATTGCAATTTATCATTATGATCAACTAAAAACCAATTATATTTTTTAACATCTTTTCTATTAATAATAACAGGATTAAAATTCATACAATCATCAAGCATTTTTTTATTTGTCAAATCAAAATCATACTTGCTATCAAGAACAGCATAGTATGATTTTATATTAAACTTATTTAAAATTTCACATAAGATTTTAGAAGAAACAGCCGAATCTAAATCAATATTCATATGTCCTATAACATAAATTGGTTCATATTTTTTTAGCTCTTCAAAATTCATATTTTCTCCTTATAGTTGTGAAATAATGTTTTTTATTATATCATTAATTGACTCTATAACAAAATTATAATTATTTCTATTAAACTCACTTAATATTTCACCAATATCAGTATTAATTCTATTTAATACTTCTTTATTTAATTCATTATTATCATAAACAAATATAATAGAATTAATATATTCTATAAAGTTACTAGCAGATGATATTGTAATAAATGTTTTATTTTTTTCTTTTATTTTTTCAATAAATCCCATAGTAGATTTTTTTATTACTTCAGTTTTAGTATTATTTATTACATATTCATTTATTATCTTTTCATAATTTGATAATAATTTAACATATCGATCAATTATTTCTTTATTTGATTCATTTAAATTATTAATTAAATTTTCTTCCAAGTTCTTTTTTATAATATTCTTATTCATTGGAATCTTATACTTTTCAAATATATGAACTAATCTTATTAACATTCTATTTTCAAATGCTGCAAACAAAAAATTATTATCATCGATAATATCCTTAGCATTGTTATTAATTTTCTCCATTACACTATTCATAAAAAAATTATAACATAAAATTTTTTCATAAAAAATTCTTTACAGCAAACTTAACAATTACTTTACTTATCTCTTTTATTATGTTTTTAATTATGTTATTATTAAAATGGTGATAAAAATGGAAGTCAGTGATGAAATATTAAAAACAATAGCTGAAGAATATGGTACAACTATGTCTCATATAACAAGATATTATAATTTGTTAAGACATTATCCTTGTGTAATCAATAATGATGAAGAACTATTTTATGAATGTTTACAAACATTAATACAAGATAGAATAAGTGAGACATTTCAAAGTCAAGAAAAAGATTTCTTTGATACAAAATCACTTGATTATTCTATATCAGATGCTTTATATAGAATTTATCAAGATGAAGCAATTCCTTATTTAGATGCTAAATATGTAGAGTTAAATGATTTAAGATATCATATCATGTAAAAAGATTCCTAATTAGGAATCTTTTTTATTCACTTCTAAGAGCTATTACTGGATCTTGTTTACTTGCTTTTCTAGATGGTATCAATCCTCCAATAAGTGTTAAAATAATTGATAATACTATTAATATAATTGATGCTTGTACAGAAATATAAGCACTAATATTTACATTACCTGTAAGAGTATGAATAATATAATTAATAATTGGTATTAATATTAGTGTTATAAAAATACCCAAGCATCCAGATAATAAACCTGTTATAAATGTTTCAGCATTAAATATTGAAGATATATTTCTTTTAGATGCTCCAATTGCACGTAATATACCAATTTCCTTTGTTCTTTCAAGAACAGAAATATATGTAATAATTCCAATCATTATTGAAGATACTACAAGAGAAATTGATACAAATGCAATTAAAACATAACTTACACTATTTACTATTTTTTTAACAGATGACATTAATAATCCAGTAGTATCTGTATAATTTAAAACTTTATCCTCTTGATTATTTTTTTCCATTTTAGAATTATAATTATCAATAAAATCTATGAATCTTTCTTTTCCATCAAAACTTGTAAAATAGAATGATATAGAAGTTGGTTCATCTTTATCTTGATAACCAAGAGAGATTAAATTTGAATTTGCATTTCCTCCACCATTAGAATTCATCATTGCTGTCATTATTCTTCTAAGTTCATCTTCTGATAAATCAAATTTAAATGCTTCAGCTATTTTATTTGGATCAACATTAAATGCAGTTGCAAGACTACCCATTAAATTTCCTGTTAACTCCCCTACTTTTGTTAAAATATCTTTTTGCATTACTGCTTCAGTCATAGCTTGTGCCATAGCAGCAGATATACCTTGAAAAAGTGTATCTTTCATAACTTCATCAATAGCTGGGTTTATTGCTTCACTAACCACGATTGCAGCGGGATTATTAGGATCTGTTGAAACAGAACTATTTTGAGAATTAAAGTTACTAATATACATTTTTATAAAATTAGATATTATACTTGAAAATCTACTTTCATAAACGTTAATTGGAATTACATATTTGTTTTCCAAATTTTTTAATTTGTTTTGACTATTTTGTGTTTTTAAATATTCATCAACTATTCCATCAACATCATTATTATATATAACAGCAACTTCTCCCATCATAGGAATAGTCATTTTTTCTTTTGGACTAGAAACATAATCATTTAATAAACCACTAATTAAATCTTTAAGTGTTGATTCAAAATCATTCTTTGCTGGTGTTGTATCTGCTGTTATAGATGATGATATTTGTGACATATAATTATTGGTTGTATTCTTAATATCATCTTCATCTAATTTTATATTAAAAGCACTTTCTAACATATCTTTATCTATACTAATTAAATCTTCAAAATCCATATTATTGTTATTCTTTTTTTCATCAAATTTAGCATTAGAAAATACATCAATATCTTTATTTGCTAATTGTTTTTTTACTACTTCCGTGTCTTTTGAATTATTAATAATATAATTTACCAAATCAGCAGTATATACCACTCCAGGATTTAGAGCCATTGTTGTTGTTCCTTTCTTAGGAGCAACAATACCAACTATTCTAATTTTTAAAGCATTATCATATAGTTTATTTACATAATCATCATCTTCACTCATATCTTCATATATTTCATATTTAGAATTATATTTATACATATCAGTTTGATTAATTAATCTTAAATCTAAATTCATAAGTTCATCATATGTAAATTCATATGGTTCACTTTTAGACTCTACTTTTTCACCAGCCATCATTTTACCAATCATATCATATAATTCTTGTATATCTCTTAGTCCTAAAAAGTATACTAACATATCAGATATACTATTTGGTTCAGACAAAACAATAACCATTTCATCATATTGTTCTGGCCATGATCCTTTTAAAATATCATATTGTTCATTTAAAGAATCTTTATCATCTACTATTTGTGAAAATACACTAGCATATTGCGAATACATTCCTGATACAGCAGACCCACCATAAATTGATGAAAACAATGTATTAGGATTTAATTTAAGAAGTTTATTATCCTTTTTAGAATATATTAATGGATCAATACTATAATTATATTTAACTGATGCTATATCATTTTCAACAGTTTTATAGTTTTTTTCTAAATAATTTTTAAAACTTTTTAAATCATTTGTACTTATACTAGAAAACATTGATGTAACAACTTGTTTTTCTTTTACAACATCACTTTTACCTGTTTCTTCACTATTTTCTTCACCAACCATTGATAAAAGCATAGATGTCATATCTGCATTTTCTTGCATTATTGTAAGTGGATAACTTGATAACGTATCCTCTTGTAATTTATCTATATATCTTTGAAATCCGCTAGATAAAGCTAGTATTAAAGCAATACCAATAATTCCAATTGAACCAGCAAGAGAAACCAATATAGTTCTTCCCTTTTTAGTCATTAAATTATTAAAGGAAAGTGATAAAGCTGTTAAAAATGACATAGATGTTTTTTTAGTTTTTGAACTATTAGATTCCTTTTCACCTTTTCCATCATATGGATTAGTATCAGATGTTATTTTTCCATCTTTTAATTTAATAATTCTATTAGAATACTCTTCTGCTAAATCAGGATTGTGAGTTACCATTATAACAAGTTTATTATCAGATATTTTTTTTAAAATATTCATTATTTGAACACTTGTATCACTATCAAGTGCACCAGTTGGTTCATCAGCAAGTAAAATATCTGGGTCATTTACAAGAGCACGAGCAATTGCAACTCTTTGCATTTGACCACCTGATAATTGATTAGGTTTTTTATTTATATGTTCTTTTAATCCAACATCTTCAAGTGCTTTTTTAGCTCTTTGTATACCTTCTTTTTTTGAAATACCAGATAAAGTTAATGCTAAAACAACATTTTGAAGTATTGATTGATGTGATATTAAATTATAACTTTGAAAAACAAAACCAATTCTATGATTACGATATGAATCCCAATCAGAATCTTTATATTTTTTTGTTGATATTCCATTTATTATTAAATCACCACTTGTATATTTATCAAGACCACCAATTATATTTAATAATGTAGTTTTACCACTACCAGAAGGACCCAAGATAGATGCAAATTCACTTTTTCTAAAATTTAAACTTACACCATCTAATGCTTTTTGTTTTAAATCGCCAGTTTCATAGATTTTAGTAATCTTTTTTATTTCAAGCACAATATTCCTCCTTCCATAAAGTAGTAAATATTCTAACATAATTTATATTATAATACTACACAATTATACCAAAAAAATAATAATTATAGAATATAATTATTATCTCTATTTTAATTTAAATGTCATTGTAACATTTTCATTTCCAAGTATTTCTTTTAATTCATCTTTGTTAATATCAATATGACCAAGTTTAGTAAAATTCCATGTATTAGTGTCATAATACAAAGTTATTTGATTACCCATATATAATATTAAATCTCCCGGTACTGTTGTAATTTGTTTATCATTTCTTGGTAAATCAAAACCAAGATCACCTACTTTTTCAAAATTACCATAGTCATGAGCATCAACTATTACTTCACCTTCAAGTAATTTATTATAAAATGCTTCACTAGAGCTATTATTTTCTAAATTAATAACTAATTCTTTTCCATTTACTATAACTATTACAGCTTTCATATCATTTTCCTCTACTTTAAATTCTGCTTTAACCTCTTCTTTAACTTTAGGTTCTTCTATATTTGTTTTTTTCTCTTTTACATTATTCTTCATTATAAAAAAAGACATTAAAAATACTATTATAAATATAGGAACTAAAATTAATGCTAATTGTTTATTATTCATAATTAATCCTTTCAGTATAATTATATCAAAAAAATAGATTATTAAAAATCTATTTTTCATTCATTTCTAAAATAATATAGATATTGTTTAATAAATTATAAATATCCATACTAATTCTGAGACTTAAAAGGGTTTAATATTTTATCTTTTACGCCAGAAGTAATTATGCTCATACATGTGTTATATATTTTATCTGCTTCTTCTTCTCTAATTGATAATCTTTCCATAAGTTCACTTGTTATTTTTTCTTTACCATGTTTACCAACTATAAGATTATTTTCTAATATATCATTAATAGTATTTGCTTTTTCATCATCAAAACCGGTAAGTTCTTTTATTTTATTAATTACATCTTTTTTATTCACCCTTTTATTCCTCCAATCTATCTAGTTTTTTATTATCAAAAACATAGCTTATTTTATTTAGTTCATCTTCATATTTAGATAATGAATCTTTTTTATAATTTTTTACTACTTCATTAGTTAAAATATTATATAATTTACCATCTTTAACAAGACCTTCTACTGTAGTTATTGTAACTATATCATCTTCTACTTCTATATCAATGATTTCTCTTTTTATATTACTTTTAGTTTTTGTTAATATACTATCAGTCATATAAGAATCTAACTTAGTAACATATCTTAATTTATTTCCATTATAATCAAAAGTTGCTTTATTAAATTTATCATTAAATAGCTTTTTATATTCTATTTCTATATCAGATGAATCAATTACATTATAATCTTCTTCAACAGATAACTTATCAAAACTTAATTTATTAAGTGCTATATAATTTTTTATCTCATTTGATAAAACACCACTATAGTAATCCTTTATATATTTACTGTTTTCATTTATATATATATCTTTAATTAAATCTCCATATTCACTTTCAAGCTCTTCAAATGTAGGAACATGGTTTGTTTGAGTATCTTTCTCTACTTCTTCTTCCTTTTTATCGACTATAACTTGAGGTGTATCTTCATTTACAAAATACTTATCAAAATAATGGGCTTTATAAAGCAAATATACTAAAAATCCAATTACTACAATTAATATAATTATAATTAAATTTTTAAAGAATATTTTTCTGTTTTTTTCTCTTAATAACCTTTTATTTGCTTTTTCAACTTCATTAGTTAAATCTTTTTTAACTAATAAATCAACATACTCTTTAACATCTTTATTGATTTTACTTAAATCAATTTTTTCATCAATTTTAGAATCTATATATTCTACTAATTCCTCTTTTAATTCTTTATTATCTTTTTGTTCACTGCTTTTTGCTCTTGCCATAAACCCTCCTATACAACTAAATTGTAACACAAAATAATATTATTGAAAATAAAAAAAGTATCACTTAGATACTTTTCTAGTCCAATCATAAATAGTATTAAATATAGAAAGTAAAGTTAAAGAAATAATAACTCCTCCTATAATATCACTAATCCAATGAACACCACTAATTGTTCTTCCTAAGAATACTAAACTCATTAATAATATAGTTACTAAATTAATTTGTTTTATATATTTTTTATTAAAATATCTTTGACTAACTTTTAGTGAACTAAGTGCAATACATAAAGCTAATATTGTATGACTTGAAGGAAAAGATGCTTCAAGTTCTCCATCTATTAATATAGGTCTATAATTAATAACACATTTTTCAAAGAAAACATACACAATCATCATTAAGACATATAGTCCACCAAGTACCATTATTTCTTTATCAACTTTTAGCAAACTTTTTCTTTTTATTAATTGATACAAGCCAATACATCCATATATAGCTACTATCAAAAACAATAGTAATCCTAAAACTTCTGTGATTTTATAGATTATCATATTTGATCCTATTATATTTTTAAACCAACCATTTAATGAACTAAATCCTACACTAGAAGAATTTGGACCTATAGGTGCTACATCTACATGTTTTACTAAATATGTATAAATAATACTAACTAAAATTAATACACTAGATATTATAATATTTTTCTTTCTCATTTTTTATCACTCTTTCTATAATAGTATATCATATATACTTTAAAAATATTATTTCTTTAATTCTTTTTCATATAATTTTTTATATCCGTCACATTTTTTTAATAGTTCTTTATGAGTTCCTTCTGCTTCAATGTGACCATTTTCAAGATATAATATTCTATCAGAATTAATGACTGTTGATAATCTGTGAGCAATTATCAAAATAGTATAATCCTTTTTCATATTATTAATTGCTTCAGTAATTTTTTGTTGTGTTTCATTATCTAAAGCACTTGTTGCTTCATCAAACAATATTATTTTTGTATTTTGAACCAAAGCACGAGCAATAGCAAGTCTCTGTTTTTCTCCGCCACTTAAATTAACTCCACCTTCACCAATAATAGTTTCATATTTATCTGGTAATGATTCTATATAGTCATCTAAACATGATATCTTACACGCTTCTTTTATTTCTTTAAATGTTACATTATTCTTTATCAATTTAAAGTTATCAATAATACTCATATTAAATATATATGGATCTTGACTAATAATTGTAATATTTCCTCTAATAGAATCTTTATCCAATTCATTAACATTAATACCATCAATTGTAATTAAACCAGAATCAACATTATACATTTTACATAGTAAATTAAATATTGTTGTTTTTCCGCTTCCACTTTTACCTACAAAAGCAACAGTTTCATTTGACTTAATATTAAAACTAAGATTATTTAATACTTCATTTTTATCATATTTAAAACATACATTTTTAAATTCAAAATTTCCTTTTACTTTATCTAAATGTTTGTTACCAAATACTTCTTTTTTATATTTATTATCATCAAATATTTCAAATGTTCTATCTGCAGATAAATTAAAATCTTTAATTCTTTCAAGAAGTGAACCAATACAAAAAGCTAAACTTCCTGTATTATTAAAATAATTATATATAACAATTGCAAGAGTTATATCTATTCTATTAATTCCAATAAAATAAATAATTGCAAGTACTAAAATCAAATCCTCAACATCAGAAATAAAACCTCTTAATACAATATATTTCATATTTAGATTAGCTTTATTATATTTTTCATCATTAATATAATTAATATCATCACTTAATTTGTTTATGAAACCTTTCTCAGCATTTAACATTTTAATGTCCCTTGCTCCTCTAATCATTTCACTTACAAATGTTGATACCTTATCATTTGATTTTCTTAACTCTTTTTCTTTTTCATTTAATTTTTTTGTTCTAGCTTTCTCAACATACGTTTTTAATAATAATAAAGACATTGATATTAAACATATTTCTTTATTAATTATAAATATTGCAATAAAAATACCTATTTCTTTTATTATTTCTGAACTATATTCAACTATACTAGCAAATACATCTGAAATTTTACCTACATCATTTGTTAATCTTTGAACAAATTTTCCTGAACCATTCTTATCTAAACAATCATTTTCAAATCTTAATATGTTTTTACCTAAATCAATTTGCATTCTTTTATGACTTTCTGTATATAATATTTGTAATTCATTATTTGCAAGATAACTACAAATGTTATATATAATTTCAACTATAAGTAATACAATTGCAATAAATATTAATTTATAAAACAAACTATTTGTTAAATATATTATCCTTTTAGCTCCTAATAAAGGCACAATTATTCTAATTACTATTATCAATAATTCAAGAAATATTAAATGAATTAAATTCTTTTTATTTGCTTTTTCATATTTCCATGTTTTACTTAGATTTTCTAAAAACTTCTTCATATACTTACCTATAATTTATTACTTTTATTTTCTTTTAACATTTTATTTAATTCTAATACTCTACACATACCAATAAGATTTGTAATATCTTTAAATGTCGTTTTATAAGACAATAAACCTCTTATATCACACATTATCAATTTACCTTTTCCATCTACATAGTATTCTTTAGTAATTTTTTTACCTGTTTGTTTTTCATATTCCAAAATACTATCAAGCTGTGTATATAAGTCTAAAAATATACTTGAAGATACTCTATATGTTTCATCACCAATTGTAAAATTACAAGTTTCTCCATGACATCTTACACTTCCTTGGATTGCAAACCCATCACTTGGTAAAAATCTACTTGCTAAGCTATCATCACTACTAACACTCAAGTTTGAATTTCCAATTATTCCTTTTTTAATACATCTTGTTCCATCACTACTTAATGTATTACTTTTATTAATTAAAAGATAACCATATTTACTATTCAAAGCATTATTTAAAAATTTAATAAATTCTCTACTTGTAGTTTTAACACCACAATGTCCATAATATCCACCCATAATATTTGCTTTTGGATCATTTGTTAAATCTTTGTTTAAAGTAACATATTTATCACTTTTAATATCCAAATATGTTTCATGTAAATCTAACTTTTCAATTATATATTTTTGAAATAATTCTTTATAACTAAGTCCTGTATAAGTTTCTAATATATCAGTAAGAATCATAATTGGTAAATCTGTATATAAATAATACCCTATTTTTGATTCATCTAAATATGAAGTTCTTAATGCTTTAATTGCATCTTCCTTGTTAGTACAATTTCTAATATCTATTTTAGTATAGTAAGTATTATTAAAACTAATCAAATCTAATATAGTTAAATCTTTTAATTCAGAATAAAAATCTACTAAATCACCAACTTTAGAATCTAACTTTATATCATAATCTTCTAATATTCCAAATAGAATAAACTCAGTATATAATTTACTCATTGAAGCTATATCAAAAATTGTTTCATCATTATAAAAAGTTTCTCCAAAAGGAAGATAAATATTTTCTCCATTAATGCTTATTGTTACTATTCCACTAGGTATTTTAAACATACTAAAATCTTTATGCCATTTATTCATAATAATACTTAATTGTTCATAAAAAAACTCTCTAGTATCTTTATCTCCTTGCATTAAAGATGCTAACATTTCTTTATCATCATCACTAATTGAATCTAAATTGTCTAATACTATATTTTCCATATTTTAATTATACTATTATTATCAAAAAATAAAAAGATTAAATATGCTTTTATTTAATCTTTATTGAATATATCTCTAGAATATACTTTGTCTTTAATATCATCTAATTCTTTATTATTTCTATTAGCAATAATAATATTGCATTCTTTTTTAAAACTATCTAAATCATTTATTACTTTACTTCCTAATAAACTTTTTTTATTAATTAGTGGTTCATAAATAATAGTTTTTATACCATTTTTTTTCAAATATTTAATTATTTCTAGCACTGCTGATTCTCTAAAATCATCAGTGTTTTTCTTAGCTGATAATCTATATATACCAACAACTTTAGCATTTGATTTTAAAATCATTTTATATATATGCTTTTTTCTATTTTTATTAGATTTAGATATTGATTTAATAAGACTAGAATCATTGTCAATATGTTTTTCAAGCTGTTTTACATCCTTTGGTAAACAATATCCTCCATATCCAAATGATGGGTTGTTATAAAACATACCTATTCTATTATCTAAACTAATTCCTTCAATAATATCTTTTGAATTTAAATTATTTAATTCACAAAAAGTATCTAACTCATTAAAGAAAGCAACTCTCATTGCTAAATATGTATTAGCAAATAATTTAATACTCTCTGCTTCATATGAATCCATATATTTTACTTTTACATTCTTATTTTTAATAAGCTTAATTAGAATATTTACATAATCCTTGGCTTTTTCATTTTTTGAACCCATTACTATTCTTTCTTGATATAAAGAGTCATATAATGCATTCCCTTCTCTTAAAAACTCAGGACAGAAAATAATATCATCTTTATTATATTTTTCTTGTATTTTCTTTGTAAAACCAAAAGGAATTGTACTCTTAATTATAATTGTAATTTTATTATTAATCTTCAATATCTTATCTATTTCATTTTCAATAATAGATGTGTCAAGTGAATCAGTTTTTTTATCATAATTTGTTGGTACACATATTATTGCATAATCAGATTTTGAAATTGATTGATTATAGTCATTTGTTCCTATTAGATTCAATTTTTTTGTTTTAAAATATTCATCTATTAAATCATCTTTTATGTAATTAATTCTATTATTAATATTATTAATTCTATCTTTATTAATATCAATAGCAAATACTTTATTTTTTAAACTAAACAATATAGCTAATGATAATCCAACATATCCGCATCCAATTACTGTAATTACTTTTTTATTATTTGTTTTCACTTAAATAATCCTCTACTATTTCAATTAATGTATCTACTCCAAATTGAAGTTCTTTATCACTAACACAAATAGATGGCATAAAATTTACTACTTGTGTCATTTGACTCATTATAATACCCTTCTCTTTAAACTTATATAATAAATCAGGAATAACTAATGATTCTTTTGTTTTAGGATTTATTAGTTCAATTGCAATCATTAATCCTTTTATTCTAATTTCTCCAATATAATCTTTTTTCTTTAATTCATTAATAATTTTAGCAAATGATTTTTCTTTCTTTTTAATAATATCAAGTACATTATCTTTTTCAAAAATATCTAAAACAATATTTCCTACAGCACAACATAATGGATGTCCACTATTTGTAAATCCATGTTTAAATTGAATATCTGGATTTAATTCATCAAAAGCATCATATATTTCTTTTGATACAATAGTTCCACCAAGAGGAACAACCCCATTAGAAATACATTTTCCAAATGTTACTATATCTGGTAGTACATCATAATCTAAAAATGCAAAATAATTTCCACATCTACCAAATCCAGAAGTAACTTCATCAAATATTACTAAAATATTATGTCTATGACATATATCAAACAATTTATTCATCCATTCCTTAGATGGAATAATTACTCCTCCGACACCCATAATTGGTTCTAACACTAATGATGATATATTTTCATCTCCATAAAAATTAATTTGATTTTCTAATTCTTTTAAACAAGCAAAACCACATGTTTTTTTATTTAAACCAAGTTTACATTTATAACAATAATATGGATACGCTTTAATAGAATCCATTAACATTCCATCATATTCTATTCTATCCCATGGATCACTTGATAAACTAACTGTTCCAATTGTTGAACCATGATATGCATCGTAAAATGATATTACTCTTGTCTTGTTTTTGTATCCTTTATTATACCAATACTGCTTTGCAAATTTAACACCAGTTTCTACTGCTTCACTTCCACCTGAAGTAAAGAATACACTATGATATTTATTTGGCATTTTACTTAATATTCTTTTTGATAATTTATCTCCATGTTCATGTTTAAATCTAACATTTGGAATAAATTGTATATGATTAGTTAGTTCATTTAATTTAACATTAAATTCTTCTCTATTATAACCAAGGATTACATTCCATGTTCCACTATTTAAATCTAAATATTTTTTTCCATCTTTATCAAATAAATATGCACCATCACATTTAACGATTGTATCTCTATAATAAGCCATTTGTGTTTCTGATGTCCAAAATGTTTTTTCATTATTTTTCATAATTATCTCCTAATAATACATTTTTATTAAATTCCATATCTTTTCTTCTATATCTATTTGCAAATATAATTCTATAAATACATATAAATAATTCCTTAGATATAAAATATTTTTTTAATAGTATTTTTAAATCTTCTTTTGCTTCTTTATCTTTATTTAATATAATTAAATTCCAGTTTCTATCATCATAGTATTTTAACAATACTCTTCTCTGCTCACTTTTTGGAATCATATAGAAGTATTTTTTACACATTTCTAGGTATTCAATATTAGAAGTAAGTATCTTTTCATTTACATCTGTAATACCTTTTCCTCTTGAATGAAAATAATATTTAACTAATTCTTTTTCACATAGATTAACTTTATAACCATATGATAATAATTTTAATAACACTACTCCATCTTGATGTGAATAAATACTTTCAAATCCACCAATTAATTCAAATATATCTTTTCTGATTAACCAAAATGAAGTCCCTGCTATATTAAACCTCATTTGAATTGACAATGGCCATCCTTTGTAGTTGGTTTTTTCTTTTTCAACTAATCCATTAGGATAAATAATATCACCATAGCAATATACCAATGCAAGTTTATCATCATTAAGACTATTAAAAAGTGATACTTGTTCTTCTATTTTATTTTCATAGTATTCATCATCATCATCTAAAAATGAGATATATTTTCCTTTTGAATTTTTAACGCCAAAATTTCTGGCTTCGCTTCCACCTAGATGTTTATTAGGTGTTAAATAGTTAACATTCTTATATGCTTTTAATTTATTTTTAATTTTATTTCTTAAATATTTATTATTATAATTATCATCTACAACAATTATTTCAATATTTTTATATGTTTGTAACAATACACTATCTATTGCTCTAAATAATTCATCATATCTATTATATGTGGGTATAACCACACTTACTAAATCATTCATATTCTACTCCAAAATCTATCAACATATTTTTTTTATATCCTTGAAGTCCATAACAAAATGAAAATTTATAATTATTTTTATGACAATATTCTATTCCTTTAGCATATGTGTATATTCCAGGAGATAAATTTTTATATTTTTCATTCCATGACAATATACAAAAATATAACACTTTATTTACAGTATCTTTAAAATATATAGTGTTTACTATTTCTTCATCTTTATATAGTATCTTAATTGAATAAAAATTAAAAGTACTGTATATATCTTTATAAACATCTAGTGCTTCATTAGAAAACTTTTTATTATGTTTTATTTCACAATAACTATTCCAATTATTTAAGGTATCTTTTAAATCATTAATTCTAACTTCAAATTCATTATCACCTTTTCTAATTAATCTACCAAATCTTTTGTAAAAAGATTCATATTGTTCTTTATTAGAAACATCTACTTCTAGATAATCTATTGAATCACCTAAAGCAATCATATTTGTATTGAATGCTTTATTACATATCTTAAGAATTCTTTTAATTATCCATTTTTGCTTATTGATAGGAAAATTATAAGAAAAAGTTATATCCAAATACTTATTATATTTAATTGAATAAACATCTTTATAATAATTAGATAAAACTAATAATATTAGTTGCTCTAAACTATTAAGAGGCTCATACTCTCCTTCAAGGAATAACTTATCTATTTTTTTTCTACTTATAAATTTATACATTATATTATATAAATCACTAAAGTTATCATACTCTATTTTATTTAAATTATAATATAGTTCATTATTAATAATTTCAATTTTAAAATACTTATTATATACTTTCATAATACCACAATCTTATACTTCTATTATTACTATATTTACGTGAAAAAATATCTAAATCATTATACATTTGTTCATAATTACTCCATAGAATATTCAACTGAGAACGATACAATAAAATACCATTTATTTTACTATTAAAATCATCTTCAGATAATTCAATTAGTTTATAACTTAAACCATCTCCCCAATTAGATTTAATATGTTCTCTATAATAATAACAAACATACGCTACTTCTTCATAAAAGAATAATTTACCATTTATTTGTTTTTTTATGTTATTTACAGCTTTATTACATACCAAGTGATCAGCATGACCGCCAAGTCCCATTGGACAAAGAACTATATCATAATTGTTTACAATTTTTAATAATTTTTCTTCTACTGTTTTTATAATTTTTGTATCTTTTTTCTCTAAATGATAAATATTATCTAAATCAGGATATAAAAATTCATTATTATTTTTTCTATATAAACATTCAAGAAGATTTAAATAAATACTTCCACAATTCAATAATTTATGTGCCTTTTTATCTTCAATTTTCCTATGTTTCATTGGCATATTTGGCAAAAAGCAATTATAATGAAATCTAATAGCAGAAGAAGATAAATCACTAGCATCCTTTGAAAATACAGTAACAACATCAATTATATTACCTTCACTATTTAATTTGTGAATTAAATCCCCACAAGATAAAACTGCATCATCTAAATGAGGAGAAATTATTAATATCTTTTTCATATTTACTCCTTATTATCTTTTACGAGTTGTTTCTTCTTCCATCATTTCTTTATATAAACAATAATCATCGTAATTACCATCTACTTTTAATAATCCATCTTTTTGTAATTCCCATATTTTACTTGCAATTTTATTTAGAAAATATCTATCATGTGATACAAATAATAATGAACCATCAAAATCTAATAATCTTTCTTCTAATTCTTCTCTTGAAGGTAAATCTAAATGATTTGTTGGTTCATCTAGAATAAGCAAATTAGGATTTTTAGACATTAAAATACTTAATTTTAACTTTTTCTTTTCTCCACCAGAAAGCACTTTTATTTTTTTATACACGTCATCTTGAGTAAACATTAGTTTTGCTAATTGATTTCTTGCTTTTGAAGTATCTTCTCCAGTCTCTAAACAATATGCATCCAATATGCTTTGCTCAGGATCACTAAATTCACTCTCTTGATCTAAGAAACCAACTCTTAAATTTTCTCCAATATGAATAGTACCTGTATCTGGTTTTTCTTTCTCTAAGATACATCTTAATAAAGTTGTTTTACCTACTCCATTATCACCAATTATTCCAACACTATCATTTCCTATTATTTCTCCACTTACATGTTCAAATAATTTTTTATCAAATGATTTTGAAACATCATCTAATTCTAGTATTCTTTTTTTAGCAGCTACATTTCCACTCAATGCAAGACGTATTTTTCTGTTATCAACTTTTGGTTTATCAATTTTATCCATTTTATCTAATCTTGCTTCAATTTGATGAGCTTTTGCTTTTAATACATTACTACCAGTTGACTGCATCCATTTAATCTGTTCTTGCATTCTTTTAATATTCTTTTGTTGATCATTATAATCTTTTTGTAGTTCAGAAAATCTTCTTTCTTTTTCTTCAATATAATATGAATAATTGCCATTATATACTTGAGCTTCAGTAGTTGTTAATTCGATAATTTGATTTACTGCTTTATCTAAAAAATATCTATCATGAGAGACAACAATAATTGAACCATCAAAGTTAGCAATATATTCTTCTAACCATTCTAATGATGATAAATCTAAATAATTTGTTGGTTCATCTAAAAGTATTATTTGAGGAGATTCTATAAGTAATTTTGCAAGTAATACTTTTGTTTTTTGACCACCACTTAATTCAGTAAATTTTTTATTACAAAACTCCTCTGTAAAATTAAATCCACTTATAATACTACTTACTTTGTATTCAATATCATATCCACCAAGTAATTCAAATTTTTCTTGTAATACACCATATAGTTTCATATTGGTGTCTAAGTCTCCTTCATTATTAGACATTTTATCTTCTAATTCTCTCATCTTATTTGATGTTTCTGATATTTCTTTATAAGCTAAACTTAATACCTCACTAACTGTCATATTTGGATAATTTGGTTGTTGTTCTAAGTATCCAATTTTAACATCAGATTTTTTTATTATTTCACCATTATCTGCTGTTTCTAATTTAGATAGTATTTTTAATAAAGTTGATTTACCAACTCCATTTTTACCAACTAGACCAATTTTAGATTTTTCATTTAAAACAAATGATATATCTTTAAATAAAGTCTTTTCACCATAACTTTTTGATAATCCATTAATCTTTAATATCTCCATTTTTTCCTCCTAATATATAATAGCTTAACTCAGGTAATCTATTATTCCATTCATAATTTTTAACATTATTTCTACAATAATCACAAAAACTAATTTTATCTGATAGCTTTTTAATTGTATCCCATCCGTCATCTACTTCTGATAATTTAAAACTATCATTTTCTAGAACTTTAAATTCTGTATCATATTTACTATTTAATATATGAATTAATGCAGGATATGGGCATTTGTAAACACATCCATTTCTTAAAAACCAACAATATTGATTATAACAAGTTAATTTTTCATTATTATTTATCTTATTAGTACTTAAACATGTATGAAAATTTATTATATAATCACATTCTAATGGTTCTATATTTCCTCTTCCAAATCTACATTTAATCTTATTATTATTAAGAAATAATTTTATATCATTTATTATTCTTAATGTTGGCTTATATAATGATATATTAATAATTATGTTATTATCCCTAATACTATTGATAACTTTATCACTCATATTTCTAATTAATAATCCATTAGTTACAATAAATATAGTAGCTTTTGGAAATTTTTTTCTTGTATAATTTATATATTCATCTAAATTATTTTTTAAAAATGGTTCCCCACCCATGAGTCTAATCATTGATACATCAAATTTACTTTCTAGTTCATCTATATCTTTTTTAAAGGATTCTATACTTACATTATCAACATCTGCTATATTAGAAAAATGTGTACAACCATTACACTTCAAATTACATTTATCACAAATATGTGCTTCAATGTATCTCAGTAAAGGTTTATCTTTTAAATAATAAGTTTGTACAAATTTACTTGATAATATATTTTCATCTACAATATCTATATTTTCCTTTATTAATACATTTATTTTATTAATACCAGCATCATATAATTTATGATACAATTCATCAAAATAAGGCATATCATCTATAACATATATTTCAGTGTTATCATCTAAATAATTATTAACATTTTTAATATTATCTATTTTAATATTGTTATAACTATTTTCTCTTGTTAAATCATCAAGAATTACACTCACATTTTTTAAACAATCTATTACCTTTTTAGAAAAATTATTATAACCAACTATAATAATATTTTTCATAACTCCCCTCTCCTTTATAGCTTATTATATACTTCTTTTATTTCTTTTTCCATTTTTTTAATATCAAAATTTTCATTTATTTTTTTATATCCATTAATTGCATATTTATTTCTAATTTCATCATTATCAATTAAATATAATATTTTATCACTAAGTTCATTATAATTGCCTTTTTCTACTAACACACCATTTACATTATTATCTATTATCTCTTTTAGTCCTCCTACATTAGTAGAAACAACACAAACTTTATTAGACATAGCTTCTAATACAGCTCTTGGAGTTCCCTCAGTATCAGAACTTAAAACTAATAAATCAGTAATACTATGTATTTCATTTATATTTGCTATATATCCTAACATAAATACTTTATTTTCTAATGAATATGTTTTGATTAATGACTTTATATTATTTTCTTCATCTCCACTACCACATATAATATAGATAATATCATTATTTTTTTCACAACAAATCCTTGCACTCTCTATTATCAAGTCAATTCTTTTTTCAGGTGCAAGTCTTCCAACATAAGCTATTACTTTTTTATTATTTGGTATACTATATTTTTTTAATATTTCTTTTTTATTATTTTTATTATTATTTATAAATACTCCATTAGGAATATAATATTTCTTTTTATTCTTATATATTCCATCATTTAATCTTTTTTCATCTTTTCTAGATACACAAATAAGTGCAGATGCAAAAAGATATGTAAAAAAATCCCAAAAAGTATAATATCTATCAACAATATTATTTTCAATCCATCCATGGCATGTCATTACGCATGGAATTTTCCTCCATAATCTATCATACAGTTTAATTGCAGAAGCTAGATAATTTGCATTATATTGATGTGAATGCATAACTTTAATATTATATTTTTTTGGTAAATCACTCAACAAATATAATTGTTTTAATTTGCTTTTACATTTTCCACAAAAAATATATGAAATATCATTATTTTTTATTTTTTCTAAATATTCAGTATTTCTAGTAAATAATATAATTGGAGTATAATTTTTATCATCCTTTAAACAAGTACTTAATGATAGAACATGAGTATCAGAACCACCTACTTTTCCTTCAGTTTGTGGTACTATTACCTGAACTATATAGTTTTTTCCTTCTTTAATGTTAATATCAAGATAATAATTATATTTATTTATCTTCTTCTCTAAACTAGTTAATAATTCTTTAGAGCTTTCTTTTTCTACAACTTTATATAAACAATTATAAAAATCATAAAAAGCTTTTACTTTTTCATTTTTTAAAACTAAATTATTTTTTGAATAATTATTTAATGCTTTTTTAAATCCTAAACTATCAGCTTTTATTTTTCTTCTATAAAAATCATCTAAGTTTTCTCTACTATTACTACTACCATTATTTCTTAATCTATACTTAGTAGGTATTTCTTTACAATAATAAAATGATTTCCCACTAGAAGCATACATATACCATGTATAACAATCCTCAGATACTCTAAAAGTTGGAAATTTAAATTTATATGCAAGAGATGTTCTAACACTAGTTGAAGAAGTTAAATTAGTATAGTTTTTTTCAGTAGCCAATTTAATTAAAATATCTTTACCATGTATTGGATTATTTTTATTTCCATCTAAAATATTCTTTAAAGATTCAACAAGATTTTTATATGGTATTTCCTTATCATTTTCATCTATTGGAATAAATGTACTATATACAACTCCTACCTCTTCATCTTTAAATATTTTTCTTGTATACTCTAATCTTTTTGGATTTGATACATCATCAGCGTCATTATATAAAATAAAAGGTGAAGATGTTTTATTAGCATAATCAATTCCAATATTTCTGCAATATCCTGGACCACGATTTTTATTCATTCTTATTAGTTTAAAACGTTCATCATTCAAACCTTCAATATATTCTAAAATTAGTTTATATAAGCTCTCATCTGTATTATCATCTATTATAACTACTTGAAAATCTTGATCACTTTGATTAAGTATTCCTTTTACGCTTTTCTTAAAAAATTCAATCTCTTCTTTTTTTCTTAAATAAATTGGCATTACAAAAGTAGCTATTTTGTTCATTTATAAATCCCCCTTATTTTATTTTTTTGTTATATAATATACGTTTGCTTTTTTTCCATTTACAAGCACAGATAAAGTACTATCAATTTTAAAATTGTTATTAACTTTAATTGCTTCTTCAAAATCAATTTTATTACCCATCAATACAATAACTCTGCCATCATTTTTTAATACTCTATAAAATTCAGTTAGCATTTTATTATAAAATTCAACATAATTTATACTTTCATCCCTATTAAATATGTTCCATGGTGGATCTGTTATAATTACATCTATAAATTCATTATTGAAACAATCTAAATTTGTAGCATCTTTTTCTTTAATAAATAATTTTTTATTATTATTTTTATATTCTTTTTTAAGACTCTCTACACATTCATGATTTAATTCACTTGCAAAACACATATTATAGTTAAAATATTTAACTATTGTTTTTGGAATAGATCCAGATCCAAAAAATGGATCTAATACAATATCATTTGAAGTTAAATTTGCTAAAGATACTAACAAATAAGACATTTCGGGTCTCAAAGATCCTTTAGCAATATCTTTTTCTGTCAATCTATTATTTGAAATTTTTAACATAAAAAGAATAATTCCCTCACTTCTTTGTTGAATTATAAACTCATTATTTGGTGTATTTGATACTTTTAAATGCAAATAACTTTTTATCTCATTTTCAATATTTGACACTAATCTATAATCAAATTTACTTGGCTGATTTTCTTTAAATGCTTTTATTTTAAAAGTCCTATTTTTTTCACTAATATATTTTTTTAAATCATTATAATTAATCTTTGTTTTAATTACATCTTTTACATTATTATTAAAATTATCATTTTTATAATTAATCTTATTTATAAGTAAATATACATTATTAAAAAATGGAAGTTTTTCTACGTTATTATTTGTAGAAAAAATAACTAATCCACTATAAATATCAATTATCTTAACATCAGATAGTTTTTCTTTTAATAATTTTTCTATACTACTTTCAAATCCACTTATAAAAGTTCCAACATAATTCATAACATCACCTTTATACATTCTTTTTTTCTTCTATTTCATATTGATACTCTTTAATATTATTATTTAACATATATTTTCCTACAAATTGTAATAATTCACTCATATAATATTTTTCTTTAATACATGGTTTTAATCCATTTAGTAAATTACTATTTGAGCATCCACCTAAACATATAGGATATAACTGGCAAGTATTACATTCTTTAATTAAAAAATCATTTATCCATTTATTATAAATATCATTCTTTTCTAATCTGGTTTTAACATTTCCTATATATTGTGATTTTTCCATCACACAACCCTGACATTTTGTTAATGTTCCATCAGGTCCAATGACAATTGAATTTGGATTACTTCCATAGCAATTATTAATACTTCTACCAAGAGGAAAAGCTTCCATACCTAGTTTACTATATTTATTCATTATTTCAATTATTTTTAATTTATAATTTGCCAAATTATTAGCATCTATTATACTGCCATTACCATCATAATGCTTAGTAGCAAAAATCATTGCAAAATATGGAATAAAATTATCATAAGAAGAGTACTTACTCATTAGTTTGTCTAATAATTCTTCTAACTCTTCAAAATTACTCATATCACAATTTAATCTTAATTGAACAGTTACACCTTTGTCTAAAAGTAAAGGTAACATTTTTATATTATGATTAAAAGCATCAAAATCTTTTTTAAAATAATTTTTGATTTTATTGTGCTTTTCATTCACTCCATCAAAAGCAAATTCTAATTTATCAATTCTTAAATTATCTATAATATCATTATAATTATCTTCATTAATTAATGACAAATTTGTTGCAACGCTTGCTTTATAACTAATAGCATTTTTATCACAAAATTTTGTTAACTCTTCTGTTATTTTATAAACAGCTTCAAGATTAACAAATGGTTCTCCTCCAAACCAATATATTCTTAATTTCTTGTAATCTTTTGAAACACTTTTAATAAATTCTATAGTATCATCAATTGTTTCTTTAGACATATCTACTCTTTTCATTCCATTTTCATAGCAAAATCTACATCCTGCATTACATTTACTTGTTGGAAAAATTGTAAATCTTATATAATCTTTCTTTTTATTAATATATTTTTTTCTTGTATCTGATACATCCTTAAACTCATCTAGATTATCATCAACAACAAAATTTTTAAATTGATCAAATTTATCATTTAAAAAATCATTATATAATTCTTTACTATAAATTTTAACAAAAGCAGTTCTTGTATTATAAAAAATATAATTACTATCATCAACTTTTTCAATGATAGTATAAATTGACTTTTTCATACAAATCACCTAGATAAATAATAACATATTTTACAAATAAATAAAAACCTTTTTATAAAGGTTTTTATTTATAATTTCATATTAGAATCACTATCAAAATCTCCACTTTGATTTAACATATCATCCAAATTATCATATCCATTTTCATTTTTAAAGTTATCAAAATATGTAAAAATTTCATTTCCTAAAAATACTTTACCTAAATCATTAGTATTTTTACTTAAATCAATAAAATCTTTTTTAAAATCATTTGTTTTATTATTTAATGGAATATATGTAATTCTATCTTTAAATATTTGTTTAATTCTTTCTAATTGTGGCATTGTTATTAAAAATAATACATCTCCATGATCAAACCACTTTCCTGCTTGGTCATATGTTGTTAAGTATAATGAAGAAGCAGCAAAAACGTCAATGTAATATCTGTCATTTTCTTCATCATGATATATTCTTATCCATTTATCATCATAATCTCTTGTTGGATCGTATTCAACTTTTTTATCTAATCTTTTTTCTTGTTCCATTTCAAAGTTCATATTCATCCCTCCATTCTTATTTTATCAAACTAATAAGTAAAAGTAAAACTATAATTCAATATTACCAATATAAACAAAATGTGTAGAATATCTCATCAAATAAACTGATTTCATAAAATATCCTTTTTTTAAAATACCATTACTAATAAACCAACTAATACACATGCAGGAATGCCAATTAAACTTCCTCTAATTGAACCTCTGATGTGAAACCAATAATCTTTGTATTCTTTCATATCTTCTGTACCAGGTATTCTAAATTTTTTAATATTGCAAAATAAAATACAATCTAATATCAAAGCATCATACCAGCACACAGAAAACCATATGATATAAGAGTTTATAAAACCTTTAATAAAAGTATCAGCACCATTAAATCTATATACAACATATGAAAATACTATTATAAATAAAATAAGTGCAATTATTTTTTTCATTATTTCCCTTTTTGTAAATCTACTTTTTCTTTTAGGTATTATATTTAACTCAACACATTTTTCTATTATCTTTGGAGGATAATCTCCTATTATATATTTTGGATTGATTAAAGCTACAGGTATTACAATAATGGTAAATACAATAATTATAGCTAAACATTCAATTAATAATGTCATTTCTATCTCCTTTTTAACAAGTAACTTTCTTTTTAAAGCACAAGATTATCAAAACGTAACATATAGTTTTTGGTAGCATAAGCATTCCAACAATTGGAATAGTTGATGATAAAACAACTACAGGCATATAGAATAAAAATGATAACATAGTATAAAGCCATATATTTTTAAATAGTTTATCTTCTTTTCTATTTTTATAATATAAAACTATTATTACTATTCCAAGTATAAAAAAAGGAATATTTCTTATTATACCCATCTTCACACTTCCACTATTAGTTAACCAATTGTTTTCTTTTAAAAAACAAAATATAATTCTTATTATTGCAAGTAACCAAATAACCATTTTTATTTTTTTGTTGCTTTCATTTTTATAATTGTGTTCAAAAATATAATACATAAAAATATAAAATATAGTCATTGTTATTGATGTTATTAATTTTCCTATTCCAAGAGCAGATGTAAAATCAGAATCTATAAAATAATAAAGTATTCTTGGAACTAAATGAAATGCATCTCCAAATCCAAGTATCAATGTCGAGAAACCCATTAATTTACCAAGTTTATTTTTACTTTTAATTAATATATAAATTCCTACTATTATTGCAAGTAATAAATAAAGAATATCAAAAACACTCTCCGCATATTCTTTCATAATTACCTCCACTATTAATTTAATTATAACATACATCTTTTAAAAAAATGCAAAATAAAAAAGTCCATTACGGACTTAATTAACAAATGGTCGGGAAGACAGGATTTGAACCTGCAACCCCTCGGTCCCAAACCGAATGCTCTACCAAGTTGAGCCACTTCCCGATACCTATACTTTCTTCGTACAGGTATAATAATAACATACTTTTTTTAATTTGTGAAGTCTTTTTTTGCTAAATTTGTTTTATTTTTGCTAGATTGTATTTTTTCAGATGCTTCTGCTTTAACAATTTCAAATGTTGATTTAAATAATTTTGACAACATTTCTTTAGACTGTTTCTTATCAATTTCTGGTAATCCTTTATATGTATTCATCATTGTTGGTAATTTTTTTACCCAAACTTTACTAAATTCTTGAAATGTAGAAACTTCTGTTGAATAAAATAATTCAAATATATTATCAACTAAAGCTTCTCTTTCATCAATTGTACAATTATTTAACCACTTTTTAATTGTTTTATTTAATAATTCACTAGAATACTCTATTGATTCTGCATCAACTAGTTTTGTTCCTAGTACATTCCATGAATAAATATCATGTTGCATTATACCTTTTGCATTACTAAGTATTATTCTATGTTTTTCATGATGATCAAATAATCTTCCAATTATTGAATCCTGTGGTATGTATGATGTTATTTTACTTCTTATTTCTTCATTTGAATCAAATGTTATTAATTTTTCATCAAAACCAGGTCCATCATAATTATTTACTTCTATTATTCTATCTTGAATATCTTTATCTAAAGATAAAGCCACATAAAGTGCTACATTTCCACCTTTAGAGTGACCTCCTAATATTATTTTATGATTTGGATATTTTTTCGCTACTTTTCTTGCATATATAAGACCATCTATTTGAGCTGGAACCTCTTTCATAAAAGCCATATTAAAATCTTCTTTCCATCCTGTTATAGTCATATCAGTTCCAATATATGAAATGTAAATAATATTATTAGGTAAATGTATAGTAATTGCACCAAATTGTTTTTGAATTTCAAAATCAAATATTTCTTCATAATCAGTTATTTTAAGATTTTTAAATCTTTTACTCTTACCTAGTAAAGTGATTAATTCTTTGTCCCCATTAAATAAAAAGTCCTCATTTTTTATATCTTTCATTTTATTTGATACTATTTCAACAGTATCATTTTCTTTAAAATCAATCATATTAAATCTTAAATAAGACATCCTAGCTAGTACTAAAGCATCTACTTCATTATATGGATATTGACTACTAAAAGTAATATCCCCTCTCCATTTTAAATAATCATTAATATTTCCCATAAAACACCTACTTATTCAATTTTTTTATTCTTTTTTCAGCTCTATTTTTCAATTCTTGAATTCTATATTCACTTTCAATTTTAATTTTTTCAATTTTAGCTTCAGTCTCTACTCTTATTCTTTCTTGCTTTGCTCTTTCCCTAGTAAGAGTGTTTTCAATATTACTCTTTATTTTAGTCCTAATATACCTTACATTAGGGAATGCTTTAGATATTCTTCTTCTAATCCAAGAAGTAGATAAAATAGTTTCTTTTACTTTTTTTGTTATTTCTTCTGTATTATCTAAATCAACTTTCTTAATTTCATTTTTAACTTTGTTTAGTACATTAAACGAAATAATATTATCAATTAAAAATATTATAAATAATGTACTACTAATTATAGTTAATAAAGTTTGATTTAAACTAGAATAAAAATTAATTATAAATGGATTAATTACATAAATCATTAATAAACCAAGTAAACCAAAAGGAATCATTGTTTCTAGACAAATTCTACCATTAATATTAAATTTTCTATTACTATAATCCCACCATCTAGCATTAAAAAGTTTTTCCATAAAATAGCTTGTATAATATTCAAGTAATGAACATATTACTATTGCTAGTATAAATAAAGTTAAAGGTTCTGATGAATAACGAGTTAATAATAATGTGATAAATAATCCTCCATATCCATATATAGGTAAATATGGTCCAATTAAAAACCCTCTGTTAACAAACTTATGAGTTTTCATAATTTCATTTATAATTTCAATAATCCATCCTATAAAAGCATACGAAATAAATAATAAAAAGTAAATTCTTATATCATACATTATCATCACCTTATTAAATTATATCATAAATAAAAAAAACTAACTACATAGTTAGCATATATATTACTCTTAAATTAGAGTTCCTATTCAACTGGTGCGCCCAAGAGGAGTCGGACCCCTAACCTTTTGATCCGTAGTCAAATGCTCTATCCAATTGAGCTATGAGCGCAATTTACTGACCACAATTATTATAAATAAAAAGTGGTGGCTTCAGTTGGAATCGAACCAACGACACCAAGATTTTCAGTCTTGTGCTCTGCCAACTGAGCTATGAAGCCACATGGCGGTTCGTACGGGACTTGAACCCGTGATCTCTCGCGTGACAGGCGAGCGTGATAACCACTACACCAACGAACCATTTGGTTGCGGGAGCCGGATTTGAACCAACAACCTCTGGGTTATGAGCCCAGCGAGCTACCAGATTGCTCCATCCCGCGATATTTATTTAAATGGCGGAGGAAAAGGGATTCGAACCCCTGCGCCGATTTCTCGACCTCCCGGTTTTCAAGACCGGTCCCTTCAACCAGACTTGGGTATTCCTCCAAAAAAATGGTGCCCCAGGCCGGAGTCGAACCGGCACGAGCTTTTACACTCGCAGGATTTTAAGTCCTGTGCGTCTACCTATTCCGCCACTAAGGCACACCTGGTGTCTCGCTGGGGATTTGAACCCCAGACCCCTTGATTAAAAGTCAAGTGCTCTACCGGCTGAGCTAGCGAGACATTAATTAAAATATGGTTGCCTCGGCTGGATTCGAACCAGCGGAATGCAAGAGTCAAAGTCTTGTGCCTTACCACTTGGCTACGAGGCAATAATTACAAGTGGTGGAGAGAGATGGAGTCGAACCATCGAACCCGAAGGAACAGATTTACAGTCTGCCGCGTTTGGCCACTTCGCTATCTCTCCATAAGTGGTGCCGAAAACAGGAATTGAACCCGTAACCTACTGATTACAAGTCAGTTGCTCTACCAATTGAGCTATTTCGGCAAAAAAAATAAAATTATGGTGGGCGATGAGAGACTCGAACTCCCGACCCCCTGCTTGTAAGGCAGATGCTCTAACCAACTGAGCTAATCGCCCATAATTTTCCTGTTGACGTAATTAAATATATCATTTATTACTTTTTATGTCAAGATTAAATGTGATTTTTTATGGAGTTTTTGCTATTTTTTTAAATCTTTAAGCTTTTCTTGAACCCACATATCCAAGTTTTCTTTTAATGGTTTAAATCCTTCTCCTTTTTCTTCAATACTTCTTTTTTTCTTGTTTTTTCCACTTAAAACTTTAATGGATAGCTTTACTTGTTTCTTTTCTTCATCAACTTCAATTACTTTAGTTTCTATAATATCGCCTGGTAGATAAAGTTTTTCAATATTATTAACAAACTTATCAGATATTTCTGAAATATGAATTAATCCATCATATCCATTTTCTAATTTAACAAAAACACCATAATTTGTAATTCCTGTTACTTCACATTTTACAATATCACCAATTTTAATATTTTCCATAATAATCACATCAAGTAAATTATATCATATTATTTATTAAACCAATTAATTATTTCAATATCTTTTACATTTTTTATATTATTTTGACAATATGATAATATGTTTAAATATCTATTAATTCTATTAATAACAATGTTTAAACTATCCTCTTTTATATTATTTAGTAATATATTTTTTATATATTCAAAAAATATAGTAGGATATAATAAACAAGAAAATAGAAAAGCATTCTGATATTCATTATTATTTTTTATTACATTATCTATGTTATTGTAGTCTACTCTATTTGTAATTATCATATACTTTATGTAATTTGAAACATCATACATTTCATTGGTTTTTATGAATGAAAATGGATCATTTAAATTTAAAAAATATTTATAATTTATTATATGTCCAATAGAATTATTATTAAGTTTTATTATATTTTTGTAATTAGTTAATAATTCAATTGCATTTTCTGCAAGTCCTATAAAAAAATCTAAATAATCTTTAATTAAAGGATATTCTTTATTATATTCAGTTATTTCTTTTTCTAACATGTCTACTTCCTTAATCCATTCGTCTAAAACATCATAATCTTCTAAAGAAATATTTTTATTTTGAAATTTTTTTATATAATTTAAACTTATTTCAGACATTGAATTTTCTTTAATTAAAATTATTTTTTTATCGTCTTTATTTGTAAAAAATTTATTTTTATTATTAACAATAAATGTATTTACTTTTATTCCTTGATAATATAAATCATTTGTTATTCTAAATATCTTTTCTAAATAAGAATTATCATCTTTGCATTCCATTATGTATATCTTATCTTCATTAATAAAAAAATACTTTTCATTATTTTTATAATATATATTATCAATTTTAATATTATAGTTTAATAATATAAAATTTTTCATATTAAATTATATTCAAAAAAAAATTAGTCATTACGACTAATTTATAATACAAATTTTGGTTTTATTTCCTCACTATCAACTGTTGCTATTTCACCTAATACAGGAATATCTAATGGTGGTGTTGCAACATCTGGTGTTGGAGCTACTGTAGTTGGCGCTGAAGCTACCGCAGGTTGTAAAGTAGCACTTTCTAATGAGGGAATAGCCGCTACCATCTCTTCACTTGAATCATCTATTTTTTTTTCTTTATTATCAAACAAGAATTTACATGTTTTAACAACATTATTTCTAAAAATAGCTAATTCTTCTTGATGTTTCTTTTCCATTTCATCTATTAATTTATTAACATAATTTTCAACATCTTCAGGAGTTTCAAATTTAAAATCTGATTTTTCTTCACTAACAGATTCTTGAGTTTCAACAGCATTCTCAATTACTGGTAAATCAACTGCAACTGAAGCAGGTTCTTCTTTTACTTGAGCAGGTGTTGATGCTTCCACTGCTGGAGCTATAGTATCTAACACAGGCATTTCTGGTAATTCTGTTGATGTTTCGGCTTGAACCGGTGCTACTTCTTGAGTAACAGGTGCTGGTGTCTCAACAACTGGGGCTTGTACCTCAGGTAAAACTGCTGTCGGTGTTTCTACTACCGGAGTTTCAACTACTTGAGTTGGTGTTAGTGCTTCAGGAACCGCAGGAGCTACTGTTTCAGCAGAAGCTGCTGGTGTATTTTCTGCAAGCACTGTTTCTTCCATAGGATTAACTAGTTTTATTTCTTCCTCTGGAACCCCTCCTCCATCTATAAATAATCCAGCAGGAACAACTTTTGGTGCTTCTGCTTGAACAGCTTCAATAGGTGGTAATTTAATGTCTAATACTTCTGATTGAACTGGTGCACTTTCTTGTACTGCTGGTGCTGGTTCAACAGGAGTTTCTTTCTTTTCTGGAATAATACTTCCTAAATCTAAACTTTCTAAACTATCTGGTGATGCTACATCAATAGGCTTTTCTGTAATAACACCTGTTTCTAATGAAGAAGCTGGTTGTTCAATTATTAATGCACTTTGATTAGATAAAGGAACAATTCCTTTGTCATTTGGTACTAGATTTGATGAAGAAACACCAATTGCTCTAAGTGTATCAGTGACTTCAAATGATCCATCAATGTCAACTTTACTAATTAATTCCATCTCTTACACCTAACCTTCCACTATTTGTTTCATAGCTTGTTTAACTTTTGTCCATAAATCATCATCTTTTATACCAATTAAGCTATAAACACCTGGTTCCTTTTCAACATATTCAGATATATAGATTTTACTCATTCCTTCTTTTACTTCTTCACCTTTTGAAAGAATAACAAAACTCTTATCTATTTCTTTAATTTTAAAGGCATTAACTAAATCTACTTGTTCCAAAGTTCCATCCATATTTTTAATAGAAATCTTCTTCATATCATTTACACCTTCCTATCATATTAATGATACCATATAAAAAAAATAATATCAATTAATTTAATATTATTTTTTATTCTTTTATTCTTTCTAATATAAAGTATCTACAATCATAAGCGCAATTTTCTTTAATATATTTATCTACATTTTTAAAATCATTTATTTTATTAAAAATCTTATTTTCTTTTTTGTTAAATCCTTTTAACCTTAACTTAGAATAAGCTATATCACCTACAATATAATCATAGTTTTCGTAATAAGAAGTATATTTTTCTAAAAACAAATCTTTATCAAATCCTTCTCTATAATCTTTTATTAATTTATATTTATTATTTTCAACTTCAATTATCATATTATCACCTTTATTAATTTAATTATAACATAGTTTTTATTATTTTGTTAATGAATTAGTTACTAAACCTCCATAATATTCTGGTATTTGTCCTTGAATAATTTTACTTTCTAATAATATTTTTTTATTAATACTTATATTATCTGATTTAAAAGGCAAAATTACTTGAATATCAATTTTAACGCTTAAAAATACTTCAATTATCGAACTATTTATACCATAATCTTTTACATTTGTTTCTGTAGTATTATCAACACTTCCAATCATTTCAATTTTAAATGGTATTTTAGGTCCTATATTAATTAATATAGGTATATCATGAATTATTCCTATTGGAATATAATAAACCATATCACTATTATTTATATATTTTGAATTAATGTTATTATATTTACCATTTTCCAATTCTTTTATATTATAAAGTAATAAATCCGTTGATTTATATAATATTTCATTTATTTTTTTTGTATTAAAATTCATATTTGTAATTCTATTATAATTATCTTTTTCTATAATTATTAAATTGTCATAATCATTTTTATATATAATATTATTAACTGAATTATTAATTATACTTGTAATTATATTGGTTGTAGTATTTTTAGCATATTCCATTAATAAGGGTTCACTTTTATATGAAAAACATTTTATTAATAAATAACTTGCCACTAATGTTATAACGATTATAAATAACAATTTATCACTTTTTTTGATTTTTATATTCATATTAAATTATATAAAATCAAATTAAAAATACTACAACAAATAAAAATAAGAGTATTAACTCTTATATTATATTCCAATCAAATACAAAGTTTAATATTAAGAATATAGTAGCTATTAACAATAATACAATAAATCCAATTGCAATCTTAGCAATAGTACTACTCTTCTTAACACCTTTTTCGATATCCTCAAATCCTTCAAAATCTGATTTATTAAATGTCATAGAATTAGTAAAGAAAGATTTATCAACTTCAGTTATTCTAGGGACACTTGTTGTAGTATTACTTTCTTCTTCATCTTCAGTTTTTACTTCTTTTAATGCTGCTTTTTCTAGATTGATTTCATGAGTAAATTCAGTTTCAGGCTCAATAATGCTCTCTAAATCTTGAGTAATATTTAAAAGTGCTTCTTTTATATTATCTTTAGTAGCCTCTTCTTCAATTGGAGCCATTACAACAGTATCATCTCCATCAGCCATTAAATCAGAAAATAAATCTTTTTTCTTTTCTTTATTATTACTATTATTTTGAATATCTTTAATTAAATCAACAATAGTTTTCTCTTCAGTATTTAATTCATCAATAGGTTCAGTAATATCTGGATCTTTTACACTTTCTTCTTCTTCTCTTATTTTTATATTTTTAAGAATATCTATTTGTGTATTACTTAGTTTACGATGCCTATCTTCTTCATAATCCGTTTCTCTTCTATCTCTTGCTCTTTCTAAAACAGAATTTATATCATAATCTTTTTCTTCTTTTCTTTCTACAACGATTTCTTTTTCTTCTGGTAATTCTAAAGAAACCCTATTTCTTTTTTCTTCTTGTTCACCATTTAAAGAATAAACATAATTCTTTATTTTTTCTAAATCTATTTCTTTTGGAGCATCAGAAATAATACTAACATTAGTGTTAGTTTTTATTCTAGATAATTCTCCCATATCAGTTGAATTATAAATATCTTGATTTCTCTTTGTACGGCTCATATTATCTAGTGAAATATTCTCATATTTTTCCATTCTTGAACTCATATTATTTCACCATTATAATAATAACATATTATTTTTTTATTTTCAACAATGCATATTTATAGATTTTTTTAATAATTTAGTTTATAATTTATATATAAATATTATTTATTTAAAGGAGACGTAAAATGGAAAAATTAAGAGTTACTGATTCATGTATCGGATGTGGACTATGCGTAAGTCAAAATGAAAAATATTTTGAATTTAATGATGAAGGATTAAGTCAACCAAAACAAGAAATTATTGATGAAGAAGATAAAGCTGAATTGTTAACAATTGTTGAATCTTGTCCAGGTGAAGCAATAATTATTGAAGAAGAAAAATAAAAAAAGGATATTTAAAATATCCTTTTTTATTTTAAAATAAGTCTACTCTCATCTTCTCTTTGAGACATTAACATTGAAAAATAATCTCCATAAATATTTATTCCATTTTGTATTCCATATGCATTTACTATATTTTGATATTCTCTTAATAGTTTTATTTTTTCTTCTGGGGTTGCTAAGTTTTTATCTAAAATACCATTATCATCAGTTAATATTTGCGTTGGAATTACTACTTCTTGACCAATAAAGAATTTTTTTGGATCTTCACTTGCTATTAATGTTTCAACTATATATGTTTCTTCTTCTACATTTCTATCTTGTTTTAATCCCATCATAAAGTATGGTGTTACAACTTCATCACTTGGTGCAAATAATAATCTAGTTGATTCAGGTGAAAATACTTCCCCAGGATTTTCTCTATTAAAAGTGTCTTTATCAAAATTTATACATCCATAATTAAACTTAGACAAATCACCTAATTTTGAAAAAATATCGCATTTAATTCCTACTCTATAATAATTAATTGCAGAACATGATTGAGTATTTCTATCATGATTTAATATATCATTACCTTTTTCTATAATTCTACCTAATAATTCATATGATGAAATAGTTTCATATGGACTAATACCTAATACTCTATCTCTATAACTAGTAAAAAATTCTTTCATTAAATTTTTATAATCTATACCTAACATGTGACATATATTTTTAGATAAAATCTCAAAATCTATTTCTTCGTTGTTACTAAATTGAATTGTATAACTCTTATTAAAATACTTTCTATTAAATAAATCAAAACATTTTGCTAATTTTTCAAGCACTTTAACACTATAATCACTTCCAGGATATGGTGTTTTATTTGGCCACGTATTTATATAACTTAACTCTTTCTTTGTAATCATAATTTTCCCCCTCTTTAAACGTGTTAAATTATACCACAAAATCAAGAAAAAGTAAAGCTTAAAAGAAAAAGTAGCATTTTGCTACTTAACTAAATTATATAATTGTTTCACTTCTTTAATTGTTAATCTTCTATATTCTCCAATACTTAAATTCTCTAAATCCAAAAAAGCATATCTAATTCTCTTAAGCTTTAATACTTTATGATTAAAATACATAAACATGTTTTTAACTTGATGATTTCTTCCTTCAGTTATAGTAAGTTCTACATATGACTTATTATTATTTTTATCTATTTTTTTTATAACTGCTTTTGCTTTTTTTGTTTTAACTCCATCTAAAACTATACCTTTTTCTAATTGAGTTATTTCATCTTTTGTAATGATTCCATCAATTTTAGCATAGTATGTTTTTTCAACTGTGCCCTTTGGATGAGTTAACTTATTTGTTAGTTCTCCATCATTAGTTAATAGTAATAATCCACTTGTGTCATAGTCTAATCTTCCAACTGGAAAAATTTTATCTTTATTTTCAATTAAATCAACAACTGTAATTCTTCCTTTTTCATCATGAACAGAACAAATTGTTTTTTCAGGTTTATATAATAAATAATATATTTTTTCATCTTTACTAATTTTTACATCGTTATAAAGTACTTCATCATTATCAGATACTTTAAATCCTAAATCTGTAATTATTTTACCATTGACTTTAACTTTTCCCTGTAATATTAATTCTTCACTTTTTCTTCTTGATGCTACACCACAAGCACTTAAATACTTTTGTAATCTTTCCATGGAAGTTCACCTCGTCAAAAATTATACATTATTATTTAAAAAATGACAATAATTCTTTTATTTTATTTTTTCTCTCTATATATGATTCATAATATATTTTTTCATTATGTATAAGTTTATCTTCAAAATAAACTTCAGCATAATTAAAGTAATCATTAATATTAATTCTAACTTTTATTTTGTTAATTTCATTTTCTTTTAAAAGAATCGAATAATTATTATTAATATAATAGTAATTATTATTTTTATCTTTAATTTTATATGAAAAATTATTTTTATTAAGAATTGTATATTTCTTATATTCATTAAAATATTTTTCATATAATTTTTTATGTAAATTAAATTTATCGCTTTCATCTATAGTAGCTATAACTATTGTTTTATTATCTTTTTTAGCAGCTGATACAAATACTTGTCCACTTGCTTTTGTATAACCTATTTTTCCACTTATTAGATATTTATAATCACTTAATAATTTGTTTTTATTGTACCAAATATAATTGTTTACTTTATATTTTTTTGTACTTGTTATTCTTATAAAATCTTTGTTTTTAATAGCATATTTCATAAGTAAAGATATATCATATGCAGTTGAATAGTTCTTTGTATCATCATTTAGTCCATGAGGATTTTCAAAACTAGTATTATACATTCCAAGTTTATACGCCTTTATGTTCATTTGTGCTATAAAATTATCATATTTCATAACATTTTTTGAAATTATCATAGCAGCATCATTTCCACTTTGAAGCATTAATCCATGAAGTAAATCATTTAATGTAAATTCTTCTCCTTCATGTACATATATCATTGAACCATTTACTTTTTTTATTTCATTTCCAACAATATATTTATCATTTAAATTACCATTTTCTAAAGCAATTATACTTGTCATTATTTTGCTTGTTGATGCTATAAGTTTTCTTTCATTCATGTCTTTTGAATATAAAACTCTTCCACTATCGGCATCCATTACAACTATTGATGCATTAACATTTATATAAAAAAATAGTACAAAAATAAATAATATTTTTTTCATACTAATAATATTAAAAAAAATAATGTCTTATGACATTATTTAATCAGTTAATATTTTTTCATTTACAATATTAATAAAATTATATTCTTTCATTCTTAAGAATCTAAGTTTTTTATTTTTTACATAACACTCAATCTTTTTAACATTTTTATATCTTTTATTCTCACCATCAAATACTGCTAATACAGTAGGCTTTAATGGATATATTTCTATATGTGATTTTTCAGGTAAAATAACAGAATTTAAAAAACTTCTATATGCCTTAGTATTAATAGCTGCAATTGGAGTAATTTGTAGTGTATGAAGTGTATTATATACTATTGAACCTCCAAGACTTGTATTATATGCTGTTGAACCAACTGAAGTAGAAATTAATAAACCATCTCCAACAAAGTTTTCTAATTTTTCTCCACCAACATATACTGCAGAATTAAATACATTCAATTCTAACTCTCTTAATACTAATTCATTTAATGAAAAATATCTTGATATAGAATCTTCTGTTGTAATCTTAGTTTCTAAAACACCAATTTTATCTTCTTTAAATTGATTATAATTTAAAGCTTCTACAAACTTTCTAAGTTCATCAGGTCTTATTTCTTGTAAGAACCCTAATGTTCCAGTATTAACTCCAATATAATATACATCACTATTAAAATTATTGTTTTTTACCATTCTTAGAAATGCTCCATCTCCTCCAAGAGCTATTGCTAAATCAAAATCTTCTTCCACTACTTCAAAATTATATTCTTTAAATAATTCTCTTAATTCATCCTCAATCTTGTTTGAAAATTCTAATCCGTTTGAAAAGAATTTTACTTTATTAATTTTTCTCATAAGCCACCTACTTTTTGCTTTTATATTTAAATAAAACACTCGGTCTATGACCTTCTCCAGTTTTTACTTTATTAGTTTTTTCAACTTTATCAGCGATAATTCTTCTAAATGCTGGATCTAATAATTTTTTTCCAAGTATAACTTCATATACTTGTTGTAACTCTCCAAGTGTAAAATATTCTCCCATCATATTAAACACAATATCAGTATAAGATATTTTATTTTTAAGTCTCTCCATACCACTAACAATTACTTTAGCATGATCAAAAGCAAGATCATTATTTTCTAATATATCAAATCTATATCTATCTGTAGTCTTTTCTTTTAAAGTTTTTCCTACTACAAATTTAATTTGTTCATTTCCATTATCCAAAGTAACATGAAAAGCTTTCTTATCTTCAAGTGTTGTTATATTAAACCATGATGCATCTTCATATAGTGAATCATTCAATTTATTTTTATCAACAAGTCCCATATAAGTAATACTCATAACTCTAGTTCTTGGATCTCTATTAACATCATCAAATGTATATAGTTGTTCTAAGAATACATTATGCAAATTTGTTTCACTTTCTAATATTCTTCTTGCTGCTTCTTCACTAGTTTCATTCATACCAACAAAACCACCAGGTAAACACCATTTATCTTTAAATGGATAGTTTTTTCTTTTAACAAGTAAAACACTAAAATATTTTTGCTTTAATTTTCTATAATTTCTTTGCTCACCATCTGATACACTAAATAAAGCTATATCACTTGTTACAGATGGTTTTGGATACTTATCTGCATTATAATTTTTTAGAAATTCTTCTTCACTTTGATATTCCATATTACTCTCCTTTTTCAATAACTAAAATGTATGTACTATTAGGTAATGATACTGTATTTCCATTTTCATCATAAAAATTAATCTTATTTTGTAAATGATTCTGATAACCTTCTTGTAAAAATGCTCTACTAAATATTATTTTTGATTTATCCAAAACTTTGTTTATCATTTCTTCATACTGGCTTGGAGTATAATAACCAAACTGTTCTTGTACTTCAAGAGAATATGATTCTTCTCCCCAAGTATATGTATATAAGAATTCCATTGCATCGTTTACATCTAATAATACTTTATTTTCTGATAATATCTTATAATTTATGTTTCTTCCTTTAAAATCATTTTTATATCTTTTTAATATATTCATATCTTCTTTATTTTTAAACTCAATGATTCTCTTTTCATTACCTTCGGTCATTATTCCATCTCTAATTATTATTCTACCACCTATTGGTAATATATCATAAGCACTTTTTAATGCTTTTTCAATTACTTTATGATTGAATTTTTTACCTTCATATTCAATGTATGAAAATAATTCATGTATTATTGATGAATATATAATTGTATCAAGACTTCCTTTTTCAAAATATTCTTCTAGATTTAAGGCATTACCTTTTACTAAATTATAATCTCTATGTTCATTCTTTTTTTTCTTATTTAATTCTTCTATTACATTACTAGAAATATCTATTCCATATACTTTTTTATCATTATATGTATCCAGTATTAAATCCATTAGTGCTCCTCCTCCAGGACCAACATCTAATACTTTTTCTCCTTTAATAAACTCTAGTAATTTTGATTTATGATTAATAACTGAATTCATTGTTTCAAGATAATCTATTTCATTATAAAATCTATCATAATTATCTTTTCTAAATCCAAATAAATCATATAGTAATATAACAGATTTATTATATAATGTTCCACTACTATAAGCGACTTCACAAAATTCAATAAGTTTTTTGGCTACTTTAGAAAATTTAAAATTAAATTCAATTGTATTATTATTTTTAATAATAGAATATGTAATATTTATATTACCTTTAATTTCATTGTTGATAATTTCTTTATAAGTTAATTCATTTAAATAACTTTCTATAATTCTTTGCTTATATATATTTATTCTTTTTATATTTTTATAATTTAAATACATATCTTTCATCATAGGTTCAAAAGTTATTTCATTATAATCTGATAAACTATTAGCAATTATCAATAATATTTTAACTTGTGAAACTACATTAAATGATTTTAATGATGAACCATAATACCATAATTCACTTGTTTTAAATAAACATTCTAATCTATCATATATTTCTTTATCTTTTAATATGTTTTTTAATACAATTTTATCGTCTTCATTTATACCATCATTTAATATATCTATTCTTTTTAATATATCTATTTTTTCTTCAAAATCATTATTAACAATTCTTTTTACTATTTGTTTAATATCTTCTTTTTTATTTTCAAATATTTTATTTGAAAATTCTTTTATAATACATTCATTCAAAACAAGAAGTATTTCTTCTAATTCTTCTTTAGTTAATAACTTCTTCTCTATTAGTGTATATAATTCCCTATTAGAATTTAAATTTACTTCTCCTTTAATATATTGTCCTACTAAACCATGTGTTTTTATTAGAATATAAACTATTTCATTATAATTAGAAGAATATTTTTTATAAATCTCAGAAGATCCAATATTATGAGAAAATAAATTAAATCCTAAAGTACTCCATAGTTTTCTTTCTTCTTTAGTACCAGCTTTAGCTACATCACTCCATAATAATACTTCTGAAATCAGATCTTTATATTTAGTATCTATTGTATCTAATATTTCAAGAGTACCAAGTGTAGATTTATAAACAAGTCCACTATTTAAATCTTTTAATGATTTAATTCTTTCTAAATTATAATTTTTTTCACTTGTTAATACCAACTGTTTAATTGGATAAATATAAACATTTTTTTCTTTTAATTCTTCTAATAATCTCATAATTCACCTATATAATTTCATTTAATTTTTCTAACACTTTATTAACAATATATTCTTTACATTCCTTTCTTTTTTTATTAGGACATGTAATAAATATATCTTCATATGAATCATTTTTACTATTATAAATAGTTGCATATATTTCATTACTGCTTCCACCAGGATTAAATTCATCATATCGATTTATTTTGCCACTAATACCTACTCCATAAGTGCTTGATGTAAAATCACTTATACATTTACTCATCTCATGAGTTGTTTCAAAACTATAAACAGAATATTTTTCTATAGTTTCTTCTTTTACACCCATTTTAATTTTATATTCATTAGAATAAGTAATAGCAGAAAATTTAAGCACATTTGATGAACCATCTACATTAGTAATTGTAGTAGCAAAATAACCTGATGTACAAGATTCCATAGATGCTATTGTTTCATTCTTTTCTATTAGTTTATTTACTATTTTTGTTTCCAACATTATTAATCAACTTTCTTTCTAAATTATTTACCCTTTCTTTAATTCTTTTTTTTGATTCTATTAAATCATAACCTGCATGAATAATAATAGAATAACCAACTTTATTATACCAAAAATCAATGCTTTCTTCATTACATAATTTTTGAAGTTGATCTAAATCAATTTTATTATAATCATCGAGTATTACAACAATAGTTGTTTCAACATAATCTTTGCTTAAATCTTTTATTAAATTAACAAGATGTTTTTTTATGATATTGAAGTATTTCAAACTAATTTCATTTATTTTAATTCCATGATTTACTAGTTCAATAGTTTCAATTCTTTCTTCAATTTCAGACTGTATTTTCATCTAATTCACCCTCAATATATTTATAAGCTTCATTAATCACTTTTTTAAAATTTTTACTTGTATCAAAATATTTAATATTATAATTTTTACACTCTTCTTTTGTTTCTCTACTATAATCAATTCCAAGTTTTAGTGAAAATCTAATATCATCATCACTAGCTTTATTTGTCCATGCATTTTTATCATATTTTCTAATTTCTTTTAATTTCTTTTCTATGTCAATATCTGTATAACCAAGAAAAACTATTGTTGTATTTTTCAAATTATATTTTGCTATATCACTAGGATATAAGTGACATGTATCAATTACATACCATTCTTTATTATTAGTTAAATCACTTTCACATTCATTAATAACTTGATTAATTAAATGAGCCATATGTGGACTAACTTTTCTCCAGTCATCTTTATAACCATTCCAAAAGTTATTATCTATTCCCCTTTTAATAGAATCCATTTTGTAGTGATTGAAACCTTTTTCTCTAAACATTAATGATAAAGTAGTTTTACCACATCTACTTCCACCAGCAATAATGATATGTTTCATACTATCACCTACTTATATAATTTATTTTTTTCAATATATTCAATAATATTTCGATCCATTAATTCATCTAAATTTTGATATTCATTAATAGTTTCTCTTATTTGAGTACTTGAAATATTTATACTATCAACATTATCTAAAATAACTACTTTATCTTTTTTACCAAGTTTATCTAAATAATGTTTTATATCAAAATTATTTCTTCTATAAATAATAAATTCAAGCTTTAATAATTCTTCATAGTGTTTCCATTTATCAAAAGATACAATGTTATCAGCACCCATTATTAATGCTAGTTCATCATCTTTATATCTTTTCTTTAATTCATTTATTACTTGATATGTATATGGTAAATTATTTACTTCTTTTTCAATTATTATTTTATCTGTTTCATAAAACTCTAACATTTTAATTCTATGCTTTACATCAATTATATTATTTTTATCCCAATAATTACCTGTTGGTACAATTAATAGTTTATCAACATAGTGATTATCGACAATATAATTAGCTATTTTAATATGTCCTTTATGAACAGGATTAAAACTTCCAACAAATACACCTATTTTCATAATAGTCCTCCTATTTTAAAACTCTAGATAAACTTTTCTCTTCAACAGTTACTTCTATACCATTAAAATATGCTTCTTCATATTCTCCCATATAAGAACCAGTTGTAGTAGTTCCACTATCAAAGAATATTTCTTTTACTCTATAGTTATCATCTTCTAAAGCTTCATTTAATATATTTCTAATATCTTCTCTTGTTACTTCTGTTGTTTTAGTAGCTATTCTTCCTAATAAAGAAATTTCTTCTGTAAAAAATATTCTTACTGTTACTGCTTCATCCTCATATAAACCAACACAGTCAATTTTATGACTTTCTTTAACTGCAATCTTTTTATTTAATTTTTCTGAATAGTATTTACTTAACATTCCAAGTAAATCACTTCTATTAATTTCAAGCTTATAGTCATTCATATATTTCACCTTATATACTTAATTTTCTTTTCATACCCTTTTCTTTTAAATTTACTTTTATTCCTTCAAAATATGCTTCTTCATACTCGTCTCTAAAATATCCTGCCATTCTAACTCCACCTAAGTATTTGTATGATACAAATTCATATTCTGTATTACTAACAAAATCTCTTATTGCTTCTTCAATATCACTTTGATCTAAAACTGTAGTTATTTTAGTTTTTATTCCATTTACTAAACTTTCTTCTACAAAACTTACTTTTAAATCAACAACAGCTTCTGTATATTCATCATAAATACCATATCCATATGACTGATGTTTAACAGAATGATTCTCTGTAAATTTAACCTCTTTATTAAGTTTCTTTGAATAGTAATTATTTAACATTTGTAAAAATTCTTCTACATTAAGTTCCATTGTAATATCAACATTTCTTTCCATAAACCCTCCTATTTTTTTAATACTAAATTTTCTTCTTTTGTTAAATTTTTCAATTTTTCAAATTCTTCTTCACAAAGAATATCTGCTAGATCATCATTTAATTCATAATTACTAAATAATAGTAATTCTTGTAAACTAGACCACATATAATCTTTATCACTAGAAGAAACCATTCTAAATTTATTATTTGTTAAACATATTATTGAATTAATTCTTTTAGATTCTACATCTATAAATAATGTAATAATCTTATGATAATAACCACTTCTTTCATTTAATAATTGATAACTAATTGTTTTCATATTAATCTCTCTTGTATACTGGAATATCAAATTTATGTCTAGAACCGTTATGTAATTTTTCTATTTTATTTTTGACATTTTCATCTAATTCTTCATTATTCATGTAAGAAGCTATTTCTTTATATTTAACACCTAATTTATCTTCATCAGATAGTCCACTTAGTCCATCGCTTGGTACTTTATGAATAACTTGATCAGGTACTTCTAGGTATTCGCCTAATGCAATTACTTCATCAACTGTAAAATCATTAATAACACCAATATCATAAGTTGAATCTCCACCTTTAGTAAAGTATCCTACATATAACTCACATTTATTACCAGTTCCAGCTACTATATAAGTTCCACCTTTAAGTTCTGAATATAGAGCCGCTAAATAATAAACACTACTCATTCTAAATCTTGGCTTAATATTAATATTACTATTTTTTAATTCTTCTTCTGTAAAATTACCAAGTTTATTAATTTCACCAATAAAGCTATCATATACTGGAGTTAAATCAATATTAATAAGTTCAAATCCATATTTATCAGCAACTAACTGTGCATCACTTTTATCTGTTACTATAGAGTGACATGGAAGTGTTACTCCTAAAACATTTTCTGCACCAATAGCACGAACAAATAATGCTGCTACTACTGCTGAATCTTTTCCACCACTTATTCCTAAAACTACTCCTTTTAAATTGTTTTTCTTATAATAATCTCTAATAAATTCAACTATTCTCTCTGTTTCTTTTTTTGCATCAAACATATTAATTACCTTCTTTCTTTCCTTTATTATATCCTTCAACTATAAAATAATCATCTGAAATAATTCCATTAGTGAAATAGTTAAAACTATTTATAGTTGTACTAATTGTTCTCCAAAGAGATACTTCTTTTCCATATATTTCATATATTTTAGAAGTATAAAAACTTTTTTTATATTTAAATTTTTTATCAATATACTCACTTAATTTTAAAAAGTCATCTATATCTTCTTTAAAATATTCATAATAGTTGTCTGTTGCTATACATCTAAGCTGTATGTAACTTATATTTTTAAATTTAGATAAATATTTAATAGTATCTAGTACTTCATCTTTGTTATATCTATTTACAACAAGAGCAATTCTAAGTGGAACTTTAATACTATTAATTATTTTATCCCAATCAATGTTTAGTTTTACTCCAGTTATTTTTTCTAATGTATTTTCATTTAATGTATGAATAGAAATGCTAACTTTATCATTTATTTTATTAATAGCTTCTAAATTTTTTAAAGTTAGAACTCCATTAGTCCTAATACCAACTTCAAATCCTTCGCTTTTTAAATATTCAATAATTTCATCTAAATATTTATATAATAATGGATCAGTATTTTGACCTGTCAAGTAAATCTTTTTAATATCATTTTCTTTACATAGTTTTAAATATTCTTTAAAATTTTTCCATTCATTAAAATGTACATTTAAATAATTTCTAGTTTCATCTTCTATTTCATTTCCAATACAGAAGAAACATTTAAAATTACAAATTCCTTGTAAATTAATATTAGCAAATGTTGGTTTTTCTCTGTTTCTATTTTTGAAGTCTTTCATTTAATCCCCTGCTTTATTCTTTATTTTAAATAATCTTTAATTCTGCATAATGTTAGTTTAGTATTTGAACCACTTAAATATCCCATTTTTTCTACTTCAAGTAATTCATCATATGTAAGAGTCATATATTTAACTATTTCATTTTCACCTAAATCTTGTTCATATTTTTTTACACAATCAACAGCTAAAAATGAGTGATTAAATGCTCTACTTGCTCCTTCATCTTGATAAAATGCATCTAAATGTATAAGTTGTTCTGGTACATAACCTGTTTCTTCTCTTAATTCTCTTAAAGCTGCTTCTTCTGGTTTTTCTCCATCATCTATATATCCAGCAGGAAATGAAACAGCAACTCCAGAAGATGTAAATACTCTTGGTTCAATAACAACTAACATTTCTTTTGTTTCTTTATCAACTGGTGCAACTATTACAGCTGAACCATCAATTCCATTTTTAATAATTTGTTCTCTTGGAATAACTCGACCATTATTAAGAGTAAATTTATATGGAATTGTTGTAATAAATCTTTTTTTAGGATTTTCATTTATCTCATATTTTATAGTTTTTAATTCTTCTATATACCTTTGTAATTCTTTTAACTTTTCACTTCTCATTTATTTATCCCCCTTATTTCTAGCATTTTTAATCATATTACTTTTTAATTCAATATATTTATCTGTTCCATCTACAAAATATAAATGTGGATTTAAAAGTCTCTTAACTTCTGGATATATTGTTTGCATTTGTTTTTCACAGTATTCCTTTTTTTCGAAAATATTAGGATCATTATATACAAGTTTTCCATCAACAAATATTGGTTGTTGTAATTTTACTAATTCAAAGTTTTCAATTACAGTTCCTTTTACAAAATCACTAACACTTGTAATACTTAATTTATCTTTATTAATATCTTCTCCATGTGAACACATAATATCAGCAATTGCATATCCATTTTCTTTACTATAAGCTCTATATAAATCTTTAAAATCTGGATTAACTATTTTAATAATATCATTACTCAATTTAATTTTAGGAGTAACTTTACCATTTTCTATAATTGCTACTTCTTTATATACACATCCCATTCTTCCAGCAGGTTTTGAAATATTATCACCTACTCCTAATGAATCAAAAGATGCTCCTTGATTAATTAATGATTCAATTGTTTCTGCTGTAAGACCATTACTTAAACAAATTTTAGCGTTCTTATAACCTGCTTCATCCAACATAATTCTTGCTTGTTTTGATAAGTATGCTAAATCTCCTGAATCAATTCTAATACCTATATGATCAGTACTAATTCCATTTTCACGCATCCAATCATAAGTCTTAATTGCATTTGGAACTCCTATTCTTAATGTATCATAAGTATCAACTAATAAAGTAGCATTTTCTGGATGAGTTTTTGCAAATTCTTTAAATGCATCTAATTCATTATCAAATGATTCAATAAAACTATGTGCCATTGTTCCAAGAGCTTTAATACCTAACATTTTAGCTGCTTCAACATTACTTGTTCCTGCACATCCAGCCATAATACCATAAATTGATGAGTCAATTGCTGCTTCAAGACCATCTGCACGTCTAGCACCAAATTCCATTATTGGAACATTTTTGGGAGTTGACTCAACAACTCTTCTTGCTCCAGTTGCGTGTTCCATTGAACCATTTAGCATTGATAAAACTGCTGTTTCTATAATTTGTGCTTCAATTAACGGAGCTTTAACTGTTATTAATGGTTCATTTGGAAATACTGGTGTTCCATCTGGAATTGCATAGATATCCCCACTAAATTTAAAGTTTTTTAAATACTCGTAAAACTCTTCACTAAAGTTATATCCACTTGATTTAAAATAATCAATATCTTCATTTGTAAATCTAAGTTCTTTAATATATTCAATAATTTTATCAAGACCTGCCATAATAGTGTAACCACCGCCATTAGGAACAACTCTATAAAAAGCATCAAAAACTCCTATAACATCTTTTTTACTTTTTACATATGAATCTGACATAAATAACTCATATGCATCAGTTAATAAACTATAATTCTTTGCTAATCTTTTCATATTACACCTCTTTAATAATTATCTCATTTATTTTACTCTAATACCAGCCTGTTTCATTAATTTAAAGCTCATTTCATTGTATTCATCTCTATTATGACTTTCACTATTATATGTTTCAACTAAATTCTTTAAAACAGTTACATCAACTAATCTATTGTTTTGATCAAAATAATTTGTTAATGGTATTGCTAAATTAAGTACACATATATCAGTACAACATCCAGTAATAATTACTTCTCTTAATTTTTTCATAGAATCAATATCTCTTAAAAAATCATTTGCAAATATTGTGCTAGTTGAATTTTTTTCATATATAAGGCCATAATTTTCATATTGTTTTAACTCTTGAACTAACTCTTCCTCTCCACTTCCCTTTATGCAATGTGGTGGAAATTTTTTAAACTCACTACTATCTTTTTCATGTGTATCTTTTATAAATGCAACTCCCTCATTTTCATGAATAAATTGATTTACAAGTTTTCCGATTCCATCAGTAATATGATTTATATCTTTATCTGCCATATTTCCATATTTAATAAATCCATTAACCATGTCTACTACAACTAATAGTTTTTCTAACTCTTCTTTTCTTTTCATAATGTTTCCTTTCTCTTTTTAACATTTTGTTAATAACACTAATTATTTTTAAAAGGTATTTCTACCTCTTTGTTAATATCATTATATTAAAAACAAGTATATTTGTCAACTCTTTTTTATAAAAAAAATAACTAATTTTAGTTATTTCTATAATCATATAATCCATTTAGTTTTTCTATAGTTTCAGCACTTGGATTTTCTAGTACCCATTCATCATTAACTTTATTTAATTTAAATGTCAATTCATAATCTATAGTATCACTCATTTTCAACATCTCACCTATTCTATAACTTATATATGTTTCATTATCAAATTCATTATTTACTAAAAATTCATCCATGTGTTCACTCATATAATTATTAGATTCAATATCTGACTTATATAAATCATAAACAGTTATTTTAGCTACTACAGTTGCTTTATCTCCATCAATACTTTCATCTTTAATTTCATATTTTAAATTTTCATATTCTCTAGTTAACACTTTTTTATATGCTTCTTTATTAGTATCGGATAAGTTTTCTCCAGCTATAGTTGTTTCTAAATCCATCATAACATCATCAGTTAAATTAATATAACTATCTAAGTATTTTTCTACTACCCCACTTGGTGTATTTGATAAATTACATCCAAATAATAATAAAATTGATATTATAGATACAATTACTTTTTTCATATTTTCCTCCTAGTAATAGTATTTACAAGATTTATTTCTTTATTCATTTTTTTAAAGAAATAAATATAAAAACTAAACCAGGTATAATTAATAAACATTCGAATGATGTAAATATATATTTAATATAATCTATAAATGAGTAACCCATTCTAAGTAAATTTAAATATACAACATCAAACATAATAGAATAACTGCATAATAGAATACCTATAATACACAATACAATTTTCTTTATCATATTTAATTATATTTGATTAATAGTCTATTTTATGATATAATATATCGCACTTAAGGGGTTAATATATATGGTAGATGAAAGATTATTTAAAAAATGGAAAAAACAATATATTGATAATGTTGATTTAAGTAATATAGAATATTTAGATTTATCACCTGAAGAACTAAGACAATTTTTATATGAAAATTATTTAGATCAAAGTTCATGGACATATGTATCAAGTGAAAAATTTGCTGCTAGACCAATAGGTTTAGTGTATTTAGACTATGACTTTTTTGATTTGAAAAATCCATATGAAAAAAATAAAAGATTTTTAATTGGAGTAGTTAAAAATAATATTAACAAAAAAACAATAGTATCTATTTTTAAATATTCTAGCGAGTATTATTTTTTTAAAGAGCAAAAAATTCCACTTACCTATATTATGTCAGTAGAAGTAAATAATTATTTTAGAAATAAAGGATTATTTAAACAACTAGTTAATGAATCTTTAAATCACATAAATTTAGAATATCCTGTTATAATAACACTCGAATCAGAAATGGGACACTTAGTTGGAACTCATAATATTATTAAAACTATTTATAGACAAAATGGTTTTGATAAAGATATAAGATCAATTGGCGAATGTACAGAAGAATATGAAGAATACTTGATGGGAGCTAAAACTTTAACAAAATAAAAAGTCATTTATAATGACTTTTTTTATTCATCAATTAATTCAATTTTATTATCTTCAATTTTAACATTGTTAATTGAATCAAATCTTTTTGTAATCTTTTCTGTTGTTTTGTGAATATTTTCAACATCACTATTTACTGTTTGAATAGTTCTAGATAGTTTATCCCATCTATCTCTATATCTTCCAAATTCAACGCCTAATTTATTTAACTCTTCATGAATAACAGAAGTATATTTATCTCTTTCTAGTCCCATTAATACAGATTGAATTATTGTAAGCAAGCTCATCAAAGTAGTTGGAGATGTAATCCAAACTTTTTTACTTGCTGCATATTTTATAAGATTTGTATGATATGCATTTATTTCAGCAAATATTGCTTCTGCTGGTAAAAACATTATAGCTTGTTCATTTGTTTCACCAGGAATTATATATTTACTAGCAATAGCATCTATATGCTTTTTAACATCAGCATCAAAAGCTTTACTTCTAAGATCTCTTTCACTATCAGTTATTCCCTTTTCTACTAATCTTCTATAGTTTTCAAGTGGAAATTTAGAATCAATACAAATAGTTCCTAATGGCTCTGGACCAAATACAATTGCATCTGCTATTGTCTCATTTGATAAAGTATATTGAGTTTGATATATTTTATCATTCTTTTCTCCAAATATTGAAGATAATATATGATAAAGATTAACCTCTCCAAAGATACCTCTACTCTTTTTATCAGTTAATATACTTTCAAGTGAAACAATTTCATTACCAAGCCCATCTATTTTCTTTTGAGCTTCATCTATTCTAGTAAGTCTATTCATAACTTCATTAAATGTTTTATTAGTTTTATCAAAACCATCTTCTAATTTTTCATTAACTTTTTGATTAATCATATTTAGTTTTCTTTCAATTCTATCATTTAATGTATTAAAATCTTTATTTAAATCACTAGAAAAATCATGTTTAAAATCTCCGATTTCTTTTACAACATTAATTTCAGTTCTTGATAACTTTTCATTTATCTCACTATAATCATTTTTTCTAAGTAATAATACAATTAATAATATAACTATTAATATTAATAATCCCAAAATAACATATTCCATATTTATCACCATATTAATTTTAACATATTTAATCTAATTTTAAAACTTTGTTAAGTATTAAATATATTAAATATGTTACAAGAACAATTACAAACATTTTTAATAATTGAATTGGATTTTGAATACTTTCTACTAAAGATGTACCAACAAATCCCCAAAAATATATTAATGATAATTTACCAATAAGTAATGCTATTAAATATTTTTTAAAATCCATTTTTACTAATCCTGCTACTATATTAACTACAAATGCAGGAGTAAATGGAATAGCAATAATAATTATTAGCTTGCCAAGTGATATATTTTTAAACATTTTTTTATATTTATTAATTAATTGTTTATCTTTAGTTAAATTTTCAAACCTATCTCCAAATCCATTTTTAAAAATCATATATGACATTACACATCCAAGTACTGTAAATATCCATGACAATACAAATCCTAATACTTTACCTAGTACTAAAAAATTAATAGTAATAAATACCATTAATGGTAGAACTGGAATAATTGATTCAACAAAAATAAGTCCACAAGATAATAGTGAACCAATCAAACCAGAATTTTCTATGAATTCTAAAATATTTTGTAATAAACTTATTATTGTATCCATGAAATTAATTATATAATATTAGATTTACAATTTCAATAGGAAAACTTTATAACCTAAAGAAGATAAAACAAGCGTTGCTCTTTTACTTAATTTTCCACTTTTACAATATAAATAATAACTTTCTGTTTTATTCAAATACTTTCTATAATTATTTATAAGTTCATCATATGGAATATTGATACTATTGTTTAGATGACCTAAACTATATGTATATTTATCACTTACATCTATTATTTTCATTTTTTCACCCAATGTATTTTATGCAAAAAAAAGATGAATAATTAATTTATTCACCTTCACTTCCAAAGAAATCATCAAAAAATTCTTCACTATTTCTTGGTTTGTTATCAACAACTACGCTATCAACATCAATCTTAACTTTAGGTTTTTCTAATTCTTCATATGTTGGTTGTTGAATCTCACCTGGTTTAGCCACTACTCTTGGTGGTTCAATATTTACATTAACTTGTGGTGTAGTTATTTCTACATCTTTAGTTTCTGGAATACTTACTTCAACCTTTGGTTCTACTAATTCAGGTTTATTTATCTCATAGTTATTAGCACTAACAATTGGTTCATCATCTTTTTCAATGCTAATGCTTGGCATTTTAATTTCTTCTTTATGTAAATCTACTTTTGGTACATCTACTCTAAATGATGATGAATCATATGTATTAGAATTACTATCATTTTCAAATATACTTGATACTGGTGGTTCAACATTAACTTCAACCTTTTCTTCTGGAATTACTACTCTAGGTGTTGTAGGCTTATATGCTGAAACCTCAAATGATGGTTTTTCATCTTCAAATTCAATATGAGGTTTATTAACTTCAATATTTGGAGTACTAGTCATAAAACTTGGTGTCACACCAGGTATATAGACATTTGAATCATCGTCATCGTCATCGTCATCATCAATATCCATTGTATTTTTAACTTCTATACTAGGAGTTACTATTTCATTAGATATTACTGGTCTATACACATTTGAATCAATATTTGATTCTATTGCATCTGGAATCTCTTTTCTTATAGGCTCTGATACTTTATGTTCAAATATATCTGTTATATCATTTCTAATATCTGTTTCTGTTTTATTTGTTTGCTGATCAACTTTGTGCTCAAATATATCAGAAATTTCTCTTTCAATTTCTTCTTGAGTTTTAGTTGGTTGAACAACTTTATTAGTATTATTAACTACTTTTGGTTCTTCTGCGTTTTCTTTTGCCTCTTTTTCAAGTCTTGCCTTTTCTTCTGCTTCTTCTTTTTCTAGTTCAGCAATCTTTTCATCTAATTTCTTAACATATTCATCAAGACTAGCAGGCATTCTATTAGGAGTTGGTGCAAGACCACCTGGAATAAATGGAGAACCTGTCATAGGCATTCCACCCATCATACCAGGCATCATACCCATTCCACCACCCATAGGCATTCCTGTAGGTGCTTGATTTCCTTTTAGTTTTGTAACATAACCTTTTAAATCAAATACTTTTACTTCATGGTGAGGTCTTTCAGTATATGTCATTAAATCATATTTTTTACCCCAATCAATTTTCCAGTCATAAGTTAATTTAGTTTTAAAAGGCATACTTCTAAATCTATTAATTATTACTTCTCCTTCTTTTAGAGCTTGTAAATCACTGACTGAAAACAATGGTCTAATTGGAGGAGCTGGTTCATCCTTTTTAGGTTTATCTGGTTTTTTATCACCAAGTAATTTACTAATTTCTTCTAATGCTGCTAACTCTGTACTCATAATATATACAAAGTTACCACAGTTACCTTTAATAGTTTCTGCTACTTCTTTTCCATATACTTGATTTAGTTGTGAAAAGTTTTGAATAGCAAAACTAAATCTAATATTTCTTGAACGAGATGCTGTAATCATTGTACCAACATCTTTAAGTGCAGGCATGTTCGCAAACTCATCAAGAATAAAGTTTGTTCTATAAGGTAGCTTTAAATTTGGACAAGTTTGTGCAACTGCAATTAAAGCTTCATATGCTTGTTTTACAAATATAGTTGCAAGAGCATGATATGTTGTTTTTTCATCATGTACTTTTAAGAATACAGCAGTTTTTTCTTTACCAATATCTCTAATATCAAAATCACTATAAGATAGCATTTCTGATAAACTTGCTTGTGATGAGAAAATTCTTGTCTTTGTTCTAAATGTAGACATAATTCCACCACGAGTTTCATTAGGTGCATTAATACAAGATGCTGCAGCTATATAAGCAGGTGATAATTCACCTTTACTTTTAAAATATTCTTTAATATAGTTTGAACTACCAAATCTATCTTCACCAACTTCAGCCATCATATTTATACTATTGATATTAATTTCTTCTTCAGTCGCATCATCAAATAAACCTAATGATAGACCAGTAAAGAAGTTAGATGCTGTTTGTTCCCAGAATGGTTCAGCTTTATTGTTTGGATCTATTAATATATTACTAGCTAAGTCCTGTAAAAGTTCATTAGCTTTATCTACATTACCTTCTTTATAAATTCTATATGGATAACTAAATGGGTTCCATGCTGCTCCTTCTTTAGGATCACGGAAGTTGATAAGAATTATTCTATATCCTTTTTCTTTTAACATGTTACCGCAGGCTTCATAAAGTTCACCTTTAGGGTCAGTAACAATCATACTTTCACCATGACGACCTAATATTCTAATAAATGGAAACATGAATGCTTGAGATTTACCAGAACCAGAAGCACCCATAATTAGTGCATGTGGTTGACCGCTATCATCTACCCAAGCGTCAACTCCATTATTTATGATAGGAATACCTCCGGCATCATAAGTATCATCTGTTAAGTGAATCTTTTTGATACCATAATCCTTTTTCATTTCTTTTTCACTCATCAACTTAGAATATCCATCTGCTTTAGATTTCTTTTCTGTTGTAATTCCAAAACCTTCTTCTCTTTCAAAAAAGTAAGATGAACATGCTAACATTAAGGCAACTAATATTAAGATATAAAATATAATTGTGTAAAGAAGAAATTCTGGACCAAATGCAGGAAATGGATTTAATCCTCTAAATACTCCATCCATTGCAAAACTATTTAAATTAAGAACAGCAATTGCAACAAAATATAATAAAACTACACAAAATATTAAAAATATTACTATGTCTTTTGCCTCGGCCCTAAATTTTAATTTCATGCCTCTCACCTCAATCCAACTGTATTATACACTAAAAAGATAAATTTTTCACTATTTATCTAAAATTTTCATACTTAAAATTTGATATTTATAGAATTTTGCATTATTATTTACCTTAAATTGTACTTGTTTATATGTAACTGAACCATTTAATTGATCAATTACTACTTTTTTAGCAGCAGTAAAATCAGATTTATTTATATAATTTTTTAAATTATTTATAGCTGATTTTTGTCTTGAAGTATCATTTGAATGATATTCATAAACATACACTTTTGCTTTAACAATTCCACTTCTAGTACTCATTTCATCAATGCCAATTGCTATTTGATCATCATATTCATTGGTTACTGTTCTATAGTTAAAACAATATCTACCAGAAGTTTTAGTTATATATTCAAAATATCCAGGAAAATAATCTAACTTTTCAGTAATATTAATGTTATATAATTCTTTAAAAGAATCTACAACATATTTTTGTTTCATACAAAATTTCCCATCATCTTCATTAATAACTGAAAGATATTTTGTATTAGTTAATTGATAAGAAAAAATATAATTTCTTATTAACATTCTTAAATTTGATCCATCAAAACTATTATAATTATAATTTCCAAGTAACATTTCTCTAGCAAAAGTAGGATCTTTTTCAAGTTTAGTTTTTAAAGATACATATTTTTCACTACTATTATCATTTTCACTTATTCTTTTTACATCTATTTTTTCATATGTAGGAAAATATTCTCTTTCTTCTTCAACCGTATTAGAAACAAAAGAAGGAATTGTTATAATCGCCAGTAAAGCAACTATAACTACTACTATTATAATTATTGCTTTTAATTGACTATTATTTTTCATAATTCCTCCTATTGATATCTTATTTGAAATAGTTTACCATCAAAACTTCCACTATTTCCATTTCTACCAAAATTTCCACCCCATTCAAATCCTGCATCTTTATATGCATATTTATATAAAATATAATTTATATTTTGACACTTTTCTTCTCCACCTATAGCATCAGTAAATTTGATATAATCTTCTAAACTTCTACTACTATATGGTCTATAAGAAGTACCATTTATTGTATATCTAGCTGAATAATTCCAATCTTGCGCAAGCCCATATGCATGTAAATCAATATCACCATTAGATGCTTTCTTTTCTAAGAACACCTCTCCGTCTAATAAATGATTTGCAGTCATTTTACATGTAGAACCATCTGAAAGTTTAACACCAGTTGTCAATATTTTACAAATTCCATTAAATGCTTTTTTATATTTATCAACTGCTTTTTTATTTATAGTAAATTTCATATTAGAAAACTCAGGACTACCACTACAATTTGGTGAAACAGTAACTAAATTATTCTTTTTCCATTCACTATTTATAGATATATGTGTTCCATCACTACTATTAGCATATGAAAATCCATAATATGTTCCTTTATCTGGAGCTACTTTTGGATATTCACTTGTTGCTGTATTTCCATATTTAACAGTAGATTCAGCAGGTTGACTAATACTTCCCGCTCCACTACTTGTAGTACTTGAACTATTTTCAGTAGTATCATTATCAGAACATCTAATTACTTGTGAATCAGGATATGTTTCAGCAATTATCTGAGTAAATGACATTCCAGCAGATGCTTTAGCATACCATTCATTTTGTACACTACTAACATAACCTGTTGTTTTTACTTTTCCATCTTTTACAACCAAGAAATTAGCTGCTTTTTCATAATAAGCTCTATATGTCTCATATAATCCATTTACTCTACCTCTACTTCCACCAATATAGAATGAATTACATATTTGACATGTTCCAACTGGAGTATTTTTTACTGTACATCCTTTATTTGGATTACAGTATGCTTGATCACAAGTACCACTTTTCATAGTAATTACACTACCCTTACTATAGTTACTTCTTCTTCCTAGAGCATAAGATATTGCAGCTACCATTTCAGATAAAACATAATCTTCATTTTTATTACTAACTTCTGCATTAGCAACTCCAATTATATAATCTTCAAAACTAACTTGTCCTAATGCATTACCATAGCAATCAGTTAGATTAACTCTTAACTCTTCAACTCCAGCAGTTAAATATGGCTTACAATTAGCACCTGTTACTACAGATGATGTTCTATCTCCACCAAAATAATAGTCATCGCTATCATAATCTGCAAATCCAAGTACTGCATTCATTTCTTCTTTTTTATCAACAATTTCTTGAATAACTGTTTCTATTTCTTTAGGCGTAAACACATCATCATACTCAATATTTACTCTGCTATCATTAATAGCATCTTTATAACCAGGAAAATAGTTATAGGCAAAACCATTTCTATAATCAAATGTTATTCCATTATAACTAGAAAAAACATCTTTCGTTTTAGAATCAACATCTGCAGCTTGATAAAATGGTTCAGAAGATGCAACATTTACAGTTTTTAAATCATTAATTGCTTCATCCACACTAGAATCTAAACTAGCATTACCTGAACTATTTTCACCCTTAACTCTATTTAATAATTCTGTTTTTGATATATCTCCTCTACATTCTTCAGATGACATATCAAATGAATTTGAAGTATTTATCATTTGATCATATTGCTTAGCAACAGACTCTCCAAATCTCATAAATATTTTATACTTATTTAAATCATACATTTTATTAGTTTGAGATTCCTTAACACACTTACCAACTCTATCATCACCATTTTCTTCTATTTTCCAAGTATAATAATATCTTGTCGTTTGAGTTGTAGAGTTTTCTATTATGGTTGTAATTGTTTCTTTAGTAATATTATTTTTTGGATTTTCAAGTATACTAATTAATGTTTCATAGTGATTAGATGCACTTACCATATCACTAGGTACATCTTCATTATCAATGTATTGTGTTTCCTTAGGCTGACTATCATAACCATAAAATATAGTAGCTATTACTAAAGCTTTATCCATATTATTATCTTTTGTTTCTCTTTGAATAGTTCTCATTAGATAACAATAATCATTAAGTTTTTTTCCTCTAAAAAAGTCTCCTATACTATTCCAAAAAGTAATTTTACAGGTTTCATTTGATTTTAATTTATTAACTAAATCTTCACTGTTTAATGGATTACCATTTTCATCAAATAAATACTGTTCATCTGTATATAACCCTTCAATAGTACTACTACCATCATCAACATCAGCTTCACTGATACCAAAGAAATTAGTAATAGCACTTGTGAAAGTATCTATAGCCATCATAACAGCTGAATATATTACTAATAAAATCAATCCAGCTAAACCAATAGCTACAGCAATTATAGCTATTTTAACCTTTAAAACTAAGCTATTCCATTTATTCTTTAAACCAAATAATCCATCATCTTTTTTATTAAATAAACCACCTTTATCAGAAGATTTATCATCTTTGTTATCTAAATTATCCTTTTTATTTAAACTATCTTTTTTATCAAGGCCATCTTTTTTATCTAATCCACCACCTGTAGAATCTACTTTTTTATTTGCAAGTTCCTCTTCATCTACTCTTGGTGCGGCTTGATTAACACCTTTTCTATTTTTAATAGCATCAACATCCTTAGGATCGTTTCCTTTTGATCCAAGCATGCTTCCAACTTGATCAAGTTTATCTAATACTCCAGCATCATCTAGTTTTTTAGATTCCCTACCTATTTTTCCACCAGTAAGTCCATCTAAATCAGCCACTTTTTTTCCTATTTTATCTTCTGCTTTTTCAGCTATACCACCTACTACTGGCATACTACGAACTTTTTCATATTTTCCACCAGTATAATAATCGGCAGCAGCTCTTCCAGCCATGGCACCAGTTTTTTGAGCAGCTGCACGTTCTTGTTGCTTTTTATTTCCTTGATCCATAAAGCTTACCTCCCTTAGATGTTAATAACTTGTTAGAATATGAACACATATGCAAAAGATGATTTAGTAATTTATTACTAAATCTATTTTTATTGTAATTTACATAATTATTATAATTCATACTCCACTTCCTTTAAGAAAAAAAGGATTCTGATTAGAATCCTCCTCCAGAACCAAATGATTCTAACTCTTGTTGAGTTGCTATTACATTAATACGCATTCTTCTATTACCGCAAACAAACAATGCTTGCCCTTGAGAATATCTCTTTATTGAATCTTTTTCTTGATCATTTAAATCTATTAATCTAGACAAATCATCAACTGCTTGTTTCTTAAGACCCATTACTAAATAATATGAAGCATTATCAAATATTGCTTTACCATGAATTAATACATTTGGTGCAGCAAAGTCTGTTGGTTGTTGAGTAATAATAATAGTTCCTGTATTATACTTACGACTACGTCTTTGAATACGAGCTAAGAACTCAGCTCCTAAAGTATTTTGATCAGCAAGAATCATATGTGCTTCATCAACCATTAATATTGTATTTACTTCTCTATCTAATGTAAGTCCCCACGCATATTTTAATATATTAAAGAATAGTGCATTTCTAATATTATTATCAGCATTCATTATTTCACGAATATTAAATACTATAAAATCTGCATCTGTATCAATTGTAGTTTTTCCTGTGAAATAATATCTAAGTTCATTAGTTAATGGTCTAATCTTTAATTCTAATCTTTCCATGATATCTCTTTCATGAGTATGCTCTGTCATAGCAAACAATCTACCTTTGATTGTTGCATATACATCATCAAATGTTGGATAATCATGTTCAGTAATTTTTGAAAAATCTGTATTATAGTCTATTTTATATCTCTTATATGTTTCTTGAACTATTTCACTAAATAGTGTTAAAACATCTTCTTCAATATCTGGACTATAATATTTCATAAATGCTTTTAATGTTTGAAGTGTACGAGTTAATATTGCATAACCCATTCCATCTTTTAATTCTTCTTCATCGGCATCTAAAACAACTTCTAGTGGGTTTATCATACCAAAATCACCACCACGACCAAGGTCAATAAAATCACCACCATATAGTTTAGTCATTTCTTCAAGTTCACCTTCTGGGTCAATTGCTACTATTTTGTGTCCATTTCTAATATTTGTTCTAAGTAATATCTTAGCAGCTGTAGATTTACCACTACCAGAAGTACCAAGAATAATCATATTAGCATTATTTCTATTAAATTCTTTCTTAGTTTGATATAAGAATTGATTAAATAGAATTACTCCACCAGAGTAATCAACACCAAGTAAACATGCTAAACCTGGATCTTTTATACTATCAAATACAAATGGATACATTGCTGCCATTGTAACAGAAGGAATTGGTGTACCTATTCTTTCTTCAATATCATTCTTTTTAAATATTGGAAGCATACTTTCTAAGATTTTTCTTTGTTCAAATCTTAAAACATATCCTTTCATACCCATTGCATCTAAATAATTCTTTACCTGTACTTTTTTATTTTCTAACTCTTCATGAGAATCAGCAGATATTAATAAATGCATTTGAAAATCAAATATTCTGGCTTGTGTTGCTGTTAACATAGAAATAAAATCTTCAATACTTTCATAATCTTGACGAATTCTCTCTTGTATAGTTCTATCTCTTTCATCTTGATATTTACTCTTCATGTCAGCTATCTCTTTATTTAACATTTTAGATAAAACAGAGAAAGCAATTGGAATATGTTTAATACATACTTTTACACCTGAAATTTGTGTAATATTAGCAAGGTATCCTTCATTAATTGATTTTGGATAACTAACTATTGTGATAGCTGCACAATATTTATCACTAATAATTATTTCAGATGGTCTAAATTCTAGTCCCTTAGGAGCTATTTGACTTTTTATACCCATACTCATAGTTTAGTCATCACCGTCCCAAAATTAGTGGTATCTCCACCATTCATAAATCCATCTAATAAAACTCTTAAATCATCATTACTAGTTTGTGATGATTGAAGTCCTGCCCCTGCTAAACCAGAAATCATATTTTGAACTTTCTTTTGAATAATTTCAGGTCTTCTTTCTTTAAATAATAAGAAATATTCTGTATCAGTTACATTTACTTCTTTACTCATAAATGTAGTAGCTTTATCAATATCTTCTCTTACAAGTTTTCTTATTGATTGTGTTTGAACTGAATTATAAAGTAGTTTTAGTTGAGCTAAATAAACATTAATATCAACAGGTCTATCTGCTACAATTAACCAAAATTCATAATCTAAAGTATTATAAAAATTTCTTAAATTAAATATTGCATTTGCTTGTGAATCATAATCTAAAATAAATATATTTCTTGGTCTTACTTTTACACCTGTAACTCTATATCCATTATCTAAAATAATTTCACCATTTTGTATTGCCTTTATAGGTATCCAGCTTTCAGCAAATCTACGTGACTCAGCTGATTTACTTTTTTCGCTCTCCATCAATGACATGAGTAGCACACCATCCTTTCCAATGATATCTATTTTGTCCATTTAACTCTTTTGAATAAAATACAATTGCTTCTTCTAAAAATACTAATACATTATGATAATAAGCAAGTGGCATTACTAATAATGCACTTAAACCTATTGGTAATAGTTTTAAAACTATTAACCAAAAATCATCATCAGTAAACACGAGCATAAGTATTAATGTAATACAAGCTCCAATAAGAAGTACTGCTAAGTCTATCGGTCTGAATATATTAAATATCAATTGTCCCTTTTTACTATTAGCAGGTATTAAATATTGATTCATATTCCTTTTTCCTTTCTACTTATTTACTTACTATTTGTTACTTTTCTCTTACTATCTTCAAGTTCTCTATTCTTATCTTGAAGTTCTCTCTTTTCTCCACCTAATCTTCTTAATTCAGCATCATTAGTCTTTCTTTGTGCTTTTCTATCAGCAACAGTTGCTAAACCAGAACTACTAATAGATGGGTCTGAAGCAGCAAGTTGATCTCTATATCTATCTCTAGCAGCTTTAACAGCATCTTGAGCTTCTTTATACTTAGCTTTAGTGTTGTCTTGTAATCTTTGAAGTTTTTCAATATCAGCTTTTCTATCATCAGCACTACTATATGTTTTATTTTGAATTTCACTTCTAAGAGCTTGTTCTTGTGCTTGAGCTTGTCTATATCCTTGATCTCTACTGATAATATCTTCATCACTAGTATCCCAGCTGAATTCTTCACTTCCACTAACACCTAAGCTAGCATCTGCTCCTTCGAATCTAAATGTTGTACCTTTTGCAGCTTCTTCAATTGATGCCTCAATTTCATCCATTTGAGAATTACTACTTTGATATCCAGCCATTTCCTTATCAAGTTTATCCATAGCTTTTTGATTTGATTTCATTTCTTCATCTACGCCATGATTATATCTTGCATTTCTACCATCGGATAATGAATCAAATCCTGTAGTTAATTTATCTTTCATATATGCAAGGCCACCACCAGCAGCTGCAATTTCTGCAGCTCTCTTCTTTTGATTAGATCCAACTTGTCCTTGTCCTTTAAAAAATTCCGCTACGTTATTTCCTTTACTTCCACTTTGAGCACCGTTAATAAGACCACCAGCAGCTCCTGAAATAGCTCCTCCAAGACCACCACCAGCAAATCCACCTACAGCACCAGTTAAAGCACCTACTCCAGCACCTAGTAATCCACCAACGAAGTTTGCATCGCTTCCACCAATATTCTTACCTAATGCTTCGCCAATAAATTTAGGAATAGAGCCACCAATTTTATAAGCAGAAATTATAACTATTATTGTAATTAATCCTTTAGTAAATTTACCTTCTACATCACTTAGATTTCCAAAGAAATCTCCGATATTAACAAAGAATTTACATACAAATACTGTTGTTATTAACATAAATAACATTCTAGTAAATGCTTCAATATATACTTGACCATATTTTGATAAGTATGCTTTCCATGTACTAGAACCCCATCCTTTGTCGATAATCGTAATTATGGCAACGGGTGCTAGCATTTGTAATATAACCAATTTAAACATACGAACACCAATTTCAATAGCTGCTTTTCCAATACTATATATTAAGAATAAGCCAACTAATCCGCTTAATCCCCATATATATTCAATTGTCTTATCTACTTTTGATGATAAGTTATGTACTTTACCAAAATCACATCCTTCAGAAGAACATATTTCTTTCTTTAAAACTGTACTACTTTCTGGATTATTATAATCATGAATAAAAATAGATAGTGTTGAAAATGCTAAATAATCTCCAACATCTCCCACCTTTTCTTTATCTGCTCCAAACAGAGCTCTCATGATTAAACCTTCATCTTCTCCTGCAGTAACATCGGCAATAGTACTTAGTGTTGTATAAGGATATCCTGTTGGATTACCCATAATCAACATACCAAGTTCATTTAAAACATTAAAAACAAATTGATATGACACTAATAATACCGCAACAATAACTATATTCTTTAGTATATTAGTACCCTCAGACATTGCTTTATCAGGAGTGACCATATACTGAATTAAAGCTACACCAACTTTAAATAATACAAGTACCATAATTACAGCTTTTAATCTATCTAATAATGGAGCAACAATTCCGTACAATGTATTAAAATTAACACTACACATAATTAAAAACACATTAAAAGCATATGATACTAATCTATATATCAACCCATCAATCATCATAAATATATTTAATACTGGATGCACAGTCCATGAAGAATTTGCACCAATATTAATTAGAGATGTTATAAAACTAATTAGTTGCATAAATTCACTTCCAATCATTATTCATATAAATTATAGCATAATTTATACTTATTTCAAATAAGTTTTTATATTATAAATCTTTTATTCTTCTATTGCAAACTCTAATAAATCTTCTTTTGAGTCAACTATTATTTTATTTAGAACATAGTTAAATTCTCTGTCATCATCTAAATATCCATATTCAATAATTCCATTTTCATTTTTAACTTTTGTAATAGCTACATCATTAACAAATTCATCGTTATTAATTAAATATAAATATATGTTTTCATCTTTTTTAATAACATCTAATATTAAATATTCACCATTATTAAATTTAATTATATCATCAATTTGATAATTCATTTTTCACCTCTTAATAGATTCTTCATCTTTTAAAAATGTATTATTTACTTCTTTAGTAGCATTATCTATTATCTTGCTCATCAACTTTTTCCCACTAGCATCCTGACCAAGTTCACTTCTTGCTTCTTGTGTTAATCCAGATAGATTCATTAAACTTAATAATACTAAATTCGCATAATCTTTTTTATCTTTACTGCAAGAGCCATGTCTAATATTTAAATGTACTCCTGTAACATTTGGATTATATCTAACAATATCATAAACACTTTCTTCTTTAATAATAGGTTTTATTTTCATTCTAAACCTCCACCTATTATAATTCTAACATATAATAAATCAAAAAAATAGAGTTATTTTTTTATAACTCTACATTATGATAAACATTACTTACATCATCAATTTCATCTAACATATCAAGTAATCTTTCGAATTTAACTTTATCTTCTCCATCAAGAGTAACAGTATCTTTTGGATAATAAGATATTTCATCAATTTCAAATGTAATACCAGGAAAAGCATCTTCTAATGCTTTTTTTGCGTTATTTAAATCTGCTACTTCAGTATAAACAACTACTGTATCATCTTCAACTTCAATATCATTTGCATCTACATCTGCATTTATTAAAGCTTCCATAACTTCTTCTTCATTATGTCCTTTAATTCCTACAGCTCCTAAATGATCATACATAAAACTTACAGCATTTTGACCTGCTATTTTAGCTCCACATTTATTAAATACTGTTTTAACATATGTAATTGTTCTATTTGGATTATCAGTTAAACATTTAACTATTAAATTACTTCCACCTTGAGCAAATGCTTCATATTCAACTACATCATAGTTTTCTACTTCACCTTTTTTTGCCTTATCAATATTTCTATTAATTACATCTGATGGAACTTGTTCTCTTTTTGCTTTTTCTATAACTCTTCTTAAAACATCATTACTTTCAGGATCTGGATTAGACTTTGCAGCCTTCATAATCTCCTTTGCATAGATTGAATATAATTTTGATTTTTTTGCAGCTGTTGCTGCCATAGCCTTAGCTCTTACTTCATGAGCTCTTCCCATAAAAATTCCTCCTTAATTTTATCTACCACGTCCAAATGACATGTTCTCTTCTTCTTCAATATCCATTGTTTTTACTAACTCTAGAATTCTAACTCTATCTCTAATTGCCGCTAAGCAAAACGCTATCATTCCTTCTTCGTTTTCTAAGTCTTTTTCTTCTACTTCTCCATATTCAATTGCATCAATATGTTTTTTTGCCTCTTCATATAGTAAATCACTCGGATAAGTTAATAAATCATCAAATAATTTCTTATTACATGTATATAACATTTTAAAATAATCTTCTTCAGCTTCCAAATATGTATTTCTCAAGTGAGCTACTTCAGCACTAATATTACCATGTGAAGATGATAATGGTTTAAACTTTCCATCTTCATAAAATTCATTAGCTTCATTTATCATATTTTAACCTCCGAAATTAATCTAAATTTCTTATTTCATTTACTATTTTAGCATACTCTTTATAATTTTCAAAATTATTATTAATATTTTCATTTAAAAATTCTTTTGAATCATCTCTAGCTTGTAATAATATTTTCATATCTTGATGTAAATTTGCTACTTTAAATTCCATATCACCACTTTGTTTAACACCAAATAAGTCTCCTTCACCACGCATCTCATAATCTTTTTCAGTTATATAGAATCCATCATTACTTTCACATAATACTTTTAATCTTTCATTGTTTTCATCACCAATTAATATACATGTTGAATCAAATTCATTTCTTCCTACTCTTCCTCTTAATTGATGAAGTGTTGCAAGACCAAATCTCTCAGCATCAAATATTACCATTAAAGTTGCATTTTTAACATCTATTCCAACTTCAATTACTGTTGTTGATATTAATATATTTGTTTTACCATTTTTAAAGTCTTCCATTATTTTATCTTTATCATTTTTAGATAATTTTCCATGCATAATTGCACTTTTAACTTTTCCTTTAAAATATGCTTCTATATTTTTCTTAATCTCATTAACAGTTGTTAAATCTAATGCCGCTTCACTATCTTCTATTAAAGGAGATACAATATATACTTGATGACCTGCATCAATTTCATTCTTCATAATTTCATAAACTGATAACAATTCTTTTTCACTTTTAACAATTGTATTTATTTCTTTTCTACCCTTAGGTTTTGTTTTAATATTTGTAATATCCATATCACCATATATAGTAAGTGCAAAAGTTCTAGGAATTGGTGTTGCTGACATATATAAAGTATCTGGTAAACGTCCTTTATTTTTTAAATTAGCTCTTTGATTAACACCAAATCTATGTTGTTCATCAGTTATTACTAATGTTAAATCTTTAAATTCAACATTATCAGATAATAATGCATGAGTACCAATAATTAAATCAATTTTACCATTTTTTAATTTTTCGACTACCTCATCCTTTTCTTTCTTTTTCATACTACCAACAAGTAAATCTACTCTCATAGAAGTACCTGATAATAATTCTTTTATATTTTCAAAATGTTGATAAGCAAGAACTTCAGTTGGTGCCATTAAAGCACTTTGATGTTTTGATAAATGATTTATATATGTTGCTATTACAGATACTATAGTTTTACCTGAACCAACGTCTCCTTGAAGCATTCTATTCATTCTTCTGCTTGAAGTCATATCTTTATATATTTCTTCAATAGCTTTATCTTGATCAGGTGTTAATTCAAATGGTAAACTTCTAATAAAATCATTTATGTCTTCTGGATCAATATTTCTAATATATCCTGATTTATTTTCTTTATTTATTTCTTTCATATAATTAATCTTAAACATAAATTCAAATAATTCTTCATATTTAAGCTTAATTAAAGCTTTTTTAACTTCTTCTTCATTCTTTGGAAAATGAATCATATTAACTGCTTCTTTTTTAGTAATAAAATTATACTTCTCATTTAAATATTCTGGAATATAATCAATGTAATTATCATAATATGGTAGTACTTCTTGAATATATTTTTTTAATTGTTTAGAAGTAAGACCACTAGTTAAGTGATATACACTCTCTATAGAACCACTAACCATTTTTTCAAATTTTATATCAGATGCTATGACTGTATTTTTTAAAGCATCATATTTTCCAAAAACTGTAACTACACTTCCTGGACGTAAATGAGTTTTCAAAAATGCTCTATTAAAAATAACCACAGCTATCATTTTCTTTGATGACATAGCTCTAAATGTTAATGATGTCATATTAGCTCTAAATCTTCTTGTAAGAGGAACAGAGTCTACTATACATTCAATTATTACGTTTTGTTTATCAACTGCTTCCTTTATATCATTTAAAACAATAATATCATGTCTATAAGGATAATAATTAACTAAATCATCAATAGTATTTATATTAATATTTTTTAAACAGTCAAGCGTTTTTGGTCCTAACCCTTTTATATCAGATAATTGCATTATTCACCTCCAACAAACTGAACATATTATATCACAACAACCAAAAAGATAAAAGAAAAAAATAAAAAATTTTTTTTAAAAAAAGCTTGACAAAATATACCTTTTACACTAATATATAGACTTACCAATTCACTTTTAGGCGAATTGGTGCTAGTATCACACTAGCCAACCCCTTTTTATTCTTTTTTCCGGACTGTTCATCAGGGGGTGACAGTCCTATTTTTATTCACAAAGAGTTTAACTCTTTCACATATATTATATAAGGAGGTAATTATGATATCACAAGAAGACTTTGATTTAGAGACTGTTTTGTCTATCTTAACAGGTATTAATTGTACAGATGACTTTACTAGTGTTTATGAATTATACTGGTATATGTTTGAAGATCAAACAATTAATGATATTGGAATAATAAGATTACATGATATTGCTAAAAATCATATATTACGTATTCATCCAGAATTAAAAAGTGTTAAATATGATAAAACAAAAGATTTAAACGAATGGATCAATGATCAAAAAGCAAAATTTGGTAATGAAATAACAATGTGTATTATTGGTGAACATCTAATAACACTAAATAAAAAACCTATCGTATCAAATAGATAGGTTTTTTATTTATACTTTATTCCTTGATAAGAATCTCTTTTTTTCATTTCTTTATCAATATCATTTAATATTGTAACCTTTTTTATTAACCATTCTGGTTCAACTAAATCATCTACTTTAGGATCTCCCGTTATTCTATGAACAACTATATCTTCTCTTAAATATTCTAATTGATCACAAACAATATTAATATATTCATCTCTACTAAGTGTTTTAAAATGAGTTTCATTATACATTTTTTCTAGTGCTGTTTCCTTTAATATTGATAGTGCATGTATTTTTATACCTTGTATATCAAGTTTACTTAAATACTTTACTGTTTCAATCATCATATCTTTTGTTTCATATGGAAGTCCATTAATTATATGTACAACAACATCTATATTTCTTTCTCTAAGTTTTTTTACCATTTCTGTAAAGTTATCAAGTGTATGACATCTATTAATTAATATCGAAGTTCTTTCATGTATAGTTTGAAGACCTAGTTCAATAGTTAAATATGTTTTCTTATTTAATTTTTCTAAATAATTTAAACATTCATCACTAATTGCATCACTTCTAGTTGCTATATTAAGACCTACAACATTATCAAGTGAAAGAATAGATTCATATTTTTCTTTTAAAATACTAACCGGTGCATAAGTATTTGTATTAGCTTGAAAATATCCAATATATTTTGCGTTTGGCCATTTATGAAGCATCAATTCTTTAACTTCATTAAATTGGGTTACTAAATCTTTTGTTTTATCTCCAGCATATTCTCCACTACCTGTTTTAGAACAGTATATACACCCACCTACACCAACTGTTCCATCTTTATTCGGACATGTAAAACCAGCATTTAAGCTAACTTTAAATACTTTAGAATTAAATTTGTGTTTATAAAAATAATCAAGAGTATAATATCTCTTATTAGTATCACTATATTTAAACATGTCTTTCACCAAAATAATTATAGCATTAATTTCTTTTCATTTGAATCTGATAAATCAAATAAATAACTTCTATCTTTATCATCTGAATTGATACCATATACAAGCATTTTATCCAAGTCGTTTATATTATACCCTTCTACAAGACGAACAGTAAATATTAGTTTTAAAAATTTATTATAATCTGGTCTTTTACTATTTAAATATCTTAAAAAGTTTTTATATTTCATATCATAACTAAGAACATTAGGAAAATTGTAAAAATTAATACCTATGTCTCTCAAATCTTTATTACTCACTAAAGGATTGTTAATCATTTCAGTTAGTTTTTTTCTAGTTAATCTTTTTTCATATCCTTCTAATTCACCTTTATATAATCTTGGATATGTATCTCCTTTAAAAAATCTTCTATATTGTGAAATAGGAACAAGAAAATATCTATATCCACTTAAAGAATCACATTCATTTCCATAAACAAGTTTTCTTGAATCTTCTGCACAATCCCACGTTGGATCCAATATATAAATACCATGAACATTATATTTATTATCATCTACTCTAACAATACTTCTACTATGAAATTCAGGACTTTTATATTTACCTTCATAGCATATAGTTGAAAATTCATCTAATTTAACATTTTTACTTAATCCTCTTAATATTTCTTTTAACAATCTATTATATCCAAGACATACAATTTTACCTGTTTTAATAATAAGATGTGGAGTATTAGCAGAGTTTACTTCATTATTTTTTCTAGCATCATTATAGTAATAAAATGTTTTTACAATATCATATGCATATGTAAGTAATTCTAAAGGTGATAATTTGTATTCTTTTAAAATGCTTCTATACCATCTTAAACTTTCAACTAATCCAATATAATCTTCATAATCAGCATTAAATATATAACCATAATTAAAATATATACATGTTTGTAAATTATTTTTCTTAGCATGATTTCTTATATAATTAACATATTTATAATCTAATTCACAAATACCTGGTGAATTAAAAATATTATCATCAATATTAATAATTACTTTTGAAATTTCATAACCCTTACTAATAATATAATTATAAATTTTATAAACAATTGAATAATCAGAGGAGTTTGTTAAAATAATAAACCTATTATGTGAGTCTCTAGATATATATGTTGATATTTCATCTAAGTCAAAACAAATTCTTCTATCTGGTAATCCAGGCTCTATAAAATCAATATATTTTTTAATATCGTCTTTCATATTACTCCCCTTTTTTAATGTGCTATATTATAACTTAAAACAACAAAAAAAGCAAGAAATTAATCTTGCTTATTTTCTAAGTCCTTATAATAATTGTATCTTGTCTTTGCTTGGTTTAGATTTTCTTCATATAATGTTTGATATTCTTCTTCATTTCTAACTTCTAAATTTTTATATCTAAGTTCTTTTCTAAATATTTCATCATAATTATCAAAATCAGGTTCACTAGAATCTACTTTTAATTCATCTGTTTCAGGATTGTATCTCATTAATAAATTATATCCAACTCTTTCAAGCATTTTTTGTTCTTCTAGTTGTCCACCCATTCCTCCAACTATTCCTTGTTCAATACATGGACAGTATGCAATTATTAAAGATGGTCCATTATGTTCTTTAGCTTCTTTTAATACTTTTAATGTTTGCATCATATTCGCACCCATTGAAATACTAGCTACATAAACATTTGGAATTGCCATTGCTATTCTAAATAAATCTTTTTTATTTTCAAGTTTTCCACTTGAAGCAAATTCAGCTACACTACCTATTCTAGTAGATTTAGATTTTTGTCCTCCAGTATTAGAATATACTTCTGTATCAAGAACCATTATATTAATATTTTCATTACTATGAAGAACATGATCAAGTCCACCATATCCAATATCATATGCCCATCCATCTCCACCTAGAATCCATACATTTCTACTTGGAATATAGTCAAGCATTCTTTTAAGTTCATCTGGTATTAAACTATTTTCTAATTTTTCTTTTATTGCATAAGTTAAATCATCATCATCCATATTATCAATCCACTCTCTAAAAGTAGCTTTGACTTCTGGTGATACTTCATCTTTATATTTATACATTAACTTTTTAATTCTTTCACGTGTTTTTTTATAACTCATATGAATTCCAAATCCAAATTCAGCATTATCCTCAAATAATGAATTCATCCATGGAATCTTATATGGTGTTAATGGAAGCGAACCACCATATATTGAAGAACATCCTGTTGCATTTGCTATAACCATATTCTTACCATATAATTCAGTAATCAATTTAATATATGCTGCTTCTCCACATCCTGCACAAGCTCCAGAAAATTCAAAATAAGGTTTTCTAAATCCAATACCTTTAACTGTATACTTGTTGAATGGTGTTACATTTTCATGATTATCAAATAAATATTCACTAATCTTATCATGTCTTTCACTATAATTACCACTAGTTAATGCTTTTTCACCATTCTTACCAGGACAAGCACTAATACATAATCCACATCCTGTACAATTAGCTTCATTTATAGCCATATAGAAATTTTTATCTTTTTCACCCATACTTGGAATTGTTTCATCTTTATCTAAGTGAGCATCAATAAGTTCGCTATCTGTAAGTGAAAATGGTCTAATACAAGCATGAGGACATACAAATGCACATTGATTACATTCTATACAATTACCACTACACCATTTAGGAACAAGTGGTGCAATTTTTCTTTTATCACTTTTAGCTGTTCCGCCTTCAAAAGTACCATCTTTATAATGTTCAAAATCTGATACTTTTAATAAATTTCCTCTTAGTTTTAGTATTTCATCTGTAAAATTAACTTCTTCATCTTTATCTTCAATTAATGTAAATATCTTGTTATTAATTTCTTCTAAATATTTAAGTCCTTCATTTATAGCACCTATATTATTATTAACTACATTTTCTCCTTTAGAAGCATATGTTTTTTCAACTAACTTTTTAAAATCTTCTATTTCAGCTTTATCATATCCACTAATCTTTAACATATACATACATATTACATTGTTGATTTTTCCACGTAATGAATATTTTTCATTTAGTTCATCTAAATTTGCAATATATACTTTAATATTTTTTTCTACTATGTCTTTTTTATTTTGATAACTAATTAAACTATTTAATTCACTATCATTTTTATTACTAGATATTAATAAAGTACCATTTTCTTTTATATCTTTTAAGCAATAATATTTATTTAAATATATATCTTTTGATACTACTACAAAATCTGGATTAGTTAAAAAATATGGAGCATTTATTTTTGTAGGTCCAACTCTTAAGTGAGAAATCGTAACTCCTCCACTTTTCTTTGAATCATATTCAAAATATCCTTGAACGTAATTATCTTCTCTGTCACCTAAAACTTTCATAAAGTTTTTACTAGCTCCAACCATTCCATCTGATCCAAACCCATAAACTTTTATTTCTTTATAATCTGGTTTTATATCTATTTCTTTTGGTTCTAAGCTTAAATTAGTTACATCGTCAACTATTCCAATTGTAAAGTTATTTTTAGGTTTATTATTAAACATGTTTTCAAACACACCATTTATATCTTTAAGTGGAACATCTTTACTAGACAAGCCATATCTACCACCATATATTTTAATGTTTTTATCTTTTAAAGCTTCTACAATATCTAAATATAATGGTTCACCAGTACTTCCACTTTCTTTTGTTCTGTCAAGTACAGACACTACCTTTACACTTTGTGGTAAAACATTACTTAAATATTCACGACTAAATGGTCTATATAAATGAACTTCAACTAGACCAGTCTTTTTTCCATTTTTATTTAAATAATCAACTACAGTTTTAACCGAATCACAAACACTACCCATTGCTATAATTACATGAGTTGCATTTTCATCTCCATAATAATTGAATGGTTTATAATTAGTTCCTGCAAGTTTATTAATGCGTTCCATATTAGAATTAACTATATCAGGAATAGCATTGTAATATTTATTTCTTATTTCAGTATTTTGGAAATAAACATCTCCTGTTTCTGAAGTACCACGAGTTATTTCTTTTCCTAAATTTAATGCTCTATTTTTAAAATCATATACTTTGTCATAATCAACAAGTTTTAATACTTCTTCATCTTCTAAAACTTCAACTTTATTTAATTCATGTGAAGTTCTAAATCCGTCGAAGAAATGTAAAAATGGTAAAGACCCTTCAATTGCAGATAAATGTGAAACAATTGCCATATAATATGCATCCTGTACAGAAGAAGATGCTAACATACAAAATCCTGTACTACGAGTAGCATAAATATCTTGATGATCACCAAATATTGATAATGCATGAGTTGCTAAACTACGTGCAGCTACATGTATAACACCTGGTAACATTTCTCCAGCCATTTTATACATGGTTGGTATCATTAACAATAATCCTTGTGAAGCAGTAAATGTTGTTGCAAGACTTCCTGCTTGAAGAGCACCATGTGTTACTGCGGCAGCTCCAGCTTCACTTTGCATTTCAATCACCTTAACTGTATCATTAAACAAATTTAATTTTCCAGCACTGCTCCATTTATCAGTAAGTGTTGCCATAGGACTAGCTGGTGTTATTGGATATATACCACATACTTCACTAAATAAATATGATCCTCTAGCAGCAGCTTCATTTCCATCAATTATATAACTCTTTTTCATTTTATCACCTAGATTAATTATATTACAAAATAGTACAAAAAAAAAGAAATAAGTTTACTACTTATTTCTAATATAAAACTCCACCCCACTCAACTACACTAAATCCTGTTCTATTAAATTTAGTTAATTTTTCTTCTTTTATATTAATTATACTATTTACTTTTTTAATATGAATTGCAATTCTTAACATTGAATCTGGTTTTGGGCTAATATTAATATTACTATATTTATTTCTTTCACTTGTAAGTTCAAAATAAACTAAATTCTTTTTATTCTTTTCTAATATTGGTAACCAATACATAATAAATTCATTTCTTTCCTTATTATTTAATCCAATATAAGAAAGCTTACTTTCTAAAAATTCAATTGCATTATCTTTTGTAACATAAAATCCTTCACTAAAATCAACTTTATGATTCAAGTTTTCTTCCCAATATAATGCATAATAATATTTATCATTTAAATCTCTTAAATCACCATTTGGTTTTGCATAAACAACCCAACTATTATTATATTTTGGATATGTTGTTGTTAGTCTTTCTGGATGGTCAAATGTTATTGTAACTTTAGTTTCTTTTTGTGGATACAAATATAAAACTGGTTTTGCATAACCTCCTATATAAGTTGGAATTCTACCAACTTCATTTGTACTAGGAATATAATAATATTCATATCCTAAATCATAATCTTCTAAATCTTCAATACTTTCAAAATCTTCACTTTCTTTATCCTTAAAGTAATCATATACCTCTTCTTTTGTAGTAATATCATTTTGTACTATTAAATAAATACCATATTTTCCATTTTCTCTATACCAACCAGATAAAGCAGAATGATAAAAATAATTTTTCTTCCAATCACAAATTTCAATATTTTTTTCATCCATAGTTGTTAAATATAATTTATCATTACTAATAACTACAAAATAATCACTTATTACTTGATAAACTTTATCATAAGTTTTACTTGTATTAATAACTTTGCCATTTGAATCATATTCTTTAACAACACTATTATCAATAATATATAATGTACCATTACTAGAAATATCAATATCAGTATCAAACAATCCATCAAATGTTAATATAACATCAAGATTTTTGTTATATATTTTAAGTATTTCTTCTTCAGCTTCAAATTTACTTAAATAAACAAAACTACCTTTACTATTAGCAAAAATTCTAAACTCAAGTTCAGGATAATAATTATCTATTCCTATATTATCTTCGCTTAAATAAATTTCTTCATTTTTTGGATTCAATAACTCTACTTTTAAAGTTTCACATCCATTGTTTTCTGTACACTTTGATATTCTTCCAAATAGATATTTTTCAGATACAACAGATAATGAACTATATTTTTTATCATATAAAACTTTACCTGTATCAAAAGAATAATAACTATCATTACCACTTTCACTTTCAGTGTAAATAATACCAATTACCTTTTTTGTCATTTCATCTACTGCTAACCTATAATCAAAATAATCACTTCTCAAATCTACAATATATGATTTAGCTTCATCATTATTATATATTTTTATTTTATTGTTATCTTTATATAATACATATTTATTTGAATAGTAGTCTAATCTATATGCTTCTTCAGTTTCTGTTTCAATAACTATACTTTTATTTCCACACATATCATTTGAATTTGAATAGCAAAACTCTTCATTATTACGATCATAATATATTATTAATTTTTTATCTTTTGATGTTAAATTGTCTTCTTCTAAAGCCTGTGCATTAGTTAAATCTATTTTAACTTCTTCAACATTTCCATCTTCATCTACTTTTGGAATATAATACTCATTATAATCAACCATATTTTTATTTTTAATATCAACAACATCATTCTTATTATTATAGATATATGCAACTAAAAAAGCTATTACTAGTAATAATAAAACTATAATTGTAATTAATATACTATTATTTTTTTTCATAATTCACTACTCCTATTATAGTTTTATTCTAACATAATTATCATTTTATTAATATACGTTAATTAAACTTTCTAATTTTATTAATTCATTATTTTCACATACAATGTTTACTCCATCTATATAAAATCCATTACTCTCATAATATATTTTTTCACTTAACGATTTATCTTTTAAATAAATATTTGTAAGTTCATCTATATTTCTTGCATAATATTTTTTATCATCAATTATATAACTTAATACTCTAATATCTAAAATATTTAGTAACTCATTTAATTCTTTTGAATTTGTATTTCTAAAATATACTTTGTAATTGTTTTCTTCATGTATTTTACTTTTATCATATAACAATAATTTATCACTATTAGAGTCTATTTCTAATGTATTAAATAAAAAGAAAAAACAAAAGAATATAAGTATCTTTTTTATATAAATCACCTAATATTATTATGTAAAAAATAATCTATTTAATTTTTCCAATTATTGGTTTTATATGTTATAATGATTTAGGTGATTTTTTATGAAATTAAAATATATAGGATTTCCTATGAAAGATGGATGTCATGTCGAAGGTGCTGATAAGGGAATTGAAAAATTAAACAATTATACTAATATAGATAAAATTATAGATATTAAAAAATATGATACTGATTTAGAAACAGTAATAAACGGGGACAAAGAACTTGCTTCTTGTGTTGATAAATATCAAAAAGAAGGTTTTATTCCTGTCACTCTTGGAGGAGATCATGCTCTTGGGATTGGTTCATTAGCGGGAAGTCATGCCAATAATAAAAATTTAGGAGTAATATGGCTAGATACACATCCAGATATTAATACAAATAAAACTACTACTACTTTTAATATACATGGATATCCACTTGCTGCTTCTATGGGATTTGGTCAAGATGAACTTACAAAATTATATCAAGATGAAATAAAAGTGGATTATAAAAATGTTATATTATTTGGTATAAATGATATTGATGATCCTGAACAAGAATTAATAGATAAATATAATATTAAAACTTTTACTTATCAATACATTAATGAAGTTGGAATAGATAAAGCAATAAATGAAGCAATTGAATATATGAAAAGTAGAACTAATAGTGTTCATGTTAGTTTTGATATCGATGCTATAAATGACAAAGAATGCCCTGGAGTAAATGTTCCAAGTAGATGGGATTTAGGTATTACTAAAGAAGAAGCATTAAAAGCATTTGCAAGATTTAATAAGGAACTTGAAATTGTTTCACTAGATATAGTTGAATTTAATCCATTAACAGATAAAGAAGATAAATCATTAAATATAGTGTTAGATGCAATTAAAACAATAAATAATATATATAAATAAATATTGATTTTTAAATTTTTTTATGTAATAATTTAAGTGGAAAATAAATAGTCATATATGCTTAGAAATATGGTCTAAGCGTTTCTACCCAATTCACCTTAAATGAATGGACTATGACTTGATAACATTTCTTCTTCTGAAAAATAGTCTTACATCACTGGTGTAAGCTTTTTTATTTTCCAGAAAGGTGTGTGTTTTTTTGAAAAACAAAAAAAAGAAAGCTAGCAAATTAGATTCTTTCTTCTCTATTAGCGAAAGACAATCAAATAAAAAGACAGAAATATTTGCTGGTCTAACAACATTTCTTGCTATGGCTTATATCTTGATAGTTAATCCAAATAATATCTTATGGGGTGGCGTAAATGATCCAAGATTTGCTAGTGTATTTATTGCTACTGCTATAGGAGCATTCATCGGAACATTATTAATGGCACTACTTGCTAAAATGCCATTAGCACAAGCACCAGGTATGGGACTAAATGCAATGGTTGGAACAATCGTTGGTGGTGCAATGGGATTTGGTTACTCTTATGGAAATGCAATGGCACTTGTATTCATAAGTGGAATCATATTCTTACTTCTTTCTTTTATTCCATGTGGGAGAAATAAAAGGACTCATGAATTAATATCTCTTAGAGAAAAAATATTTGATGGTATGCCAAAGGCAGTAAGAACTAGTATCTCTGTTGGTATTGGATTATTTATTGCATTTATTGGTTTACAAAATGCTCACATAATAATAGACAATCAATTTACACTTCTTCAACTTATTGATTTTAACAATCCAGAATTATGGCAAAAAGGTGGAGATGCTTGTATGGCAATTGTTGCTATATTTGGTTTACTTGTAATAGGAGTTTTATCACACTATAAAGTTAAAGGATCTGTAATACTTGGAATAATAGCAGCTACAGTGCTTTCTATTCCACTAGGTGTTGCTGACTTATCTGTATTATCAGGTAGTGTTCCTGGAATAAGTTGGAAGTTTTGGGAAAATATAAGTGCATTTTTTAGTGGTGATAATACTGTATTCTTATCACTATTTAATGGAGGTTTTAAATTACCAGAAGGTTCATTTATGACATCAATTATGTTAATTGTTTCATTTGCTATGATAGATATGTTTGACACAATGGGAACAGTTGTAGGATGTTGTTCTAATGCAAACCTGCTAGATGAAGATGGTAAACCAATCAATTATGGTAAAATGATGTATGCTGATAGTATTGCTACAATAACAGGTGCTCTATGTGGTACAAGTACTGTTACAACTTTTGTAGAAAGTGGAACTGGTGTATCAGCAGGTGGTAAAACCGGTTTAACTGCTCTTACTACTGCAATATTATTCCTACTATCACTATTTTTACTTCCTCTATTTGCATTCATTCCATCTGCAGCTGCCTCTTGTGCATTAATCTATGTTGGAGTACTAATGATGAAAAATGTAAAAAATATCGATTTCAATAATATTAAAAATGCTATACCTGCATTTATGACAATTATTACAATGGTTCTTGCATATTCAATTACTAAAGGTATTGGAGTTGGTATTGTAACTTATGTATTATTAGATGTTGTAATTTATTTAACAGATTTAATATCATATAAATTAGGAGTAAAGAAAATAAAACCTCATTCAGATATAACAATAATTACAATAATTGTATTTATATTATTTATGATTTATTTCTTAGTTCCAACAATTCTTTAATAAACAAAAAACTTCAAATCAATTTGAAGTTTTTATTTGTCCTTAAAAAAATCTCTTTTATTAAAAGCACTAGTCATAAATCTCCAAGCAGCTTTTCTATTTGGAAGCCAATCAATTTTAGCATTATTTTTCTTATTATTAATAATTCCATTAACTAAAAAGTTTGCTACTGTATCTGGATAATCTGCTAATATATTATATACTTTTTTAGTTTTTTCATCTAACTCTATCTTTTCTTTATTTACAAGCGCATTAGTAATAAAATCTGTAATCATAATACCAGGACTTAACTTACCAATTATTACTCCATTTTTTGTTGTTTCACATTCTTTAGCAAGTGCTTCTGTAAAATATGTTATAGCTCTTTTAGCTGTTCCATACATAGATAAACCTAACATAGTTGCATTATTACTTCCATATCCTTCAACATTATAAATTGCTCCACTATGCTGTTTAATCATTCTTTTCATAACTAAATTGGATGCTATTATTGTACCTTTTAAATCAACATTTAATATAGTTTCAATTTCATCTGTTGATAACTCCCAAATTGCTTTATTAGGCTGATTTATACCTGCATTATTAATCCATATATCAATACTTTCAAACTCATTTACACTATACTTTATTAATTCAATAATATCTTCACTATTCACTACATTACATACTTTATATATTACTTTAGAATTGCTTTCAATTTTATTTAATTCATCACATGCTAATTTCAAATTATCATTATTTAAATCACTAATTACTACGTTGTAATTATTTTTTTTAAATACTTTTGCCATTTCAAATCCAAGACCACGAGCACTTCCAGTTATAACAACTGTTTTCATACTATCATCTCCATATATTAGGATTATATAATAAATTAATAATTTATATAATAAAAAAAGTAAACATTTACTGTTTACTTTACTTAACATCCAACATTAATATCACAACTACTAAGTGCTTCACTAACTGGTTTAATCACACTAGTTAATTTATCCTTAGTTTCATTTATCATATCATCTGTTAATTCCATATATCCATCAGTTTGTAATGAACTAATACCTGTTTCTAAATATTCAACCTTACCATTAATGATTCCAACAATATTAGGAGCATATATTCTTTTTTCTCCAACATCAATTATATTACCTTCTTCATCCTTAAGTGTATAATCACTTAATTTATCTGATAATAATTCTAGTAATTTTGAATATCCATAAGATCCCTCTTTAGTTAAAACAGGTTTATTATCAACTAATTCATATGTATCTCTTATTTCTTTAACATCAACATAATAAATAGTACTCACACCATATTTTCGTGATATTTCAACTAGTGATGGTAAAATACTTCTACACCATGGACAAGATGCAAATCCAAAATATACAATAAATGTTTCTTTATTTGCAATTAAATCAACAATTTCATCTTCAGATTTATATATAAATGGATTATTTTCACTAATTGTTAAACTTCTTATTACTTTACCAGATTCGCTCTTCGTATTATTTAAACTTTCATATTCTGTTTTAAATCTATAAGCGTCTGTTTTTTTATCATTACAACCAACTAATACCATTAAAGATAAAAATATTATTAATAAAACTTTAATTCCTTTTTTTAGCATTTGATTTTTTTGCTGGTTTTCTATGATTATTATGAACTTCTTCAACTGTTTTGTCTTCATTTTTTACAGTATTTACATATCTATTTCTTTTATTCATTTCAGCTAAAATTTCATTTTTTGCTGATATAACAAATAGAACAATAACTACTGTAGCAACTGCTATAATTGCAAGATTCCATAATACTGACTTTGTTAAATCACTCATATGATATTTAATACTATCATTATAAGCTTCAAATACATCATATCTATCTTTAGAATTGTATAAATCAGTTATTGCTGATTTAATACCATCATCATAACTTTCAGCATATCCTCCAAAAACTTTATCGCCAATAATTATATATGGTACCCCACCTGCTGGTTGTTCTAGAAAATTTCCAATTGTATCTAATAATTCAGGATTCTTTTCATCATACCATGATTCAAAAGAAACAACTTTGAAATATTTTCCATATTCTTCTGCATTGTCATTTAAGAAATTTAAAAATGACCTACAAAATCCACAACCCTTTCCTCTAAATAAATAAATTGTTATTTGATCATCAGTTTCTTTATAGTCTTTATATTTTAATTCAATTTCTTCATCAGCTAATGTTTCTACAAAATTCATAGTATTATAATCTGATAAATTTACTTTAGTAGCAGTTTCTTCAGCTCTTAGAAAAATTGGAAATATAGCAACTAATATAGCAACAAAATAACCTAATATTTTTTTCATTTTCATCTTACTCCTCTCTTATATAATTTTAAAATAAAATTATTAAAAACACAACAAAAAATGTAAAGCAATAAAAAAGTAAGCTAATTTTAGCTTACTTATGAATTTAAAGATTCAGTTTCATACAATTTTTTATAAATATGACTATTTTTTAATAATTCATTATGTTTTCCTTTTGAAACAACTTTTCCTTTATCAACTACATATATAATATCAGAATCAATAATTGTTGATAATCTGTGAGCAACTATTACTACTGTATGATTTAAAACTAGATTATCAATGGATTTTTTTATATATTCTTGAGAACTATTATCTAAAGCACTTGTAGCTTCATCAAATAATATTATTTTACTATTTTTAGCTAGTGTACGTGCAATCGATAATCTTTGTTTTTGTCCACCACTCAAATTAACTCCACCTTCTCCAAGAATAGTGTCATATTTATTTGGTAAACTCATTATATAATCATCTAAATATGCCATCTTAGAATATTTTCTAACTTCTTTTAATGTAATATTTTCATTAATTAATTTAAAATTATCAAGTATTGATCTATTAAATATAAACGGTTCTTGTCTTATTATTGAAATTTGTTTTCTTAATTCTTTTTCACTTAAATCCTTTATATTAACGTTATCAATATAAATACTTCCTTCATTTGGATCAAATATTCTTGTTATTAAATTAAATAATGTTGACTTACCTTGACCAGAAGCTCCTACAATTGCAATCTTTTTGTTTGGCTTTAATTCAATATTGAAATTATGTAGTAAAGTTCCTTCATTTGGATAGCCAAAATTAACATTTTCAAATTTAATAACACCTTTTATTTTTTTTAATTCTTTTGTACCATATTTTTCATCTTCATAAAGTTTATTATCTAATATTTCATTAACTCTAGTTATAGAAACTATAGTCTTTTGATAAATCTCACTAAAACTATTAACTTCATCAATTAAATACATAAATGTATAAACATAATATGTCATAGCTACAAAAAATGATAATGTTATTTGTTTATAATATAGTAATACTATACACGTTGCAAAAACTAATACTTCTAAAAAATTTTTTAAAACTTTGTTAATTGTTCTAAATATTCTTGATGTATTAATTTCTTTATTTGATATATTTAATATATCATTTATTATTTTTTTAGTATCAGATATTAAATTCTTTTTAACACCTAATGTTTTAATTTCTCTTATACCTCTAATGGATTCATTTACTATTGAAGCAAACTTATCTTGACTCTTTCTCCTATCCTTATGAACACTAATAATAAGAGGATTATATTTTTTTATAACTAAATATAGAATAAACATAAATATAATTATCTCTATACCAATAATATATGAATTTATAAACACATATACAAGTATAATTAATGCACCAATAATACGTGATATCATTTCAATTAAATGTCCAAATGAAAAGCTTAATGTATCAGCATCATAAGTAACTCTATTAATGATTTCTCCAGAAGAAGTCTTTTCATAACCATATGCTGGTATATTAAGAGCCTTTTTATAAGTATTAAAACTTAAACTCCTAGACACTCTATTTTCTACTTGTTGTAGTAATGACCATCCTTTTATATTAAGATATCCATCAATTAATAATTCTATAATAAAGTATATACCAAGATAAATAAATGCTTCTTTAACTTTTAATTTTGAAATAGATTCAACTACATTTCCATTTAAATATCCAGTAAGAGTATTAGATAGACCAACTATAAATATTATAATTGTTGCTATTATTACCTTAACTTTATCTTCTTTAATATAATTCCATAGAGGTTTAAATTCTTTTATATTCTTCATAATTTACACCTCCAAATAAAAAGCCTACATATAGTAGGCCACAAATAAACGTTTATTGAAAGCTTGGGAATAAAATGATTTCCCTTCTTTCACATCCTACTACATAAACATTATCAAATTTTAAATTTAAATTTTTCATTTTATTCCTCTCCTTTCTCTTTAAATTCAACTTAATGTTAACATATAGAAAAAGATATGTCAACCTTTTTTAGTTGACATATCTTAAATATATTTTGTAATCTTCCTCTAAAAAACATGCAATTATTATATTAATGTTATTATAATCAAGTGAATGTAATGTCTCCATTACTATTCTCGCCGCTTCTTCCTTAGGAAAATGATAAACTCCTGTACTTATACATGGAAATGCTATAGTTATTTTATCAAGATTATTTTCTATTCTATAGTTTTCAGCAAGTATAATTGAATTCTTATAACAAGATGCCAACAATTCACGTTCATTATGATTACCATCTTTATAAACAGGTCCAACTGTATGAATTACTTTCCTACAAGGAAGATTATATGCATTTGTAATTTTTGCCTCACCTGTTTCACATCCATGTAGAGTCTTACATTCTTCTAATAGTTCTTTACCTGCTTTTCTATGTATTTGTCCATCAACACCTCCACCACCAAGAAGAGTTTTATTAGCAGCATTAACTATAATATCAATATCAAGTGTAGTTATATCACACTTTTTAATTTCTATATTTTTCATCCCAATTTATCTCCATTTTCAACTTCTTTATCCGGTCTTATTAAAACTACACCTTCTTTTGAATATGTGCCAAGAACCAAAACCTCTGACATAAAATCTGCTATTTGTCTTGGTGGAAAATTAACAACAGCAAGTATTTGTTTATTTATTAAATCTTCAATTTTATATACATTTGTAATTTGAGCTGATGATTTTTTTATACCAATTTCATTACCAAAATCTATTTTTAATTTATAAGCTGGTTTCTTTGCATTTTCAAAAACTTTTGCTTCTATAATTGTACCTACTCTAATATCTAATTTCATAAATGTATCAAAATCAGTCATATATATCACCAATTAGAATTATATCAAAAAATATGTTCTCGTTACAGAACATATTTTTTTAATTATTACAATTTTTAACTTCACTTCTTAAATCAGAAATAACCTCTTCATTTCCTTTAATTTTTTCTTCTAACTCCTCTATTTTTGAAGATTTTTCTGTGTTTTCATTGATTAATACATTATTTCTAGACTTTGTTTCGTTTAATTCTTTTTCAAGTTCACTAATCATATTATTTTTTTCATTTTCTCTTATTCTTTCATAATAAACTTTTTTATTATTTTTTAATTTTTCAATATTAACTTTGTTTGTATATACATAAACTTTAAGATAATCAGGATTAACAAAGACCTTATCATTAGCATTATTTAATACATTTTTTAATTCCTCAAATTCATTATTATATGATTCAGAGTGTATTGTATATATATTTTCATTTTTATCAATTATTACATTAGAATTTTTTATATGATCGTATACTATTTTTATGTCATTGTTATCGCTCTCAATATATTCAATATTATCCAAGTAGGTTTCTATAAATAGTGCATTTTCCATAATGATTGTTTGTTCTTCTCTAGTCATATATTTTTCATTATATTCATTTATAACTTTAAAATCTCTAAATCCTAGTGCAAACATTCCAATTCCAATACCAAATAAAACAAGTGAACCAATAAATGTAAATCCAACTATACTTTTACTAACTTTTCTATTAACTATAAAACTATAAATAACATCAAGTATAATTACATTAACAGTTATACAAGCTATAACTCCTAATAACATTCCCAAAAATATCAACCCAGTTTTCATAAATAAGAATGACATAACGAAGCAAATAGCAAAAAATACTAAGGAAATACAAAATGAAAATCCAATAAATAACAAGAATATTTTAAAAAAGAATAAAACTATTTTTATTAAGCCAGATATAAATCTATAGCCAGAGTGTTTAGGATCTCTGATAATAACTTTTTCTTCTTTTCTTTCAATATATTTTTTTCCTTTTTTATCTACTACTTTTATTTCTTCCTCAATTATTTTTTCTTTGTCTTCTTTATCTTCTTCTATATTTTCCTTATCTTTATCCACTATTATATAGTAATCTAAATACCTTGTCTTAAATACATGTAATATTATAACCACACCTATTGCCCACATAATTAATAAATAAATATTGCTAAATAAACCAAATAATAAATTATATGCATTACTTGGTAAAAAACTAATTAAACTGCTAATTACAGATGACAATAAACTACCAACAATAGAAATAATAATTGCGATTACAGCAAATAATACTAATTGTTCAAAAATACACTTAATAATATCTTTAAATCTCATACTACTAAACATATTAATTGTTTTAGTAAAAAAGCCCAAAAAATCATCAATGTATTTATTTAAGTTTGTCTTATATTGTTTATTATTATTTACTTCTTTTATATTTTGATTTAGTAATTCATCAATATTTAAGTTAAACATATTACATATTTGTAATACTTTATCCATTTCTGGATATGCTAAACCTGACTCCCATTTTGAAACTGCCTGTCTTGATACACCAAGTTTTTCTGCTAACGCTTCTTGTGATAAATTATTATCTTTTCTTATTTTTTTTAAATTATCTGATAAATTCATATTATCAAATCTCCTTTCATAAGAAAAATATAACATTATATATGGTTGCGAACTACCAATTTTTGGTTGTTTTTTGCAACTTTTCAGTTGCATTAATTTAATATTACCATAAAAAAACAAATCTTAATAGATTTGTTTTAATTATTCCATGACAATTCTCTTAATAAGTTCTTCTTTATCTACATGAGGAACAAGCTTATTATAAAATCCAATATTTTTATCAATAATTGAATCAAATCCTTCTGTTCTTCTCTTAATATTACTTACAACATTATTAATTGCCGTAAATGCTTTTCTTACATCCTCAAATTCCATGTAGATTTTAACATCTCGTGTAAGTGTTTCTAAATTTTCACCAAGAGAGGCAGCTATTTTAGCTAATAATTCATTTATAGTTACTTCATCATATTCCATCAATTTAAAGTGCATTGCAAGTTCATAAGCTAAATCACCATAACAAGCAAGCTCCCAATCTATTAAATAATAGTCAGTAGCAGTATACATTACATTTTCAGGTTTAATGTCACAATGAATTAATCTTTGAAATCTATTATCATCTAATTTAACGCCTTTAAATTTATCAAAGAACTTCTCAGTTAATTCTACTTTATCAAAGACTGCTTTATTAACACTCATTATTCTTAACATATTATTAACTTGATATTCTAAAAATTCAGTATTATTAGTCCAAAATCTATATTTCTTTAATGGAGAACAATCTATTTGAGCAAGTCCATATACAAATGAAGTAATTAATCCTTTCATAATATTTGGATCATCTTCTTTTTTTAGATTGTTTCCATCAATATATTCAATATCAATATATTTAAAACCATTTTTAAGCATTTTAGGATGTTTAAAATTCGATTTATCAATCACCTTATATATTTTATTAATTGGAACTGTTCTAGGATATGCATGAGCTCCTTTATAACCAATTTTATATTGTCTTACTGTTTTCTTTTCACCTTTATCTAAAATAAAAGTTTTAAAACTACTTGTTGATATTGTATTCATATATAATCACCTATTATAATTGTATCAAATTTTTTGTATTTTTTTTATACTTTTATAAATATACTGTAAAATTTTACATAAAAAAACTTTCATATTTAATGAAAGTTTTTATTTTATTTACAATTTTCTTCAACTGCTACAGCTACAGAAACTGTTGCTCCTACCATTGGATTATTACCCATACCAATTAATCCCATCATTTCTACATGAGCTGGTACAGAACTAGATCCAGCAAATTGAGCATCGCTATGCATTCTTCCCATAGTATCAGTCATTCCATATGATGCTGGTCCAGCAGCCATATTATCTGGGTGTAACGTTCTTCCTGTTCCTCCACCAGATGCTACTGAGAAATATTTCTTTCCTTTTTCAATACATTCTTTTTTGTATGTTCCAGCAACTGGATGTTGAAATCTTGTTGGATTAGTTGAATTACCTGTTATAGATACATCAACATCTTCTAGATGCATAATTGCTACACCTTCTCTAACATCATTAGCTCCATAGCATCTAACTTTTCCTCTTTCTCCATCAGAATATTTAATTTCATCAACAATATTTACTTTTCCTGTAAAGAAATCAAATTCTGTTTTAACATATGTAAATCCATTGATACGAGAAATAATTTGAGCTGCATCTTTTCCTAAGCCATTTAATATAACCTTTAATGGTTCTTTTCTAACTTTATTTGCATTTTTTGCAATTCCAATTGCTCCTTCAGCTGCTGCAAAAGATTCATGACCAGCTAAAAATGCAAAACACTTTGTTTTTTCATCAAGTAACATTGAAGCAAGATTTCCATGACCAAGTCCTACTTTTCTATCATCAGCAACACTTCCTGGTATACAAAATGCTTGTAGTCCTTCACCAATTGCAATTGCTGCTTCACTTGCTTTAGTTCTACCAGATTTTATTGCAATTGCTGCTCCTAATGTATATGCCCAACATGCATTTTCAAAACAAATTGGTTGAACTCCTTTTACTATTTCATATGGATCAAATCCTTTTTCTTTACATATATTTCTAGCATCCTCAAAATCTTTGATACCATATTTTTTCATTACTGGTTTGATTTGATTTATTCTTCTTTCATAACTTTCAAATAATGCCATAGTAACCTCCTATTCTGCTCTAGGGTCAATCTTTTTGACCGCTTCATCGAATCTACCATAAGTACCACTAGCTTTTTCAATAGCTTCCATAGGTTCAATTCCTTTTTTGATATTTTCCATCATTTTTCCAAGATTAACATATTTATATCCACATATTTCATTATTTTTATCAAGTCCCATTTCTACAATATAACCTTCTGCTAATTCTAAATATCTTGGCCCCTTTTTGTTAGTTGCATAAATAGTACCAACTTGGCTTCTAGTTCCTTTTCCTAAATCTTCAAGTCCTGCCCCAATAGCAAGTCCTCCTTCAGAAAAAGCACTTTGACTTCTACCATAAACTATTTGTAAAAATAATTCTCTCATAGCAGTATTTATTGCATCACAAACTAGGTCTGTATTTAATGCTTCTAATATTGTTTTACCTGGTAATATTTCACCAGCCATTGCAGCACTATGAGTCATTCCTGAACATCCTATTACTTCAACTAATGCCTCTTCAATAATTCCATTCTTAATATTTAGTGTTAATTTACATGCTCCTTGTTGAGGTGCACACCAACCTATTCCATGTGTAAGTCCAGAAATATCTTTTATTTCTTTAGCTTGAACCCATTTACCTTCTTCAGGTATTGGAGCACATCCATGACATACTTTACCAACTGGACACATATTCTCTACTTCTTTTGTATATATCATATTTACCTCCTTCATATACAATAATATCCATTAAATTTATTATATCAATTATAACAATTAAAAACTAGATTATAAATCTAGTTATTTATATTCTTTAAATAGTTTTAAACCATTGTTCTTTGTTTCTTTGGCTCTTTCCAATAATTCAAATAAATCTTCACTATCACTCTCTAAATCATTTTTTAATATTTTAATAATAATCTTCTTAATATCATCATTTAATGAATTAATAATATCAAATTCTATTAATCCCTCGATATAAGAATAAATAAAACTATTAGCTGCTGTAATAAGATTATATTCTTCTGATTCATTTTCCATTTTTTTTATTTTTCCAGATAATATTCTAGAACAATTTTCAATAGTATCTTTTATTCTAGTTAATTCTTTTTCATCAAATTTTCTTATTCTTTCATTTATATAATCAAGTTCATTACAAAAATCTTTAGTAGCTCTATCATTTAATAAAACAAATGCAAGTATTCCAAGTAATGCATTAGCAACAAAGGCATATATAGTAGTCATAGCTGTAAGCATTCTTTTCATTTGAAATCTTTTAGCTGCATAATCATAACTAGATTGTTCTATTTTATTTATATAAACATAACTTTCTTTAGTTTCATTATATAATCTTGATAATTCATTAACTCTTGTTAATAAATTGTCAATTTTATAATATGAATCACTACTTAAACTAACTATTTCTCCAAATAAATCATAGCTGGCTTTATCTAGTTCACTAATTAATTTAAATAAAAATTCTTCCCTATTTTCTAGGTAATCTCTTCCCTTAGAATAGTCTAATATATCTACCATATAATCACCTTCAAACAATGCAAAATATTTTATCACAACAGAAAAAGCATTTCAATATTAAATGCTTTTATACTTAAATAAACAAGAAGGTCTATGTCCACCAGTTTTTATATAATTATCTGTTGAAATTATTTTATCTTTTATAACTCTTCTAAAGGCAGAATTAATTAGTTTTTTACCAAGTATTAATTCATATACTTGTTTTAATTCTCCAATTGTAAATTCTTCTGGCATTAGATTAAACGCAACATCTGTTTTATTTACTTTTTCTCTTAAATTTATTATTCCTTTTATTAGTATTTCTTCATGATCAAATCCAAGTTCTTGAGTTTCACTAATGTATTTATATTCTTTAGTTTTTTCATCTATTAATTTCTTTTTATATTTTAAATTTAATTCAACTTCTCCATTAGAAAGAGTAATATAACATTTCTTATTATCTTCATTAAAACTAATATCAAACCATGAAGCATTTTCACCTAAATTATTCTTTAATTTTGTTTTATCAATCAAAGACATAAATGCAATTGAAACACATCTTCCTCTTGGATCTCTATCAATTTTAGAAAATGCTCCAATTTGTTCAGTATATACATTTGTTAAATTAGTTTCCTTTTTTAATATTCTTTTATTTGCTTCTTCAAGAGTTTCATCTAAATTAACAAATCCTCCAGGTAAAACCCATTTATTTTGATATATATCATTATTCATATTGACAAGCAATACACCAAAATACTTATTTGGTAAACCTCTTATATCTTCATTTTTCCTACTGTCAATATAAAATATTATTGAATCTGTAGTCACTCCAAATATAAACTCTTTCATAATTAATTCACCAAATATATTTTATCATATATTTTACATAATTTCATTTTAATATTATCTAACTTCTTAATAGTAATACTATTAGGTATTTCTATATTATTTTTATTATTACAAACTGGACAAATATAAAATGTTTTAAAATCATAATATATATTAATATCACTTTCTTCTACTTCTAATATTGAATTACATAAGTAACATTTTTTTATACAACTATATTTCATACAAATTCCTTAAAAATATTGCTTTTTAAATATCTTTTTAATACATTTGGACGTGAATTATTTTTTACACAATTACGAACTCCATAAGGAATATACTGACTATCAATATCTGTTTCCTTTCCGCATATTGGACAAGATATTGTATAATATGTATCTTTATCGCCAGCATAATCATAATGGTATGTGTTATAAATATCTTCTTCATTTATTTCTAACACACTACCGCATCCACCTCCTCCATTTCCTCTTCCTGTACACGTAACTTCCAACTTCCAGCCTTCTCCTCTTTGTAAAACTTTCATATTAAACCTCCTTTTATATAACTCTTTTCATTCTTCTTTCATAATCTTTTTCTGCACCATATTTAAATTCATCAGGAACATTATAATTAGGTGCCTTGCACACAGAACAAATAAAATATGTTCGACATATATAATTACCCAAATGACTCGACTCTGTCATAATATCATATGGTTCTATTAAAAGTTTAGAATTACAATAATTACATCTTACTTCATAATTACTAACCTCTATAACTTTCATAACTAGTCACCTCCTTATTAATTACTTAAAACTAAATTCTTTTGTTCTAATTTACTAACTTCAAAACAAATACCATTTGCATAATAAAAGTTAAATTTAACTTTATATCCTTCTCTTTCAAATATAGTACTAACAATACTAAATATTTCATTAAATGATAACTTAACATATTCTCTAGCAATAATTTCTTTTCCTAAGACATTAATTCTTTCAGTATAACTATAATATGAACTCATAATATATGACCCATCATCTTCATATGATCCTTCATAGTATTTAATTTGAAATTCAAATTCGAAATTTTCTTTTGACTTTAATGACTCATCTTCAAATAAATAATTCTTAATTAACTCCCCTAGTTCTTTTTCTGTTAATTTAACTATCATATCATAACCTCCCCACATAGTTACATTTTAATACAAAGTATTCTTAAAGTCAATAACTTTTTATCATTTTGTTACAAAGTTATACTAAAAAATAAACCATATTAGCAATATGGTCTATCTATTTCTACATAATATTCATAATTTTCTTTAATATTTTCATTTAAAAATTTTATTATTTCTTTATACGTATAATCACATTCAAATGGTAATACACAATCAAATAATATTTTAGACTTATTCTTTCCTTCAACAAATCTAAAATCATGTATATCTATATTTTTATTAAGTTTTTTTAATGTATCTAATATTTTTATTCTTAATTTTTCAATTTTTTTATCCCCTACTATAACTGGATCCATATGAATTGTTAACAACATATCAGTATGTTCTTTAAAATCATTTTCTATTTCATCAATTAAATCATGTGCCTCTATTAAAGATAATTTAGAATCAATCTCAACATGGACGCTTACAAAATCATTACCTACTCCATAATTATGTATCATTAAATCATGAACACCTAAAACATAATCATGTGCAAGAATTTTTTTCTTTATACTATTAACTTGTTCTTTTGATGGTTTAATACCAATTAATGGTTGAACTGCTTCAATTAAGAGCATAATAGAACTATAAATCACAAATATAGAGACCATAACACCAAGTATTCCATCTATATTTATATTAAATAATTTCATTATAATCATAGATATTAATATTACAGTTGTAGTTATTATATCATTTCTAGTATCAATAGCATTAGTTTTTAATGTATTAGATTTTATACTTTTTGAAAAATCTAAATAAACAAACATTTGACTTAATTTTAATAGAATTGAAACTATTAATATTACAAATGTAATATAACTAATATTTAAATTAACTGGTTTAATTATTTTTACAATTGATTCCTTTAAAAATATTATTCCCATATTAATCATTAATATTGAGATAATAAATGTAAATAAGTATTCATATCTTGCATGTCCATATGGATGTTCTTTATCTGCTTTTTTACTTGATAATTTAAATCCTATGATTGTAAGTATAGAAGATAACATATCTGATATATTGTTTATGGCATCTGCCATAATACTTACACTATGTGTTAAATAACCAATAACTAATTTAATTATTCCTAAAATTGAATTAGTTACGATTCCAAATATACCAGCTACTTTTCCATATTTAATTCTTACTTCTTTGTCATTTGTATTTTGATAGTTCTTTATAAATAGTTTTTTTATCATATTAGACTCCATTATTTATTTTAAATAAAATAAATATTATTATTCTTTAAAAAAAGCTTTTTTTTAAAAAGCTTTTATGGTCTTAATGTTAATTTTGGACAACCTTCAGTTACTTGTTCACTAGGTATTACATATACCCAATATCCTTCTGGAGTTTGACAAGGAACAACTGGTTGACAAGGTACAACAGGTTGGCAAGGAGTAACTGGTTTACATCCTTCTGGATGATTTAAAATCCATCCCATTCTATTGTATTCCTCAGTGTAATCTCTTTGAATTACTTGTTGTAATTTTTCCTCACAAGGTAATAATAATACTTGTCCAACACTTAATTTATTAGGATCACTTAAATTATTATAAGTTGCTAGTTTATCTACTGCTTCTTGATTAGTTAAATTATATCTTACTCTAACTATACAATATAATGTATCTCCTTTTTTAACAGTATATGTTTCATCTTCAGGATAAACTATTTCTATTATTCTTGCTTCTTCACTATAATTAGCATTATATAAGCTTGTTAAATTTCTTGGAATAATAATTTTATCACCAATACTTAATTGACTTGGTTTATCCATTTTATTATATGCTGCTAATTGTTCCCAATAACCAGCATTTCCATAAAATCTCTCAGCTATTTTCCCTAATGTATCACCATCTACAACAGTATAAACATAATTATCTTCATATGTTTCTTCTATCACTGTTGCATTATTTGAATTATCTGCATGAGCAGCTACTGGTACACCCGCTACAATTGTACTAGCTAGTGCAAATGATAAAAATCTTTTTGTACTATTTCTCATATTTTCACCTCATAATTTATTATATCATTCATAAAAAAAAAGTAAATAAAAAAAGATATCAATTTAAGATATCTTTTTTTATTATTAAGATCCTGCACTATTATAATGCTTTAGACCAATTTTAAATGACAATAAGCATGGTATTAAAAATACAAATACTAATAGTGGTGAAAACATATATAGGATGTTATTTGATTTATCTAAAAAATATAATAATGGATAATAATTAATAAATGCATAAGGTATTATAAATGTAAAAACAAAAACTATTCCTTTTCTATAAATTGATATTGGATATTGAGCTAAATTCTTTCCTCCATCAGTAAGTAGATTTCTTACTTCTAAACCTTGTATTGTTATAAAACAATAAGAACTTGTTAATACAAATAAACCAAAGAATATTAAAATTGAAGCTATCATCATTAATAATAAAACTATAATTTTTACTATATTCCATACTATATCTAATTTTATTAATGCAATTATCATTACGATTATTGATTGTAGTATTCTAAATATTTTAACAAAATCTATTTCACTACATAATGTTTGAAATAATATGCTTTGTGGTCTTACTAAAAATCTATCTAAACTCCCATCTACTATTAATGTATCAAATTTATCAATTCCTCTAAAAAATGTTTCATTAAATGCAAATCCAAATTGAATAATAGAAAAACATAATAGTATTTCATACACAGTAAAACCTTTAATATTACTAAATTTATCAAATAAAGCTATTATTACAAAATAATAAGTAAAGAATACAAAAAATTGACTTATAGAATTCATTATAAAAGAACTCTTATATTCAAGTTGACTCTTAATATTTAATTTTAAACTTTCTATAAATAATTTAGCCACCTTGAATCACGGCCTTCTTTAAAGCATATTTCGATAATAAATAACCAAATAATAATGTTATTATTATCCAAATTCCACTACCTAGTAATAAACTTTTACCTTCAAGTATACTTATACTTCCAGAATATGATCTATAAGGAAAATCTCCTATAAATTTAAACGGAAGAATATTTGCTATTTTTCTCATCCATATAGGGAAAAATGGTAATGGAATAACAAGTCCCATGAATACTTCTGCAATCATTGAATATGCACTTGTTATTCCTCTTGAATCAAGAGTAAACATACTTACTATATGCATTATTAATGATAAAGCTGTTACAAGTAAACAAGAAAAAATTAATGAAATTATAAACATTGCTAAATTTCCTAAACTAGGAGGTAAAACAAGTTTATAAGGTTTTGGCAATAATAAACCAATTACAATAATTGGAATACATCTTAATAATGTTGCAACTACCCTTTCAGCTAACATTTTAATATAGAATTTTAAATAGAAACTTTGAGGTCTAATAAGTTCATAAGCCAAATTTCCATTTTTTATCATATTTAAAAGTTCATTATCTTTCATATAAGGATATGTTACTGCAAAAAAAGCTTGTTGTAGCCATAAATAAGAAACCAAGCTATTCCAATCCATTGGAACACTACTTCCACTATTAGATTCATATAATGCTAAATATAACATTATATACAAGAATCCAAAAAATAATTGAGTAGCAATGCCTGCTAAAGCAGCAGTTCTATATTGTAAATTAGTTATTATTCTTAACTTAAAATAATTTAAGTAAGGTTTCATATTTTATAGTCTTCATATAACTTTAAAATTATATCATCTATTTGTTCATTATCAATATCTAAATCACTTACTTGATATCTATCTGTTAAATAGTTTATAAATTTTGATACTGTAATTAAATTAGAATCAATTATAAAGTTATAACCATTATCGACTTTCTTTTTACTTATAATTCCTTTTAATCTTGGTTCTTTAATTGTTTGTTTTGTATTAACTAAAATATTTTTATAACTACCATATTTAGTTTTGAGTTTATCAAGTGATCCGTCGTATAAAATTTGACCCTTGCCAATTAAAATAATTCTTTTAGCAAGTGATGCAATATCTTGCATATCGTGTGTAGTTAAAATAACTGTAACTTTTCTTTCTCTATTAATTTTAAGAATAAAGTTTCTAATTACTTTTTTACTAGCAGCATCTAATCCAATTGTTGGTTCATCTAAAAATAAAATACTTGGACTATGTAATAATGAGGCTGCTATTTCACATCTCATACGTTGACCTAAACTTAAACTTCTAACTGGTTTTTTTATAATGTCACCAATATCCAATAATTCAATTAGTTCTTGTTTGGTTTTCTGATACTTACTATCCTCTATTTTATAGATATCTTTTAATAAGTCAAAAGTATCCTCCGCAGGTATATCCCAAGCAAGTTGACTTCTTTGCCCGAATACAACACCTATATTAGAAACATATTTACGTCTATCTTTGAATGGATTTAAACCATTCACGCTTATGTTTCCAGCGGTTGGTAATAAGATTCCACTTAACATTTTAATCGTAGTACTTTTTCCAGCTCCATTTGGACCAATATAACCAACAATTTCACCTTTTTCAATTTCAAATGATATGTCTTTGACTGCATCTATTAACACATATTCTCTTTTGAAAAAAGACTTTAAAGCAGATTTAAGACCACTATTTCTTTTGGCCACTTTAAAGGTTTTGCTTATGCCATCAACACTGATGTACGACATTTTCACTCCTTTCTAACAAACAAAAAAGACACATAATTATTTATGATAAATTTTCAAAAATCATAATGTGTCAATTTTTCGGCTTGTTAAATTTTATTATAGCAAAATGTTTTTTCGAAGTAAATACTATTTTAAAATATTTTTTAAATTTCCAACTGGATCTATTTTAGTTACATTGTTAATTCTTTTAATAATTTCAACAACGTCATCTTCATTAAATTGATTTAGAATAATAATGTATTTATTATCTTTTTTATCAATAAAACCTATATTAAATTTTGTTGAATATTTAAATTTAGTATTTAAATCCATAACAAAACCATATTTTTTTATATCTTTTAAATTCAATTTCCAACTAATTGGATATTTCATATTCGATCTATTTACATAATATGGGTACATAATAATTGTTCTAATGTCTCTTTTATTAATAGTTTCATATTGTGTAACTTGTATTTTATTATCATCAACTTGAATAAAAATTCTTTTTAAATTCTTTAATCCATAAAAACTTACTATATCAACATAAGCTGTTATTAAACAATAAAATAAGATTATAACATCAAAAGTACTTCTTTTAACTAATCCAATTATTGTATATATCGAAATAATAGTCCATATTATTGAAATAAATACTAAAATATAAATAGTAAAATTTATTCTTTTATCCTTACCATATATTTTCATAAATTCACCAATTCTATTATAACAAAAAAACCTAAATAATATTAGGTTAATTTTTAAATATTGTATCTTCAGCTCTTAACTTACTCATTACATTGTTAATTGAATCTTCAATTTGATTCATAACAACTTGTTCATGATTAGATTTTCTATTAAATTTAATATTATATGGTTTTATAATTATTCTAAATTCATTGTTATATTCTTCATTAAGTTTAATATATTGAAGATTAATTACTAATGTGATGTAACTAATATTTTTAATGTTTTCAAATTCATTTTTAAAATCTTCAAAATTGGAATAAACTTTATTTTCATGACTATTATCTACAATAAAGATTTCATATCCACATAGTTTACCCTTTTCTATTTGATGCTTATCTTGACGTTCTAATAATGAATTAAATTTATCATACAAAGAATAACAAAAACTAAATATTTTATATATGTTTTCTTTATTTGGAAAAATGTCAGAATAATCATATTCATTGTTTATTTCTTCTTTTTTATTTTGAACTATTTCATGTTTTTGACTTTTATAAGAAACAAATTTCATAGATAATATTATATTCATATCAATACTTGAATTAAATGAGTTAACTAAATCATTATAATTATTATAGTTAGTTCTATTATTTATAATAGAATCCATTTTTATAATATGATTACCAATATACATAAAATAACTATTTAATGCTACTGATACATCATTTATTTTCTTTTCTATTACAACTTGTTTTATTTTTTCACTTAAGAAATTTGAGGTTAATTCATATTTATTAATAACTCTAAAATCTATTGAATTATACATATTAATAAATCTAGAAACTCTAGATGAAAAATCAGACTCATCACATATGCCTAAATCTGTAATAACGATTCTTGTTTTTTTATCTGAACTTGTTAAACCAATTAGTTCATTTAAATTATCTTTAACATCTTCAAATGATAAATAAAATGGTATTTTAAATTCAAATTTAATATCAGGTGTTTCACACTCTACTTTTAAATTATCTTTAGTTAGTTTATTTAAATCAAAAGATGTAATCCATTGTAATGCAGCCTCTTGTTCTTCAATCACATTTTCATTATAATCTGGAATTTCTTTATCATTCATTCTTAAATTTCTACATGCATAATGTAATCTACTAATTAAATCTGCATATGCTAAAATATCTTCTTTACTTCTAAGATTACATTTATTCAAAAACTCATCATAACTAGAATATTTAAATATTATTTTACTAACTGTATTAATATCACATTCTTCATTGGATGATGGTTTATCCATTAACCCAAGTACCCATAAATAAACTGGGATTCTTTCAAGAACCCACGACAATTTATTTAATTCTTTGCTAGTTACGTTACCATTAACAATATCATCTATTAATATAATGTCCTTATCTGATAAAAATTTTTTTATATTTAATTTTTTATCTAATTTACTAAATACACTATTAATAATATTTATGTCACTTTCACCTGAGTATATACTAAATGTTGCCATAGTAAAATCAACCAAAAGTTTTTTTAATATATCATCTTTTGATTTAATATCACATACTGAATTAATTGGAACAGTTCTCATATATTCAATATAAGGAAGATTTTGTTTTTTTAAAAATTCTATATTTTTTTCTATTCTCTCTTTATCTTTATCATCTAAAATATATTTTTCATTATCAAAAAACTCTTCAGATGTTATTTTAATATCATCCCTCATATAAATCTCCCTTTCATTCTTCTTATAAACATATTATAACATAAAATATAATATCATTAAAGCTATTATTTTGATGAATCAATATATTTCATTAAGTCTAATTTAACATTCCAATTCTTAGTTTCATTTGATAATTCATATATTTCTTCATTGGTCATACATTTTAAAACCATATCAATTTGATGATCTATATCTAACCTATCTAAAATCTCTTTTATAATTGTAACTGATAAGTTTCTTTTTAAAATAAAATCTTTATTATTAGTTAATTTATATAATGCTCTTAATCTTTCATTTTTATCTATTCTTATTGTTTCCCAGTCAAAACTTTCAGGTTTTAATTTGTTTATAGCATTTCCAACATCAAAAACATAATCTGTAAAGCATATAATAGCAATTAGATTATAATTATCCATCATCGAACATAAATCATTACATTTCTCACTATATCCTGTTCTTTTCCATTCATCATTTATTTTGTGTTCAAAACTAAAACTTCTACCAGTTTGATTTTTATTCATAAATAATGTTATTTCATCATCTAATACAATAGCAGAATCAAAAATAGATTTATCTTTATCTGATCTAGTAAAATATTTGTTTTCAATACTAGAATAAATAAGTAAATAATTAATAAAATCATAAAATCCATTATATGCAACATTCTTACATGTTTCATTAAAACTATAGAATTTATCTATACCTGGTATAAAACAATAAAACTTTGGTTTTTTAGTTTTATTACACTCTATTTCTCCATCTCTAATAACATCATAATTAAATGCATAGCTAATTAATGATTTTAATCTTGAAAAACCTCCGGTTAAAAATAGTTTTTTAACACTATCTTTATCTATTTTATCATCAATGCCAAACTTAAATTCTTTATCTAAACTTACATGATATACTTCATATTCACCTTTTTTATCACACACAAAATAATAATGATTAAGTTCTTCAACATTTTTTATTGAAAACATCAAATAAATTACTTCATCATCCTTTAGAATTTTATCAACAATAAACTCTAATTCATCAATAATTTTAAATTTATTATTCATATTCTTTTCCTCATAGTTATTATAACACATTTTTTATAATAAAATGTGTAAAATGTAATTGTCAATTTACACGACTAGTATTGTTAATAATTTGTACAGCTTTTATAATATATATATAAGAATATGATAGGAGGCGAAGAATTTATGAAAATAAAAAGAAAAATTGTGTTTTTCATAGCTTTAATGTCCCTATTATACTGCCTTACTCTAATGCAAGAAACTTATGCAAAATATATAAGCAGTGCTAATGCAAGTGCAGATTTAACTATTGCAAGATGGAATATTCTTATTAATAATCAAGATATTTTAAACAATTCAAACTTTACAGATACAATAACTCCAGTATTTGAAGGAACATCTAATATTAGAAGTAATGTTATTGCTCCTACTGCTGAAGGATACTTTGATGTAATATTAAATGGTACTAGTACTGATGTATCTTTCAAATATACATTAGGAATTAGCTTTGCTAGTGAAAATACAGTTGAAGATTTAATAATATCTAAATACACAATTGATGGAACTGAATATACTTATGATGGAAGTGATATTACAGAAACAATATTATTAGATGACATTAATAAAACAAGAACTATAAGATTCTATGTTAAATGGAATGATAATGAAGAAACTCAAATTATGAATAATGCTGATGATACTACAGCTGCTAATGGTGGAGTTGCTGCATTTAATGTAGATGTAAATGTAATTCAAGTAAAATAAAAAACACAAGCTATTCATTAGCTTGTGTTATATATATCTTAACTATAAATCGTATACAAGGAGCAGATGGATGCTCCTCTTTAAATTGGTAAGCTTTAACTCCCCATAATGTATCAGCATCATCATCTCCTGACTCATATGGCCATTCAATTGAAATTGTATATGTAGCTTCACCATCTTGTGCTTCCATTGTACTAGAAGATAAATCAAATCTTATTTTAAATGGATAATCATTTCCTAGCTTATTAATTAATTGTGCACTTGTTAAATCAGTATCTAATACAGTTTGACTTCTTTCATTTCTTCCCTCAACTGTTACATAAGTTTCATCCATAATTTGAGCTTCTATTATACTAAATGTAACATTAGCAGATACTTCACTATAGTTATATGCATTAATTGGCTTTTCAAAAGTTGTCATTCCAGGATATACATTATCAACATATACATTTACATAATCTGTTACCGGTTGTGTTCCATCATCAAAATCAATTCTCCAACTTTTAACATGAACATCAACACTATTGCTAACAGTATTAACATATATAAACCATGCATATGTATTAGCTGCTAATAAAACTATAAGAATTATAATATGACTTATTCTTATTTTTTTTATAATATAATATAATAAACTTTTCTTTTTCTTTTTATTCTTTTCTTCCATCTTCATCCTCTTCTCTATCAGAGTCAAACATAGAAGAAACTATTTCAAATGAAATAATAACGCCAACTATCATAAATAAAATATAATAGCTTATCGTTCTACTCATTAGTTTTCCAAGAAAACTTAAAACTATTGTTTTATATATTACTTTTCCATATATTTGATCATAAGTTATTTCAGGATCTGATATTTCATTTGCTATACCTTTTGTAACAAAATATGTATTTCCATCTCTTTTTTCTTTATTAATAACTTTGTGAGTTACTATTAAACCTTTAACTCCTCCTGTTTTACCAAGATATGTAACATTATCTCCAACATTAATATCTTCTTCATCTGTTGCTTTTGATATTAAAATATCGCCAATATTGTACTCATCAACCATTGATCCAGATACTACCATAAATATTCTTATACCACCAACAGCAAAATTATTTTTAGTAACTTTTTGAACTATTATTATTAACAATAATAGAATTACTATAATATTAATAATCCATTTTAGAATCTTAAATACTACGTTACTTTCTATCTTTTCTTTAATATTTTTTATTTTTTTCATATCATCACCTAAAACTAAATTCTGTAATTTTATCAGTAAATGCATCAATTCTTTCATTAAACTTATGTTCAAGTTCAGATAGAGATGCTTCTCTTTTGCTTTTAATAACTGCTATTTTTTCACCAATTATTTCTTGAATTCTTTCTATAGGCAAATCAACATTTAATTCAACTATCTTATCAATCATTCTATTAGTAATATCTTCTATTAACTCACTTTTAGCATCTTCATCTAAATTAGTATAATTTGGATTAACACTAGAAACAGTCAAATAATTAAGCAAAAATGTATCATCAAACATTTGCTTCATTAATGTATCATTTTCACTATTCTTTTTATCTTTAACTATTCTTGTATCATCATTAGTATATGATTGTAGAAAATTCCATAATTTCATTGCATATTGAAAGTTCGTATTCTTTAATATTAAGTTTGTTTTTTTAACAGGTGGTATAACTTTAGCAACATGTTCTTTTGCAAGAGCAACATATACCGGCATATTAGTTAAATCAGAAATTCTTAATTTAAGTTTCTCAATTCTTTGAGCAACACTAAGACCATTTCTTATACCATCTTCTTTTTCATAATCTGTTTTACTTGTTAAAGCCATAGTAAATACTATTTTTTCTGCTCCAATTTTTGAAACAGCTTGATATTCACACTTTTTATCATCCTTTAGTGAAGAAGAACCTACAAAAGCCTTTTCTTTCATTTCAATAAATAATTTCATGTTATTAATTAAAGTGTAAATCAATCTATTTTCATATGTGTTATAACTTTCATCTTTATTAATATTTAAAACTTTTGAAGGTTTTACATCTCCATTATCTTCTATTTCTTGAATATAATTAGTATGTTTAGCTAAATGTTTAATACTTTCAACAGTAATTCTTTTAGCTTGTTCAACTTTAACAATTTCTTCTTCATTAATAATAAATCTATTAGGGTTTCTTAATATATTATCTAAATACATTATTGTATCTTCCATAATATCTAACCATGCAAAATCAGCTTCTATTTTTTCATAGTTAGATGTTATATTATACTTTGATTTTAATGAAGAATTAAATCTATTAATTATTTCTTCATCAGAATTGTTATATAATTCTATAACTTTAAGCTCATTCTGCATTTTTAAATCCCTTCTTTATTCTATCCTATTTTCTTTAATCTAAGAACGTATTCAATACATTCTTTCATTTTTCCTTCACCAAATGTTTTATTTAAAAAACTTACAAAACCATCTATTTCATCACGAATAAATGATATATTTAATTGTTCAAACTTACGCAATATCTTTTTAGCAATGAAGTAATCTACTCCATCTATTTCATCTCCACCACACGCCATATAAACTGGAACAAATTTTTTCATGTGAGCAACAATTCTGTTACCAAAGGCAATTCTAAAATGTTGAATTACATAATCATCCATTTCCTCTATTTTAGCAAGAACATCCTCACTCATACTAATATTATTAATTGCATCTTCAAATAATCCATTTAAGTATGAATAGTTAATATCTTGTGCCATAACAGAAGTTGGTTCAAATACTTGTCCTTTATCGTTTATATCTATTGGCATAGCACGGTCGTAAACTTTATCAGTAACCATAAATGTTGAGTCATCGTTATTGATTGTTCCAATATACCAACAGTTTGGTGGTATTTTTAATTTACCACTCTTTAAATGTTTAGGGTCACTTGGCCATCCTGAAGAAACTATTTCAACAATCCATTCATCTTTATTAGGCATCTCTAGTATTGATAGCATTTCAGCAAAATAATACTCAACACGAGAGATGTTCATTTCATCTAGAATAATTGTATGAATATCATCTGTATAACCTGCTTCATAAAGTTCTTTTAATATATCTGTTTCATTAAATTTCTTTGTAAACTCATTAAAGTATCCAAATAACTCTGATCTATCTCTCCAAGAAGGTTGAACAGACGCAACACATGAGTCATGTTTCAAAAATTTTCCCCAAGCATAAGCAAGAGATGTTTTACCAGTACCAGATATACCTTGTAAAATTACAAGTTTTGTACTTGCTAATGCTGATATAAACAATCTAATCAGTTCGCTTTTATAATAAAGTCCTAATTGACTAGCAGCAAAGTTTCTAAACATTTCAACTAAATCTGAAAGTGAGAAATTATTTCCATAATTAATTGGTTTATAATCTTGATATTGAACATCTACATCATGTAATTTAGCAAATCTAATAGAAGTATTAGTGTCTATCTCTTCTTCAGCGTTTTCACCACCAGTAGCACCTTCTATAACAGGTGACTCTCCTGGTCTTAGTCCAATTTGAGATACTTTCATAGCTAAAATATCTTCTTTTTCTTTTAATAATGTAGCTACTTTACCATTTAACTCTGATATTTCATCAAGCATTGATTCTTGTTCTACAATTGTTTTTCTAAATCTAATATACTTTCTAATTATAAATAATACTAAAAATACAACAAGAATTATAAATGCTATTAGTAATAATACAGCTATTCCAAAAAGAATCCACTCACCTACACTAAAGTCATTTTTATATTCGCTAGCTATCTTAATATACATTTTTATGTTGAAAGTCTTTTTAACACCTTCAATTATTCCATTAAAGAAAGCAATAAATCCTGAAAAAAATTGTGATAAAATTTCGTAAAAAAACTTCAAAAAGGTTTTCATCTCTCACCTCACAATGTAATAATGTTTGTTTTAACATCTTCCTTACTATTAATAATTATATTATAGTATCTATATTTTCTATCCACAAGTATATAACTAAATAAGAATAAATCATCAAAATTAATGTCATATGTTTCATCTAATTCAAGACACACACTATAATCTTGATTTATTAAATTAAATATTTCTCTTTTATATGTTTTAAAATCTTTATATTTAAATTTTAGATGTATTTTTGTTCTTAATAATTCATCATCTAATGCTTTTAAAAACTTAATTATCTTTTTAGGCTTTTCAAGTAATGTAACAGGAAAATCTATTATATAATTATTTTTAAAATCTAAAGCTATTACCTCAGATAATATCTTAGATGATATCATCAAAATACCTAAATAAGTCTTGTTTTCTATTACTAAATCCGAATTATATGCTTTTTCAACAGCATAATCACTATATAATTTAGAAACATTACATCTTTGTCCTACATCCACAATATATATATTATTTGGATACTTTTTACCTTTTAAATAGAACTCATCAGATTCAAACAACTTAAAGAATGCAATTTTTTTACTTATATAATCTCTTACTAATGAATTCAATTCTTTTTTAGTACTATCAGAATATTCAAGAGTAATATTACTATCTGAATAAAGTGTTTTAAGTAATGTATTTAAATCAGTAAACTTTGTACATCCATCAATAAACATAACATAGCTAAATAAAGCAAATACATTCTTTATTTTATCTACTTTATCTTCATTTTCCTCCATTACTTCTTTTGCTATATTATTAAGTTCTCTATTAAGTCTATTAGTAAAATCATCATCTCTAACCACATATTTATTGTAATATCTTACATCAATATATTTATCAATAAATGGTTTTACTAATCTCTTTTCATATTTAGTACTAAGTAATAACTTAAAGTAATTAACAAGGAAATTATCTACATATTTTATATATTCTTCATATATGCAATCCATAAATTCCTCCTATGAAGCAGTAAATGTAACAATAGGTGTATCATTTACAAAAGGATAAGTATAATTTTCACTATTATTTCTTTTATAAAATCTTACCTCTTCATTTGTCATAGCATCTATTCCAAATGTTATACTGCTTATATAATCAACACCATTATATTGTGTTGTTTGAAAAGTTGATTTTTTCAATATATCACTAGTTGTATCAATTATTACAATAGATGGATCAAATGTTAATGTTACTACTACAGATGCACATTTAGATTTTAAATCATTTGATAATGCTAAATATTCATTTGTTGTAAGAATATCACCTACATTATGGCCATTAAAAGCACTAACAACCTTATATGTATCAAGAGCATTTGTTATTGAAAACATAAAATAAGGTGAATTAACACTATCTGTTATTTCGTAATCAATTCCTCTCTTACCTACAGTAATTACAAATGTAGCGCTTAGTGTTTTAACATACGGACTACTAGAAACTGCTGTTACATTTATCGTTACTGATTCATTATCATTAAATGGTCTTAAAGGTGTTACAGTTAATACAAAATCATCTGTTTTTTCATCTTTATAGATAATACCACTGCTTGAATTAAGAGAACAAATAACACTTGAATCACATGTTGTTGATAGTGTATAAGTAATATCACTATCGCTAGTTAATATATTGTTTTTATGATTGTTTAATTCAAATTGTATTTCAATATTTCCAGCACCACCCCAGTTATTTATACCATAAGTAGTACCACCATCAACCAATTTGTCAGAATTAAAGAAGAAATTATTTGCTTCCATAATATAATTTCTAATATTTTTTACTACATAACGACTTAAAGTAATTCCATATGGTAATAACAATAAAAATACTATAATTATTATGATGAGCGTTCTTCTTTTCATCCGCTATTCTCCAATCATAAAAATTATAGCATATTATGTCTATTTATGCAACTTGAGAAGCATCAATTATTATAGAAAATAATTCAACTTTCCCTTGATATAAGTCTGGTTGATCTTTATAACTTTCAGGGAAAATCACCTTTAAAGTGTATTCATCAGCTTCATTTCTTTTGTGATTAAAACTATATGTATTATTATCTTTAAACACCTTATAGAAGACATCATATTCATCTTGTCTTACACTCTCTTCATCTATTATATTTGTATACCCAGTAGTAAATTCTTCATTTCTTACAATTTCATAATATAAAGGCAAATTAGTTGTTGTTTCAAATGTAATTTTATATTCTAAATCAACATTTGCTCTTTTATCATCTTTATAATTTGTAACATAAAATTTGTAATATTTTGGTTCTAAACTAGGTGTTAATCCATTTAATGAAATAGAGCTTTCATATGTTCCCTGGTCAACAACAAAGAAAGCAACACTAGCATCAGCGCTTACATCTACTTTAGATTCATATCTAGTATATGTTTTACCTACTATATTTACTATTGCAAATAAAGATGCTAAAACAAATATTAATTCACTAACTAATATAAATCTTTTCTTATCAAAGTTTTTAAAAAACTTTTTAGTCATTCTTATCCCCATTCATTTTATTATCAATTTCTTTTTGTAATTCGTTTAAATCTAATCTTATTGTATAATTTAAGAATTCTTTCTCTTTTTTATCAAATTTAACATCTTCACCATTTTTAACCATATCAGTTTTCTTATATAATTCTACTATTTCCAAATCACTCATTTTAGGTGCTTCTTCTTTTTTATTTACTTCTTCTAATTTAACATCTTTAATTTTATCTACAATTTTAACATTTTGTTTTTGTTTAAATCCTTTGTAAGAAAAAGCAAAGTCAAATAGAATTAATGTAACAAATATCATTATTATAATTTGTGGAGTTGTAAAAACTTTTTGCCATATTCCAGCATTAGAATATATTTTTATTACTTTTCCAATTATGTCTTCTTCTTTAATACCAACATCCTTAGTATTATTAGCATCTCCTTTTGTAATAATATCATTACCCTTTTTAGATATAATTCTATGTGTTACATATGAATCATCACTTTTAAATGTAACAATATCATCCACTTTATAAGAGTCTTTCTTTTTAATTAGAATAACATCATTTTGCTTTAAAGTTGGTTCCATACTACCTGTTGCTACACTAAAAACAGAATAGCCAAAAAAATCAAAATATGTTTTTCCGCTAAACATCATTTTAACCTTAGTAAAAATAATCAATATTAAAACTAAAAAAACAAGTAAAGTTAAAATATCGACAATAGTTTTTAATACTTTCTTTAATACCTTTGGCACTATGCAACCATCCTTTTATTCTTTATATAGAATTCATTATAATCCATTCTATATTATCAAATATATCATTTTTTATATAAATAATCAATAATTAAAAAAGTAATTTAGCCACCTAAATTACTTTCTCCATCATTTTCATCATTCTCAACATAAGGAATTATTTCTTCTCCTAAATATTGTATTGCTGATACTTTAATCGGAACACTCAATTTACTATCCTCAGTTGTTCCAAGAAGTGTATCACTTTCATTATAATCTTCTAAATTTGCCCAATTAATTGTTATCCTAAGTGTAATTAAATCCCCATCAATAATAGAATCTAAATCAATTACACCAGAATATGTATTTGGTCCAGTTTTAATAGAACTATTTTCACCAGTCTCATTAACAGTAATGCTTATATTTTCAGCATAATCCATATCTTCTAATAAAAACTCTATATCATATTTAACCGCAACATCGCATTCAGTTGCATCAAATACTAAATCAAAATATGCACTTGTTCCTGGAGCTATATAACCACTTTCTACTTTTTCATTTTCTTCATATACAAATTGATCAACACTAATTGTTTCTACTATTCCATCACTTATCAGTTCATCATTTATTTTGATTATCCACTTACCTATATCATTGTTTGCTTTACCACTTGCTTCTGTTTCAAATAAAGCGAAAGTATTTTTAAATAAAGTAAAAGTAATAATAATAAATATTATTACTAATGACCAAAGTAAAATTCTTATACTATTCTTCTTCATCTCTTGCTGCTCTAGCTTCCTCTATAATAGAATAGATTTCATATACTATAGCAAATATAGTTGGAAAAATAACTAAGAACATAAATCCCCATCTTGATTCAAATATAGATAATACTAATCCCCATTTATGATAAACAATAGCTCCATTTGCTGGACCTATCATATCAGAATAAGAAACAACATCATCATCAAAACAATATGCATCTTCTGCGTGATCTGCTTCTACAATTTTAGTAATTTTACCATAATTAATAAATACTGCATCAGCAGGATTAGTTATATAGAAAAATACAGGATCTCCTACATGATATTTATTTTCTGCTACTTTTTTAACAATAACTAAATCATTTTTCAAAAAATCAGGTTCTAATCTTTCATTATCTACAATAAAGATTGAATTATCTCCTATTTCACTAACACTATAATCATTATATGATATTAAGCATATAGTTGTAACTATAGCAATTAAAACCCAAACAGAAATAATAATTCCTTTAATAAAATTTAATACTTTTTTCATAAACCCTCACTCTACTACCATAAATCAATTATATAATTTAAAACAATAATAGTCAATTATCAATCTTGCTTTCCTAATGCTTTAGGGGCATCTATTAAAAATCTTAAATCTTTTAAATTAATCATAAGAATATAAATATCAAAATAAATTAGTAATTTTTTTACACCAAATAATAAATCTTTTAATCCATTTACATTTAATTTATCCTCATTTACTAAAATACTATTTAATTTATATCTTTCACTTATCATTTTTGCTACATCTTTTTCTTCTGATAAATTAATATTATCTATAATATCTATATTATTGTCATATATGAACTTTTGTAATTCATGCAAATTATTTTCAATATTCTCAATAGTTATTGCTTCGTTATCAGATTCTAATAAACTAATAAAATAATGAAAGTTATATGTAGCAAATTTTAATACATCATAACAATTTGTCTCACTAGTTACATACTTGTTAATAACTTCTTTGATTTTTAAATCATCTAATTCCTTATATTGATTTAATAACTCCCCTATTATTCTATTTCTTTCTATTTTAGCATCTGATAATTTAATTTTATTTAACTTAAACAATCCAGTTTTATTAATTTTCTTATTAATAGCAAATAAATCATGCTCCATTTTAGCTATTTCTTTTAATTTATTAGTAAATAAATCTTTGTACTCTTCTTTATGACTAAATAATTCCTTAAAATTATCTATAATGAATTTATATTTTAAATAACCAGAAAATTCAACTAAACTCTTATTTAATTCTATTAAATTATCATAATTTCTTTCTGAAGAAGGATCAGATAAGAATAAAGAAATTAAATCTTGTACTCTACTTTCTATTATAAAATCATCTAATTCTAATTCTCCATTCATAAATAAATCATAAATATACTTAACACTCTTATGTTTAGATAATTCATTTCTTAATACTATATTTCTATGATTAGTTATAAAACTATGAAAATCAAAATCAGCATATTTATTTTTATAATAATCATTTATTTTACTTTCATTTTTATAATATAAGTATTTTATATTAAGTTCTATTTCTTTAATTAATTCTGGATCTTTCCAAAATAATTCATTAAACACTTCAATAATTCCAGTAGATTTATCAAACAAAGCTTTCATATATAAATTAACACTCTCTGTATGATTAAAATCATCTACTGTTAAAACTATTCCACAAGATTCAAAATTTTCTAATATTTTTAATAATATTTCATTTACTTCATCTAAGTTATTAGATGAAGTATCAAGTTTATATAATAGATATTCTAAATTCATCTTTTCACTTGAAAACACTCTTTCATCAGAAAGTTTTAAAGAATTATAATCCATACTATCATCTTCTAATGAAAATGTTAAATTTTTATATTTAGAAAGCGTATCTTGATATCTAGCTTTAATTATTCTTTCACTTTCTTCTAACATTGGTTTATATTTTGCTAATATTTCATCAATATATGCATTATACTTCTCTAAATTCTTTTTATTATTTTTAGGAAGGACAGATATATTTGAATTAATACTTTCTATTTCTTGATTAAGATTTTCTATCATTGTCATATTCCTCCTTAGCGTTTTCAAGATTTTTAATAAACTTTTTTAATATTTCATATAGTTCTAATAAATCTTTGTTATTAAGTTCATTCATAATATCATCCTTCCTATTTAATAATAATGTATTTATCAACTGTTCCAATTGGAGAATTATCATCATACAAGATAAATTCCAATTTGTACGTTCCAGAGATTAAATTATCTTTCATTTTTACAGAGAATTGTGTTTCTTCATTTGGATTTTCACTAACAACATACTCTTTTTCATTTACTCTTACTAATGCTGATTTAAAGTAATCTTGAGCATCTACTAAATGATAACTTGTATCATCAATTGTGTCGTATCCTCTTCTATACATTTTTAATCTTATACTTGGATTATTAAGACCAGAGTTATAAGAAATATTATATGTAATTGTATCAGTATCATTTGCATTTAAGCCAGTATCTTTATTAATAATCATATCTTCTGGTGCTGTATCAATATCAAGACCATAAATTTCATTTACAATTTCAATATCAAAATCTTTAGTGTCAGAAGAATTTAAACCATAATAAATTCCATCAGCAGAACCAAATGATTCAAATCTTAACTTATAATTTCCAGAAGCTATCTTTGATGTACCTGTATTTACTATTACCCACTTTTCAGCACTATCAACTTTATCTGCTATTTTAATTCTTGTAGTTCCATCGATATTTGGATCATATCTAACACCATCTATTTCATAATATAAACCAAGTAAAGTAGTTCCAGTTACAACTTCCCCTTCTTCGTTTATTAAAGAAATCTTAATACCAAGTTTTGAATCAAAATAATGAGTATCATATATTAATGTTGAACCAACCATTGATTGAGTATAATCAATATTTAAGTCAGCTATTAAAGATTCACCATTATATATTTTGTTTTTATCTATTGTACCATCCATATCTATTATAGCATCTTTTCCTGTATAAATGTTATACACCATATCTAAATGTTGTGGTGCAAGTACACTATAGATGGTTTCATCATCATCATCTCTAATTTCAATTAATAATTGATTTCCAATTGAATTAGAAGTTATATTAGTGTCGCCAAAGTCTATTATAAATATAAACTCTTCATTACAATATCCTTCACTACTATGATAGTATTCTGTATTTTTAATAGCATCATTATAGTATACTCCGCTATTCTCAGCGCCCATTACTTCAAACATAGATATATCATAAGCAACTTCTCTTCGATTTTGTAATTCAAGCGTTGCTTCATCAACATCATTTTGATTAATAATATGATAATAGTATTGAGTATCATCATTACTATAATCAATCATAGTAATTTTAGTATTTAATGGTAATACATAATTTGAAACTAAACTTCTATGATATCCTTCTCTATAAATATTATTTCCTGTATTAAATAATGAATAGAATGCACTAATTGAAGAAGAAGATGTAATATTTGTAGCTGTAGATGTAAATAATTCATATTTACGACCTGCTGTCATAGCTCCTTCATAATTAATTGTATCAAATAGTACTCTAGACATATCAACAGTAATAATAAGTCTCTTAGTTTCTTTTGTTAAAGCATCAATTTGTCTAATTGACATTAATTGTATTGTTACTTTACCTAAATCACCAGATGTTGCTATATTTTTTGAGTGATGCAAATAGAATAATATAGTTGGTGCTGATGAGTTATTACCACCAATATAGTTTTGAGAACCAACTACAGGATCATTTTCTCTTGTTAAAAATTGTGTACTACTATTAGCAAGCCATCCTGCATTACTTGTTTCCATTGATAAACCAAATATTGTATCTGCATCAGTTTCATTATCAGCAATTTTCTTTATGTTATTTTTTTCTACTAAAGAAATACCTTCAGCTATTTCACTGTAATCAAATCCTAAAATTTGGAAAGTAGTATTAGGATCTGTAAAATCTCTAAGTGTAAGTTCTGCAGTACCTAATGTAGAATATTTAGATGCTGATAATTCAACAGTATATTCAATTACTCCTTCACCAATTGTCCACATATAAAGTGGTCCACTAGGTGGTGTAGGAGTTATATAATTTGGTACATTTTTACTAGTTGTATCATCAATATAATTTGTATAGAATCCATCTTTTTCTATATCATGGTTTGCTTTATGAAGTCCTAGAACATAAGATGATACATTATCAAATACACCACCCCAGTCAAGAGTATCTCCATAATCATGTTTGTTATATATACCAGTATTAACAGTTCCATTAGAATTGTATTTATACATTCCAAAGAATGACATACCACTAACTTCACCATAATCTGTAACATTTTGGTTTTTAGCTATGTTAAGTTTTTTATCAATAAACATATAAACTCTATTATCAACATTTTTAGTAATTGTTCCATTATCACTATCAATATCAACTTTAGCTAAATCTCCACTACTTGTTAAACTCTTAAATTCTTGTAAAAGATTAGCACCTGTTTCAAGATATAAAGTTGAATTATTAACTAAATCCAATTCATCAATTCTTGATAAACTAAATAATACATCAGAGTATTCATTTTCTCTATCGGTTGCTCCAACTAATATAATTGATGAATTATCAATTGTTAATAAATCAGTTCTTTGTATTGAAGTATTTTTCTTTGGATTATTAAATGTTCCATAGTTTTTAATAGTTACTTCACTCGTTCCTGCAGCAGTAGATGCATTTCCACTACCAAATATTGAACCTAAAATATCAAATGTTTCATAATTATTACCATTTATATTAACAGTAATTCCTTTAGTAACACTGACAAATGTCCAGTCGTATTCATCAGATCCTGAAGCATTTGCTTCACCACCACCGAATACTGTTCCATGTATACTTATTGGTCCTCTAGTAACGTTATCTATAAGTGTTACATCAGCTCCAATATTAACATTTGTTTCACCATATACTTTAGAAGTATTAGCACCACCATATACATTTCCATAAATAGTAGCACCTGCTATTTTAACATTAGCAGTTGAATCATTTGTTAATTCTGAACCAGTTGTAGCAGCATTACCACCACCAAACACAGAACAAGTACTAAGAACTGTACATGAACTTGATCCAACAACTGTATTTCCACCAACTGTTATATCAGTATTTCCTTGTACTGTAGCAGTTGAACCATTTCCTCCTGCATAAGCACTTCCACCAATATTTGAATTGTTAATAACAACAGTTGTATTTCCTCCTACTGCTCCTTGGTTTCCTCCACCATAAATATTAGATGTTGTACTACCACCAAGCATAGTAAGAATTGTATCTTGATTAACTCCTGCTGCATCTCCTCCACCATATAAAACATTAATATGTCCATTATTAATTAATACATTTGTTTTACCAGTAACAGCTCTATTACCTCCACCAAACATATTATTAACTGTTCCATTATTTAGTGTAAGATTAGCATCATTAGTTTGTCCACCGGCATTATTTCCACCATACAAATTTGATATTGTTCCATTATTTACTATAACATTTGATTTTCCAATTGTTCCAGCTTGATTAGAACCTCCATATACATTAGTAATATTTATTGTATCTGCTGGATTAATATTTACATTTGTTGTTGAGGCTCCTGCTTGATTTCCTCCACCATAGATAGATGAAATTTGTGAAGTTGATTTAATTACTTCCACATTTGTTGAATTAGTAATATTTGCTTTGTTTCCTCCACCATAAATATCCTGTATACTTCCATTATTTATAGTGACATGAGTATCATCACTTATCGCTTCATTTCCTCCACCATAAATAGTACTAATTGTTCCATTATTTAATGTTACATTTGTTGTAGCAGTTTTTCCACCGGCATTATTTCCACCATATACATTTGTAGAAGTTCCATTATTAATTATTACATTTGATGTATTTACTGTTCCAGCTTGATTAGAACCTCCATATATATTTGTGATTGTATAATTTGCATTTCCATTAAGAGTTACATTTGTTGTTGAGGCTCCTGCTTGATTTCCTCCACCATATAAATCTGGTAGAGTATTTGCAACATTTGTAACAACAACATTAGTATTTCCGTTAATAGCTCCTTCATTACCACCACCATATATTGCAGTGTTTATTGTTCCACCATTAACATTTACATATGTATTTTCTTTTACTTCAGCTTGATTTCCTCCGCCAAAGATTGTATTTGTTGTTCCATTATTAAAGTCTACATGTGTATTTTTTTCTACCGCTGCTTTATTACCACCACCAAAGACTTTATCGCTTGTTCCTCCAGTAATAGTAACATGCGTTTCTCCGTTAATAGCTCCTTCATTACCACCACCATAGATAGTAGTATTTACCGTTCCACCACTCATACTAACATTTGTATCTTCTTTAACCTTTGCTTGGTTTCCTCCACCATATACAAGGTTAATTGTTCCATTAGTAATACTTACATTAGTATTTGTGGTATCAGCTTCATTTCCTCCACCATAAACGGTAGTAATAGTGCCTCCACTTATATTAACATTTGTTTTATCAGTTTCACCACCAGCATTATTTCCACCATACACACTAGTTATATTTCCATGTCTAACATTTATAGTAGATTCTCCTACATTTCCACTTTGATTAGAACCTCCATAAACATCAGTTATATTAACATTTCCTTCTCCGCTATATGTATTAATTAATGTTGTAGTTGCTCCTGCTTGATTTCCTCCACCATAGACGGCTGGTAAAGTATTTTCAATTTTATAAATATCTATCTTAGTAGAAATAGTATCAACTAAATTACCACCACCATATATTGCTGTATTTATTGTCCCACCATGTACGTCTATATTTGTATTTTGACAAGTTCCACCTTCATTATTTCCTCCAAATATAGTGTTAGTTATTCCGCCTTGTACATGAATATTTGTGTTAATAACATCACCTAATTGATTAGATCCTCCATAAACAGTTGTTGATGTTCCACCTCTTAAATATATATTAGTATCATCAATAGATGTTTTATTTCCACCACCATAGATATTTGTTACTGTTCCACCATCCATATACACAGTAGCAGAACCTAGTGGTTTACCAGATTGATCGCATCCACCATAAACTGATGGAATTGTTCCACCGTTTATATCTACAGTAATATTTCCACATACTTGAGGAGTAAATGTATCACTTCCTTTTGCTCCTCCATAAACAGAGTTTAATATATTTCCATTATTAACTGTTACATTAATTGTATTATTATTAGCAGTAGCATTTTCACTTACTGTATTTACACTACCAAAAGCACTTCCTCCGTAAACAGAACCATTTATAGTTGGTCCACCACTTGAGTTACCAATAGTGATATCTACATTATCTCTTACATAAGTTCCATAATTGTTATCGTCTTCATAACCACCTTCACCACCACCATATATATCAGAATATACTGTTCCAGCAGTTACATTTATATTAGTAGAACCATATATTCTACCTTTACTTCTAGAACCTCCATAAATAGATCCACTAACTTCTCCTCCATCCATTGAAATAGAAATATTGGTTGTATTGCTTGTTGAACCAGCACCATTATTATTTCCACCACCATAGACAGAACCTTTTATTTCTCCACTATGAATAACTATGTTAGTATTATATGTTTTATTGCTACCATTTTGTCCAGTAGCACCATAATTTCCACCACCATAGACATTCTTATTAATAATAGCGTTACCATCTATAACTACATTTGAATTGTTAACAGTACCAATTTCACTATATCCTTCTCTACCATTACCAATTCCAAATACACTTCCTGCTTCTACCATAGAAGTAGATTCTATAGCATCTTCACCTAAAGCAGTATTACCTATTACAGCAGATCCACCAATATAAACATATGAATCCCCATCAACAGTACTATTATAATTTGAATCATTTCCTTCAATACCATTTGATCCACCAAATACAGCATAGTTTACAGTTCCATCAGTTACACTAATAATTCTATTTCCATATGTTGTACTTCTTCCAGCTCCACCAATAATAATATCAACACTTCCACCTTTCATATAGATGTATGCATCATTATATTGTTTATTAGCTTCTTGAGAGAATGGTCCACCTATTAAGTTATATATGTACCCACCTTCAATAATAGCCTCTCTTGCTGAATTATGTTCTCCATAACCTCTACCACCAACATATAAACCAGCAGCATAGTCGTATTTATTAGTACCATATGAACCACTTTTTACAATTGTATGTAACATTGGTTTAGTAACACTCTCACCATATAGAAGTCCTGACCATGAACCAGATGCACAGTATTTAACTTCTAAGTTATCATTATCGTTGCCATGAACTCTATCATAATCATTTCCATATATTCCTGTTACATCTATATAATATTCTCTTGTTTGATTATTATTATTACCATATAATACACTAGTTAAACTTAAGTTATTATAAAAGCCTGATTCAATTATTAATCTATACTTAGTTAAACTTGATCTACTACCACCAGTAGAAGTATTATTACCACCAGCAACATATGTAAAGTTAGAAGCAGAATCATCATATCTTACAAGTCCTCTACCAATTTTAAGATTATAATAATTTCCAAACATACCACCAGCTGCAGGAGAAGTATTATAATTTGTACTTCTAACTCCTGGGGATGTATCAGTATTTAAGTTGGCAGGTCCATATATTCTTAAAAATTCTATTCTTGTATCTGCATAAGCTTGAACATAAGCACTTCTAGTATTCCAATAATAACTAGTATAATAATTAGTTCCATTGTTAATACCAGTTAAAGTAAATGGTTTATTTTGGTTACTTGACCAAGTAGAAGATACATTGCTAGTCATAACAACTATATTTGTGTCTCTAGTTGTCAAGTAATAATACAAAGTACCAGATATTACAACTTCTTCATCACCATTATCATCATAATATGGTATTAATTCATAGCAAGTACAATTGTTACTTGTACATGTACCATTTAGTGAATTACCATTAGTATCAAAGTAACCAGTAGTAGAAGCATTTCTTGGAATAGTTACTTGTCTATAATAACCGGCTATTGATTCTCCAACAGGTATATCAGACTGATATACTTGATATGATTGAACAGTATGTGTTTGCATAGTACCATCTAATTCATAATATGTTGTACCTGCGTTATATGATCCAGTCGCATGAGTATAGTATGTACATCCAAATATAGAATTACATGTTCCTGTTAATGCTTCGCCATAATTATTTACAGCATCAGAAGGATAGGTTCTATTATATCTAGCAGTTGCCCTCACATAATATGGTGTAACACTCTCGTATTCTGTTATAAAAGAACTTACAGAATGGAATCCCTTAGAACTTAAATAACTAAATGTATCACTCCAAGCATAACCATATGTACTATTTCTATAATTAGTAATAGATCCTTCGCCCCAAACAGCATATACATTTATATTAATATTATTTGGATTATTTCCATTATAAGTAACAGGTATTTTAATGCTTCTAACATAGATATCAGTGTTAAGAGAAATTGTTGCTCCTTCGTAGTCAGTAATCCATCCATTAAATACTCTTGAATTTGGTCTTCTAGCAAATGGATTATCAATTAATTCAAATTCAACATAATCATCACTAGTATCCCCTGTTCCATTATCATTTACTTTATATATTTTATAATAAACATATTTGCTTTGTGATTCACTATTAGAAACATACCCTGTATAAGTATTACTTTTGTCTGTTCCACTATAGTTTACTTGTACAAATACCAAGTTAGAATCAATATAAATATTTTTCTTTTCAGTAGTAGGTGTTTTAAAGTCAGAAGAATATGTATAGTTTAAACCATCATAATAATTAGCATCAGATTCATAATCATTTACATAAACTGTATCCCCTTCTATACCGCTTTTATGTCCACTAGGAATACTTCTAATCATTTTTCTTGCTTTTAAAGTATTCTTAGTATCATCTTTTCCATTATTAACAATTCTAAATTGATTATTTTCAAATTTCCATAAATAATTTGAATTATTATTAAAAGTTTCTAAAATAGATTTAACAGGATAACTATTATCAAATGTTAACTTTCCATCTACAATTTTATAACTATAAATTGTACTATTTTCTTCCTCATAATTGTTTATAAGAGTTAAAGAATTAGTAGATGAAATAATGTTATTAATACTAGCATCATTATAATAGTTTATTAATACAGTAGTATCATTTATTGTACTTTCACCATTTATATTAATATTACTAATTCTATTATTAGAAACATCATTAAGCACAAATAGTGATGATCTAACTATTTCAAGATTACCCTTATAATTTACTTTTATATTGTTAATACTAATATTATTTAAAACTGTTTGTTCAACATTTCTAAATAATGCAATCTCAAAGTTTTCAATTTTAGTTTGAACAACTTCATCAGGATTTTCTTCAACTTCAAGATTTTCTTCACTACCTTCTTTAGTAACATCGTTGGTGTTTTCTTCTTCAGTTTTAACATTATCTTCAGTATTTTCATTTGTTACTTCTTCTTTAGACTCTTCACTGTTTTTTTCAGTTTCATTTTCATTATTTTGTGTTGAATCAATAGTTGAATCAGTATTATCTTTGATATTCTCTTCTATCTTATTTTTTTCACTATCACTACTATTAGAAGTTTCACTATTATCTTTGTTATCTATTACAACTGCCTCATTGGCATTAACATCTTCATTATCAGAATTACTTTTTTTAACGCTATTATTTATAATATCATCTGAATCTACAACAAAAGTAACATCTCTAATATTTAAATCATGAATGTTAGAACTATATAATGAATCAAGTAAACTAACATAAGCTGTTTTTTCTTCTTCATCGATATAGTATTTGCTAATATTAAAATTAAATATTGAATAACCATTACCATTAAAATTACCACTAAATTTTTTATCATATTCAGCAAATGAAAAATCTTTTCCATTTAAATTAATATTATTTTGTAATGAATAAAATTTATTAAAATATTCTGAGTTGTCTTCACTATTAATTAAAGTAAATAAATATGCAAGTTCACTACCATCTTTAATAATATATGGCTTTGTAACGCTTCCATCTCCACCAGAAAATTTAGTTGCTATACTTCCATCCCAAATACTAGAAGTAGTTTTTTCACTAAAAGTATTATATATAACAAAAATATTCAAGCTAAAAAATAGGAGTAATAATACTACTAGTAACTTGTTTTCCTTAATTTTTTTAATAATTTTGTTGTACATCTATTACTTCCTACTTTCCCATTCTATTAAAAATTATATCATATTAAAGAAAATCAAACAACAAATTTACATTTAAAAATCAAATAAAAAAGTGCTTTTTCAAGCACTATTTTTTTACTATTCATCATCATCAAGAGTAAATCCTAATTTATATGTTAAATATGCACCAGATGCTTTGTTTTCACAGTCAACATCTTGTCCTTCAATCCACATATATACTCTTATTTTTGTAATACCTTCAGTTAAATCAAAAATTGGTAATTTTTTAGTTATTTCTGTTGTATTATTTTGGAATGATTTCTTTCCAGTAGCAGATGCTGTTGAATATGCAACATTTGTCTTATATAATTTATTAACACTTGTAAATAAATTTGAATCAGCAGTTCCACCTGGGTTAGTATTAACTAATACAACTGGATCTGTAACTGGTGCTTTAACACCATAATAAGGTATAGCTGCTACACCAGAATCTGCTGTTGATGCAGTTTGGTTATAATATGTTGATGCATTGTTAGTACCAGATGCTTTATGTCCATCATAGTTAGGTTCAACTATAATTACATCTACTGGATTACTTGATGGTAATGCAATTGCATTAGCAGTATCACTTGCTGAATTATTTGTAGAAGCTACAGTTCCTTGAACTACAAACGCATATCTAGCTGCAAATTGTAAGCCTTTATCATCTTGACCACTAGTAACAGTAACTCCAGAACCATTATCTAAATATACAGTTGCAGCATCATCAACTTTTAAGAATATATCAAATGCAATAAAATCTCCGTTTGTTCCTTTTGTTTCTTCTGGTGTAGCTGTTGCAGTTAAAGACATAGCACCACCATTATTAGCATCACCTTCAACAACTCCTTTAAAGAATTTTAGGAATTGCCCATTTGTATCACCTACTGTAGATACAGGTGCTAATTCACTTGGAAATTGATTAACATTAGCACTCCAGTTTTGTGGTGTAGTAATATCATTATTATTAATTAATGCTTTCCATTCAGTTGCATCAGTTGAAATTTGTAAACCAGATGCAGCAGCAACATTTACATTAATTGGATCAATTGTAACAGTTCTGTTTGATGTGAACCATGCATATGTTGATGTACTTAATAATATAATTGTTAAAAACAACAATAATATTAGTGATTTTAATCTTTTTTTTCTTTCATTTTTTCTTTCTTTTCTTGTCATTTAAACCTCACTCCAATTCTTTTATAGTATCCGAATCATGCTCTTCAATTAATTTCATATGTAACCTTACATGTCCACCAATTAGAGCATCTGTACATTCAGGATCATCTCCCTCAATCCATACAACAACTGTAATTTTATCTAAATCTCCAGCTTCCATATCTTTCCTTTGCTCTAAGATTATAGTTCCATCCTTGTCTTCCCTAAATTTCTTAGTATCAGGTTCAGCTTCTCCATTAAGGCTGTTTCCTTTAGCATAAACAGTTGATTTATCATTGATATATATCATTATTCTTAATGCTTCATCTGCATGTTTAATAACATCATCCATTATAATAGAATACCAATAATTTAATTTAACATCGCCTTGGTTTTCCATATAAAATGTGTACGCAATATAGTTTTTACCATTATGAGAACCTTCTGCCTCAGTTATATTATCAGGAAGCCATTTAATTGAAATGTTATCCATAAACTGTAAATCTTCAGCTTTAAGTCTTCTTTTGGCAGTAGGATCATTCAATGTTTCATACATTGCAAGCCCACTATAAAGCATATCATTGTTATCAAGAGTAACGATAAAACTTCCATCATCGAATAATATTTTAAGAACAATATAGATGATAATTAATAACAATAATAGAAGTAATAATGATATCCTGATAATTCTACCAAGCCTATGCCATTTTCTTACTCTATCAGCCTTAACTACTACATCCTTCTTTGCCATAAAACTCCTCCAATGACTAGTAGTTATCAATTTTATACATGGTAGAGAGCTTATCTATCATATATAAGTCAATTATATTAAAAAAAATAAAAAATTGCAATAAAAAATGTTGAATTTTGCAATAATTTATTTTAAACTCTTTAAAAATTCTTTATATTTCAAAAATTCTTTATCATTACTATTTATTTGTAGTACAAATAATACTTTTCCATATAGTTTACTTAAATAAATATTTTTATCAATATTACAATTTATATATTTTAGATGAGATTCAATACCATATTTATTAATATAATAGATTTCTTTTCTAATATTATTTCTATATTTACTGCTAACTTGAAGATGGTCATTGACAACTATTCCCGTTACTATTTGTGAATTATTAGAATGAATTACATGTATTTTTTCTCTATTTAAATTTAAACTAAGTTTTTTTAATTCATTATTCACTTTACTAATTACATCGCTTACATTAAAATCACCAGAAAAAGTCATATCATCACAATATCTAGTATAAGATATATTATTACTATCACACCATGATCCAACACTAATATCAAAATCTCTCATAACTAAATTTGAAATATATGCACTAGTAGGAGCACCTTGTGGTAAATAATCATCATATGAACATAAATAAGTAAATAGCATACCAATTTCTTTAGGATATAATTCTAAAGGAAAACAAGAATTATATATTGTCATGAATTCTATGCTATCAAAAAAACTTTCAATGTCTAATTTTAATATTATTTTTTTATTTACATGGCATATTGCATTATCTCTAAGACTTGAACCAATTTTATATGCACAAGCATACTTTGATGGTTTTCTTTCATATAAAACATTTTTTAACAATTGTCTTTGAATATGTTTAAGAGTTGAGTTTGGTGAATATATTGTTCTATAATTACCATTTTTCTTTTTAATTTTAAAAACTTTATAATTATTTTCTATGTTATTACTAATAGAATATATTTTCTTTATATATTCTTTTTTTTCACAATTTAAAAGATTAAGAGATAATAAATATTCAACAATTTTACTTTTATCAGTATAATTCCACATATCATTACCTCCTAATCTAAGCAATACTAATGATATTTTAATACGGAGATTAGCAATTATGATACGTTGAAAACGTATTTTAGCTATTCGGAGTATTCAAATTATATATCTTAAGTTAATTAGTCCCTTAGTGACTCACTAAAGTAGGAAATAAATCCAATCGCTATTGCTCAAATACATAATATCATTAAATATTAAAAAAATAAAGCTATATAAATACTAATTATAAAAAAAGTGAATCCATGTATTTTTTATGTTATACTTATAATTGGAGAAGATAGTATGATAGAAAAAATATTTAAATTAAAGCAAAATAAAACAAATATAAGTACAGAGTTTATTGCAGGACTGACTACATTTATGGCAATGTCATATATAATATTTGTAAATCCTAGTGTACTAAGTCAAACAGGTATGGACTATGGAAGTGTGTATGTAGCAACAATTATAACTACAGTTCTTGCCACTTTAATAATAGGCTTATATGCAAATGTACCTTATGCTTCTAGTGCTGGCATTGGACTTGGTAGTTTATTTACTTATACAATATGTGGAGCACTTGGATACTCTTGGCAACAAGGATTAGCAATAGTATTTATATGTGGTATTTTAAACTTGATAGTTACATTAACTAGTTTAAGAAAAATAATTATAAAATCTATTCCTCAATTTCTTCAAGAATCAATAACTGTAGGAATTGGATTATTTATTACATATGTTGGATTATTAAATGCTGGTATTATTGAATTCTCAGCATCAAGTATTGAAAATGGTATTGCTACTAATGTTGTACCAAGAATTACAGATGTAACACAAAATAGTGTACTACTTGCAATATTTGGATTAATATTTACATCTATTTTAGTAATCAAAAAAAGAAAGGGTGCTTATTTAAAAGGCATAATATTCTCTACAATACTTGGAATTCCTCTTGGAGTTACAGCCTTACCAAACTTTACTAATTATAAAATACTACCAAGTATAGCACCAACAATATTCAAATTAGATTTTACTGGATTATTTAGTGTTAAATCTGGAATACTAGTTGTATTTATGACTATATTTACTCTACTAATATCAGATTTATTTGATACAATTGGTATATTTATTGGAACAGGTAAAAAATCTGGAATATTTAAAATTGATAAAGATGGTAATATGCCAAAGAATTTAGAAAGAGCAATGATTGCTGATTCTTGTGGTACTATTATTGGAGCATGTCTTGGAACAAGTAATGCTACTACTTATTTAGAAAGTAGTGCTGGTATTGAAGCAGGAGGTAGAACAGGACTTACATCAGTATTTGTAGCATTATTATTTATAGTTGCACTATTTGCATACCCTATTATTGAATGCGTTCCAATGGCTGCAGTTGCACCTGTATTAATACTAATTGGAGTATCAATGATAGAAAATATTGGATCAATTAATTGGAAAGATTACATGATAGCAATTCCTGCATTTTTTACAATAATAATGATGCCACTAGCATATTCAATTACGACTGGAATTGAATTTGGATTTGTCTTCTATGCTATTATTAACTTATATAGTGGAAAAGAAAAAGAAGTATCCCCAATTATATATATATTCTCTTTCTTATTTATTTTGAAATACATAATGGCTGCATTATAAAAGATATTAGTTAAACTAATATCTTTTTTTAAATATCAAATCTTTTTTTCCATTTATTTTTCTTTTTATTTGAAATGATTAGAACTACTATTACTACAATTGCTATTACAGGTAAAGCTATTAATAATATAAGTTTAAAATCAAAACCATTCTCTTCCTCAACTACTTCTGTACTAGTATCATTAACACTTTCTTCATTTTTAATTGGAGTAGATGACTTTTTATTAAAAAATAATTTATATGTAGAAGAAACACCATCTACTGTAGAAACAATTGTTATATCAGTATTATCATATTCAATAGAATTAATTCCTTCTATTTCAGCATCATTTTTATAATATTTTATTTCACAATTAATACTAGAACAAAATGGTTCAATATCTAAGTCCTCAATATAATTAATTTCATATTTATAATAATTTGGAAAATATTTATATAAATCTTTTTTTACGTTAAATATTTCAGCTTTAGATAAAGTGGCTTTATATTCTAAAATATTTAAACTAGATAAACTTGAATCAACTAAGTGATTAGTAATAGTATCTTTTATATCATAATATAAAATACTATCAACTATATTAGCATAAATTTCATCATCATATCTAACAGTAGTTTTTTTATCATTTAATGAAATATATGCACTAGATTCACCAGTAGTAGCTTTAGCTTTAAAACATACCTTAGTAATTAAATTATAATTTTTACTTTCATTTATTAATAGCTGAGGCCCACCTGTTAAATTAAATCTTACATATCCATAATTATTAGGGTCATCAAATTCATAATCATTCTTTTCATATTTTATTTCATTTAATTTCCATCCATTATTTAAATAAACATCACTATTATTATCATATGGAACAAAATCAAAATATTCATTTGAATAATTAATGTGTATATTAGCTTCATCTATATCATTTCTAGCATCAGACATTATATCTATACATGTAATGTCATTTACTTTTAAATCACTATAATTATTCTCTTTCATAGAAAACACAAATAAAGTATCTGCATTAACATAGTAAAAACCAATTAAAAAAGAACAAATCAAAAACAAAAACTTTTTCATATAATCACCTATTCTATAAAAAATATACCACAAAACATTAAAAAAAGATATTACATGAATATCTTTTTACATTTCACTTCCACCCCACTCAACTAATGTATAGCCACTTCTTTTAACACTTCTTAGTCTTTGTTCTTTTACATTTATATATTTATCTAGTGCTTTAAAATTCATATATACACGAATAATAGTATCTGGTGCAGGATCAACATCTAATCTCATATAATTATTAATTTCATCCATTGTTTCAAATCTTATATAATTATATTTATTCTTTTCTAATTTAGGTAACCAATAAATAATGAATTCTTCGCTTTCTCTTTCATTAAGTCCTAAATATTCTAATTTTTCTTCAAGAAACGCAATTGTATCTTCTCCTTTTACAACAAATCCATCATCCATTACCCTAGCATAGTGATTTTTTCCTTGCCAATAAAGTCCATATAATTCTCTATTAGTATTATTATCAATAAGTCTACCATCACTATATGCATGAACACTCCATAATCCATTATATTTTGGATATGTTAAATCAAGTCTATTTGAATCAACTAGTTTAACACTAATATCCATTTCTTCTGTTGGATATAAATATATTATTGGTTTATATTCAATATTACTATCACATTCTATTTTATTAGTTGCTGTAAAGTCATATTGAATATCTACATAATTAATATTTTTACTAACTTTCATTAAATAATACATATCTTTTTGAGCACATAATCCACAAGAAGCCGTATATGCAACCTTAATATTTATTTCATTACCACTAAAACTATGTTCATATGGAATTAAATTATCTTCACTACATGGATCATATTTAATATCTAGTAATACATAATTATTATTTTCAAAGTCACTTTCAACTAACACATTAGAATCAATAATTCTTGTATAATCTTCATAATCTTTTATAATATAATTTTCTTTTACTTCTTCTTTTATATTAGGACCAATTAATTTAACATATTCATCCATAGTATAAACAGTTACTTCTACTTCTGGTTTATTAAAAATTATTAATAAAACTATAACTATAATTGATATTACTACAGCAAGACTAATTATTACCTTTTTCTTCATTTTTTACATTTACCTCTTTATCCATTACTTCAGTTAAAGTATCATAGTATTTAGATTTAGCTTCATCTTTTTTTAAATAATCATTAACAATTTCAATATCAGAATCTAATAATTCTTTATCACTTTCGTTCATAAAATAATCATCATATTTATTATCATTATACTCTTCTAATATTTCTTTATATGCATCAAAGAAATATTCATCATACAATTCATGTTCAATCATATATAAACACATAGATATAGTATTATAGAATTCTTCTAATGGATTTTCAAAATGTTCTTTTTTTAAATCAACATCAACAATATGATCATTAACGTCTTGTATACTATCTATATCAATCTTTTTAAAATGACTATAAAAATGATATATCTCTTCTTTTCTTTGTTTGTATGAAACATTTAATTTATTCATAATTATCTCCTTTACGTAGTCGTTATTATATCACACAATTTATTTGTTTTCATTTTTAATAAAATTAACTACTTTATTGATTTCATCTAAAGTAACATTGCTAGCTTGAACATGTATGATTTCATTACTAGGATTTTTATATAATAGATCTCCTTTTCCATCCAAATGTTCTGCATCTTCTACACCTAAATAAAATCTACTTTCATCTTTAGTAACTAAGTCAAATATAACCTTAGAACCAAATTTTTTATTCATATCATCATTAATAGAACCAATATCTTGTGTACTTAATATAAGGTTAATTCCACATATACTTCCAGAATCTAATATTTTAGAAATATATTCTTTTACTTCATTGAATCTAAACAACGTATCAGAATACTCATCTATTATTACTAAAATATATGGCATAACATTTTTATTCTTTTCATTATACTTTTTTATATTATTTACATTTTCATTTTTTAATATATCATATCTATGATCAATTTCTACCGTCAAATTCTTTAATACATTTAATGCATCATTATTTTTTTTAGAATTTGATAATAGATGTGGTAATTCATCATAAATACCAAATTCATTTTTAGCTGTATCAATTAAAACAAATTTAACTTCTTCTGGATTATTTCTAATTAAATTAGAAACAATAATATTATTTAAAAATGTTGTTTTACCAGACATTGCTCTTCCAGCAACTAAAATATGAGATGATTTTTCAATATCAATATATTTAATATTACCAGTCATATCTTTTCCAAGAGAAGTAACAATCTTAGAATTACTTATATTATTATCTTTATTCATTGCTCTGATAACTTCTCTTATTGTTACATTATTATTCTCTATAGAAGATTTTTTATTTTTACTTAATAAATTAACACTTGGTTTTACATATTCTTTCTTTTCAATAATATCTTCTTTTGGTTCTTCTACAATTTTAATTTCAGGTGATTCTTTAACTTTCTCTATAACTTTATCATTATTATCTTTCTTAACATCTTCAATATTATTAATATCTTCATTCTTTTTTGAAAATTTCTTAATTAATTTAGAAATTAAAGATCCTATTTCATCTTTATAAACTACACAAAAAACAAATATCACAAAAACAATTGCCAATCCCATATTATCTACCTCTCTTTTATTATACCAAAAAATAAAAGAGTATTTCTACTCTTAATAATCATATTGTGTTAAATTATTTGTATTTATAATTGATTTAATACTAGGTGCATATGTTTGTGACCCTCCTGCATAAGCATGAAGAGAATCTGCTGCAGCTAATGGCTGATGAGCTGCGCAATTATTTAAAAATGAACCATATACATTTGAATAATTTTGAAAGTAAGCATAATGATAATATGTAGCTTCATAAAAATTTTCAAATTTTCTTAATCTATTAACTTTAGGTTTACTACCTGGATATCCAATTAATCCATATACATTATGCGATGTTGCTTCAAAATGTTTTCCATATCCTGATTCAAGACATGCTTGAGCGATAGTTATACTTGGAAGAACACCACCATATTCAGCATATACATATCTTGCAGCTGCTCCTATAAATTCTATAAATTGTTGTTTTGTCATACTTTTAACTTGTTCTTCTGACATATCCATAATTTCAGATTTTGTATATTTACCATCAGTTTTAATATTTACAGGCCCTGCTCCAGCACCACTCCAAGATCCTCCACTACTTCCACCTGAAGAGCCGCCTCCACCGATAGGTCCCTTTGCTTCAGCTTCTTTTTTTCTTTTTTCTCTTTCCTTTTGAGCTTCATCTAAATCACTTTTTACTTTTGCAAGTTGATTGTTTAAGCTTGTTTTAGTTGAACTATCTTCAAGAGAAGCAACATATGTTTTAGCTAAAGTATAATATCCTGTTTGTAATGTATTTTTAGCACTTAAAACATAGCTTTCTGCTCTTTTTAATTTAGCTGATTTAACACCTTCTTCTGTTGCATTTTTAATACAGCTTAAAAAATTTTCCGAATCATAACTTGTAGCATCAGCTATTATATTAACAAAAGTAGGTATAAAGAATACAAGTATCGCAGCAATAATTCTTTTTACAAATACTCCCATAACCTTACTATTATCGCCTTCCATAGTTGCATGAGCAAAATCAAGCATACCAGTTACGATTAATATAATTGGTACAACTATTTTAATAATAGTAATAACTATTCTAACAATTCTTAACGCAGATAATACTTCTGGATCTGCACAAACATTTAACATCATAATACTTCACAAAAATATTATAACATATTTTTTAGTTATTCTAAATTCTTTTTCCAATCTTCATTAAGTTCACACTCTTCATACATCATTTCACTAGCTGCACTTATCGCTTTAAATAGTTTTCCTACACCTTTTCTATCCTTTTTATAATTAGATATATTCTTTTTACTAATACCAATTTTTTCTCCTTCACTATATGAATCAATATCTGCCCCAATATACATAAATTCCCAATCTTTATGGCCTTTAATCATTTCACTTATTTGAGATTTATTATATTCACTAGAAGCATTCTCAAGTCCATCAGTAGTAATTATAAATAAAACTTTTTTACTATTTTTTGATTCAATATATTTTATAGTTTTACCAATTGCATCTAATAAAGCAGTACATCCTCTTACAAAATACTTTTTATTTGTTAATTTTTTTATGTTTTTTATATCTTCTCTATTAGTTATCATTTCATATTTATCATCAAACAATACTGTTGTAACTTTATAATTCTTATTTTTATTTGATGTAATATAACTATTATAACCTCCTATTGTATCCTCTTCTATTCCAGACATTGATCCACTTCTATCAAGTAAAAAAATAACATCCATTTCATTTTTCATATTTTTTCCTCCTTTTCTGATATAATAGTAATATATTTTTAAATATTATTGGTCGCTTTAAAGGAGACAAATTATGAAAGAAGAATTAAAATTATACATTAAACAAAACATGGAAAAACACTTTTCATTGCCTAAATTTAAAATAAATAAAGTTTTTTATGATGAGGATATGTTAGAAGACTACTATGAAAAAAGTAGTTCATCTAGTATAAAAGATTATATTAATAACAATAATAACTTAAATAAGTTTCAAAATATGTTATTTAAACTCATAGATGATAGAAATCTAAAAGATAGTGATGTATACAATAAAGTTCATATTGATAGAAGATTGTTTTCAAAAATAAGAAGTGATGAAGATTATCATCCAAGTAAAGATACAATTATTCTACTTGGTTTATCACTAGAATTAAGTGAACAAGAAATAGTAGAATTACTTGATAGTGCATCATACTCTCTTCCTAAAAATAATTATTTTGATTTAATAATTAGATTTTGTTTTATAAATAAGATTTACAAATTAGATGATGTTAATAACTTGTTAAGTGATTATAATTGTAAACTATTTAACTATTAAAAAAGAGTCATTAATGACTCTTTTTTTATCCAACTAACCATTTATGTTTTTTGACACTATATAGTGGTATTAATGGTAATAAAATTGGTGTGTTCTTTACATATTTTTGATATTCTTTATCATTTCCATAATTTTTATCTTGTCTAATTTCTAATCTTCTAGCTCCACTAAACATTATATAAACTATTCCTAAATATCCAATTATAGCAACTATATATTGACCTACACTATTTAATGCTGTTAAACCAGATACAAACACACCAGTCCATATTATTAATTCACCTAAATAATTAGGACATCTAACAATTCTAAACAAACCTTTATCACAAAATCTATTTGGATTAATCTTCTTTTGTTTACTCTTTTGAGCATCAGATAATGACTCTAAAACAATTCCAAGTACACAAATGATCATACCTATTAAGAAACAATTATCGTATTCTTTTAAATTTACAAAACGATATATTACAGGACTACACATCATAATATATAATAATGCACAACTTATCCACAACATAATTTTTAGTGGAATAGTCATATGACTACCATCTGATATCTCATTTTTCATTTTTCTATTATATGCACTACTTTTAAGTTCTCTAATAAGTAAAAATCCACTTAATCTAAATCCATAGCATATAAGAATAATACACCCAATTATGTAAGATAAAGTTAAATCATGAAATAATATTAATGACATTATACCTATTATCGAAATAGATAAACCATATCCTATAGATATAAAATACACATATTTCTTAAATCCTATCAAACACACAACTAATACTGCAATTAAAATAAATAATACTTCCTTTGTAATTACCATATTATTTCCTCCTTATACTAATAAAATTATATCACAGACGATTAAATAAATGTTATAATTATTTTAATAGGAGTATATATGAAAAAGATATTATTAATAATTTTAGTTTGTTTAATAGTTGTATTATTTATTATTTATTTTAGACCAATAAATGGAAATAATCTGATTACAGAAGAATATAAAAATAGTAGTGCTTATGTTAACAACTTGTATAAAAGTGATGAAATAGTAAAAAAATATTTACTAAAACCAAATGAATACTATATATATGATCAAGTAATTGAAGCAAGTTTAAAAGATATACCAAATGTTACTATCAAATGTACTGTAAATGATTGCGTAAAAGCATTAAGTAATTCATATAATGCAATATATATAGATCATCCTGAATTAATTAGTTTTCAAGGAATGAATGCATACAGATACTCTAATAATGAAATAACTTATAGAAACTATTCTAATCTAAGTACACTTAAAACTTATTTGGGTACAAAAAGAATAGAAAGAGTAATGGATAATTTAAGAAACAAAACAAAAGATTTAAGTGAAAAGGATAAAATAATATTTGTATACAATTATGTAGCATCCCATAACTATGATAGAATTTTTATGACATATAGATCTAATCAATCAGCATATAGTTTTTTTACCGGTGGCTCAACAGTATGTGCTGGATTTGCTAAAGCATCTCAAATTATTTTTCAAAATATAGGTATTAAATCATATTTAGTAATGAATAAAGATCATATGTGGAACTATGTAGAATATCAAGGTAAATATTATGTATTTGATGCTACAGTTGGAGCAAGCTATAGAGATAAAACAAGTAAATACTATTATGAAGGACTTGGTAGAACAACTGTAAATGAAGTAAAAGGTTTTTATCCTGAACTTTATCCTAAAATTGAAGAACAAAAATTAAAAGATTTATTTAATCTATAAAAAATAAGTGAATTTAAATTCACTTATTTTAATATTCTAGACTTTTCAACTTCATCAAGTATCATTAATGGTGTTTCCCTATCCATTTGTCTATAATACATAAATATATTTTTTAATTCTTTAATTCTTTCTTCAGCATTTTCTTTTCCATATATTTTCACTAATTTTCTAGCAATAACCATAAACATATCTGGAGTAAAATATGAATATGCTTGAGCATAATTACTATTCTCTCTTCTTTTTATATGTTTACCATCTAAATCAATTAATTGAACATCACTACCACGATATAGTGCATTTTTAAGAGCAAAATCAGTATTATATATTCCATTATCAGTTAACTCTATATCATTCTTAATAGCTCTTCTAAGATTACTCAATAATAATTTATAATCTTCATTACTTAATTCAAGTAAACTTTTATAATCCTTAAAATAATGTGGATAAATTACACCAACAGGAACATGTTCATAACTTACAATTCCCTCAGGTAAACTACTATTTTTAATTCTACTATTAAGTGAACTTAGCCAAAATACTTGATCAACTTTAATATCAGTACTAGATGATGGATTAATTTTCTTTTTAGTCATCATTTGTCCTGCAAAAGTTTTATCAAATTTAATCATCTTTCCTTTATAATTATATATAAATCCAGTTTCAATAGAATCTAACATTTTTAAAAACTCTCTTTTACTAATATCCTCTATAATCATACAAAACCCCTCTTTTTAAAACCGGGCATATTATATCATATTTTACATAAAATTTCAACTTTAACCCCTAAAAATTGACTTATTTTACTAAAAATGGTATAATTATATCACTTTTTAAATGGGGGTAAAAATGAAAAATAAATATAAAAAATTACTAAGTTGTGTTCTTGCTGCTGAAATACTTTTTACAACTAGTGGTTGTTCAAATAGAAGTTTTCCAGATTTAAGTGCTAAAACATATACTATTCAAGAAGGAGATACATTATATGATATTTCTAAAAGGATATATGGAGTAGACACTTACTGGGATGATATAGCAGATTATAATGGAATTAAAGATCCAAATTCAATTAAACCAGGTGACACAATTAAACTACCAAAGATTGAAAACTTTTGTTACTATACAATAAAAGAAGATGATAATCTTTGGGATATATGTTTTAAAAAATATGGAACAAATGATTTAAAAGTAGTAGAAGCTTTAGCAAACTATAATAAAATTAAAGATATAAACTTAATAAAAGTTGGAGATACAATTATCATTCCTGAACTAAAAACCTTGGAAGAACTATTTATGAACTCATCTTCTCCATCATTTAAGTTAAAATAAAAAAATGTTCAAAATTGAACATTTTTTTAATTTAATGTACACTTATAACCTGCTGATTCTAAATCGCTTTTAGCTTTTTCAGGTGATTCTAATGTATTTAATTGAGTTTTTGAGAATTTACTAATATCAAATTCAGCAGATACTAATAATTTTTGACTTGCAACATCTTGTTTACAATTAGCAATTGCATTAGCATATTGAGGCATTGATTTTTTAACAACTGAACAATAATCAACTTTTGAAATAGCATCTATTTGAGTTTGATTATAAGATGATAAATCCATATCATAACCAAATTCCATTTTTTCAAGTTTTTTACCGTTAAATGTTACTTTAAAGTCAACATCAACACCAGATGCATTTTGTTTACAATCTAAAACTTTAGTACCACCACATCCACTACAAAAAAGTACAACTAATAATACACCTACAAACATTATTAACTTTTTCATGATTCCTCCTTATTAATTTTATTTTACCATATAATAATCAAAGATTGAAGATTAAATAAAATTTTGATAAAATTTGTTTGGAGGATATGAATATGAAAGAAGAATCTTACTTTGATGGTGGACTACTTCAATTACTTGGATGGAAATTTTTAGGTGGTTTAATTACAACATTAACTCTTGGGATTTGTTATCCATGGGCATTTTGTATGGTTTATAGTTGGGAAGCAAAACATACTGTTATAAATGGTAAAAGACTTACATTTGATGGAACTGCCTTACAATTATTTGGTAATTGGATTAAATGGCTACTTCTTACTATCATCACACTTGGTATATATAGTTTCTGGTTAGACATTTCACTTAAAAAATGGAAAACAAAACATACACATTTTGAATAAAATAAAAGAGAAGCAATTCTCTTTTATTTTTTTGTTTGATTTAACATCCATTCAACAACATTATATTCAAGAAGAACACCTTCTTTATTACTTGGATATAAACAATTATGAGATTTATATTTAGAATTAGAATGTTTAGCATTACCTCCAATGGAATTAATAGAATTTGCAAATGATGGCATGTCACCTGCTCCATCTCCTGTTCCAACAAAACTCCAATATGCAAGATTTTTAAATGAAGATGGACTACTACCAGAAGTAGAACATCCAATTGGTACTGCAGATGAAAAATAATTTGGATTTTGACTAACTATTGTCATTACTCCATAACATCCATTAGAAAATCCCATAACTGATATTTTTTTCTTATCTGCTTTAAATCCGTCTGCAAGTTTATTTAATAACTCTATATAAGATCCTGAATAATTTTGACTTCTATCACCACTAGGTACTTGAGCATGAACTAATATTGCATTATAATTTCTATTTCCTTGATTTATTTCTCTAATTGGTCCGCCCCAAATGCTAGCATCAGTACCATTATGATAATCATCTCCTCTACATCCTAAATCATGCATAAAGAATACAATTGGTAATCCAGCACTCACATTCGAAGGAACATATAGCCAATAAGTAAATCCTTGGTTACTTGATGACACATAATAATTTATAGTTATATTATCCTTATACTTTTTAGGAGCATAAGAACTTATTTTAGCTAATACTTCATCAACATTTCCAACCAATTTCTTTTTCATTTCTTCAAGTTTTTTTAATAATTGATTTTTAAATTCTCCATCTTCAAGAGCATTTACTTTCTTTAATAGTTCATTATAATCTCCCTCTGTAGGATTTTTCATTTTTATATCAATTTCTTTTTTTAATTCAATTCCATCTTTTATTTTATTTAATCTACTAATTAAAGTATTCTTATCACTAGAATCTTCTAAACTATTAACATTAGTTAAAGCTATTTTATAATCAGATTCACTCATTCTTTTTTCAGCAACAGCAACCAAGTTAATAGTCTCATTATATTTTGCTTTACTTATACCCTCGCTAGTAGCTTCACTAATACATTTCATAAAATCTACACTATTTGATGTAGCATCAGCTATTATATTAATAAACGTTGGTATAAAAAATATAAGAATTGCAGCAATTATTTTTGGAATAACGTTTTTATTGGCTTTTGTAAGAGCATCATTGTCATTACTAGAGACCGCTGCCATATAATTTAACATTGTAGTAACTATTAATATAATTGGAACAACTATTTTAATAATCATTATCAATATTCTAACTACTCTAAGAGCGGATAAAACACTTGAATTGTCACAAACAGATAATATCATATTATTCACCAAGAATATTATATCATAATATTAAAAAATATATTAAGGTTTTTTGTTTTTAATTTTTTGTTATTATCATTATTGACATAACAAACTTTTTGTGGTATAATTAATATCGTTAAAGGGGAGTAGCAAACATATATTATATGTACTATATTCGTCAATACGATTTAATATCCGGATATAGATTAAAATGCAAGACTTTTAAAGGGGGAGTCTTGCATTTTTAAAAGAACTCCAAAATTTGTTCTAAAAAATATATATAGATATTAAAAAAGGAGGGTGATAATATGTATAGTATTTTTTTAGGAGGAACTTGTAATGGTTCAACATGGAGAGATGAATTAATACCAATGTTAGATGAAAGCAAAATTAGTTCATTTAATCCAGTAGTAGAACACTGGGATGAGAAAGCTCAAATGGAGGAAGATTATCACAAAGCTAATGATGATATTACTCTTTATACTCTAACACCAGAAATGACAGGAGTATATAGTGTATTTGAAGTAGCTATGGATAGTTGCAAGAGACCAGGAAGAGTTATTTGTTGTATTTTAGAAGAACGTGATGGTAAAGTATTTGAAAAACATATTCTAAAAAACATGATTAAAATTAAAAAAGATTTACTTAAAGCAGGAGTTCCTGTATTTAGTAGTCTAGAAGAAGTTTCTCAATACTTAAATAGTTTAGAAAAACAAAAACAAATTACATTATAATTTCATGACAATAAAAATAGTTGAGTTAAACTCAACTATTTTTATTTTAGTTTTAAGACACTTTCAGATATTTCATCATATAATTCTTTATTTTCAGAATAAAAGCTTTCTAATAAATCACCATTATTCTTTATAATATCTCTAACCCCTAAAATTATTTGTTTCTCTTCTTCTCTACTTATCATTGGAACATCCTCAAATATTTTTCCGCCAATTTCTTTATAACAATTTTTATCATGTGACAAAAACTTAGAAGTTGAACTTTTGATTTTTAACCTTTCATATTTATCATATAAAGCTTTATCTCTCATACTCATTCTATATGTTGTTTCCTGTGTTGAATCCATAAAATATTTTTTTCCATTATGATATGTAAATGTAATAGCATGATTTCCAGTTAACTTTGTAGGATTTAAAAAATCTAAATCATCACATAATAGTATTTTTTTATGAACAGGTTCCTCAAATTCATTTATTTCTTTAATAACTATATCTAATCTTTCTTCATCAACAATTAATTTTTTAGCTTGCTCAATTAATTCTTCTTTTGTATATCCTTTTAATAATGATTTATCATATGCAACAAAATATCCATTTTGATAAACTCCTAAATTCAAAGAACTCATTCCATAATTATTAAGTATATCAACTAACATAGCAGAAATATTTCTACATACTCCACTACCATTTATAACATCACAACCCATACAAGCAGTAATATTATTGTACTTTCTTTCATTATCAAAAACAAATTGTTTATCTTTTGATAAAAAACCATTCTTATATAAATATGTATATAAAGTATAAACTTGAGTTGGATCATTAAAATCAAACATCTTATTTAACTTGTTATAGTTATTTAAAAACTCATTATATAAAATCATTGTTTCTTTTACATCACTAGTATAATTCTTTAAATCACTCATATTAAAATACATACCACCAAAACCAGTCAAAAAAACACCAGCAGTCATAATATAGTGAATATCTGGATAATAATAAGATAGTACTATATCAGATACTAGAATTGTACTAGGTATAATACTTGCAATTCTTCCTATAGTATTAAATGTTTTAGAATCAATATTTCCAATTATACTTTTTTCCATAATAATACCCCTTTGTTAATAGTGGCATATTATATCATATTTATAAGTAAAAATCAATTTTACACCATAAAATGTAATTATTTATAAAAAACATTTACTATTTTTTTACTAAATGTTAAATTAAAATTATAGGAGTGTACATTATGGAAGAAAATGAAAAGAAAGTTTTAGTTGTTAAAGAAAGAAAAGAAAAAATAGCTAAAGTTTGGAAAAAAATTGTTGATCGTAGAATTAAACAAGAAAAATTTAATTTAAAAACTGCTCCAGTTACTTTAGATATTGTTTCAGTATTTGTTCCAGAAGCTGCACCAGTATTAACTTCTATTTCTAAATTTTTAAGAACTAAATCTGGTAAACAATTAACAAAAATCACCAATAAAGGATATGATGCTTTAGGTGAAGCATTAAAAGGTGATATGGATAATGCACAAAACAAACTTCAAGACGCTATTAGTTTATTTGAAGTTGAGGATGGAAAAGCAGTTGCATTAGATGTTAAAAATTTAATTGATACAATAGGAGGTAAATCAAGATGATAAAAGAAGATGGAAGTTTAACTGTTGTTGATGAAGAAAATAATAGTATTACAGTATATATATTATTTGCATTCGAAGTTCCAGAATTAAGAAAAAAATATATAGCTTATACATTAGATAATAACGTTGAAAGCGAAGATATTAATATGTTAATTTCAGAAATAGATTATGATAATAACGAAATTAAAAGTATTCCTGAAGAAGAAATGCCTACTGTATTAGAAATATACAATGCAGCTAAAGAATCATTATTAAATGAAGAATAAAAATAAGTTCAGAATTCTGAACTTATTTTTTTCTGTTTCTTTTTTTATTTTTTATATCTTTTCTTACTCTCTTTAGTATTGATAGCATTTCATTATAATACTCATTTGTAGGTGGTTTATTACTTCTATTTAAGTTCAATAATAACTTATTAATAGAATTATATTCTTGATTATAATTAATCTCTAAATAGTGAATTAAATGATGTGAATAAGTTGTTAATAAAGCATAATTATTAATATCATCTTCACCATCATATTGTTTCTTTACTATATGATGACGAGTTAAATCAGATGGACTATTAATCTTATCACCCATCCAATCAACATCAACAGTATTATAAATATTTATCATTTCTCTAATATCATTATTCATAAATTATTTTCTTTCCTGTTGAAGCATCCATTTAAAGATTATTCCATTATCATCAGTATATACATTTTGCATCATACCATGAGAATAACCATTCTTAACAATCATTTGAATATTTCCACCAGATCTTTTTATTTTACTATAAATAGATGGTACACATTGTTTATATGCATCTTCATTAGCACCTGTTCCATGATATGCAACAATTGGAGTACTAATATAATTACTAACAACAGCATTAGATCCTGCACAACCACTTATTGGAACACCTGCAGCAAAGAAGTTAGGATATGACTCAATCATATTCCATGTTCCATCACCACCTAAAGAAACACCAGTAATTATTATCTTTCTATTGTTTATTTTATACTTGTTAACAATAAAATCAATAAGTCCTTTTAATTTTTGAGTTTGCTCTCTTCCCTGACTAGTTTTCCAAGTAACCATATTATTAGCATCTCCTTGTGATAAAACTACTCTTGGAACAATTAATATAAACTTACCATAAGTATATGCTCCACCACTTTTAACATAATTAGTTATTTTATAATTTGGAGCATTTGATGAAAATGATGAATATGACCATATACCATGCAAATAAATAACAAGAGGCATATTTGTAGTAGCACCTTCAGGTATAACCTCTATATATCTCATTTCACTATCATAGTCACTTCTTTCAAATGTACCAGCTTGAATATTCAAATTTACCCCGGAAGAACTCATTGCTTTTTCTAATAATTCAAGTAACTCTTTTTTTATTTTATTATCACTAATTGCATTAATTTCATTTTTTATTTTTTTATACTCTGCTTCATCATAATTAGTTTTTAATTTATTAATTCTTTCTTTTAATGTTATATATTTTGATACAATTGATAATTCATTTCTAAGTGCATTTTTATCACTTTCATCCTGAACTTTACCAATAGAAACAGCAGCAATATTATAATCAGATTTATTTAAACTATTACGAGCAGTTTCAATATAATTTTTAGCTTCACTTTTATATGCGTTATTAACGCCTTCACTAGTAGCATTACTAATGCAATTCATATAATCAACACTATTAGATGTTGCATCTGCTATTAAACCTATAAAAGTAGGTATGAAAAAAACAAGTAATGCAGAAATTACTTTTGGAACTAAATTTTTATTTGCTCGTGATAATGCATCATTATCTTTACTAGATACAGCAGACATATAATTAATCATTAAACTTACTATTAAAATAATTGGAACCACTATTTTAATAATTATAATAGCAATTCTAACTATTCTAAGAGCTGATAAAACATCACCACTATCACACACATTTAGAATCATATCTACTCTCCTTATAATAATTATAACATAAAAAGAGTCATTTATATGACTCTTTTACAATCTCATTTCACTCTCTTGTTCAAATTCAACATCTTGTCCACCAAGACCATGGAAATCTCTTAATGCTCCAAAATATGAATAATTAGAATCTTGACAATATGGAACTAATAATTCAACAATTTTTCTTTCCTCTTCATTAAGTGTATCCAAAGTAGCTTCTCTTCTTATTCTACCATTTGCCTTACCTTCAATTAAAGCTCTTTCAATAGGAGTAGATTTATATTTTTTTAATAATTCATCTCTTAAATCTCTATATTCAACTGAATCTATTCTTAAAGGTCTATGTCCACCTCTAACATTATATAAATCCATAATTGCTTCATGTAATATTCTTTCTGTGTTACTTAAACTTTTCTCTTTAATTTTTTCTTGTCTTTCTACTTCTTGTCTTTCTATTTCAATTTTTCTAAATTTCTTTTCTGATTCTTCTTTTCTAAATCTTTCGATACCTTTTTCACGAGCTTCTGTTAGGTCTACCCTTACGCCACCCTGAACATGTAGCATTTCATTTAATTCTCTTTCAAGTTTTTGTATTTGAGCAGTGCTAGCATTACTATGTCTCATCTTTTCTAATTCATATGCAGCTTTCTCAACTCTACCTTTAGCAATTCTTTCAAGTTCTTCTTTTTTATTCTTATCAATCTCATTTTTCTTAGCTTCTTCTTTTAATGCTTTTAATTCACCCAAGCTAACTACTCTATTTAATTCAATATTATTTTTCTTAATTTTTTTAGAAGCTTCTATTTTTAATCTCTCAATATATTCAATTACTGGTCCAAAAACACTTCTATCAAGTTCACGAGTATTCAAACTAATTATTTTTCTACTTAGCATCTCATTTTCAACTTCAAGTTCTACTATTTTATGAATATTTCTCTTTATTTTGCCAGATAAATGCTTATTTAATTTTTCATCATTAAGTATTAAATTATATTCTTCTTTTATTTCTCTTCTAATTAATTCTTCTACGTCTTTATCAGATATTTCTTTTTTAGGTATTCTAACTATGTTTTTATTTTCAAAAGCTTTGCTGTCACTTATTATATGAGCAGTTGTTTCATCAGTAAAATATATACCTTTTTCTTCTTGTGATTTTAAGCTTTTTATTCTATCTATAATATAGTCAACTTGAAATAACTCATGATTTTTACCTTTTACAACAACTTCCCATTCTTCTATTCCTAAACTTTTTGCAAATCTAAGAGCCTCTTGTTGTAATCTTCTTAATTCATCATTAGATTCTTTATTTTGTTTATTAATACAACTATTAACTACGCTTGATAAAGCATCTTTTTCTTCCCTACTTAGTTTACTAAATAACTCTCCTAGAATTTCAGATGATTTATAATCTATTTCATAATATCTTATAAGATTAATATCTCTAATAACTCCAAGTAGTTTAGCATATTTTAATCTTCTACTACTTAATTTTTTAAGTTCATTAGAATCAAAAGGAATATTTAATTTATCAGCTGATTTTTTACTTAATCTATTCTTTAATATTTTATCTTCTAAAGTATCTATTCTGCTATCTAAACCACTTATCCTATTTTCTAAATATTGTATTAAAGACTCCCTATACATTTCATAGTCACTTAATTCACTACCCATTTTAATCACCTATTCTCTATTAATAGAATAACATATTTTATTTAATTTTGAAAAGAATATTTTTTTAAAATCTTCTTTTATATTCTCACCTATTATTATATTATCATAAATAATAATACATAATCAATTTTATATAAAAAAAGAATAATTATTAATTATTCTCTTCTAATTCACTATTTTGTTTTTTTATTTTTCTTTTAATATCTTTAATTCTTATACTATAAACATAAATTGCTTTATTAGATACATCCAATATTAAGAAATATGTTGAAGTATTATTTTCATCACAAGCCATTAGTATTGGAGCATTTATGTTATCTCTAATTTCTAACATATCAGTGAATGTTTCTAATTTGAATATTTGACATTCTTTAAAGTTATCAAGACCTAATCCTTTTTTCAAATCAATCTTATTTTGAACTTTTTGAATATATGAATGGTAATTACTTAATATTTTTTTTAGTTCTCTATCATATAGAGCATTTATACTTCTAGTTTTAGCAATATATTCAGATAATTTTACACATAAGAATACTGTTATTCCTAAAAATACAAGTGATAGTATTAAATAAACAACTACAACAGCAGGTTTATTACATACTACAAATTTATATTCATTATCTGCTAAATCATTTGTAATATCAATTGCCATTGTTTTTGTTGTTAATGGAATAACAAGACTTACTACAGATTCAGTATTATTATCACTGTCAAAATCATCACAAGTAGATGCTGTACTTACATGCATATTAATTGTTAATGTACTAACTATGTCATCTAATTTATAAGTACTAATAAATTTTTTAATTATTTCATTGTAATGATTATAATCTACTGATACACTTTCAGTAATTCCAATCTTTGAGCTTCCATGAGAGCTACCAGTTTTAGTATCAAGAATTGTTTCATTAAAATTATATAATGAACGAGTTCCATTTCTTTCTTTTACATTAACTTCAGCATCAATATAATAAGAATAATTAAAATCCACATTTTTTCTTTCAACTTCGATATTATACTTAAATGTAGTATTAATATAGTCAATTAAACTTGCTATATATTGTTTTTCTTCTTCTGCATAATTCTTATCAAAGAATTCGTTTTGTTTTAAATATACTTTATAGTTTACATCACTACTTTCAGTATAATTTATATAATCTTTTTTACTTTTTAAATAATAAGTACAAGCAAATGAAATAAAAAGTACAGCAAAAACAGCAATAACACAAATATATGATATTATTTTAACTTTTCTTTTATAATCATCAGCAAATATATCATTGACTGCATTCTTTTTCATATCCTGTACTCCTTTCCATTTTATTTTTCAAATAGCGATCTAAACCATAATGTTGGAAGACCGATATATTTAATTTTTAATTTAACAACACCATTAATATTATCGGCTTTTCTATAACCACTATCTTCTTTTTTATTATAGTCACCTTTTGTTGTATATCTCATTTCACCATTTACAGATTGTTTATCTACAATTCTATGGACTGTTTTTATATCGTTAAATTCAAATATAATAATTTGTCCAGCATTCAATAATTGTCCATCGTATCTTTCAAATATAACAGCATCTCCTCTATCTATAGTACCTGTCATACTATCAGAACCAATAACAATTATTCCATATTTAAATTGGCATGAAATCAACATAACAAGTAATGTAATTCCAAAAAATAATACTCCTGTTAAAAAGGTATCTCTTTTTCTTGTTCTATAATATGTTTTAGAATAAGTACCTTCAAGAATAACAAAGATTATAAATGGATATACCATTCTCAAAAATGTTCTCATAAAAACATAAACATCAGGAATAAATGGAATTATATACATGTATAAACAAGTAATTAATCTAAATATAATAATTGGTTTATAACCGAATCTTCTAGATATGTAATTATATAATAAATTACAAGAAAGTGATGCAAATAATATAAAACCAATAATCATTAGAAAATCGTCCATATTTGATAAATTATATATACCTGTATATATTACTAAATCAATAAGTGTCATACCCAAAAAAATAAGTGTTGAAGAAAAATTATATTTTCTTCCTTTTACAGTTATAGTTCCATCTTGTAGTAATAATTGTTTCCTTAATATTTCAGATAACACAACTATTACTGCAATTGGAATAATTACTTTAATGATATTTCCAAGAGTAAATAAATATTTGCTTCTTACAAAACCATAATATAATCCTATTAAGTAAAAACCACCTAGATATATAACTGCAAATATTAGCATTAATATTGATACATGTCTTTCAAAAATAGATTTCTCTTTTTTTCTACCTAACATTATGAATGATAAAGCTGTAGCAACTATAAGTATAATCATTACTGTTAGCTTTTTTTCAATATTTAATGCAAAGAGAGCAAAGAAAAGAGATAAAATAAGTAATATTTCTAAGGCATAAAGCTTAAATTTAATAGTTCTCATCTTCTCACTTCCTTCTTTGCCTACTTTTCATCAAATATTTTTATACTATGCAGCAGGTTGTGCATCATAGCTTACAGAAATAGTTGTAGTTGAATCAGCGCTTTGAACTGGAGTCTTAATAAGTTTTACTACAACTTTAACTTTAGCAGTAGCTCCAGCATTTAAAGTTTGATCTGCTGTCCATTCAGTACCACCATAATATACTTTAACTTGGAAAAATTCAGATTTACTATTTGTAACTGTTGGAACTTTAACTGTTGCATTAACATCTTCTTCTTTATTTTTGATTTCAAATTCTGCATATTCTTCAGTATTTAAAACCATGTTCTCAACTTTAAAAGTTGCTGCTTTGCTATCATCTTCAGCAGCTAACTCAGTAACATTCTTTCCTGATTTTGTGTTAACTCCATCATATACAACTTTTAAATCTTGAGTGGCAGCTGCACCAGTACCATCAATAGTTAGGGTAACTGATGAAACAACTGCATAACCAACACCTAAAACTAAGATTAAAGCAACAATTGCTAAAGCAAATACATTCTTTCTCTTCTTCATTGTTTCACCTCCTATCATTTTTATTACTATGGGAAATAAACTTTATGCCCAAATACCCTTTCCCATAGTACTAGGCAGTTACAATTTTACACAAAATATGTAAAATTGAGCAAGTAGAAGAAACTTTAACCTTTACTTTCTACCCTATTAAAAGTATAATACATTTTTTTATAAAAATCTACATTTTTCGACATTTAAAGCTATATTTTGTTTAAAATATATGATAAAATTAAAGCACAATATAGGTAGAGTGATAAATATGAAAAAAAATAATTACTTATTTTTTGGATTTTGTATTTTATTTGTAACCCTATTTTTAGGTATTGGATATGCTACAGTCAATGATGTTACACTAACTATATCAGGGCTATCTGGTTCAGCTGAAAATGGGATAATAAAAATAACAAATGTTATAGTAAAAGAACACACTGATAATGTTACTGCATCAGAACCTGTTTGGTCAGAAGACTCATCTAATATAAGCTTTTCAGTAGATTTCACTTTAGAAGAAGATGATCAAACAATAACAGACGAAAGATCAGCAACATATGAAGTAACATTATTAAATGATACTATTTCAGAGTATTCATTTGGTTCTGATGTATTTAGACCCACTTTAAATATTACTCCTCCAGAAGGAGAAACACTTGATTATACTTATGATGTAATTGGTATTAAAGCAGGTGATACAATTCCAGCAAAAACTTCTGTAACATTCACTGTTAAATTAAATCTTTATCCTTCTGGTGGTGCAGGTAACTATTCAGGAGGAGTATCAACAGATGTTACAGCTGAAGAAAATAATCAAGGATTGTTAGTTGGAATTTTTAAAAATAACAATAATACAGGAGATTTAACTGGAAATAATACAACTGCTCCATTAACAATCACTGTAATGAATACATTTAATCAAGATAAAACATTTACATTCTCAGTTACAAATAATAATTTCAGTGTTGTTGATAGTAACAACAATTCAAATCCATCCTTTCAAATACCAGCAAATACTGAAAGTCAAGATTTTACAATTTACATTAAAAGAAATACAAATGATGCTTTTGGTAATTCACCTCAAAGATTTAATTTATATTTAAATCCAACTGATGATAATCAAATAAGTGTTGGTACGGTTGAAATGGCAGTTGATGTTGATCCTAACTTCTATGATAATCAACCACCAAATATATCAAGTGTAACAGCAACAAAAGTAAGCAACAAAAAAAGTGTTTCAGTTTCATGGGCTGCAACAGATAATTATGGAATAGATCATTATAATGTGTATGCATATAATTCAAGTGGTACAGAAGTTGGTTCAGCCACTAATATAACTGACACTACTTATACATTTGATAATTTATCAAATGGTAGCTATTATTTCAAAGTAGTAGCATACGATGGTAAAGGAAATAATTCAGAAAAAAGTACAGATAGTACTGCTTACTCATGGACATATACTGCAAGAGTAACAACTTGTACAAACTGTACTGCTAATCCTACAACTCAGAATGTTGAAGCAGGTCAATCATTTAGTGTTACCTTAACAGGAAGAAATGGATATACAGATAATAGGCCTCAACTAGTATCTGTAGTTATGACAGATAGTGTAACTCAACAGCAAACAACTCTTACAGAAAATGATTATACATACAATACAAGTAACGGAGTATTAACAATAAGTAATGTTACTGGAAATGTAACAATTACAGCAGAAGGTATTCAAAATGGAGCATGTCTAGTAAAAGGAACTAAAATTTTACTAGCAAATGGGAAAACAAAAAATATAGAAGATATAGACTATAATGACTTATTAGCTGTATGGAATTATAATGATGGAAGTATAACTTACGAGTATCCAATATGGATTGAAAAAGAAAAGAAAACAAATACATATATAAAAATATCATTTAGTGATAAAACATATTTAAAAATATATGGAAATCATTCACTATACAGTATGGATCATAATAAATTTATAAACTTAGATGATAAAGAATTTAAAGTTGGAACAAATATTGCAAAATTAAATAATAATAAACTTGAAAAAGTTAAAATAACAAATATTGAAACAATAAACGAAAATACAACATATTATTTTGTAGGCTCAACAGCATATTATAATATAATAGCTGATAATGTATTGACTACAGATGTTAATACTATGATATCTAATTTATATGGCTTTAATGATAATGCTATTTGGCCAAAAGAAAAAGATTTATTAGTTCAAAATAATACATTAGAGTATAAATATTTTGAAGATGTATTACCATATTATTTATTTAAAGGATTTAGAGTAAAAGAAGCTGGATTCTTAATTAATAATAATTTTATTACATTAAATGATTTCAAAAAATATATAACTACTCTAGTAATGAATGAAACATACTTAAAGAACCCAGTAACAAATATAAATGGTAAACGAACTTGGATGGTAACAACAAGTTTAGATAATGTAAATGATTTTAATAAAAAAGATTTCCTATTTGAAGAAGGAAGTACTTATATATTACCTAAATCTAATAAAGTTAAAAAATACTACTCTACTTCAGAAAATATTTATTACAAACCTGGAGATAAAGTTACAGTTTGGCATGGTATGCATTTTATAGCAATATATTAATATGTTTTAAACATTTTGTTAATATCATTGACAATTACCCTGTTTTATGGTATAATATATATCGTTGAAAGGGAGTAGTTCCTAAGTTACTTAGAACTAATTCGTCAATACGATATCTTTGATATCCGGATTAGATAAAGAACAAGACTTTCACAATAAATTGTGAAGGTCTTTTTAAATACCTTCACATAAAATAAGGGGGAATTTATATGTATTATTTTAAAGAAGAAGGAGGTTTCATAGAATATGATGGAGCTCATTCATTAAAAGGTTTAACAATTGATGAATGTGAATTATTAATTTCATATTATGAAGACTTATTAAAATATTTAGAAGAAAACAATAACATGCTTGAACATGGTAGATTTACTGGATATGGTAAAAATGCTTGTGGTCCAGTTACAAATGAAAATTTCTATTTTGATATTTCATCATTTATAATTGCAAGAGGAACATATTATGGAGTTGGTCAATATGAAAAACTATCTGATTATAGAGTTCAAAGCATAAAAAAATATTTAGAAAAAATCAAAAGAATTTACAACCGTGAAAAAAGTATTCAAAGTGTTAAAAAATTAATTTTTAAATAATTATTCTAAAAAAATCCAAAGATTTATTCTTTGGATTTTAATATGATTTATTTTTTTCTTAAAGATAAGTTAGCTTCTCTTACTTCTCTACCTCTCCATGAGTTCCAGTCATTTGAATAATTTCTAGCATAATATAATGTGTTTGGATAATAAAAACACATATTCTTATACCAATCATTTATTGTATGCACATTAATATCTTTAGTCCATCCTAAATCTTTAGATAAATAACTATCTTTATTTTCTACAAACTTAATAATATCATGGTTATTATAAGCATCACTATTTGTTAATACTTTCATATATTTAGCATATTTTTGTATTAATTCCTTATCAGAAAACAATACTTCTCCATAAATAATTTCTACCCATTTAGAAAGAGAAAATGTAACGTTTGAAAAGAAATCACATCCCTCTTCAGGAAGGGCAATACTTTTAGCTGCATCAAATCTAAAGCCACTTACTCCTAAACTAATGTATTCATTTAACATATCAATAACTTTCTTTTGAACTATCCTACTATTAGGATTTAATCCAGGTAAACTCATACAATAATTTGTAACTTGATATCTATCATCCCAGTTGTCTATATTTCTTTTTATTTTGAAACTATCACTACACTTAAGTATTTCACTATCACACATAGGATGAGGATTTAAACTACCAATATTATCAATTGATGCTAAATGATTAACCACTGCATCAGCAACTATAATTAAACCATTTTTATTAGCTTCATGACATAATCTTGATAAACTGTCTTTATTTCCTATTCTATTTCCAATTTCAAAATTAATTGGTTGATATAACATCCACCATTCTTTAGAATTATCATCCTTTGTATTTTGCAAAGGACTAATTTGAACTGCATCAAAACCTTGATATTTAATTTCACTTAAATATTTAGTAACTGAATCTAAATTACAATCGAACAAACTTAATACTCTCATATTACAATATCCTTTATTTGATAATCTACTCTCTTTATTTATTATAACATAATAATTCTTTTATTAATATGATAGAATATATTTAAGAAGGTGATTATATGAAAATGGATTTACACATTCATACTAATTGTTCTGATGGAGACTTATCACCATTTGAAATAATTGATAAAGCAAAAATAAATGGTGTTAATACTATATCAATAACTGATCATGATACAATTGAAGCATATAATGATGAATTATTTAATTATGCAAAAAAGAATAATATTAAATTAATAGTTGGTGTAGAAATATCTACTAAATACAATAAAACTGGTATACATATTTTAGGTTATAATTTTGATTTAAATAATAAAGTATTAAAAGATAAATTATTTAAATTAAGAAATTCTAGACATAATTATCTATATAATGTAGGTAAAAAGCTTCAAAAACTAGGTTATATTGTTGATATAGATAAACTAGATACTATAGATGCAGTTACAAAAGCACATATAGCTTCTAATATAGTTGATAATAAAGAAAATAGTGAATTGTTAATGAAAGAATTTAATCATATACCAAATAGAGGTGAATTCATAGAAACAATTATGAATGAAGGAGGCATAGCATATACAAAAAAAGAATCTATTACTCCAAAAGAAGCATCTATCTTAATTAAACAAGCTGGTGGTGAAGTAATACTTGCCCACCCTGTTGCTTATTATTATGAAGATAATTTAGATGAAAAAGATATTGATGAAATTATTAGTACAACGCAAATAGATGGTATTGAAACAAATTATATTTATATAGATAAAAACAATATAAAACATAACGATATAGATAAATGGACTAAATATTCTAAAAAACATAAATTAAAAGCCACCACAGGCAGTGATTTTCATAAAGAAGATGGACTTCATCCAACAATTGGTTTAATTAATGAAAATCTAGAATAAAAAAGAGATATATTATCTCTTTTTATTTTACTTTAACACTATATATAATCTCATCAATATACTTATAACATGGACTAGTCTTTTCATCAAAATCTTCATCTTTATTATGATTTGAAATATTATAATCTATTAAATAATAAAAGTTACTAGATACGAACCCATAATAATAATGAGTTTCATTTGTTTCCGATTTGTTAACATTTATATTCATTGCTTTATTATTAGAAATATCTATTTCTTTTAATTCTGACACTTCATCACTTAAATTAACACGGATATTATCTTTAAACCATGTTTCTCTATCTTCATTATAATATCTTTTTTCATATGCTTTAACATCAACATCACAATATATACTATCATTATAATAATGATAATTTCTAGTATATATAAATGATTCATCTTTTTCAAATTCATCTGGTATTTTATAACTTATTTCCTCAAATAAATTTTCCTTTTCTTCTTTATCACAACCTATTAATAATAAACAACTAAAAATAATTAAACAAAATAATAATACTTTTTTCATATTAACGCCTCATTTTTTAATTTAATGATTTATGATCATTATTAAAATATTTTTGATATCCTTCAGTTTCAGATATTAATAAATTATTCATAACTGCTTCTTCTAGTATTTCATTTTTTACACTATAATCTGAATACAAATCCCATTCAGGTGGAAATAATAACTCTTCTTCAACACCTACATGTGCATTCTTATAATTAATTTCTCCTAAAACTAATAAATTATATTCAATATCATTCTTTTCCATATTTCCTCCTATTTAGATTTTCCTTTTGTTTGTATTGGTTCAGCTTCTAGTATACACTTTTCATAATAATCTTCAATAAAATCTACAAATTTATCACCTAATATACTTCGTAATTTTTTTAAGCTTTCTTCTTTACTAGTAGTGTACCTAAGTCCAGTATAATTTGCAATAGTTTCTTTAAACATTCTATCTGGTCTACCTCTATAATACTTAACTCCATGTCCTGAACATCTCATAATAGTTTTACCATTATATCTAATTAATCTATTAAATAATGCTCCTTCAAATATTGCATCTAATATATCTGATATTTGGGCATAATTACCAAATCTTGAATTTATAATTACTGAGTTTATTTTTCTCTTAAACATTTCTCTTTCTTGTCTAAAATACTCTTCTTTAGTATATGTTTTAGATAATAATTGCTCTATATATTCTCTTGATCGACCTTTACTAATCCAATAATCAACAAGTTTTCTTTTTTCAGTATTTAAAAATTCTTCTACTCTTTTTTCTCTTTCAGGAGTAATAGTCTTATCATATTCTTCCATATATTTTGCAACTTCAGCATCTACTTCTTTCATTTTTTCATTAAACTCAAGATAAAATTCATATACTATTCTTACAAAATCAGGATTATTTCTTATTTCATTTACTAAATCAATATAACCATCAGGCACTCTAGATTCATCAAATGCTTTATGAAGAAAATGACCAGTTTCATGTAGTAATATACTAGGTAGATTATGTTCTCTATTCATAGAAATAATAAATGATTTTGGATTAAAAAAACTAGCTGTATCTTCTTGATTAAACATATATCTAAACTTTTTATCTGTTTCAACTCTTTTTTCTTGAATTATCTTTTCAACTATTGTAATTGCATCAGGATTTAATCTTAAAATATTTCTAAATGCAGAAATTGTCATCTCTGTATCTTCTTCATTTGCATTATTATCACCCATCAATAATATTTTAAATTGCATTAATGCTCTTTCAAATTCATCACTAATTTTAGATTCTTGAACCTTAGTCAATTTCTTTATTTCACTTCTAGTATATTCCTTATTTACATCTAATTTTAATGAATCAGTATTCAAACTAAGTTCAGCCACAACATCAACATCATGAAGAAGTGGTTCTTCCACTAAAAAACTAGCTACACCCTTTCCAAATACTTTTAATCTATCAATTAATCTTTTACCCTCTTCACCATTAAATAATTGTTTCTTATTAAATGGTATTAAATAATCAAACATACCTAATTTAACAAATATTTCAATAGCTTTAATCTTTAAATCTAAATCATTAGTTCTATATATTTGATTAAGAATTGGTGTAATATGAGATCTATCTCTATCTTTCATAAAGTACTTTAATAATTTTTCAAGATTAGTATCATTTAAATCATTTAGTTTTAAAAAATGACTTAAAGTTAAATCATTCATTTTAACTTTTTTTAATATATCAAATTTTTTATAATTAATTAATATTCTAATAAACTCCTCTTCAGGAAAAGAACCAACATCAAAATCTTCTATTCCATTATCTAATAATACTTCTAATAATGTTTTATTACTGTTAAATTTATCTATTAAAATAATTGATGGTAATTTTTTTAATAAATCATATTTTTTATATTTTATTAATAGTTTTATTTGTTCTTCATCAAAAAAATCCATATTTTTCATAGAATCTGGTATTATATCCATTTTTAATAATTCTTCAAACATAACGTTATCACTAAAATATATAAAAACATTTAATCCTTTTAATAAATCTAGGCGATTATATTTTTTACATAAGTCAAATATTTCAGTATGATCAAAAATAGCTTCAATATGGTGAATATTAATAAGATTACTTTCAAATAAATAGTTTATTAACACTTCATTACTATCCATTTTTGAAAATAATTCTTCTTCATCAAATATACTATCTTTTGTTACATCCTTCTTATATATCAAAGTAATCACCATCTTCCACATCTATCTTATATAACAATTATAACATATTATTATTTTTTATTTGTATTTTTCTTCTATTTGTGTTATTATGGTGGTTCGCGAGGTGAATAGAAATGAAAATATTAGATTACTTATTAACATTTAATTATAGTAAATATTTTATTATAATGGCTAGAACTTTTATAACATATGCATTCTTTAAACTACTAAAACATATTATAGTTTATGTAACTACTAAATGGATAAAAAGAAGTAAAACAAGATTTGTATTTCATCAAAGTGTAAATATTATATTAAATATTCTATGTTTTGGACTAATATTCCTATTATGGTTTCCATATTTAAAAAACGTAATGACAATTATATCATTTGTATCAGCTGGAGTAACTATAGCAATTAGAGAAATAATATTAAACTTATTCGCAGGTTTTTATATCAAAGCTAAAAAACCATTTAAACTAGAAGATAGAATTAGTATAGATGGAGTAACTGGAGATGTAGTTTTAATAAATAACTTATCTTTTAAAATATTAGAAGTTGGAGATAGAATTAATGGTGAACAAAGTAGTGGTTTAATTATTAATATACCAAATTCATTTGTATTTTCTAAAACACTAAAAAACTATAGTCTAGCATTTAAATATATATGGAATGAAATAACTATTAAATTAAGAATTGATGCTGATCTTGAAAAGAATAAACAAGAAATAATGAATATAATTAATTCAAATGAAACAGTATCAGAAATACCAAAGAAAATGAAAAAAGAAATTAAACAAGCTACTGTTGATTATAGAATCTACTATAATCACTTAGAACCAATTATATATACAAAAGTACAAGATAATCATATAGAACTTAACTTAAGATTTTTAACTCATCCTAAAAAAACAAGAATTATAGAAGATTATCTATGGACTAATATATTAAAAGAATATAAAGAAAACAAAATAGATTTATTTGTAGATTAGTTATATAATTATAAATATGATGAAATATATTTTTTATTATTTAATTATTATTAACATAGTTACATTTATATCATTTGGTTTAGATAAATTATATGCTATTAAAAATATGTATAGAATAAGAGAATCTACTCTAATATCTTTATGTATTTTAGGTGGCACTCCCCTAGGGTATATTGGTATGAAATTGTTTAGACATAAAACTAAAAAACCATTCTTTAAAATTGGAATACCACTAATATTTATTATTCAATTAATATTAATAGTTTTACTAATTAAAAAAATCTACATAATGTAGATTTTTATTTTAATCAAAATAATTAGATAAATCCCCAAAATAATACCAAAATAAATTATCTATTTCTAAAAACACTTTATCATTATTATCAAACTTTGGATTAACTGCTATAACAACTGCATGATTATTGTCATCTTCATCAATCTTTTTAACAAATAAATTAAATTTAACTTTTTTAATTACATAACCATCATTTAAAAATTCACTTGGTATTACTTCTTTATTAGAATACATTGGTATGCATAAAATATTATGATTATTATATCTTATTGGTTTAGTAAAAACAGTATTATTTTTATAAATAACATACACATTTGGCCACTTACTTAACTCTTCATATATTGAATTAGAATACATACTAATATCAGTTATATCCATAGAAATATTATAACTATTTACATAGTCCTCTATATCATGTTTCTTCTCATAAGTAGTTAACATATATTTAAGATAATAATTGAGTAACTCCAAATACAAATCATACTGTTTATTTTTAAATAACTTTTTATTATCACAAAGCACGTCCATTACTCTTTTAATTTCTTTATAACTTTTACTCTCAAATATATTTTTCTCATTAAGTATTTTAGATAACTCATTAAGTAACTCAATTACTTCATCAATACTTAACTTAGTATCTTTACCAAGTAATAAACACTTATCTTTATCACATAATTTATTCTTTACTAACCATTTTCCAAACCCATTCATACCAATAACCTCTTCTTATGAATTATTATAACATAAAAATATCATTAATTAAAAAAACACATTAAGTTAATAATATGTAATCCACATAATAAACTATTACTAAAATATCTTAAAACCATTTTATAAAAAGAAAAATAACCTAACTTATATTAGACTATTTTTCTTTTTCTATTCTTTCATATTCAAAGGAATAATATTTTTTAAAAAGTTCAATTAACTCTGGAGTCTCAGAGGAATAATATACATTAACAACATACAATTTCATGCCATTTATTTCTAATAAATATCTATCATGTAAATCAACTTTATCAGTTATAAAATCTCTATAATAAATTTTAAATGTTGTTAATTCATTAGGTATTCTATCAAAATTTTTAATTTTATTATCTGTAATATAATCGATTAATATCTGCCTTACAAATTTTTTATTATCATATATTTGATTTTTATACTTCCATTTTCCCTTTCCTATTCCTTGAGATTCTAAATCAAAATTAATATTTTTATCACCCTCTTGAATGTCAAGCATACTTTCAATTTTTTTTATCAAATATTCTTTTCTTAAATCAATCGAATTTAAAGTCCATTTTTTATGAGGATTATTTTTATATTCATCAATAATTACTTGAGTAGTTTTAAATTTTGTAGCACCTTTTCCTTTTTCATCTTTAATAGGTGTAATTCCATCTTCTTCAAACCCACTATAAAAATTTAATTTTTTCTTCAATCCCTTATTGAGAGCTTTTTCATTCTTATACCATTGTAATAATGCCATATTACCCATTGTATTTATTTTTTGAAAAACTTCATCATGTTTTGTAATGTGTTTCCATTCTTGATTTTTTTCTTTTTCATATCCTTTTGGCAATATATGATCAACATGAAGTTTCATGTCTAATGGTTGAAATTTTAAAGAATTGTCCTCCCATTCTTCATATTCAATAGACATCAATAAAGGTTTAAAGAAATCTGAATCATATACATTACCATTAATATTATTATAAAAATTGGATATTCTATTCTTTCTGTAAATAAAATTATTTACATAATTTTCTATATCTTCAATTGACTTATTATTTACAACACACTCCAAAATGTTAAACGAAGTCTGCTTTACAGAACTGACATTACCTCCAGAACCCCATGCAATATAATAAAACTTTCTTAATAGTTTTAATAATCTAGACATATCATAATAATCTTCCATAAAAGCTGAAGCTAAAATACTCATTATATATGCTTTCCATTTTATGTATCTAAGGCTATAAATCAAATTAGTATTTTCTTCAGGATTATTTACTTTTTTTACACATCTCATAAATTTTAATAACTTGCTCATAATAGTAGGATTATCAAATTTCTCTAATTGCATTTTTAAAACATCTACAACATTCATTTTAGGATTACTTCTAATTAAATAATATTCATACCAAACAATAAAATCGTCCATAGTAATTTTAATATCATTTGAATCATCAACAAGCTTTTTCCAATTTTGATTAAATGCTTGTCTCTGATCTTTTGTACACTTACTATATAACCATGATTTAAAATTATCTGCGTTACTTAATGGTAATCCTCTATCATTTAAAGAAATAAACATTTTAATAGCAAAATTTTCATCATAACAAATGGTTCTAATAACAAATACATTATCAAAAATAAACTCTAAAAATTTATTTATATCAATGTCAATTTTACTAAATTTATCAAAGAAAAAATAAGCTGTATTCCTATATTTATATTTTGGATCAGAATTGGCTAATTCTTTTTCAGTAACGAGTTCTGAATCATTATGAGCAAAAGAATTCTTTTCTCTTATTTCCACATGAAATTCTTGATCATAACTTGGATTATTTTGAAGTTGAAATATGTTGCTATGATACTTTTGAATTCTTTTTAATAATTTTTTACTAATTATTGTACTAAAATCTTTAATTAATACATCCATCATTATTACAATAGTTGTCAACCTTTGTTGCCCATCAATAATTGAAAACTTATTAGAATTTTCTGCGACAAGAACAATTGATCCAAGAAAATAAATATCATCATTATTTTTAAATGCTTCATTTAAATCTTTCCACAACTCCTCTAAATTGTTATTTTTCCAGCTATATTGTCTTTGAAAATCTGGTATATAAAATTTTACCTGCGATTTTGAATTATCATTAGTAAATACCATAGACAAACTTCTACTAGTTGGAATAAAAATTTCTTTAGAATTTATTGTTCCCATATTATCACCTTATAATAATTATAACAAAAAAAGATAGTTAAAACTATCTTAATTATTAATCTAAATATATATATGACTGTGGGATGTAATTAATACCCAAATCAGATAACGTTATAGGAGTATTATATATTATAACATCTCCTAATTCATATGCAATTGCTTTGTTTTTATTTTTATAATATGAATCATAAAAATCTTTCTTTACGCCTGATTTCTCTTTCGTTTTTTTCCAAAGACTATTTGGAGTATCCTCAATAATATTCTTTACTTCTACTTCTCCAACAACTTGCATAATAGGTGCTGTTGCATATATAACTATTCTATTAATGTTTTGCTTTTTTGCTTTGATTTTTCTATATTCATATTTTTTCTTTCCATTTAATATTTTATCAACATATTCTGGATTTATAGACATTAATATTCTACACATATAACATCAACCTCCTATTATATTTATATTATATCATAAAAATAATAATTAATTATTAATAAAATATTTTTCTTTATCAATTTTACACTCTTCAATTATCTTCTGAAAATTAATAGTATCAATTTGTTTAATTGTTTGAATCGGTCCTTTTACTATCATATTCTTTAATAAAAAGTCGTATGAAACATATTTTGGAAAAGAATAATAGTATTTAAATAATATTACTAATTTGTTATCAGAGTAAACTTTCTTTAATTCTTTCTGACTATAAGCAGTCCTTTTTCTAACTAAATTGCTTAATTCCTCAAAGCTATTAAAATTTCTAAAAACAGCATCAACTACTCCTAAACAAGTAATTGCTTTTTTAACACCAGATGAATAAAATAGTAGAATTGATTTTGGTTCAATTTGTTTTATATTTGAATCACATAAATATGCTTTTCTTATTGAATTTGATGCCGTATTCAATCCCTTTAAATCATCAAAAGATAGTTGAATGCTTTTTTCTGATTCTTGAAACAATAAACCATGATATTTTTCTTGAATTGGAACAATAAATATTTTTTTGTTATTTACATTAATAAAAGGATAATACTCTTTTGTAGTTTTTTTAATATTTTTAACTAAAACATTCTCTTTTTCGATTGTTCCATCAGATTTTTCAGTACTTTTTTTACAATAAAACTCAAAACCATACTCTTTTAACATTTCAATCAAATGTGTTTGTTTATCAAAAACTGTAACAAAAACTTCATCAACATTCTCCTTAATAGCAGTTTCAGTAATTATTTTAATAAACGTTTCTCCAATTCTTTTTCCTGTATCAGAGACCTTCATTGTTGATACCTTTAACCTTTTTCCCGGACCAAATGGTTTTTCAAAAGTTTTATCAACTTCATTTTCTTCAACTTTAAGCATCAAAAATGACATTATATTATTTTCTTCAAAACTAACATACGCCTTTTTTTCTTCCAATTGTTTTTTTTCAAACCATTCTTTAAATCCTTTATAATCATTCTTTAAAGAATCAAAAAAATTATCATTCAAATCTAATTCATGAAGATACTTTTCTTGTACAAAAGCAGGTTTCTTTATTTCATTATCTTTTATTATTTGAAAATGATTTAAAGCTTCATCAATTGACAATACTTTATCATTTAAATTTATAATCTTACTTTTATTTTTTAAACCATAATCATTTGTTATTAAATAAGATACACAGTTTCTTTGAACTGAGAACAATAATTCATTATCGATTTTATCATGTTCATTTTTACATCCTACCAATTTATGAAATGAATCATCCGGAATGGGTGGAGAATCGATTTCTTTATAAACTGCTATTTTTGACAGAAAAATTTTTTTCTTATTTTCATCTTTTAGTTTATTAATCTCCTTTTTTGTATCTGGATGAATTACAATTTTATAATCATTTGAATCATACAATCTTTTAGTCAATTCAAGAACTTTTGAATCTGTAATAGTATTATCCTCTAAATAAATAAACATGTTAGTATCAAGTAATATTTTTTTCATTTATACCTCCTACTACCAAAAAAACGCCAATACAAAAACCATTTAAAAATGGCCTGTACTAGCGCCCTTTTCTTGAGTAAATTATAACATATTATTATTAAAATTTCATTATTAATTGTAAATATTATTTTAAAATTAAAAACTGTGTGCAAATAGTGTTTAAAAACATATATTTTTATTTTATTAACCTTAAATTATCGAAAATGCTTTCTTCTACTGTTTATTACTTGTTTCATATACATCAATTATTTTTTTATTGTCATCTTTTGTATAAAAGTTATAAGAGTAAAGTTGTTCTAAAAAACCAATCAATTACATTTTTTTCACCTCTTAATTTGGTAATATCTATTATAACAATAATTTACTTATTATCAATATATTAATCTAGTATATTAACAAAAGATTGGGAACAACGTAAGTTTGAAAATATATTTGATTATGAAAGACCTGATAAATATATAGTTAAATCAGATGAATATAATGATTATTCAAGAACTCCAGTA